>DASWUM010000098.1:0-105172 GCA_036401595.1 Pyrinomonadaceae bacterium
CCGCGGTAGCGGGTGGGTCCGGCTCCGGTTTCAAATACAATAGCGACTGCGCATACGCATGGTGACCCACCCGCTACCGCGGGCGGTACTGACCCCTTCCAAGTATGTTTAATTAACTTTGAGGTTCAATGATGAGACGACGAATTCAAATAATCCCAGTCTTACTGCTCTTAATACTCCCCGTATTTGCTCAACAATCAGATCCGGCACTGCTAACGGTTGATTCGCTCTTTACGTACCGCACCAGATCGCTTGGTCCGGTTCAGTGGCAGAACGATGGCAGCGGCTATCTCGCCCTCGAACCGTCACCAACCAAGAAGAATTTTCTCGACATCGTTCGTTACGACGTCGCGACCGGCGATCGCACAGTCAAAGTTTCAGCCGAGAAGTTGACTCCAACGGGCGCCGCCGAACCACTCTCGGTCGAAGAGTTTTCCATGACCGCCGACGAGCAGAAGATCCTGATCTTCACCGAATCAGCGCGCGTCTGGCGCAGCAACACGCGCGGCGATTACTGGGTGCTCGATCTCAAAGCCAACACCTTGAAGAAACTCGGCGGCTCCGAAGCAAAGCCATCGAGTCTCATGTTCGCGAAGTTCTCGCCCGACGGCCAGCGCGTCGGCTACGTCCGTGAAAACAACGTCTACGTCGAAAACCTCTCCGGCGATTCCAAGATCACAAAACTCACCACCGACGGCTCGCGCTACATCGTCAACGGCACCTTCGACTGGGTTTACGAAGAAGAACTGTTTTGTCGCGACGGCTTTCGCTGGAGTCCCGACAGCAAGCAGATCGCTTACTGGCAGCTCAACTCCGAAGGTGTGAAGGAGATGACGCTAATCAACAACACCTCCGAGCTCTATCCGGTGGTGACAACCTTTCCGTATCCCAAAGCCGGCGAGACAAACTCCGCGGCGCGCGTGGGCGTCGTCGACGCGAATGGTGGTCCAACCCGCTGGATCGAAATTCCCGGCGATGCGCGAAACAACTATCTGCCCCGCATGGAATGGGCCGCGAATTCCAACGAAGTCATCATTCAGCAACTCAACCGCCGCCAGGACACGAACACGGTGATGATCGCGGACGCGGCCACCGGCAAATCTCATCCTGTTCTGACTGAGAAAGACGACGCCTGGGTCGACATTGCGTGGGGCGACATCGACTGGGACAAGAACGGACTCGCACGCGGCGACGTCGAGTGGATCGACGGCGGCAAACGATTTCTCTGGGCCAGTGAACGCGATGGCTGGCGTCATATTTATTCCGTCTCACGGGACGGCGGCGAAGTAAAAACAGTCACGCCGGGCAACTACGACGTGATCAGCGTCGAGCGAGTTGATACGCAGAACGGCTGGATCTACTTCCTTGCCTCACCGGAAAATGCAACGCAACGTTACCTCTATCGCGTTCGCATCGACGGCACAGGCAAGGAAGAAAGACTGACGCCCGCGAACGTTCCCGGCGTGCACAGTTACAACATCTCGCCGCGCGGCGACTTCGCGATTCATTCTTATTCGAGCTTCAACAAAGTTCCGGTAACGGATGTTGTGCGTTTGCCGCAGCACGCCGTCGCGCGAACGCTGATCGATAACAAGCAAACTCAGGATCGGCTCGCGCAGCTAAAACAAACTCCGTCAGAGTTTTTCAAAGTCGACATTGGTGACGGCGTTCAGCTCGACGGCTGGATGATGAAACCGCCCGACTTCGATCCGCAGAAGCGTTACCCGGTGCTGTTCTACGTCTACGGCGAGCCGTGGGGACAGACCGTCATGGACAGTTGGGGCGGTCGAAATCGGTTGTGGCATCAGATGCTGGCGCAGCAGGGTTACATCGTGATGAGCGTCGATAACCGTGGCACGCCCGCGCCGCGTGGCCGTGCCTGGCGCAAGATCATCTATCGCAAGATGGGAATTGTGAACTCGGGCGATCAGGCTGCGGCGGCTCGTGCGATTGCCAAGTGGCCTTTTGTCGATGCGGCTCGCATCGGCATTTGGGGTTGGAGCGGCGGTGGGTCGTCGACGCTGAATGCGATGTTTCGTTACCCCGAAGTGTATGCCACCGGCGTGTCGGTCGCGCCCGTGCCGGACCTTCACTACTACGACACGATTTACCAGGAACGCTATTGCGGGCTCCCTAAAGACCATCCGGACGAGTGGAAGCAGAGCTCGCCGATCACCTTTGCCGGTCAGTTGAAAGGCAATCTCTTCGTCATTCATGGCACCGGCGACGACAACGTTCACTACCAGGGCACTGAAGCGATGATTAACGCACTGGTCGCGGCGAACAAGCAGTTTACGATGTTTGCGTATCCAAATCGGTCACATGGCATCTACGAAGGCCCGGGCACGCAGCGTCATCTGTTCGGAATGATCACACGTTATCTCAACGAAAGGCTTCCTCCGGGTCCATCTACGACGTCGACCAGCTCAACTCGCTAATTGAACCAAGGACAACACGGATAGATCCGGATCTATCCGTGTTATCCGTGGCTAATAATTCCATTGAAATCAAGCGCCCATCTCTGTTAGCCTAGTCGAGCGGTTGACGGCCAACCCGCTTGCCCAACTCACCTCCCGAAATTCAAGCGCAATCACTCCTTTATGGAAACCAAAGTCGATGCAGCCCTGCGGCATTTGGTCGCAACGAATCTTGTCGCCGTCCTATTTACCGATCTGTCCGGAAACATCGTCGAAGCTGACGAAAGTTTTCTGAACCTCGTCGGTTACACTTCCACAAACCTACCGCGCCGCATTCATGACCTGACGCCGCCCGAACATCATCGCCTCGACGACGAAGCGTTCGAGAAGCTGATGGCCTTTGGCGCCTGCGCGCCGTATGAAAAAGAATTCCTGAAACAGGATGGCTCCCCGGTTCCGGTTTTGTTTGGCGCGGCGATGCATGAAGACGAGATCGCGTGCTTTGTCGTCGACCTTTCTCAAAACCGTCAGAACAAGGAAAAACTAAATCACCTCGCTTACCACGACGCCCTGACCGACCTGCCAAATCAAGTACTCTTCAAAGATCGACTCAAACAGGCGATCGCCCTTTCGCGGCGCTCCGATCAGATGCAGGCCGTCCTGCTGCTCAATCTCGATCGATTCAAGACTGTCAACGATTCACTCGGCTACACGGCGGGCGATCGACTCCTGCAGTCAGTGGCCCAACGTCTCAGCAGTTGTGTTCGCGAAACGGATACGGTGGCGCGTTTTGGTGGTGATGAATTCGCAGTCTTGTTGACGCAGATTCCGCGCGCTCAGGACGCAGCGAACGTGGCGAGCGCGATCAAGAACGCACTCGACCAGGCTTTCCTTTTCGAAGATCAGGAGATCTTTGTGTCGAGCAGTATCGGCATCAGTCTCTTTCCGCACGACGGTCGCGATACAGCTGGGCTGTTGAAGAATGCGGGCGCCGCGCTCGACCGGGCCAAAAGTCTCGGCGGCAACGTCTACCAGTTTTACACCGCGGGAGGAACCACGCGCGCCCTCAAGCAACTCGTGCTGGAAAGCAATTTGCGACCGGGACTTGAGCGAGCGGAGTTTGTTGTTCAGTACCAGCCGCAGGTTGATATTCGTGGTTTTCATCTCGTCGGTATGGAAGCGCTCGTGCGCTGGCATCATCCGAGTCTGGGATTGTTGTATCCGAAGGAATTTATACCGCTCGCGGAAGAGAGTGGCTTGATCATTGCGCTTGGCGAGTGGGTGATGCGCACCGCGTGTGCACAAAACAAAGCCTGGCAGGATGCAGGTTTGACGCCGTTGACTTTGTCGGTGAACTTCTCAGCGCGGCAGTTTCAACAGCAGACTTTCATTGCCGACGTGGCCCACATTCTGAAAGAGACGAATCTGGATCCGCGCTGGCTCGAGCTCGAGCTGACAGAGAGCTCGATCATGAAGGATCCTGAATCGGCGATTGAAAAGCTGCACGAGTTGAAGCTGATGGGAATCAAGGTTGCAGTCGACGACTTCGGCACCGGTTATTCGTCGCTCAACTATTTGAAACGATTTCCGATCGATACGTTGAAGATCGACAAGACGTTCGTTTCGGATGTTTGCAGAGATCCGCACGACACGGCCATTGTGCGAGCGATAATCAACCTGGGTCATGCACTCGATCTCACGGTGATTGCCGAGGGCGTGGAGACAAAGGAACAGCTTCAATACTTGAGCGCGCTCGAGTGTGACGTCGTGCAGGGGTTCTTGTTCAGCAAGGCATTGCCGGCGCCGGTATTCGAGGAGTTGTTGATCGAGCAGCGACGCGTAGCTTCTATCGATAATTTAGCCGCAGATAACACGGATAGAAATCCGGATTTTGAATCCGTGTCATCCGTGGCCTAGATCTAGCATCCACAGCAACTCGCCATGCGTAGGTTTGATAGCCTGGGCCGGGTATTTGTCCGCAGTTGAAAAAATTTCCTTCACGATCTCCGCTTTTTCCGAACCACTGACCAGAAACACGATTGAAGCGCCATTGTTCAGCAGTGGCAGCGTCATCGTGATGCGATAGCTATGGAACTTCTCGACCCAGGGCGCTGCGACGAGTCGGTTTGTTTCATGCAAGACTTCGGAACCGGGAAAGATCGAGGCTGTGTGACCGTCCGGGCCGAGCCCGAGAAGAATCAGATCCAATTGCGGCAGTGTTTGTTGTGTCGTGCGGATTAGTGTTTGTTCGTATTCGCTTGCGGCTTCGGCGGCGTTTGGGTTTTCACTCGGCACACGATGAACGTTGTTCGGTGTGATAGGAACGTGTGAGAGCAGCGCTTCGTTTGCCATGCGATAGTTGCTGTCCGGGTGATCCGGAGGGACGTGTCGTTCGTCGGACCAGAAGAATTGAATGTTGGGCCACGCGATTTGATTGCGAAACGATTCGTTCGGATCGGCGAGCAGCTCGAAGAGAGCTTTTGGCGTGGAACCACCGGACAGTGCGACAGTAAACGAGCCACGGTGCGCGACAGCCTCACGGCTACACGCGACAAAATGCTCCGCGGCCCCACGCGCTAAGTCTTTAGAGTTTGGAAAAATTTTAACCATTAAAATAACGCGATGATTCGGAGGGGTCCGCCGCTGCCGCCCTTGATCTTCATCGGCAGCGCGATCACCGAGAATCCTTTCGCCGGCAACTGATCGAGATTCGCGACGTTCTCAAACGCCGGTACATTGTGTTCAAACAGAATCCGATGACTCTCAAACAGCGTCGATTGACCACGATCGATGCTGGCCGTGTCTAACCCAATCGCTTTGATCGCTCGACTCTGCGTAAGCCATCGCGCCGCTACCGGATCGAGTCCCGGAAAATGCAGTTTCGCGACTGCCGCCGCCCCACGTTCATCCGTCCCGAGATACTTCTGACGATTCGGGTAAAACTTCCCAAAGCCCGTGCGTAACAGAATGATCGTGCCCGGCTGAATTTTTCCGTTCTGTCTTTCCCAGTTTTGAAAGTCGGCGATGCTGACAAGGTAATTAGCATCCGTCGCGCACTTCGACGTCACATCCACAACGATCGCAGGACCCATCAGCCGTTCCAGAGGCAGTTGATCGACCGTGAAACGTCCCTTCGCAAAGTGGACCGGCGAATCGAGATGCGTGCCACCGTGTTCAGCCGCCGAGTAACGATACGCCGAGTAGAAATATCCTTTGTCCGTCATCCCTTCGAAGTCGGTTTCGAGCTTGAACTGCTCCGCCGTCGGCCAGTAAACGCTGTCTGAATCAAAAGCGTAGGTGAGATCGATAATACGATCGGGCGGCAGAATGCGTGACTTCTGCGCCATCGCCGGCATCACAAGAACCAATAAAATGACAAGCATCTGCAAACACTTCATCTGGAGTGCTCCTTCGCGTAGGGTTTCTGTTATCTTCAGGTAAACACGGACACATAAGCAAGGAGCTTTTTTAATGCAAATCGGAATGATTGGCCTCGGACGCATGGGCGCGAACATGGTGCGTCGCCTTTTGCGTGGCGGGCACGAATGCGTTGTCAACGATCGCAGTCCTGACGCTGTTGAAGCGCTGCTGGCTGAAGGTGCTACCGGCGCGACGTCACTCGACGGTTTTATCGCGAAGCTCAAGGCGCCGCGAACGGTCTGGTTGATGATACCCGCAGCGCTTGTCGATACGATTCTTAACGATCTCACGAAGGTTTTGTCTGCCGGCGACATTGTTATCGACGGTGGAAATTCCTATTACATCGACGACATCCGCCGGGCACGCGAGCTCAAAACCAAAGGTATTCATTATGTCGACGTCGGAACAAGTGGCGGCGTTTGGGGACTCGATCGCGGTTACTGCCAGATGATTGGCGGTGAGAACGAGATCGTCACGTATCTCGATCCGATTTTCAAAACTCTGGCGCCGGGACGCGATGCCGTTTCACCGACTCCGGGACGAGCGGCTGACACGAGTACGGCTGGCGAAGGGTACCTGCACTGTGGTCCATCAGGCGCGGGCCACTTTGTGAAGATGGTCCATAACGGCATCGAGTACGGATTGATGGCGGCGTACGCTGAAGGTCTCAACGTTTTGCATCACGCGAATGAAGGGAAGGGCGAACGAGCTGCGGATGCGGAGACAACGCCGCTGCGTAATCCCGACCACTATCAATACGACTTCAACCTCGCCGATATTACTGAGGTGTGGCGCCGCGGCAGCGTCATTGCGTCGTGGTTGCTGGATCTCACGGCTATTGCGTTGGCGGAATCACCGCAGTTGGAAGGTTTTTCCGGGCGTGTTTCGGATTCAGGTGAAGGGCGTTGGACCATCAATGCGGCGGTTGAGGAAGGTGTGCCGGTGCCCGTGTTGAGTGCGGCCCTATTTCAGCGATTCAGTTCGCGCGGCGAAGCTGATTTCGCGAACAAGATTCTGTCCGCAATGCGTTTGCAGTTTGGCGGGCACGTGGAGCGGAAGTAAGTTTCACAGGATTGACAAGATTTTTAGGATTAACAGGATTATCTTGTACGTCATGTGAAGCTTGTTAATCCTGTAAACCAATACACCGATAAATACAGTTATGTCAGCAATACTTGTAGAACCAAATCCAGTTCACTTTGAGCAACCAACACTCCCGCAAGCGGAGCCGTGTGTGGTTGTGATCTTTGGCGCGACGGGCGATTTAACCAAACGAAAGCTCATGCCCGCGTTGTGCCGTTTGTTGCAGATGGGATGTTTGGAGAGTGTGCGTATTCTCGGCGTTGGACGCCACCCGATGACCGATGAAGAGTTTCAAACGACGGTGCGCGAAGCCCTTCAGAATTCAAAAAAGATCGAGCACCTCGAAGAGCATCACTGGCAAAAGCTCGCCGAACGTCTTCATTACATGGCCGGCGAGCTCGACGATGAAAACACATATCGCCACGTTTCCGATCGACTGGCAGAGCTGGCATCTCAGGGCGCGAGCAACAATCGTCTCTTCTACCTGGCCACGCCCCCGTCGCTATTCTCGACGATCGTGAAACGTCTCGGCGAGGCGGGACTCGCCAACGAAGATAAGCATTGGAGTCGTATAGTTATTGAAAAACCCTTCGGGCGTGATCTTGAATCTGCGAAGGCGCTGAACGCGACGGTCGCGGAAGTCTTCAACGAGAGCCAGGTCTATCGTATCGACCACTACCTCGGCAAAGACACGGTTCAAAACATCCTCGTATTTCGTTTTGGAAACTCGATGTTCGAACCGGTCTGGAATCGCAACTACGTCGACTACGTTGAGATCACCGCTGCCGAGCAGGGCGGCGTCGGCAGTCGTGCCGGTTACTACGAAGAGGCCGGCGCACTGCGCGACATGGTCGCCAATCATCTCTTACAGCTCCTCACGCTGACCGCAATGGAGCCGCCGGTGGCCTTTGACGCTGATTCAGTCCGCGAAGAGAAGGTGCAGGTGTTGCGATCGATTCGTCACCTGAAACCCGAGCAGGTCGCGGAACGCACGGTGCGCGCGCAGTATGGTCCAGGC
This sequence comes from Pyrinomonadaceae bacterium, assembly GCA_036401595.1. Classification (GTDB taxonomy): domain Bacteria; phylum Acidobacteriota; class Blastocatellia; order Pyrinomonadales; family Pyrinomonadaceae; genus PSRF01. The sequence goes on from DASWUM010000098.1 coordinate 7,939, forward strand.
GAGATCGAGGGCAAAAAGGTCAAAGGTTACAAGGAAGAGGAAGGTGTCGCCGCCGGTTCAGTGACGGAGACGTACGCGGCGGTGGAGTTTGTGATTTCAAACTGGCGCTGGTCGGGTGTGCCGTTTTACGTCCGGACCGGAAAACATCTCGCACGCAACCTGACCGAGATTGCGGTGCACTTGAAACGCACGCCGCAGGCGCTTTTTGCACGCACGCCGACTGACGAGATCGAGCCGAACGTGATCGTGTTGCGGATTCAGCCGAACGAAGGAATCACGGTTACGTTTGGGGCCAAACAACCGGGGTTCGAGATGCGCACCGCGACCGTTCACATGGATTTCTGTTACCAAACCGTTTTTGGTGTCGAGTCGCCGGATGCTTACGAGATGTTATTGCTCGACGTGATGCGTGGCGATGCGACGTTGTTCATTCGCAGTGATGAGGTCGAAGCGCAGTGGCGTCTGATCACTCCGATCGAGGAAGCGTGGGCGGCCGAGAAAGTTCGTGACTTGCCAATCTACGTCTCCGGCAGCGATGGACCCGTCGAAGCCGACGATCTCCCGCTCGGCAACGGCCACCGCTGGAGAAAACTCGCAGAAACCCGAGCCGGCTGTGATTAAGCCGCGGATGATACGGATCGGGGACGGATTTTAGCCCCAGATCCGTAAAAAATCCGTGTTCATCTATGGCCCAAACTAGCGACGACAGCAGCGAGCTCGAATCTATCAACAGGCTTCGCAAGGTGAACCTGGTAACCTTCTGAAAGTGCCCGCACGCGATCTTCAGTTCGTGCGTAAGCAGTTAGCGCAAGCGCCGGCGTTTGTCCGCCTTTCTTCTTTGGCAGTGCGCGTACTTTCCGGATCAACCCGTACCCGTCTTCCACCGGCATGCCGATGTCCGCGATCAAAACGTCAGGCTGCCAACTCTCAATCGACTCCAAACCCTCGCGGGACGAACCGACTGCAACCACCTGCGCGCCGCACTTCTCGAGCATCATCGTCAACAGAGTGCGTGCATCAACCTCGTCATCCACGACCAGCACACGTAACCCTTGAAGCGATGAAGGCCGCTGTTCGCGCACTTCGACGTCGGCGATTGCGGGTTGTTTGAATTGCTCCGGAACCGGTTGTTCCTCTGCTGTCATCGCAGGCAGTCTGACGGTGAACTTCGAGCCCTCGTCCGTGCCGGCGCTCTCGGCCCACGCAGTGCCGCCGTGCAATTCCACGAGGTGTCGCACGATCGCGAGCCCGAGTCCCAGACCGCCATAGGTTCTCGTCGTTGAGCCATCGGCCTGTCGAAAACGCTCGAACACATAAGGCAGAAAATCCGAATTGATGCCGACGCCGGTATCGTTCACCACGATTTCAACGTGTGAATTGATGCGCTGCAGCGTGACCTGGACTAGCCCGCCTCGGCGCGTAAACTTCACGCCATTCGACAACAAGTTCCAAACAATCTGCTGCAGCCGCTCGCGATCGCCAAACACCGGACCAACATGCGGCTCAAGCAGGACTTGCAGTCGAACACCTTTCGCTTCGGCGGTCGGTTTGATACTTTCCGCCGCCGCTTCAATAACCGAATGAAGCTCGCACGCGACGAATTCGAGTCGTAACTTCCCGGTGATGATGCGCGACACTTCGAGGAGATCGTTGATCAACTGGCATTGCGAGTTGGCGTTGCGAAAGATTGTCTCGACGGCCTGACGCTGTTTTTCCGGTTCCACTTCGTCGTGCAACAGCAGGTCGGACCATCCCATGATCGCGGTGAGTGGCGTGCGCAACTCGTGTGAGAGTGTTGAGAGAAATTCGTCTTTGACACGATTCGCAGCTTCCGCCTCCATCCGGGCTTCCTTCTCTCGTCTTAATGCATGACGCCGCTCGGTCGCGTCGTGGGCCATACCGCGTACGATTGGTTTCTCGACACCTTCAGTACGAAGCGTGTTGTAATACTCCCATAGTCTTGTTTCGCCAGTTGCGGTGCGCACTTTCATGACGCCGCGCGCCGAGCCTTCAGTGGTCACAGTGCGCATATACTCATCAAACTGTTCGCGATATTCAGGCAAAAGCCCGTCCCGAATATTTATGCCGACGAGAGAGTTCTGCGGATAACCCAACACGCGCGCGGCCCACGGGTTTACCGACAACACACGCCCTTCAAGATCGTGTGTGCAGATCAGCTCGTGACTGTTATCGACCAAATCGCGATAACGATCTTCGCTGATGCGCAGCGCGGTCTCAGTCTGTTTCCGCTCGGTGATGTCGTGAACGAGAACAAACTCCGCCGACCTGCCGCCAAAAGTGAGACGATTCGAAGTGATTTCGATATTGATAACGGTGCCGTCTTTCTTTCGATGACGCCATTCGCCCGCCTGTTCGAGACTCCCGTTGTCCGACGCGAGAAAGGCTTCAAGGAGCTTCACGTCCTCCGCGGGCCGGATGTCCTTGATAGTCATATCGAGGAACTCCGAGCGCGTGTAGCCGTAGTGACGCACGGCCGCATCGTTGACCGCCAGAAAGCGAAGCGTGGCGAGATCGTAAACCCACATCGGCTGCGGATTTGATTCGAAGAGCAGACGATACTGCGCTTCCGACTTTCGCAGTGCTTCTTCAATCCGCGTCGCGACAGTCACGTCGAGCACGAGTGAAAGAACCGAAACCAGCTTCCCGTTTTCGTTATAGAGGGCGGAGTTGTACCACTCGCAATGAAGTATCGTCCCGAGGTTGGTGTAATTGCGATTGCGCGAAATGCCGTGATGTTCCTGTCCCTCGTTTTGCCGGTGGCCCACCTGGTTCACCACGTCGAAATCATCGGGAACCACAAACTTCCAATCGCTGAACCGCTTGCCGAGAACGTCCTTGGCTTTCCAGCCGAACAGTTTGTATGCCGCGGGCGACCAGCGCAGCACTCTGAATTCCTGATCCCATTCGATGACTGCAAGCGGCGTGTTCTCAACGTGGAAAGCGAGACGTTGGTGATCGTCGGCTGTGGCTGCTTCGGCGAGCTTGCGCTCTGTGACGTCGCGAATGATCGCGACGCCGCCTACGACTTCACCATTCTCGTCGTGACGGGGCGAGTAATACCCATCAAAGTAACCGCTGCAACCCGATTGAGCGATAATGTACGGACGGTTTTCCGCGACGACGCTGTTGCCCGCGAGGGCTTCGCGATAGTACTGGTCCTCGCCGGTTTCCTTGAGGCAGGGAAACATCTCGAACGCGTTCTTACCGATAACGTCTTCGCGCTTCACACCAGAGATGCTCTCCATCGCGCGGTTCCAGGTGGTGTACCGGTATTCGCGATCAAACGCGATAATGCCGTCGACATTCGCCTCGAGCAGGCACTTGAGAAAAAGGTCTTGTTCTTGGGGTTCGTAAGACATTAGAGAGAGCAAAGGTTAGCACATTTTAGGGGCCACTGATAAAACGGATCTAAGGCACGGATTCAGATTCTTAGTCCCAAATCCGTGCTTTAGATCCGTTTTATCTGTGGTATACAAAGTGGAGCCATGAACAAATTAGTTTTCAGTCTAGTTGTTTGTCTGATGGTGGCTTCGCTACTCGTGCCCGGCTCCTTGCAGGCCAGTGGCCCCCAGGAAAAAAAGATCGTTACGGCGGCACAGGTCAACGGTACGTGGCAGTACCGGGAAAATGTTTTCCGTATCTGGGCGTTGGGCCGTCAAAGACTAAAAATCGAGTTCGAAGGCGCCTACAAGTACAAGATTCGTGGAGAATGGACGGCAAATCTTGGATTTGGTGAAGGCATAGCTCGAATCGACGGTGACACTGCTATCTTCAAACCGGAAGGAATACCTGAAGAGGAGGAGTGTAAGATCACAATGAGATTTACTGGTGGCAAGTTGATCGTCGACCAAGAGGGAGAGACCTGTGGTTTTGGCCATAACGTGTACGCAAACGGCACCTATCGCAGAATTAGCAGAGCCAAACCGACATTCGGCAAAGCGATGCCTTAATGAATTATGTTTCAGCAGCCACCCCCAACCCTGGGCAATCAATACACCGACGACCGACTGCTGCGTTCATACCTCACGCGTGTGCTTCCACCTGACATGCGACGTGAAGTTGAAGAGTCGCTCATGGAGATGGGACGACTCGCCGGATCGAATCTATACGATCTGCAATTAGCAGACAGGTTGAATGAGCCAACACTCACGCAGTGGGATGCTTGGGGGAATCGTGTCGATAAAATCGAGTTGACGCCGTTGTGGCGTGTTGCTGAGCGTATCGCGGCTGAGCATGGTGTTGTCGCCACGGCTTACGAACAGAAGCACGGCCGTCTTTCGAGAGTGCATCAGTGCGCGCTCGCATATCTCTTCACTCCTTCGACGGATATCTACAGTTGTCCGCTCGCGATGACTGACGGTGCTACACGCACACTTCTTGGTTCCGGTAATCAGGCCTTGATCGATCGCGCTGTGCCTCACTTGATCACTCGCGATCCGCAAGAGTTCTGGACCGCCGGTCAATGGATGACTGAGCTTACTGGCGGCTCCGATGTTGGAATCTCGGAGACGATTGCAAAACCTGACAGCGACGGCTTTCGTCTGTACGGACGCAAGTGGTTCACATCTGCGATCAGCTCGCAGATGGCGCTCACGCTCGCGCGTCCGGAAGGGAATCCACCGGGCGGACGCGGGCTCGCACTCTTCTATCTCGAAACCAGAGACGAACACGGTCGCCCGCAGAACATTCAGATCAATCGTCTCAAGGACAAACTCGGCACGCGCAAAGTTCCGACGGCCGAGTTAACTCTCGATGGCACGCCTGCACAACTCGTAAAAGGTTTGACTGACGGTGTGCGCAACATCGCACCGCTGCTGAACATCACGCGTTTGTGGAACGGCATCAGCGCTGTCTCTCTCATGCGCCGTGGACTGGCTCTGAGTTTTGACTACGCGCAGAAACGTGTTGCTTTCGGTGCTGCATTGTCAGAGACACCTCTGCATCGCGATACGCTTGCGACTTTGCTCGCCGAGACCGCCGGAGCATTTCTCTTCGCTTTCCATGTGGCAGAGCTGACCGGTCGCAGCGAAACACGCGAGATCAGTGACGAGGATGCGCTGTTGTTGCGGGTGTTGACGCCGGTGATGAAGCTTACTACCGGCAAACAGTCGGTGATGGTTGCGAGTGAAGTGCTCGAGTCATTCGGTGGCGCCGGTTATGTTGAAGATACAGGGCTCCCAGTGCTGTTACGCGACAGCCAGGTGCTACCGATTTGGGAAGGAACGACGAACGTGCTCGCGCTCGATACGTTGCGAGCACTTCAGAGTGGAGACAAAGATCCGAAACAAGGATTGGCACGGTTTGAGTCGGCGGTAATGCATTGTGTAGCTGAGACGGCAGAAGCGAGATCAATCGCGCGTTCAGCTTTGGATCATGCGGCGAGCTGGTTGAACGAGGCGATGCACGCCGGCCAGCCTGCGCTCGAGGCTGGCGCGCGCCGTTTCAGCCTCACTTTAGGCCGGATTATGGAATTTGCCTTGCTGATCAAACATGCTCAATGGTCTAAGGAGCACGAACGCGACGATAGAACCGCAGCGGCCGCTCGTCGTTTCGCAGCGTCCGGCATCGACCTCATCGGCGAGTATGATGCGCAGGATGTGAATCAACTTTTGTAGCGCGTTGCTCGAACTGTTTGTAGACAGGATTTACAAGATGTTTCAAGATGAACATGTAAATCCTGAACATCTTTTAAATCCTGTCCCACTCTAACTAAGGAGTTCACCTATGAAACGGCTTTCACTGCTCATCTCAATCCTGGTTATTGCTGCGTTTCCCGCGCTGGCGCAGCCAAAGAAAACACAAGCTGTTAAGGAGTACACCATCGAACAGTTCATGAACACTGTTCGCATCGGGGGCAGCTCCTTCTCATCCGACGAAAAGTCGATTCTGTTTCACACAAACAAGACCGGTATCTACAACGTCTATTCAGTTCCGGTGAGTGGCGGCGCGGCGGCGCAGTTAACTAACTCGACCAAAGAAAGCACGTTCGCCGTTTCGTATCTTCCCAAAGACACGCGCTTCCTTTACACGTACGATCGCGGCGGCAATGAGAACAGTCACATCTACCTGCACGAGCAGGACGGCTCCGAGCGCGACCTGACGCCCGGCGACAAAGTGAAGGCAAATTTTCTCGGCTGGAGTCACGATCGCAAATCATTTTTCTATTCGACGAATGAACGCGATGCGCGCTACTTCGATATCTACGAAATGCCGCTCGACACGTTCAAGTCGACAATGGTCTACAAAGACGAGACAGGCCTCGAGGTCAGCACCATTTCGGATGACAAGAAGTATGTTGCGTTTCAGAAGAACGGCGGCTCGCAGGCTGATTCGGATATCTTTCTTTACAACACTGCCACCAAAGAGATGAAGAACATCACTACTCATACTGGTGATGTCGCGAATGGCGCGGAGACGTTCGACGTCAATTCAAAGTATCTCTATTACCTGACTGATGCCGGCAGCGAGTTCCGTTACGTCGCGCGTTACGATTTGGCGACGGGGAAGAGCGACGTCGTTGAGAAAACACCGTGGGACGTTGCTTACACTTACTTCTCGCAAAACGGAAAATATCGTGTCACGGCAGTCAACGAAGACGCGCGCACGAAGATCAAAATCTACGACACCGCCACCGGGAAGCTCGTCAGCCTGCCGCAGCTTCCGAACGCCGACATCACGGGTGTGAACATCTCGCCGAGTGAAAAGCTGATGGCGTTTTATCTGAACGGCGATCGTAGTCCGAGCAATCTGTACGTCTACGACTTCGTCACGAAGAAAGCTACGAAGTTAACCGACAGTCTCAATCCGGAAATCAACGCGACTGACCTCGTCGATTCACAGGTTATTCGTTACAAGTCGTTCGACGGCGTTCAGGTGCCTTCGATTCTCTACAAGCCGAAAGCTGCCAGTGCCACGAACAAAGCTCCGGCACTCGTGTTAGTTCACGGTGGTCCAGGGGGACAGACGCGCGTCGGTTACAGCGCACTCACGCAGTATCTGGTGAACCATGGTTACGTTGTGCTTGGCGTCAACAATCGCGGCTCGAGCGGTTATGGCAAGTCGTTCTTTGCGTCGGACGATGGCAAGCACGGGCGCGAACCGCTTTGGGATTGTGTCGAGGCGAAGAAGTATCTCGCGTCGCTCGGATATGTGGATGAAAAGAAGATCGGAATCATGGGCGGTTCTTACGGCGGTTACATGGTCCTTGCCGCGCTCGCGTTCAAGCCCGATGAGTTTGCAGTGGGCGTAGACCTGTTTGGCGTTTCAAACTGGGTGCGGACGCTGCAATCGATTCCGCCGTATTGGGAATCGTTCCGCAAGGCGCTCTACAAGGAGATTGGCGATCCGAATACCGAGCTGGAGAACCTGCGTGCGGTTTCGCCGCTGTTTCATGCTGACAAGATTGTGAAGCCGTTGATCGTGTTGCAGGGTGCGAACGATCCGCGCGTGATCAAGCCGGAGTCAGATGAGATCGTCGAGAACATCAAGAAGCGCGGCGGCGTTGTTGAGTACGTTTTGTTTGACAACGAAGGCCACGGGTTTACGAAGAAGGCCAACGAGATCCGAGCGTATAAGGGGATACTCGATTTTCTCGATCGCTATCTAAAGAATGGCGACGCCGTTAGTAGCATGTAAGTTTTGAACCACGGATACCACGGATCTATCAGTAAAAGATCCGTGGTATCCGTGGCTAACTTTAATGGATCTTGATCACGGCTTCGTTGCTTCCTGGTCCTCGCAGAGTAACCTTCACATGTAGATCTCTTGGAGCGCCGATTACGTTATCCGGTAATCGGACGACGACCTGCGTTACATCCACAACCGTAACCACCGGACTCAACACCTCGACAGGCAGATTGTAAATCCTGCCTTCATCATCCCGTGCGACCACCTGCACCGAATTAACCGTGTCACTCGGCAGCAACCCAAGATGCCAGACAAACAGCGAAACTCGCCTCGCTTGATCGTTGCTCAGGTTGAACGGGTTGAGGAGTGAAAACGGATCGCGCGTTTGGTTAACCAGATCGAGCGCTATCGCGTGGTCTGTAAGTTCCTCGGTAAGCAGCACCGGCGCATCGTCGTTGCCGATTGTCAAAACGGAAGTAGGCTGTGTTCCCAGAGAGCCCGTGCCGGTCGCATTACTCAACGTGATATTGATCGTTTCGTCGTCTTCGTTGGTGCTGTCGTTGCAAATCGTAATCGTGAACTGCCTCACGCTCGCATCGCCGTTGTTCCACGTGAACGATCCCGACGCCGGAATGTAATCCACGCCGGACGTACAACTCGCTCCAGCCGTCGCGGTACCATTCGAAGTTGCAAAACTAACGGTCGCTGTGCCTGCAACACCGCCGGCTCGCAAGACCGTGATGGTCGCCGTCGTCCCCGATTCGTTAACACCGTAGTTTCCGGTGTTGAACGAGAACCGGCCGCCCGAGATCACGTTGATATTGATATTGCCAGAAGCAGTTTTCGCTCCGCCCGATCCGTTATGTCCGTCGTCATTGGCAACGATCTGGAGTGACGCACTACCGGCGAAGCCATTATTCGGCCTGAAGCTGAGTCCACTCAGACGTGTATTGATCGTGCCGACAGTTCCGGTAAAGGTCATCGTATCGTCGTCGGTCCCATCGCCGGTTACAAACGTGAGACCGGTCGTTGAAGGAAGTGTGAGCGTGCCCTGCGTGGCAGTGAGAGTGATGCGAATCGGATCCGTTCCTGCATCAACGTCGCTGACTGTGATGGAATTGAAGTTGGCTCCTGAGAAAACAAGCGGCGTCTGCTGGTTAGTTTGGACGAAAGTAGACTGCAGGCTAAGTTGTGGAGCGTCATTAACCGCAGTCACGGTGATGGTGAAAGTCTGGGGCGCACTCGTATCCGCGCCGCCATTTGCCGTTCCGCCAGTATCTTTGAGAACGATCGTGATGTCGGCAGTTCCGGATGCGTTGAAAGCAGGTGTGTATGTCAACAGCCCACTCGTGAATACGGCGGGTTGTTGCGAGAACAAACCGGGATTCGTGTTGTTGGTGACCTGAAAACTGAAGCTGTCTGACTCGTTCGGCCCTTGGCTGATGTTGGTGGCCCAGTTGCTTATGAACTGGGAGCCCGCATCCTCGTTAATAGTTTGATTCGGGCCTTTCGTAAAGCTTGGAGCATCGTTTACAGGATTGATTGTGACCGTGAAGTTTTCCTCGGTAGAGGTGTCTACGCCACCATTTGCCGTCCCGCCATTGTCCTTTCCGACCACCCTAACGATGGCATCGCCGAATGCGTTGGGTGCAGGTGTGTAAGTCATCGTTCCGGAACTGTTGACAACAGGAGCTACCGAGAACAGCGAAGGATTAGTGACGATCGTGGCAGTGAACGTCACCGTCTGCGCTTCTTCAAGTGGCCCGGGACTAATGTTGGTGATCAGGTTGACCGTTTGTGGTCCGGCGTCTTCGAGAATCTGTGGAGCACCGAGAACGAAGAATGTCGGACGGTCGTTAACCGGAAGCACGGTCAGCGTGAAAGTGTCGATCAATGTGCCACCGCCAGACAGGTTTACGGTGACAGTAATCATCGCCAGTCCTGACTGATTAGGCTGCGGAGTGATTTGCAGACTGCGAACATTGCCGGTGCCACTCACTAACAAAACCGCATCGGGCACTAAAGCCTGATTATTCGAAGTCGCCGTTACTGACGTGACTGATGGTCCGGTGTCACCAAGGCCAAAAGTAACAGTAAGCGCAGTGTCTTCATTCGTAATCTTGTTGGGAATGTCTTCGAGGGTTTGCTGAAACTCGTATGCGCCGATGTCTACTACCGCGAGCGAGTCAGCATCGAGAGAATCCGCGATGCGTGCCGCGCCGCGCTGATCGGTTTCCAGGGTAACGTTTGGATCTTTGGCGAGAGCATTACTTCCGGCATCCAGCGCCGTACTGTTGCTGAGCAGTGCATGTGTGAAGGTTGGACCACCGTTATCGGCCAGAGGACCAAGATGCGGATCCAGGGGCACGGCGGTGTTTCCGATTTGATCTCCGACGCCGTTGAAGGCAGTGACGCCGTCGGCATTTCCGATCAGGTTATGGCCCTGAGAAACAAACGTCGCCGGGCCGAAAAACGTATTTTCCAGATCCTTATCGTTGGGTGAGTCACCGTTTTTGGCAACAATCGTATTGGCGAGTGTGATCACGCTGCCAAAGCCACCGACTCCATTCGCATTGTCGAACTGTGCGGTGTTTCCTGTAACGGTGCAGTTGATTAAGGTCGCGAAGTTAAAAACGAACACGCCGCCACCGATTCCGGCTCCCGCTCCAATACTGTTGCCGCTCACGGTTGTATTGATGAGTGTCAGCGAAGAGAAGCTGGCGATGCCGCCGCCGTTGTTATTGGAACCAAATGAATTTGCACCGGTCGTATTACCACTGATTTGGCTGTTTTGAGCAGTTAGGATGGCGTTGTTAAAGATGCCACCGCCACGACCTGCCTGTTTTGCAGTTGCATCGCCGGTGTGATTGTTCTTGACGGCAGTATCCCGCAGTCTCATTGTTCCCTGATAAAGAAAGATGCCGCCGCCGCTGCCACTATCGCCGGTTGATAAACCAGTGCCGGTGTTGTTGTCTGCGATAGTTACCTTATTCAGAATGACGTCGGTCGCCTGAGTGGGAAAGAAATCGCCGCCGGTCCACATACCGCCACCGTCGCCACTATTGCCGCTGTTTGGTCCGCCACCGATGCCGGTTTGATTTCCGGTGATGACGACGTTCGTCATGGTGAGGGTTCCGGGCGCGAAATAGATTCCGGCGCCGCGTCCACCTGAACCGCCGAACTGCAAACCAGTGCCGCCGTTACCAGTCGTGTTGTTACTGATAACGCAATCGGTCATCGTTAACGTGCCGGAGGCATAGATTCCGCCTCCGAAACCGCCAAACCCTCCGAAGTTTGGACTTCCCAATCTCGTCGGGCCGCCATTGCCCGTCGAGTTTCCGGTGATGACGACATCGCGAAGCGTGAGTGAACCACCAGTTTGGAAAATGCCGCCGCCGCCCGGAGCAACGTCTTCCGAGACACCGTCCGGAGTTCTGCCGTTCGTAATTGTTAGTCCGGAAATACTCGAGAAGCCGCTCGACTGGAAGATGCGGTAGTTGCCACCAATGTCTCTGCGCACGGTCAACTGAGCCGAACCCGGACCCCTGATGTCGACGTTGGTACTAATAACCGGCAGCGCGCCTGTCAGATTGATTGTGCCGGTGGCAAGAATGTTTAGGATCTCATCACCACCAAAACTGTTCGCCTCCTGGATTGCAGCTCGCAGCGTGCAGAGTCCGTTGGCATCCTTGCATTCACCGTTGCCGGGATTTACGTCCGATGTGTCGAGGAGTGAGTTGACGGTGAACGTAACTGGTGACGCCTTAGTTGTCAGCAGTTGTGGGAGGAAAACGGCAATTGAGACTAACAAGGACAACGCTGCGACTACACGAACGCTCGTGCGTCTACGGGGGGTGTAGATATTCATAAAGATCCTGAACGTTGAATTGAGCAGTTTGCGGGGAAACTTGGCTCTGGGCTTTGAGCAGCGCGGATTGTACCACAGACTTGAGCCACAAAAAGGCACAAAAAGGAACAAAAAAAGGGATTCTGATTATCTGCTTTATGTGCCTTTTTGTGGCTAACTAATCTTCGTGGCGAGGCGTGCGGCTTCGGAGGTGAAGCGTGGCGATTGGCACTCGGCGACGAGAGCTTGGTATGCGGCGAGTTTCTTCGCGGCTTCGTCGCGTTTGTTAGCGGCGAGTAGAACTTCGATGTAGAGCGGCCCCAGCCAGAGCTGGCTCACACGCGACTCAGTCGGCGACACAAGCTCTTCTGCTGTGCGGCAGAGTTGCTCGGCTTCTTCGATCTCGGCGCGACGAAATCTCACTTCAGCGAAACATCTGAGCGCTTCGAAATGGGAGTACAACAAACTCGGTGTCGAGCGTTGGAGACTTTCCTCCGCGGTTTTGAGTGCGTCGTCATAACGACCCTGAACAGCCTGCACGACCGCGAGGCTTGATCGAAACAACGACAGCACCCGATTTTCTCCAATCGCTTCAGCGAGCGAAATGCCGTCGAGAAATTCCCGTTCTGCCAGTTCTAATTCACCGAGGAAGAGACGACATTGCGCCGCGTAATAATGTGTCCAGGCGCGACGTTCGCGTGAATGTAGTTTGGTGGCTATCTCGATCTCACGTTCGGCATACTCGAGTCCGGCTTTGTAGTCCCCTTTGTGAATGCAGTTTTCCCCCAGAAACTCGATGCCGGACGCCTGTGCGAACAGGATGTTGTGCTGCTCGCCAAACTCAATTGCACGTCGCGCCCAGTGATCAGACTCCTCGTAAAGGCCGTAGTGCTGATAGCCGCCTGCCAGGTAAGGATAGACCATCGAAACCACCGTTGCGGCGAAGCCGCTGACATTTTCGCCGGCGGCAGTCGGAGCTACCATCTCCACGGCTCGGAGCAGGATCTCAATCGTCGTTTTATGGCGACCAGCGAGGTGATGGAAACGCGCTTCGGTCGATAACGCATTCGCTGTCTCAAGCGGGTTCGTTACGGGATCTAAAACGAGCAGCGCTTCGCGCAAGTATTCAGCACCGCGTGGATCGCCGGTGGTCACAAGCGACGCCGCGGCCTGGGATTGCAGACGCACGCGGGTTGATTGATCTGTAGCTAACGCGAGCGCTCGTTCGAAATGTTCGGCAGCGAGAATCGTGTCGCCGTGGAGCATGAACGCTTTGCCGATTGCTTCTTCCTGGGCCATTTGCTCTTCAGTCAGTCCAAGCGCTTCGGCGCAATCACGCGCGCGCCCATAAGCTGCGATTGCTTCGTCGAATGCAAACACACGTGCCGCTTCGGCGGCCGCCTGTTTCGCGTATTCGAGACCACGTTGATGATCGCCGGCCTGAATGTAGTGATGGGCGAGCTTCTCAACTGCGCATGGAAACAAATGACAGTTGCGTTCCAGACCCTCGGCAACGTGACGATGCAGACGCCGGCGACGAATCGGATTCAGCTCTTCGTAAAGTACCTCGCGAATCTTGTCGTGCGTGAAACTGAATGAATCGCCGGAACCGGCTGCGATCAGTTGTGCACCGGCAGCTTCGTCGAGAGCATCGAGCAATGCGTCTTCGTTTTGTTCGGCGGCGGCTGACAATTCTTCGAAGGTGAAGACCTTGCCGAGTATCGCGCCAACGCGTAACACTTCATTCGTGTTCTGACTGACGCGATCGAGACGATTGCCGATCGCTTCCTTCACACTCTGGGGAATCAGCAGCTCTTCCATGTCACAGCGCCGCCAGCGACCACTCTCCCGACGCACCGAACCGCGTTCGATCAGCGCTTTCAAAACTTCCTCGACAAAGAATGGATTGCCTTCAGTTTCACGATGAACGGCAACCGCAAACTCACCACTGACTTGTTCGCCCAGCAACGCGCCGAGTTGATCGCCAGTCTCGGTTTCGTTGAAGCGACGCAGTGCGATGCGCGTGATCAAACGCTCGCGATTCCAATCGACTAGTGACTTGGCAAGTGGATGCGCGCGGTCGAGCTCGGTTTCTCGATAAGCGCCGAGAATCAAGACGCGTTCGTTGCGCAGTTGACGCAGCAGATGGCCCAAGAGCCAGAGCGTGCCGCGATCGGCCCAGTGCAGGTCGTCGGCGTAAAAAAGTAACGCCTGTCGCCGCGCGATGTTGGAAAAGACGTTGACGACGGCATCGAAGAAGAGCAGGCGTTCTTCGTGTGCGGCAAGCTCCTGGCGCTCAGGAAACGGACCGAGCCGTGTTTCGATCTCGGGAGCGAGTTTTGCGATCTGAGTTGCTCCATCGCCGAGCAATTCGCGAAGCCGTTCGTCATTTGTTTCTTCCCGGACCCAGCGACGAAATGCTTCGACGAACGGGAGGTACGGCGTGGCTGCTTCGTACTCGTAACACCCGCCATGAAGGACGAGTGCGCCGTCGACCGCGGCTTGGATAGTGATCTCGCGTGCGAGACGAGTCTTGCCGGCGCCGGGCTCGCCGCTGAGAAGCACTGCGTGTCCGCGTCCTTCGCGAGCGCGTTGCCACAGCTCGCGTGCTTCTGCGAGTTCGGCATTACGTCCAATCAGCCGACCGCGTGAAAGTGCGTCGAGAATTGCAACTGCCGGCGCGGAATCGGCAGGGACAGATTCATCTTTGCTCTTTAACGAGTCGAGCAATGCGATGCGAGTCTCAGCTGCCGTGCGGAATCGTTGTGCCGGATCTTTCGAGAGCAGGCGGACGATGACGGTTTCGAGTGCGGGCGGAATCTCGGCGCAGAGCACACGTGGCGGAACAATCGGCGCATGTACGTGTTGGGAAACGATCGTGAGCGGATCGTCGCCGGTGAAAGGCACGCGACCGGTCGTCAACTCGTAAAGCAGAACGCCGAGCGCGTAGAGATCTGCGCGACCATCGACTGTTTGGCCCAACGCTTGTTCGGGCGCCATGTATGCGGCAGTGCCGACGATGACGCCAACGCGCGAGATGCGTGCGCCGTAAGCAGGCAGAGCGAGTCCGAGATCGGCAAGCTTCACTTTGCTCGAATCGCTCGTGCCGGACAAGAGCACGTTGTCAGGTTTCAGATCGCGATGGACGATTTGATTGTTGTGTGCATGTTCGAGCGCGTCACAGATCTGAGTGGCGATTTCGATGATGCGCGAGATTTCAGTGGGACGCGCCTTTGACAGACGTGGCCCGGCGACGAGCTCCATCACGAGAAACGGAGATCCATCTGCTTCGCCGACGTCGTGAATCGTGACGATGTGTGGGTGATTGAGTGCTGCGGCAGCACGAGCCTCGCGCACGAGGCGTTCACGTGCATCGGAATTCTGCGCCGTGGTTGAGAGAACTTTGACGGCGACTTCTCTTTGGAGTTCGAGATCGGTAGCGCGATAAACCGTCCCCATGCCACCGCGTCCGAGCTCACTATCGAGTCGATAGCGATCACGCAAAACCGCGCCGAGCAGAGGAACACTCGTGCGCAGCTCATCCGGAAGGATGCGCGTCTGCTGTGAGTCGACCATGCCACAAGGATAGGTCCAGCCACAAAAAATCACAAAGCGGGCCACAAAAGGCACAAAAAGCACATAGTGAGAATGAGCGTGCTACGTCGATCTTTTTGTGCTTTTTGTGTTTTTTGTGCCTTTTGTGGCTGATTAAGGAGTGAAGGTGTAGGTGATTGTTCCTTCTACTTCGCGGCCGCGAAGCTTGTCTGGGGCGAAGGTTGATTTCATTGCGGCTTCGGTGGCGGCGCCGCGCATGAGCCAGTCGCCGCCCGAGCCGCGCGCCCAGTAGACCTGTCCGTTCTTGTCGACCATGATCCGCACCGTCACTGTGCCCGACACCGGATCCGGACCTTTCACAGGACACTCGGCTTCAGGTAGTGAGACCGCTTTGCCCGCCAGTTCCGTGCCGACTTCCGGTGTGCCTTTCTGCACCGTCCTCTGTTGCTCGGCCGCAATGCGCGTCGCTTCCTGTTTTGATTTGTACAGGTATGTGGTGATCAGTGAGCCTGCTACCACCGAGCCAGTGAGTGTGATGACCAGCAGTATCCAGAACAATGCCGCGTTCGATTTCGGTTTCTCTGTAGCGATGATCGGTTCGTCTGCGTCGACGAGTGCCACGATGTGGTGCGCGCAATATGAAACCAGATCGCCGTTGTAGATCGCGTTGCACTGCGGACATCGTTTCCGCTTGCCTGTTTTCTCCGGCTCAACCGGCGCCGGCGTCAAGATCCGCGGAGCGCCAAAACTCCTCGGTGTTGACTCCGCCGGCGTTTCAGCTGCATCTACGACAGGCACTTCTTCTTCCTTCGCTTCGACCGGTAGTGGCGAAGGAGGTGGTTCCTCGCGAATGAAACGCGGCTCGACTGGCGGCTCATTGCGATTCAGTCGCCGAAGTGCTTGCTCGTCGAGCCTTTGCTTTACTCCCGCCAGCCAGCGGCGACTCTTCTCGTCGTGAGAGGCAGACTCTTTGACGTCGTCGTTACGCCGAGCAGGAGGTGTTTCAGCAACAGACTCCTTCGGCTCTTCAATTGGAATCAGGATTCGCTTCGGTCGAGTGGCGGATTCGGGCTTGTTAGTGAGGATAGCGTGTGCATCTGTTAGTCCTCTGCGCTGTGCCCACTCGATCGCGTTCAGACCGAGATTGTCGCGCAACTGCGGGTCGGCGCCCGCGCTCATCAACATTCGCACAACATTCGTGCGTCCGAAGATGACCGCAAGGATGAGGGCCGTCTGACCGCCGTTCGTGCTTTCATTAACGTCCGCACCACTAGCCAGCAGTGCAGATACAGCACTTTCGTCGCCGGAAGTAACGGCGTTTGTTAGCGAAAAGGAAGAACTCACCGCACGAAAACCTCGTGCGTTATTCTACAGGATTGCCCTGTTCATCCTGAATGATCTTGTCACCGCAGTCTAAAAAGGCGGTGGAGTAAATGTGTTGTTGAACCCCAGCGGCGCCGGAAATGCTGCTGCGGTCGGACGCACGCCCGTGCGCACCCATCCGTCAATTGCACCAATCGCTGTCAGGACTTGCGGTCCAGTCAGGTTGCAGTGACCGACGCCAGTCGAGAACGTTTGAAACAGTAGTTCCTCTTTGCCCGCCGAAGCATTCAACTCTGCATACGCACGATCGTTCGCGACCACCAGC
The DNA here is from genome assembly GCA_036401595.1 of Pyrinomonadaceae bacterium. Classification (GTDB taxonomy): domain Bacteria; phylum Acidobacteriota; class Blastocatellia; order Pyrinomonadales; family Pyrinomonadaceae; genus PSRF01. The sequence continues at coordinate 24,636 of DASWUM010000098.1, forward strand.
AACGGATCGATGATCGTGTGCAGAGTCAGAATCGGGTTGTGAATCTTGCCGTTGAATTCGGTGTTGTTGCGCACGTAGTTCCGCGCCGACTGTTTCGCTTCGATGTTTCTCCGCGCGTTCATTTGTGCGAGCCACGCATCAACAACGGGAGTCGGCAGGCCGATGCCGGCTAGATAAGCTTTCTCAGCCGCCGTGAGATCGTAACTCTGGTCGAGATTCTGAACGATTGGACCACCGGCACGACGCTGCAGCTCGGCGCGTGCTTCAGTGAAGAAGAAAAAGTCAGTTAAAGCCCAGCCGGGAAAGAACGCTGGCGGCGGTGGCGGCGTAAGACCGCGACCGGGATTCTTTGCTACGAGTCGAATGAATTCAAACTTCGGAAAGTTTGCGATGTTGCTGAGCTCGGGCGCTAGTTTCGCGAGCACTTCGGTGTCGAAGTCGATATCGTTTCTGACTTCGCCGACTGTCCCCCACGATGCAGGAATTCCGAAGATGACGTCGTAAGCGAGATAAAGCGGCACGCCACTGTCCCACAGGCGAGTCGAGCCGGCGCCTGCACTGCAAAGACACAGAGCGCCGTCGTAGATCCCGTTGAACTGTTCCATGCTCTTGTAGCCGACGAATGTTCCGAGCGAAGCGGCGACGAGAATTGTTCGTTGTGGCTGGCCAACGTTCTCACGGAAGAAGACGGCGAGATTCTTCGTGTCCTGGATTGCGTCTTTCACTGCCCAGCCGTTGTCTTTGTACGCACTACCGGCCAAAGCGAAACCTTGCGCGAGCAGCGGCGCTTCGAGCGCTGCGTTTGGCGCGACGTCGGCATTTCGATTGTCGATCTCGCCGGGATGATCGGCCTTGTCACGATAGCCGTGCGCAAAGATCAGCAGCGTTCCATTCCAAACTTCCGGCACCCTGATCCGGTAAGGCGCGCCATTGATTTCGCCGGAAAGATCGAGTGGAGCAGCCTTGGCTGCCGGTGAGCGATCGATCAGCGTCAGAGCGAGCAGCAGACCGACACTTAGGACAATCAAGAGTCTCGTCGCGAGTTTCATCTTCGTGTCTCCTTGCGAGTTGGATGGGGAGGTGGACGGGAGCCTATCACGCAACCGAAAGCGCGGCAATATTCTGTGGGCGTTTAGGCCGACTGACCAGCCAGACTGCCAGAGCCACCGGGTGAGAGGAGACGCGCGATGAGTTGGTGCATGCGATCGAAGTCAATTGGTTTGGTTAGATAGCCTAATATTCCGGCATCGTAAGCGGCGCGCTGAAAACCTTCCGTGCCGAAGGCGGTAATCGCAACCACCGGCACTTCTCGAAGCGCATCGATCTCTCGAATTCGGCGCGTTGCGGCGAGGCCGTCCAACTCCGGCAGATTGATATCCATCAGGATCAGGTTGGGAGTTGTTTGTGTCGCAATTTTGATTGCATCTTCACCGTTGCTGGCGGTTACCACGCGGTAATTCTGTTGCTGGAGGTCGAGGCTTATCACTGCAAGGTTGTCGGCGGAATCGTCGACAACGAGTATGAGAAACTTTGGTTCGATGGGAGGACGTTCGCTTGGGACATCTCCGCGCGTGAAAGTCGGAAGTCCCGAAGTAGCTAGTGGATCCTTTGTTGGCATAAGAATGAGATTATATCGGTCAACTGCGCGATCTGTGTAATCTGTGGAACAATGTCAGTATGGACAAGAGATTTCATCCAGCAATGGCAGCAATTCAATCCGGCGACCTCGAAACGTTCAAAGCACTCATTGGCGAAGATCCTTCGCTTGCGACTTCCCGATCGACACGAAGCCATCCGACGTTGCTTCAGTGCCTCGTGTTGGATGGTAAAGACAAACCGAATACAGTCGAGATGGCGGAGGTGTTGATCGACGCCGGCGCGGAATTGAATGAGCCGCTTGTGGCGGCGGGCAGCATCGATAATCGACCGCTGGCGGAGCTGTTACTGGATCGTGGTGCGGCGATCGATGGTGCGGGTGGTTGGACTGTGTTGGAAGAAGCGTTGTACTGGAACAGCCAGAACGTGATCCCGATGTTGCTTGAACGCAGTGCGAAGATTCAAAACATTCGCACGGCTGCTGCGCTTGGTCGCACCGATCTCATCGAGAGCTATTTCAATTCCGACGGAAGTCTGAAGCAAGAAGCAGGACGGATTGACTGGCCTTTCGGGAACCTCGAAATGATCGCGGCGTCGAATCATCCTCCGAAAGGGAAGCAAACACTTTCGGATCGGGTCAACGAGTGGTCGCAGGATCAACAGAGCATCGTCAACAACGCATTCGTCTATGCCTGCATGCACGGTCACATCGATGCGGCGAAACTTCTGCTCGAAAAAGGCGCGGAGATCAACGCGATTCCCGGCGGTTTCGATTTCGCCGGCACCGGTTTGCACTACGCGGCTCTAAATGGCCATCGTGCGATGGTCCAGTTCCTCCTCGACCACGGCGCTGATCGAAACATCAAAGACACCAAAGTCCACTCAACTCCCGCCGGTTGGGCCGAACACGGCGGTCACTCAGATCTTCTCGACTTATTGCGCTAAATTTGGTTACTGGATGCGAATCTTCGCGAGGCCGCTCTCGTTTCCGTGTAGTTGAATCTTCAGAAAGAGTTCGCCTGACGGAAGATTATTTGGCAGCACGACGTTGATCTGCGTGAGATCGTCCACGCCTGGAACCTTCCCGACAAACTCAACCGGCAGATTGAACGTCGCTTGCGTGGCGTTGAAACCGATCACAGTCACCGCTGAGAAGTTCTCCTCAGGAAGCAAGTCGACAAACGAAGCAAACAGGGCCACACGCGTCGGCATGGTCTGCGCCGGATCAACAAGACTCGGAGTGGTTAGCGGGAATGGATCGCGCACGAACGTCTCAGCGTTAACTGCGATCGCGAGACCGGTAAACTGTTCCAACGCGAACACCGGAGGCGGATCGTTGATGACGAGTTCTGCGGTTTGCCGGCCCCGAACCAGGCCGCCGGTTGGATTCGTGAGCGTCAAAGTCACCGTTTCCGGCTGCTCGACCAGCTTGTCGTAAATCAAGGGTATCTGAAACGATTTCGTCGACTCATTCGGATTGAAAGTCAACGTTCCGCTGACGGCGACAAAGTCTTTTCCAGCCTCGGCGGTGCCACTGGTCGCTGAATATTGAATCGTCGACGTGTTGAGAATAGATCCGGAACGCTCTACAAGGATCGTCGTACTCAACCCTTCAAGTCCTCGGTACGAAGATGTAATGAACTGGACAAAAATCGGAACCGCGCCGAAAGACAGATCGTTACGACCGCTGTTGAAGGTGATGCGATCTCCGCTGCGAGTCCACTTCGGATCATCGTCTTCGAAAGAGTTATTTGTTAACCGAGTTTGATTACTGCCATCCGCGTTCATGACGTAGATTTCCGGATTGGCCGATCCGTTGCGACGGCTCGAGAACGCGATCTTAGTTCCGTCAGGTGACCAGGTTGGACCCAAATCCAAGCCGTAGAATGGTCCAGAAAGGTCTTCGCCGAGTTGCACGTTTACAGTGAGCCGCACAGGATTAGTGCCGTCAGCATTCATCACCCAGATTTCGCTACGGCGAGCACCGGCGCGGCTACTCGTGAAAGCGATCTTAGTTCCGTCGGGCGACCACGCGGGTTGCATGTTCAGCACCGGACTGACCGTGTTAGTGAGCAATACCTGACCGGTGCCATTGGCGTTCATGCGAATAATGTTGACACCGCCAACTCGCGATCCTGAGAAGACGATCTGCGAACCATCGGGCGACCACGAAGGATCACGATCGTCATTTCCATCGGTCAGGATTGTCTGGCCGGTGCCGTCTTCATTTATGACGGCGATGTGGCTTGCGAAGGCGCTGTTACCGTAGCTAAAAGCGATTTTTCGCGGAGTCTGGGCAAACACCGGCACTGAACCGGCGAGCAGCAGCAAAACTGGGCAGAGGACACGGAGGAGCGAGGCGCGGACACACATACTTCTTCCTTTGGACAAAACATACGTCTTTCTTTTGACGGGGATTTGAGTCAGAGACTCGAGGGAGAATTGGGGAGGATACGGGTTAATCGCCGATAACGCAACCGTCCACAGATTACGCAGATTCACAAAACAGAATCGGTGTAATCTGTGGACTGCCTTTTTGTGGCTAGATCCTATTTCGTCATGTCGATGCGGGCGTAGAAGATGTTGGTCTCGGGCAGCTTCTCGTCCTGGGCAACGATGATTGCCAGTCCCTCTTTCTTGTCGCCATCATTGCGTTGATAGAGACAAATGGCCCCGTGATTCTGCGAATCTTCCGTATCGCCGACGCAGCCTTTCTCGTCAGCGTTCCAACCGGCCGCTTTCATTCGTTCCTTGGTGTAGAAATCTTTCACTTCCTGCGCCGTCTTGTTCGTGCGGAATGAAATGAAATTGACCTTGCCTTGCATCATGCCGCGAATGAGGAGCCGCGCGCCGAGAGGAATCTCGAGGTCGGCTTTCGTGGCGCCCGCGAACGGCGGCACGTCGGACCAAAGCGTATTTACAGTGCCCGCATTCTTATCGCCTGCAAGTCGTTCACCGAGCTTGCAGGAAAGGGCCACACCAAGAATCAGAATTAAAGCCAGGATAGAAGCCGGAATTCTCATACTCGCCCTCCTATTAAATTGTGAACTCGGTTGCTTAACGCGTCACGATGTTCTTCACCTGGCCGCGTTTCAGCAGGGTAACGATTCCATTGCGGCGGTACCATACACCATCTTTCGTGCGCCAGACCTCGTCGGCATCGATTTTTCCACCGCTCGCCAGCAGTATTACGGGTTTACCACCCTGCCGGGTTCCGATTCCTGGTCCACTGGTCGAAACTGGATCGCTGGTCGCACGCGTGTGCGCGGTCGAAATTGAAGGGCTTGCTTTCGGCGTCGACGAAGGCGTGGGCGATGGTGAAGGCGAGGGAACTTGCGACGGGGATGGAGAAGGAGCGGCGGCTGTCGGTGTAGGAGTTGGCGGAACATTGACCGTGTTCTCTGTCACGGCTGAAGCTTTTTGAGGCCGCTGGCTGAAGGCATAGTAGACCGTCACAGCAACCACACCAAGAATGAGCACGATCGCTGCCGCGACGGGCACGGCGAGGCTACGTTTCTTCGGACGAGTCGCAGGTTCAAGAGCCGAATCGTCGACGGCTTCGAGCACTGTTTGATCGAAGTCACACTTTTCGTCCGAGTCAGGATAGAGGAAGAGACATTCGGGGCAACGCTTCATTGGGGACCACTTTTGAGGTTGATGTCAGAGCTTGAAGGGCTTCTTGAGAATGCGACCGGTTTTCTTGAGGATCGACCCTACTTTGGATTCCTCTTTCTTTGGCTCAGTCACAGGTTTCGCTGGTGGGCTCGAAGTCTTAACGGAAATCTTTTTCGCAGGTACTGCGGCTGCGGCTGGTTTAGGAGCAGCAGTTTTCGGTTCCTCAACCGCAGGCTGAGGTTCGGGTGCGGGCTCTACAACTTGCGCCGGGCTATCAACAGGAGTGGCGACAGGAGCGGCAACCGTAGCAGCGGTGGTCTCAATGGTTGCAGCCGCTGGCGGTGTGTAGGCACTTTCGGCAGCTTTCCGTTGGATCGAAACGTAGTAAACCATACCCAGGACGAGCGCGAGCGTGAGCGTCGCAAAAGCCGGTACGGCGCGTTTGCGCTTCGGCTGAGGCTTGGGGGGCGCGGTCGTCGTCAGCGCACTGACATTCGGCAGTGAGCGGGAGTCGAAAACGAGGAGTACACCGTCCATATCGCAAAGACTCTGGTCGTCCTCGTAAATAAACTCACACTGGGGGCACCTCTTCATTTGCGATTCTCCTGGAGTGGCTGATGGTGGATAAGGGGGCCTGCGGAAGATGAAGCCGGAGTGAGTGCTCTCCGCAGGGCTCCAGAGTACACCCGAAAGGGTGTGTAAAACAAGGATAAAGATTGACAAAATTTTCAGGATGAAGAGGATTTGTCCTGAAAATCCTTCGAAAATCTTCCTAATTCGGTCTACAAATACCGCTCGGTAAGGACGTTTCGGTGGTGAGCGACGTGTCCCGCAATGATATAAGCCAGCGAACGAACGGTGAACGGATAATCGCTGGCGATCCCAGTCCTTGACCACGCCTCGTCGGGCAAGTTCTTGAAAAACGAGATCGTAGCCAGCCGGACGCTTCTGAACTCCTCAACCAGGTCCGCCCACGAGCTGTTGTTCGCCTGTGACGCCTGCACTGCCACGTCCTGGTCGAAACTGGGCAGCGCATCCTGATATCCGCGCGCAAACCAAAAGGCACGGTAGAGAAACACACGCTCGCCGTCGTTGACGTGATTCAGGACCTCACGAATCGTCCACTTTCCCGGCGCATACGATTGCCGGCTCTGTTCCTCGCTGATATCGAGCAGAAACAGGAACATTTCGTCCATTTGACGCTCAATCGCGGGCACGATTTCGTCGCTGGTTATCAGGTCGATGTAATTGAAATAGTAGGAATCAGCTTCCGTTGGTTTTGGTCGTGTCATTTGGGTCGGAATCGTAGCAAAGTTTGGCCAAATTCGTAACCAACCACTGCCTTAGAGTGTCTATCTAATTCCTATGGAATGGAGAGAAATCAAGGTTATGAACAACAGAAATAAACGCTCAATTTCACAACTGGCAATTACAGCTTTTGCCACCGTGTTGCTGTCAGTCATGCCGGCCGTTGCGATGGCTCAGGGGGCGCATGGCGCTGCGAGTCCGCAGCTTGCTAAAAAGGTACGGCACGAGTTAGTGACGCTTCCTTACTACGGTGTGTTTGACAATCTCGCGTATAGCATCAACGGAAGTACGGTTACTCTTTACGGGCAAGTTGTGCGTGCTTCAACGCGTTCGGACGCCGAACGCTCAGTGAAGCGGATCAATGGTGTGACGCGGGTGGTGAACAACATCAAGGTGCTACCGCTATCACGTTTTGACGACGGCATTCGCGCTCAGACTTATCGTTCAATCTCGCGAATGGGCGGACTCTATCGCTACCTGCAAGGTGCGAATCCGTCGTTGCACATCGTCGTCGATCGTGGACATGTGACGTTGGAAGGTGTGGTCTCCGCCAGTGGTGATCGAAACCTTGCGTACATGGCGGCGAATCGTGTTTCGGGTGTGTTCTCAGTGACGAACAACCTGCGTGTTGAGGGCGCAGAGCCTCGCTAATCCACAGATTCCACAGACTACACAGAGCTTGAATCTGTGTAATCTGTGGATAAAGCTGTTCCCATCAAAAACCAAAACATCATCGCCACCTCAGCATCGCCGTAGTTGTAATTCACCAGCGAGCTGACGAGAAATCCAGTCAACGCTCCGAGTATCCCAAGCTGAATTCCGTAAGAGTTTGTATCGCTCAGATCCGCTGCGGATCTTTCAGAGCGCGCCACAAACAACCAGAACGCGATCACCAGCCACAGCCAAAGCGCCAGCATCGGCAGTCCACGATCGAACGCCAGTTGCAGTGGAGTCGAATGCAGGTGAAGCATGTCTTTACCGGGGAAGCCCCATTCGGTCCAATGCTTTTGCATTGCATCCATACCGTGTCCAAAGATCGGGTGAATCAGGATTCGCGACAGACCAACACGAGCGACCTGGCTTCGTAGTGACGAGCTCGAATCACCCAGCAACAGAGCACTTGGATCGCGCGTTTCCCACACCACCACCGCGCCGAAAGCCAGCACAAAAAAGAGCGCGAACGTAAAGACGATTTTTAACTTCCCGCGGATCGATCTGAGCGCAATCACGCTCGCACCGATCACAAACGCTACGATCACGGTTCTCATTGCCGTGAAGACAAGACCGGCCGTCAACAACGCAGCCGCCACAATTGCGATTCTGAAGTATTTGTTTGGACCGTGGTTTCTGAGGTTGGCCAGCGCGAGACCAAGAGCGAGTAGCGCGATCATCTGCATCAACTCGGCGAACGTCTGGTAGTGGCGCGTCCATCCCGACGCGCGAAACCGATGGTTGTGCTCGGTTCCAATAACTTCGGAGGTCATTGGCTGGCCAGGATTAATTAAACGCTCAACCTGCTCGCCGCGAGAGATGATTCCCACCGTTATTGGCGTGTTCGGCGGCGCTTCAGCCAACAATCGATCAACATCGGCGGTTGAGTAGACGCGATGACGATTGATCTGCCAGATGGTGTCGCCAGGTTGAACCCCGGCCTGTTGCAAAGGACTGTCTACGAAGATCGTATCAACTACAACGCCGCGTCCACGTAACAGATCAAAACCACTATAAAGTGCTCCTGCCGAACCTGACACAATCAACAAGCCGGCTAAAGCGAGTGCGGACGAGCGTGTGATCGTCGCCCGAGCCAGGTAAAAGAGAAAAACGCACCACGACGCCTGAAGTTTGGCGATACTGATGCGTGGTTCTTCTGAGAATAGCGCTGAGAGTCCCGTCCAAAGCAGTGACAGGACGATGATTAAGTCGAATTTGGACCGGCGCAAACCGAAATTTCCGGTTTGGATCGTCCTGATCAACCACCCAATACCCGCGATGGCGACGCCAATTACACTCGCCGCCACCGAATGCGGTGCAAATGCAACGTAAATTGCGAGTCCTGCAAGTGCAATTCCCTGACCCACTTTTCCACGCGAATTTTGATCGTTAGCGGACATTGCTTTCCTGCCGAAATAGTTGCGTTGACACCCTTTATTTACGCATGTTAGCGTATCTCGCGGCTGTTTGTCGGAGTTGCTAAGTCGATTAAGAACGCGCGCTTAACTGGAATGGCATTGTCCCGCTGCCCGCTGCTACTATTAACCGCCGACAATATAACGAATTAAGAATCCCTGATGGCTTTCGATAAAGCTAAGGTCCTAAAAGCCGCTGAGAAGTTTCTTTCTCAGGGGAAGATCAACTCCGCGATCAAGGAGTATCGGCAGATTGTCGATAACGACGTCGACGATCTCACTACCTTGAACATGCTGGGCGATCTCTACGTCCGTTCGGGCAAAAAGGAAGAAGCAGTTTCCTGTTTCGAACGGATTGCCGAACACTACAGCACCCAGGAATTCAACTTAAAAGCGATCGCGATGTACAAGAAGATCGAGCGCCTCCGCCCGCGCGATCCGATTATCGCTTTCAAGCTGGCCGAACTTTACGCCAGTCAGGGACTGGTCCACGATGCCCGTTCGCAGTATCTCGTAGTCGCCGATGCTTACACGCGTACAGGCGACAACAAACGCGCCCTCGAAATCCTTCACAAGATTGCCGACCTCGATCCAAACAACACTGAAATTCGTCTGAAGCTCGCCGATGGATATCTCAAAGAGAACATGCGGCGTGAATCGGCAGCAGCGTTTGTGCAGGCGGCAAATCGTTTTCATCATATCGGATCGCAGGACCAGGCGCTCGATGCGTACTCGAAGGCATTGCAGTTAGTGCGCGACGATCGCGAAGCACTGCGCGGCATGCTCGAAACTCACATCGCGCGTGGCACCGCTTTCGAAGCAGCCGAAGTGCTCGAGCGTGCTGTCGAAACTCGCGAAGACGATAACGAACTGGTGTCGATGCTCGCGCGTGCGTATCTCGAAGCCGAGGATCCAAAAGGAGCGGAGAAGGCCACGTCGCTGTTGATGGCCCAGGACACCACCAACTACACACAGTTTCTGCCGGTCACTCGTCTTTACTTAAAACTCGGCGAAGTAGACGAAACCATTCGCATCCTCTCGACGATCATCGAACGCATGCTTGCCGGGCGTGAAGAACGCGAGCTGCTCGAAATCGTCAACCAGGTTCTGGATCGCAATCCGGATCACGTTGCTGCTTTGCGAATGATGGTGCGCATTAACTGGTGGCAACGGGACATGGATGCATTGCGCTCGTCGCTCGAGCGTCTCGCGGAATCAGCCGAAGCTTCGGAGCTCGTCGACGAAGAGCGCTACGCGTTGACGCAACTGGTGCGGCTAGCTCCGGACGAGCAGCGTTATCTCGATCGCTTGAATTTGCTCGGCGGTTTGCAGGAAGACACGGTGGAAGATTTTGCACCGTTGCCGGAACCGGAAAATACCGTTCCGCAGTTTGAAACTTTTGCCGTCGTTCAGGACGAGGACGAGATCGCACCAGCGGCTCCGGTTGTCGCCGATGAATTTGAAACGAATGCGGCTGCCACCTTCAGCGATCCGACGTCATCGTTCGCGGATCTCAACGAACAATCTTTCGCAGATTTAAACGATTCCGAGGCCGCGCCTTTCGCAAGCTCCGCTAACGACTTTCAGGAAGTCGACTTCAGCATCGTTACTCCCGGTGATACACCTGCCGCCAGCACTTCTGAGGACACTCCGGCCGACGAAGGGCGACACGAGAACATGATGCGGCAGGAGCTCGAGAGCGTTGATTTCTACATCGCTCAGGGTTACGCAGACATCGCGGTCGACACGCTCGAGATGCTCGAACGGCAGTTTGGCTCGCATCCCGATATTCAAGCGCGACGTGCGAAGCTTGCCGGGCGCGATCAACAGCCCGAGGCGCCCGCGGTATTTGAGTTTGGCGGCGACGAAGAGCTGGCTGCGACTCCCGTTACCGATTCGATAACTTTCGACGCCGATCCCGCGTATGCATCACTGGCCGGTGACGGCGGAAACAATGCTGCTTCTGCCGCACCTGCTCCGGGAATTGATGCGGGTCTCGCCGAGCTGTTTGAAGAATTTCGTGCCGCCGAAGAGGGCGACGAGGTTCGCGAAGATTACGAAACGCATTACAATATGGGCACGGCCTATAAAGAGATGGATCTGATGGACGAGGCCGTCCAGGAGTTTCAGGTCGCGGCTGGCTTGGTGAAGCCGGGTGACGGCACGTCTCGATATTTGCAATGTTGCAACATGCTTGGGCATTGTTTCATTCACAAAGGCATGCCGGAAGCGGCTGTGCTTTGGTTCAAGAAGGGACTTCAAGCGCCCGGGCACAGTGAGGATGAATATCAGGCGTTGCGCTACGAGTTAGCCTCGGCGTACGAGCAACTCGGCGATTTGAAACAGGCGCGTGAGTTTTACACCGAAGTTTACGGTGTCGATGTTGGCTATCGCGAGGTAGCGGAGAAGTTGAGTCAGTTAAGGCAGAAGCAGGAATAGGCACTTGTCAGCGAAATTAAGCGTTATCTTTTACATCATCCTGTGCCTCGAGATTGGTATCTTTCTCACGGTGGCGCCATGGTGGCCGCACGGCATGTGGGGCATAAGCGACTGGGGCAATAATTATTTTCTCCTTTACGCCGCGCGCAAGACTGGCATTCAGGGCTTGCAGGCCGTGGTCGCTTCGGGATGGGTTCGCGGTGCGGTGAGCGGTATTGGACTGTTGAATCTCGGAATTGCGTTCTGGGAGATCTTCAACTTCAAACGCACCGTCGTCGCTCTGCAAAACGAAACGAGCACTGCAAAGAAGTCAACGAACAATGCCGCTGAAGTTTCCACTCCCGAGCCTGTATCCGATCACGGGTGGAAAGACGACTCCGCAGACAACTCCTGACGATCCGAAATTCTCCGCAATTCTCGAGCTCGTTCAAGCTGCTGTAAACGCAGAAGTCCCGCTTTTTCAAATACGCGAGAAGATGTTGCCTGGGCGTGTGCTCTATGAGCTGGTGGTGCGTGCGGCGTCGATTGCGCGTGGCAGCGTGACCAAATTGCTTGTTAACGATCGAGCGGACATTGCGCGTGCGGCCGGCGCGGATGGTGTACACCTGACGACACATTCGTTACCCGCTGCGGTCGTGCGAGGTGCATTTGGTACGGAGTTTTTGATCGGCGTTTCGAGTCACTCACTTGAAGAAGCGCAAGCTGCTCGCGATGGCGGTGCAGACCTCGTTGTGTTCGGGCCGGTTTTCGAGACGGAATCGAAGCGCATGTTTGGTCCGCCGCAGGGATTGGACAAACTTCGCGAGGTCACACGTGAGTTGAATGAGTTTCCGGTGTTTGCGATCGGCGGCATCACGTTCGACAATATCGCAGCGTGTCTCGAAGCCGGCGCTGCGGGCATCGCGGCGATACGTTTATTCAGTGACCCCTTGACCTGGCCACAAAAAGGCACAAATAGCAGATGACAAAACCGGTGGTGCTTAGTATTGCGGGGCTTGATCCTTCGGGGGGCGCGGGGATCGTTGCCGATATCAAAACCATCGCGGCATTCGGTTGCTTTCCTGCGGCGGCGCTCACGTCGATCACTTTTCAGAATACAACGGGTGTCTTTGGCGCCGAACACCAGAGCGCCGCGACTCTGCGTGCGCAAGTGGAACCAATCGTCAACGATCTGAACGTGGCGGCGGCGAAAACAGGAATGCTGCCAACGGCCGAGATCGTCGCGGAAGTCGCACGATTGTTTGCTGAAGAAAAATTACCGGCCCCGGTTGTCGATCCGGTTGTAGTTGCCACTTCAGGCGATGTGCTGATCGACGAAGAGGCTTTTGAGATCCTCAAGACCAAACTTTTTCCGCTCGCACGAATCGTGACGCCAAACATTCCGGAAGCAGAAAAGCTCACCGGCATCTCGATTCAAAACGAAGCTGATATGCGACACGCAGCCGAGGCGATTCAGTTGCTTGGTGCGCGCGCAGTGCTCGTAAAAGGCGGCCATCGTCATATCGACGCGCAGGCACTCGATGTCCTGTTAACTGAAAACGGGATCTTTACAGAGTTTCGATCAGATTACATCGAAGCCGGTGAGGTGCATGGTTCGGGTTGTACTCTTTCGGCTGCCATTGCTGCCGGTCTCGGAAGAGGTTTGCACCTTGAAGAAGCAGTGGCTGCCGCAAAGAAATACGTGACCGACGCAATTCGCAATGCGACTCGCATCGGTCACGGTGCTCTTCCTCTGTAGATCCGCGAGAATCTGCTTCAAAGATCCGTCTAATCCGTGTTACGCAGATTCTATGGTAACTTTTTCCATCTTCACTTCCGACAACGGTTTATCATTCCGGTCAGTTGCCGACGTCGCAATCGCATTCACCACATCCTGACCTTCGGTCACGTTTCCAAAGATCGTGTAGCTAGGCGGTAATGGATAATCGACGTGCATGATGAAGAATTGTGACCCGTTTGTGTTTGGACCAGCATTCGCCATCGCCAACGTGCCCGCTTTGTAACCACGCTGGTACACGGGCGAGCTGCGATCGATCTCGTCGTTGAACCTTCCGCCCCAAGCCGATTCACCACCGCGTCCCGTGCCCGTGGGATCGCCACCCTGGATCATGAAGCCCTTGATCACGCGGTGAAAAATGATGCCGTCATAGTAGCCACGCTCCGCGAGTGTAATGAAGTTCTCGGTTGTCTTCGGTGCGTCCGATTCCAACAACTCGACTCGAATCGTCCCTTTGTTTGTCTCTATCACTGCAGTTCGATTTGCCATGGTTTCTCCTCACTGGTTGATTAATTCCGCTGTTCAACAATATCTTTCAAGATGAATTGCTCGATTGCTGCAGCCACACCGTCCTCACGATTGGAAGCCGTCGGATGCAAGCCCGCAATTTCGCGCAGCGACAATGGCGCGTTGGCCATTACCACGCCTGTGCCTGCGAATAAAAGCATTTCGAGATCGTTGTAATTGTCGCCGACGGCCATGATCTCTTCGCGACTCACGCCCAGTTCTGCTGCGGCGGCAGCAACGCCGGCGCCTTTCGAAGCAGTGGGATTGACGATATCGAGCAGCGTGAAATCCTGTTCGAGATATTTCGTGCTGAGAATCTTCACCGTCGAGCCGAGTTCCGCTTTGAGTATTTCCTCGAGCTGGTCCATCTCTTCACAGCCGCCTGAAAACGCAAGATGAATTGGATCGTGGTCCAAATAGTCTTCGAGCGAATCTACGTGCTGCACGGCGTGAGCGCCCTCTTCGTCACCATGAATTCGCCGGGCCCAGGTGAGATAGCGGTTCGCTGCTGAATTACCGCCGCGAATGTGATCGTAAACAAGCACTCCCAAACCTTCATAGTCGTCGCTGAGCAGTGCGTCGGCTCCGGTCGCGCGGCCTACTCGTAACGCATCACGCGCGGCTGCGAGTGGCAGTGGCAACACGGAAACGGTTTGCAGTGTTGCTGCGTGCTTCGTTAACGCGCCGTTATGTGAGATCAGTGGAACATCCAGACCCAACTCAAGCGCGACCGGGCGTGAATCACGGAAACGACGTCCGGTGACGAGTGCCACGTGCACGCCCTGCTCGCGCGCATTGTCGAGTGCGACACGATTTCGCTCGGAAATCTGGCCACGAGCATCGAGCAGTGTCCCGTCGAGATCGAGGGCGAGCAGGCTTATCGTCATAAGGAAAGTCACAAAGTAGCACAGAACGAGAAGCCCTCAAAAAGGCCCAAAAACCTCAAATAACCACGAACTGAATCTTTTGTTCTTTTTGTGGTTCCTTGTGGCTAATTTCCCCAGTTGTGATATTATGCGCCCCCTACTTTGCTACAAAAGAATCTTCGGAGGTAAAGGAATGCGAAGACTAGGATTGTCTCTTGCAGTGATTGCCTTGGTGTCGGTCTCTACGGTAGCCCTTGCTCAAGGCTTCAAAAAAATCAGCGAGTTTTTGTCCGGATACGAGGAGACTCCTTCGGCAGTCTCGACTACTGGCAACGGAACTTTCAACGCGCGTATCAGCAATGATGGAACGCAAATTCAATGGGAACTCAGTTACAACGACCTCGAAGGGGCCGTCCAGCAGTCTCATATTCACTTCGGGCAAAAGAGCGTAACCGGTCCCATCAGCGTGTTCCTTTGTACTAACCTCGGCAACGGTCCTGCAGGAACTCAGCCCTGTCCGGCGCCGCCAGCAACCATTTCAGGCACCATCACCGCGGTCGACGTCACAAACCTCGCAAATGAGCGCGGAATCAGCGCCGGGGAGATGGAAGAACTGGTCAGGGCGATGCGTGCCGGCGCAACTTACGTCAACGTTCACAGCACGAGATGGCCCGGCGGCGAAATCCGCAGCCAGATTGACGGCAATAGCGGACACGACCACTGATAAGTCAGAAAGAACGCTCCTTCTTTCGAGTTAAGTGCGTGCTCCGAGTGCAAGAGGTTTGCTGCAATAGCCGCAAACCTCTTGCGCTTATCGTTTCCAGCCTCAGTTCAAATCTGCGTTACCTCTAATCTTCATTTCTGTCGCATACTTGCGGGTGTTCGCCCGAATTCAGCCCAAAATCAAGGAAGTTAGCCAATGAACGTCACTCATCTCGAATGTGGCCTCTGTGGCCTCAGTCACGAGGCACATCGGTTGCACAATCTCTGCACTGCCTGCGGTAAGCCATTGCTGGTTCGCTACGATTTAGAGCGCGCCAAAATGACTTTGACCAAGGAGTCGCTCCCGTCGCGCCGCCCCGATCTCTGGCGCTATCGCGAAGTGCTCCCCGTCGAAGACGACAGGAACATCATTTCGCTTGGTGAAGGCTGGACGCCGTTGCTACATGCGCCGCGTTTGGGAAAACGCGTCGGCATCCACGAGCTTTACATCAAGGATGAATCGCAGAACCCGACGCAGAGTTTTAAAGCACGCGGAATGGCCGCAGCCGTTTCGATGGCAAAGGAATTGGGAGCGGAAAAGCTCGCAGTTCCATCGGCCGGGAATGCGGCGGGCGCGCTGGCCGCCTACGCAGCACGGGCCGGGCTGAAGTCTTACATCTTTATGCCGCGCGATACGCCGGTGGCGAACGTTGTCGAGTGTAAACAGACTGGCGCACATGTGACTCTGATGGATGGACTCATCACTGACTGCGGCGCCGAAGTGGGCCGGCGGAAAGAAAAAGAGGGTTGGTTTGACGTCTCCACGTTGAAAGAGCCTTATCGCGTTGAAGGAAAAAAGACGCTCGGATACGAACTCGCCGAGCAGCTCAACTGGGAATTGCCGGATGTGATCATTTATCCGACTGGTGGCGGAACGGGCTTGATCGGGATGTGGAAAGCATTCGACGAGATGCAGCGCATGGGCTGGATTGGAAGCAAGCGACCGCGGATGGTGACAGTGCAGGCAGCTGGCTGCGCGCCAATCGTGCGTGCGTTTGAAGAAGGAAACCGGTTCGCAGATGAGTTTCCAAATGCCGCGACAACAGCTTCAGGACTGCGCGTGCCGAAAGCAATTGGCGATTTTTTGATACTCGATGCGCTGCGTGATTCGGGTGGGGCTGCGGTTGCAGTGACTGACGAAGAGTTGATTGCGGCAACACGCGAGATCGGTGCAGCGGAAGGAATCTTTTGCGCGCCGGAAGGGGCAGCATGTTTACCGGCGTTGCGGAAGTTAATGGAAACGGGTGAGGTGAGCCGCGGCGAGCGCGTGGTTTTATTCAACACCGGATCGGGTGTGAAGTACATGGAGTCGTTCAGCCACGGATAAACGTGGATTGATTACGGATTGTTGGAGGAGCTAATGAAGTGTGTTGGTGTTTTGGTTTTGTTGCTGGCAGCGAGCTTTGGTGCGACTGCACAGCAGCCTTCATCCCCATGGTTAACGGATGCAGAACGCGCCCGATTCGAAGAGTTGCGGCGCAGCGGACTCGATGCTCTTTACAACATCGACTACGACAAAGCACAGCGCGACTTCAAAGAGATCGTTCAGCTCTTTCCAAATCATCCCGGCGGCTATCAACTGCTGGCAGCGCGCGTCTGGATCAAAACGCTTTATGAGTCGCGCCGTCTGCAAGTTTCGCTTTACAGCTCTGAGTCGTTCTATACGAATGGCGACGACAAAGTCGATCCGAAGATCGTGACCGAGTTTCGCAACCTCACGCGCGAAGCAAAACGGCTGGCAGAAGCAAAACTCAAACAGGAACCAAAGAACATCGAGGCGCTCGATTTCCTCGCCAACACGGAAGGCTTGAAAGCGTCGTTTGAAGAGGCAGTCGAGCGACGCCATTTCGCCGCGCTCCGCGACGGCAACGACGCCGTAGATCATCATCGCGAAGTGTTGAAGCTCGATCCGAAATACGTCGACGCGCAAATAACGATCGGTCTTTACGAGTACGTGGTCGGGTCGTTGCCGTTGCCGGTGAAGATCCTTGCCGGTGCAACCGGTTATCGCGGCTCGAAGAAGCGCGGACTCGCGCTGCTCGAACAGGTTGCGAAGGAAGGTCGCTGGTCGCAGGACGATGCGAAGACCGTTCTGGTGCTGCTGTACACGCGTGAGAAGCGCTTTGCGGATGTAGTGAAACTGACGCGCGAGTTGAGTGCGAAGTACCCGCGCAACTATTTGCTGAAGCTCGAAACGGCTGATGCCCTCGTGTCGCTCGCCGGTGTCAAACGAAAAGAGAAAGACCTCGCCGCTGCGGTACAGGCAGAGAAGGAGGCGTTCGCTACGTTTGACGAAGTAGTTCGCGATCGTAACGTGCGCGACAGCGCGGTGCGGGCGCTGGACCTGATTCATTTCAAGTATGGCGAGGCGTTATTGATTGCCGGTTACAACGATCGCGCGGCGAAAGAGTTTCTCGCGGCGACGAAGGTCGAGCGTGCGGAGGCCGGTTTGGTGACGATGGCGCACCTGTATGCAGCGCGGTCTTTCGATGCGGCCGGCAAACGTGAAGAAGCGTTGGCGCAGTACAAAGAAGTGTTGGCGCGTCCGAACGTTTACGACGCGCACGACGAAGCGAAGAAGGGATTACGCCAGGCTTATCGATCGGAACTGGCGGCGAAGCCCGACGTAGAACAGTAGCCACAGATAAAGACGGATAAAAAGCACGGATTAAGACATGAGACGCTTGCTACTTTGTCTGGATGGAGTTCCTCATGCGCTCATTGAGCAGGCAAAGAGTCGTGGCTTGTTCGATGGTTTTGGACCACCGGCACGCCTGCTTTCACCATTTCCAACAATGACGAATGTCGCGCTCTCCGCGATGCTCGGCGCCACACCGCCTGCAGGTTACGAGAGTTTGTATTTCGATCGCAGCGCGCGCGAGCTACGCGGCGGGATCCGGAAGTACATCGGTCGTCGCACGCCGGACAAAGTACCATCGTCGTACATGGACGATCTCGATTACCAGGAACCGCTGCCGTTTGAGTTTTTGATCTACGTTGCGCCGGAGAAAGTCTGGCGCGCCGACATGCAACGCTTTCGCGAGCGCTTCAAAGCGGCGTCGCCGCAGCGCGACTATTTTGCCTTTCTCAAAGCTACCGATGGGCTGCTTCACAGTCAGGGACCGGAGCGTCTTGCGGTCGCGCTCGAATCGCTCGATCAGATCCTGAGCGAGATTCAAAGTTACTGTGGCAGTGAGACTGAGATCGTGATGTTCTCGGACCACGGGATGAATCTCGAAGAGAACCGGCGCGTCGATCTGGCGTCAACGTTGCACCGCCGAGGTTTTCAGTTCGTGATTCCGGCATTTGGTCTTTGCAGTTACGCGGCGATCTATTGTCACGACGATCAGCAGATTCCTGAGATCGCCGCTGCAAGTGTAGAAGTGACCGGGATCGATTTTGCGGTGTACAAAGACGGTGCAGACGTCGTTCTGGAAAGCACTCGCGGCCACGCACGCATCGAGTACGACGCGGCTGTGGATAGTTATCGATACACGACGTCGCGTGGCGATCCGCTCGAGCTTGGTACCTTTCCGTCCGGCTTCGCCACCGATGCAGAATGGCTTCAGCGGACTGCCGGTCACCGTTATCCGAATACGCTCGCGAACATTTACAAGTCGCTGTTTACGCCGCGCGTGAAACACACTGCCGACATTCTGCTCAGTTTGCACGACGGTTACTACTACGGTTGGTCGCCGTTTGGGCGCTTCGTGCGTCTCGCTGCAACGCACGGCAACGCGCTACAAGCCAGCTCAAACGCTTTCCTAATGAGCACTCACCAGCACCTTCCTCCTTATATTCGCGCCGACGATGCGCGAACGTACCTTCGTCATTAGCCATCCGTTCTAAATCCGCGTTAATCTGTGGCTCATGTGGGATTCGACTTCTTCGCTCGCTGTAAAAACGGATGAGCTGGTCAAACAATTTGCAGACTTCGTTGCGGTAGATCACATAAACCTGCGCGTGAATCGTGGCAGCTTCTTCGGATTCCTCGGCCCGAACGGAGCGGGTAAGTCGACGACGATCAAGATGCTCACAGGGCTATTGGCGCCAAGCAGCGGCTCATTGCAAGTCCTCGGTCTCGACATCGCAAAACAACCGATGGAAGTGAAGCGGCGCATCGGCGTTGTGCCTGAAGACCTCAACCTGTTTGAGCGACTTACGGGTGCGGAGATGCTGTCGTTCACAGGACGCATGTACGGGCTGCACAAGGAGGAGATTGCGCAACGTTCCAAAGAACTGCTCGAACTGATGGATCTACAGGACGAACCCGGCAAGCTGATCATCGAGTACTCGCACGGCATGAAGAAGAAACTCTCGCTTGCCTGCGCGCTGATACACCGGCCGGAGATACTGTTTCTCGACGAACCCTTTGAAGGCGTTGACGCGATTGCCTCCCGGACGCTCAAAGATCTCCTGTCGCGACTGACAACCCGTGGCCTGACCGTTTTCCTCACTTCGCACGTACTCGAAATCGTGGAACGTCTCTGCTCAGACATCGCCATCATTGCGCAGGGTAAGTTGCTGGCTTCAGGGTCTTTGGACGAGCTGCGGAAGGGAATTCGGGTCGAGGATGACGGCCAGGGCCCGGTCTCGCTCGAAGAATATTTCATTCACGTGGTCGGCGGCACACGCAGTTCAAATGAAGAAGACGTGCTGCAATGGCTGACTTAGTCCCAAATCCGTCCTAAATCCGCGTTTGTCCGTGTTTAAAAAATTCTTGGCTTGACGGGCGATCTTCCGCTAAAATCCAAAACTGCCGGGTCTTCTTGCCCGTCTTCATTACCGTCCTTTCGCCCAGAAGCTTTCCTTTCAAACTCGTTCTCCTAAACGAGGTCGCGGTTCTTTTATGGATTCGAATGTTGGTTTGGCCATTCAGTGCGTGGGCGTCCTCCTAATCACGCTACTGTCAATCTTCATGCGGTCTTCGATTAAGAGCAATGCTCTTAACTACTGGACTGCGTCCTGGGCGAGCCTCTCGCTTGCGCTCATCAGTCTGTTTGTCGGCTTCCAGCTCGATTCGCAGCAATCAAACCTCTACTCCTGCTATTTCTTCGGCGAGTACATCTTCGGACTACTCTTCATCGCGGGCTGTCGTGCACAGACCACCGGCGTAACGCTCACCAAAAAGCACGGTTACTACCTGATTCCCGCGCTCGTAATTGCCCTCACACTGCCTTACGTGTTGAGTGATTTCAACGACATGTTCATGATCCACGCGCCGATCCTGGCCGTGTTGTTCGTGATCTCGTTCTTCGCGCTGCGCAGGGGACAGCGGCCAGAACAGAGCCCGGCCATTCGTGTGATGTCTACCGCATTGCTGTTGCTCGGAATCAGCTTTGTTGTCTACGTGCCTACCTTCGGAGCACGCAAGGGACTCTGGGGCTTCACCGTTCCGGAAAGTCTTTTGCACTACACCTCAGTTTTCGATCTGCTGTTCGAGATACTGCTTGGTTTTGGCACGGTGATGGTGTTGATGGAAAGCGTGCGCCACGAAGTGGAGATGGCGAATCGCAAGCTGCTACAAGCACGAGATCAGCTCGAATTGCTGGTCCAAATGGATCCTTTAACCGAGGCGCTCAATCGTCACGCGTTCCATTCCCTCTTGCGGCGACCGGAAGCTGGTCACGGTGAATCTGCGACGTCAGGCAGCATCGCGGTGCTCGATATCGATAATCTAAAACCGATCAACGACACGTGGGGGCACACGACCGGCGACAAAGCGATTCGCGCCGTCGCACGCGCAATGCGTTCGTTAGTCCGCGCGGACGACATGTTGTTCCGTTGGGGCGGTGATGAGTTTCTGGTCCTGATGTTCAAGCTGCCGCAGCCCGACGCAAGCCGGCGCATTGAAAAGCTGAACAAGATTCTGGAGGAGAATTGTGAGCGTTGGATTGGGTTGCCGGTCACGGTCACAGTTTCTTTTGGTGTCGCGGGATTTACTTCACTGACGGATCTCGGCCAGGCAATCGAACAAGCTGACAAAGCGATGTACGCGCAACGTAATCGCGTGCGGAATGTAAAGCCGGTAGATAAGGGTTTAGGCGAGGCTGTTTTCTAATCCGCGTTTATCCGCGTAAATCCGTGGCTAATATTTACGGAGCTTCGACGATCAGTTCACGTCCGAATGTGAAGTTGGGTTTCTTCCGACCCTTCATATACTTCGCCGCCGTTTGTGAAAGCGACGTGATCAGGATCGGCAACGCGATCGTCGCATCGCAGGGAACGTAAGCCGTGTGTGCACCGCGCGCGAGTTTTCCGTAAATCAAACCTTCATCAAACGACACTGCATTCGATCTGCCTCCGGGATGCGGAGCGTCTGTCGAGATCTGAATCGCGTACTTGTGCCCGTGATGATGCTCTTTCTGCATGAACGAGGAGAGCGCGGCTTGTTGAATAAAACTCTTCGTCGTCCCACCACCCAGATTCAAAATTCCCGAAACGCGGGCATTCGCCATGACATTCATCATGTCGAGCACGTCCTGAATCACATCGAACATGAAGTTGTTCTTCTTCTCGAAACGCGCGCCGGCAATACCGACTGCAAGACCGCTGTCGGCAATAGCCGGACAAAAGATCGGCACCCGCGCCTTGTAAGCCGAAGTGAGCACGCCATCCTCCGAAGCAATCTCGGCCAACTCTCTACCCAGCAGATGTAAAAATTCGCGTGGCGAATAAGCGCGAGTTTGATCGAGTTGGTTTGTAAATCCGCCAATCCACTCTTTTGCTTCGCGATACTCTTCGTCACTCGCGAGCAGATCCCACATGCGACTGATCTGCGCCGACTCCAACTCGGCATCGGTCATACTTGGATGGGCCTGAAAGTGATAGCGCCCGAGTGTTTCGTGTAGATCGTGGAAGAGCACTGAACCCGAAAGGACCAGCACGTCAACGAAGCGGTTCTTGATTACGTAAGCAAGCAAACGGCGCATGCCCGCCGGGATGAGGGCGCCGGAAGCCGCGACCATGATAGTCGTGTTATCGCCAAGCATATCGAGCCAGATACGATGCGCCTCGGCGAGTTGCCGTCCTCCAAAACCTGTTCCTTCCATCTTCTCCAGCAATCCCGCCACCGAACGATCGCGGTCCACCTGAACCGGGCGCGTGGGAGTGGTCAGGTACTTCGATGCTTTTGGTTTTCGTTGAGTGACCATGCAGGTTGTCAACCTCTCGGATTGAACGTTCCTTTTTAGACTTTGCTATGAATTACATTCTAATAATCTGCCTAGTAATCAGTTCGCCGTCGCGACCGAGTCTTGACGCCATTAACTGCTAAATAGGTATAAGCGTCGTAACGTGATTCGTAGAACTGGGCCAACTCGGCGCCGTCAGCCTCGCTCAGTTCGCCGTCTTTGACGCGCCGGGTAATCAAACGACGAAAGCCGTCGTGCAACAGACTGCGCTCGTAGCGAGCCCGCTCCGCAGCCGCACCGACAGTGGTACCTTTGATCACTTTCTTGATCAGAAATCCTTCTTCGTCGATGTGGATGTGTGCTTCGTGTGGCGCGCCGAAGAGATTGTGATTATTTCCCATCGCCTCCTGGTAGGCGCCGACTAGCAGGAACGCCAAATAGTACGGCTCCTCGGGATTAAGAGTGTGAAGTTCCAGCACCGGTTTGACGTCGTGCAGGTCCACAAACTTATCGACGATGCCATCGGAGTCGCAGGTAATGTCGCACAGCGTGGTGTACTCCGTCGGCGGTTTGTTCAGATGGTGAATCGGAACAATCGGAAACAGTTGATTGATGGCCCAGTGATCGGGCACCGAACGAAACACGGAGAAGTTTGTCAGGTACTTGGCGCAGAGGAGGCGGCGCAGTTCGCCAAACTCTTCCGACACGTACTTCGCCTGTTGCGCGTATTTATCGGCGCGCTCGCAGACGTCCCAGAAAAGCACCTCACCTTTCGCGCGATCTTCAAGAGAGATCAGCCCGAGGTTGAATAACGTGAACAACTCTTCGCGATGCTCGAGTGCGTCGTGATAGTACTCGCGATAGTTCTTCACGGTGATCGATTCGCGCAAGTCGCCTAATTCGATGACGACCTGTGGATCGTCTTCGTCGATCGCGATCGGAGTGATATCTTCGACGACAGTTTCGATTTCGTCGAGAACGTTCGTGACGAGGATCGCGTGATAAGCGGCGAGAAAGCGTCCGGATTCCTGAATGATCGTCGGATGCGGAACGTTCTCGTCATCGCACACCTGCTTGATCGTGTAAATGACGTCGTTGGCAAACTCCTGCGCCGTGTAGTTCGCAGAAGAGTCGAACGCGGTTTTCGAACCGTCGTAATCGACGGCCATACCGCCGCCGACATCCAGCAGCTCGATCGGGACTTTTAGCTGGTAGACCTTCGCATACACGCGGGCTGCTTCCTTCATCGCGTTCTTTATGCGCTTGATGTCCGTAAGCTGTGAGCCGATATGGAAGTGGAGCAGCTTGAGCATGTCCATGCGATCGGCTTCTTCGAGACGCCGGATCACTTCGAGCAGCTCGGTGGTCGTGAGGCCAAACTTCGCCGCCTCGCCACCTGATTTTTCCCAGCGGCCGGAACCCTTCGAATAGAGCTTCACGCGCATGCCGAGCATCGGCAACGCGCCTTCGTGACGCTCGACGACGTTGAGAACATGATCGAGCTCGTTTAGCTTCTCGATCACGATCACGACTTTCTTTCCGACTTTCGCGCCCGCAAATGCCAGTTCGATAAACTCTTCGTCCTTGAATCCGTTGAGGACGAGCAGACTGTCGCCGGGTTGTTCGAGGGCGAGCGCGGCGTAAAGCTCGGCTTTCGAACCCGCTTCGAGGCCGAAGTCATACCGGGAGCCTTCGCGCAGGTATTCCTCAACCACGGAACGCTGCTGGTTTACCTTCATGGGGTAAACACACATGTGCGCGCCCTGGTATTCAAACTCGCGAATAGAGCGGCTAAACGCGCGCTGAAGTTTTCTTACTTGAGCTGCGACGAGCTGCGGAAAGCGCAGCAGCACGGGGGTGGTGATACCTCGTTTGGCAAGGTCGTCGATGATTTCTTTAAGGTCGGCCGCACGGGGATCTCCCTCGACGGGGCGAACGATAAGGTTTCCCTTGCGGTTAACATCAAAGTAGCCAGCTCCCCAGTTTTCGATTCCATAAGTTTCGAGCGTTTGCTCGATTGCCGTGGTCAATTGGCGGTCTCCTGCCTCAAAAATAAAACGTGAACGATATGAATGCCTTTAGCTGAAACACAGATGTACATTTTCCGAATCGAGTTGCGGAGTTTTTTGTTTGGGTGGAACGCTTTAGCCGCGCAATGTAACAGAAAATGGCCGCCTCGGTCTATAACTTTTTACTGCGAAAGCATTCACATAATACGCGGATTTTGATGCAAATTTGTGTAATTCGCGAAATCTGTTGTCAGAAGTTCCCGGTTTAGGCTTGACATCGCCCGACCCATAACTATAATCACAGTTTTTTACGAATTGTCCTTCAATGCCGCACGACTGTTTTCCTAGAGTCGTTAAGCACGCCAAAATACTTCGCACCAAAGTCCGCGCCGGGGCGAAGAGCACCCCCAACACTCCCTTAATCTTGCAGGAGAACAAATGAACCCTAAGACTGTCTTGAAATATGCTGCCGACCAGGGCGCCAAATTCGTTTCGGTTCGCTTCACGGATTTGCCCGGCTCCTGGCAACACTTGACCTTCCCGATTGCCGAACTCGGCGAAGACCAGTTTGAAGATGGCTTCGGCTTTGACGCCTCGTCGATTCGCGGTTGGGCTGCGATTCACGAGTCGGACATGCTGCTCGTTCCGGATGCCAGCCGTTTCTGGATGGATCCGTTTGCGGAACAGCCGACGCTCTGTTTAATCGGCAGTGCCGTCGATCCGATAACCAAAGAAGGATATGCGTTCGATCCGCGCTCGGTGGCGCAACGCGCTGAGAGTTATCTGAAGTTTACCGGTCTGGCCGACACGGCGTACTTCGGTCCTGAAGCCGAATTTTTCGTGTTTGATTCAGTCAAGTTTCATAACGAACAGAATTCAGCCGGTTTTACTATCGATTCAGACGAAGGACACTGGAACAGCGGCCGCGACGCGAACGAGTTTGCCGGATCGAATCTCGGCTACCGTATTCGTCCGAAGGAAGGCTATGTGCCATGCGCACCGACAGACTCGCTGACGGATCTGCGCTCTGAGATTTCGCTGACCCTCGGCAAGTGTGGCGTTACGGTTGAATGCCACCACCACGAAGTAGCGACCGCCGGACAGTGCGAAATCGATTTCCGTTTTTCTACTTTGCTGGGAACGGCAGACAATCTTCAGATCTTCAAATATGTAGTTCGCAATACTGCACACCAGTTTGGAAAAACAGCGACGTTTATGCCGAAGCCTTTGTATGGCGATAATGGTTCGGGAATGCACTGTCACCAGTCGTTGTGGAAGAGTGAGAAGCCGCTCTTTGCCGGTGATGGCTACGCCGGCCTTTCGGATATGGCGAAGTTCTATATTGGTGGTCTCCTGAAACACGCAGCCGCAATCGTGGCTTTTGCAGCCCCGACGACAAACAGCTATAAGCGTCTTGTGCCTGGCTTTGAGGCGCCTGTGAATTTGGCGTATTCGGCTCGCAACCGTTCGGCTGCTATTCGTATTCCGATGTTTTCGGCGAATCCGAAGCTGAAGCGTTTGGAGTTTCGTCCACCCGATCCGTCATGCAATGCTTACCTTGCGTTTGCGGCCATGTTGCTTGCGGGTTTGGACGGCGTTCAGAATCGTATCGATCCGGGCGATCCGCTGGAGAAAGATATTTACGATCTTTCGCCGGAAGAACTGAAGGATGTGCCGACACTGCCGGGCTCGCTCGACGATTCGCTGAAAGCGTTGGAAGCCGATCACGACTTCCTGCTCAAGGGCGACGTGTTCAGTCCGCAACTGATCGAGCGTTGGATCACCTACAAGCGCGATCGCGAGATTACGCCGCTGCGCATGCGTCCGCATCCGCTCGAGTTCTCGCTGTATTACGACATCTAAAACGGAAGAAACCACGGATGAACACGGATGAATACTGATCAGTCACAGTCAGTGTTCATCCGTGGCATTCATGATCTTCCCGATCAGAATGGCCCACGTCTTTTCCTCGAGCGGTTAGCCAAGGAGCAGCCGCGTGCGCATCAAAACCTCCTCAAGCAACCAGCGCTGCTCGCGGACGTTCTCGCTTTGGCGGCGTGGAGTCCGCTGTTGGCGACAACTCTCGAACAAAACTCGGAGTATCTCGCATGGTTGGGGCGCGAACGCGCCGATCCGCGTGTCAGAACCGCCGACGAGTTGAAAGAATCACTCGCGCGTTTCGCTCTCACCAATTCATCGCTGAATCCGCAAGTCTTGCTGGCTCGCTTCAGGCGTCGAGAGTTGCTGCGTACTTATCTGCACGACATCCGCCGTTCGCGAACCCTCGTTGAGACGATGGAAGAGTTGTCGAACCTTGCGGACGCGATCCTCGATTACGCGCTCAGTCTCGCGCGTCAGGATCTCGACAATCGTTACGGCTTGCCGCGCACAGTCGACGATCGCGGTCGCAGCGCCACGGCCGAGTATTGCGTGATCGCGCTCGGCAAACTCGGCTCGATGGAGTTGAACTACGCCTCCGACATCGATCTCGTCTTTCTTTACTCGGACGATGGCACCACTTCCGGTACCGGCCAACGCGGTGAGGTCAGCAATCGCGAGTACTTCGTAAAACTCTCGGAAACGATTGCACGACTCGTGGGCCAATCGGGTGGCGAAGGCGCCGCTTATCGAGTCGACTTGCGGCTTCGTCCGCATGGTCGCGACGGCGCGCTGGCCTGTTCGCTACAGGAAGCAGTCCGTTACTACATGCACACTGCGCAGGACTGGGAGCGCCAGGCGCTGATTCGATCGCGAGCCGCTGTTGGCTCTGCCGAACTATTCTCACGTTTCAAAGCCGCCGTGACGCCGGCAGTCTTTCGTCCCGACGTTTCCGTCACTGGAGCACTCGCGAGTGTTCGACTTGCCAAACAGAAGATCGATCGCAAGGTCGAGAAGAAGAGCGGATTCAACGTAAAGCTTGGGCGCGGTGGAATTCGGGAGATCGAGTTCATCGCCCAGGCGCTTCAATTGGCCCACGGCGGACTCGACGACTGGTTGCGCGTGCCGCACACGCTTGTCAGTCTCGGACGTCTAGCCGATCGCGGCTTTATCACGCAGCCGGAGCGCAGCGATCTGTCTGACGCTTATTACTTTCTGCGCTTTCTGGAACACCGGCTCCAGATGGAGCACGGCCTGCAAACGCATACCGTTCCGGAGAGTGAAGACGCGCAGGCACTCGTCGCACGCCGTATGGGATTCGCCGGAGTGGATGACTTCAGAACCGCTTTGAAGTCGCACACCACGAACGTGCGCAACACGTACGATCGACTGTTCTCCGAAGCTGAAGAAACTCCGCCGGCGCCCGAGGAGTTTTCACCGACGCTTCCGGAGGGCGGCGACAAAGACACCGCTCTGGCGCTGTCGGCGGCTCGGGTCTTTGTTTCGTACATGGACCAGCGTTGGGAGAGCAGGCCGAGATCGCTGGCGAATCTTTTGCTGAAACTCGCCGGCACGGCACTCAATCATCATCGCGCCCTGGTCCAGGTTTCGCGAATCGCGGCTTCACTCGAGAAAACCGAGCAACACTTCCTGATTTCGGAAGCAAATCTCGAGACGTTGCTGCAACTCTGCGGGACGTCGGATTCATTTGCGGAGACGATCGCCGCTAACCCGACGTTGATTGCTTCACTCAGCGCGCCGAGCGTCGCCACGTTGAGACGCGATTACCGCGCAATTTTGCGTACTGCAGTCGATGCCGAGCGCAGTTTCCCGGCAGAAATGGCCGCACTGCGTTTGCAGTGGGCCGAGTTGATGGTTGAGATCGGCGCCCAGGACGCGACCAACGAGCTTTCAATCTTCGAAGCGAACCAACTGCAAACCGATCTGGCGACGGCGAGCATGAACGTCGCTTATCTCGTCGCACGGCGCGAGATGGCGCGCCGGTTTGGTTCATTCAGTGGTGGACCACGCATCGCGTTTTTTGGACTCGGGCGACTCGGTACGGGTGGAGTCGATTACGGATCGGACCTCGACATCCTCATCACTTACGACTCGCTCGTGCCGTCGCCAATCAAAACCCTCACGCAGGACGAAACCTATTCGCGTCTGGTTGAGCTAATGATTGCGGCGCTCTCGAGTATTACGCGCGAAGGTTATCTCTATCGCGTCGACATGCGTTTGCGGCCGCACGGCAAGGATGGACCGCTCGTCACCAGCTCGGAAGGTTTTCTCGACTATCTGAAAGAGCAGAGCGCGCCGTGGGAGTGGCTCGCTTACGTCAAGCTGCGTTGTGTGGGCGGCGATCAGGAGCTCGGCAAGATGATCGAAACGCACGCACGCCATCGCATCCATGCCAACGCATCGCGATTCGATCCGAAAGAGTTGAAGGCCGTGACGCGTCACGTCCGCGATCGACTGGAAAAAGAGAAGGGAAGTCGTGGTCGGAAGCTCGGGACGGACATCAAGTATGGTCCAGGCGGGATGCTCGACGTTTACTTTGCGTCGCGCTATTTGCAATTGAGAGACGAAGTGATGGACGAAGGTGACGACCGTTCGACGTCGTTCACGTTGGAACGCCTGCGTGAGGAAGGTTCGCTTGGTGAGGATGATTTCTCAGCGTTGAGCGGTGGCTACGATCTATTGCGCTCGATTGACCATAACCTGCGGTTGATTGTTGGGCGATCGACGCGTCTTCCCGATCCGAATCACCCGACAGCGCGCGATGTGGCAACACGAACCGGATTTAACTCGGCGACCGAACTACAGCAGACGCTAACCGATCAAATGCAATCAATCCGCGCCGCTTACTCACGAATCGTATCCACAGATTACGCAGAAAAATCGGTGTAATCTGTGGATACGTCCTCGTACCAGCAGCGCGTGCACCAGCGATGCCTCGCCTTTCGCTCGTCAAGCGAGTAGTTTGCCGAAGCCGGCAAGCGCTTTACGACCTCGCGCTCCTCGTCGTTCAAGTCTTCCCATCGTTTCAGCCCGCGTTTCTCGCAGCGCGGGCAACTGTTCTGTGCCTTCATGTTAAATAATTCTTACCCCTTGAACTTAGATATTTACTCGTAAACAGTCCTCGTGTAACTTAGCAATGGTGGCGCAGGAAACCAAATTGTTTCCTGCGCGCATCAACGTCTCGGAGAAACGGTTAACGGAGATTAAATGTTTCGAATCAAGGCTTCTTACGCGGACCAGATGGAACTCAGTACCACCCTTGAAAAGGCACGTGAGTTTTTTGGCGAGCTCCGTAATTTTGCGGACCTCATGCCCGGCATCGAGGGCATACGGAAGGAAGCCGGCGGAATCATGCGTTGGATGGTACGCGCTGACGTTCCCGTCATCGGTGCGGTTCACGCAGCATTTACCGTAGAAAAGACTGAAGATTCTCCGGATCGTCTCGAATGGTCACCGGCCCGCTCCGAAATGAAGAACTACCTGCGCTACGCAGCAGCCTTTGAAGAACGTGGCCAGAAAGTCCTGATCCGTATCGTCCAGCACGTCGAGTTGCGCCGCAAACACGCGATGGAACTTCACCGTCTCGCGATTCTTGTCGGCGAAGGCCGCATCAGCGCCGAAATGCAAAAACGCGTCCGAGAGATGATCAAAACATTCCTCGAACGCGCCCGCGTCAAACTCGAAGAAGAACCCGATCAGGAAGAGATGCTCGAATCTCCCGCCTAGTCTTTACCTGTTTTCAGATCCGCGTTAATGGGTGAAAGTAGGTTCACCAACTTTCGCACTGTAGTCCTTTTCTTACACCACGAACCAAGGATCGGGATCTGGGTCGATGGGAGTTTGGCGCCGAAGACTCGTTCCGTTTCGTTCCAGAACTGACCGGACCACGTCGGCAACAAATCACCCAAACGCGTATCAAGATGCACGTCGCTGCGCGCGACGCCGCCACGGGCCATCAGCAAACGTCTTACTTCGTAAAACATAAAGGCTCTTTCACATGCAATTGGTGGTTTAGATCGAGGTACAAAGCTTTGCTCACAACTTCTGCGCCAAAGATACCGAACCGTTTCACCCACGGTTTGCATGGCCTGAGCATCCGGATCTGAGATTGAAAACCCAAACTTCTGTTCAAAACTCATGATGATTTCTACATCGTCCAAACTGTCTGATTCGTGGAGCAAGTCGCCGATCCATGTAGCATGCCAGTTATAGTTGATCGCGTGTGACAACTGATCCTCTACGAGTTGCCCAACGATGCGGTAAATATCTACCAGCGTTTGTCCATTGAAATTCATCGGGAGGCGATCGCTCACTATATCTGTCAACTGAGCTAGCGAACGCGAAGACTCGATCTCGACCGGAGTTATCTCAACTCCCAACTCATCGCCGATCGCGCGACTCAGCTTTTGGCTCGTCTCAGGATCGTTGAGTTTGTCGATCAGGAGGTCGTGTTCGTTAAGCGCCACACCGCACGCGGACTCTACAATCCGCACGAGAATTTCCTTTAATTCGTTCACTGTGGTCCTTTCTGCCGTGAAGAGCGCAGATTCGCGGCTAGTCTTCCTTCTTTCTCCCGTAACTGATCAGATTCGCGAAGAACCTGTATCCACCCGGCAGTCCCGCGCGCAGTTGTCGATACCAAACATAACTCGTGTAGATGTAATTCCCTTTGCCGTAAGGCGCGACCAGCAGTCCGCCTTTTAACGGTGGCTCGCCTTTGTCATTTGTCGAAAGTATCGGCGTGTAGCGCTGGTCCCATTCGCGTGGGAAATAGAGTCCTCGTTCCTGCACCCAATTCGCGAAATCCTGTTGCGTGATCTTGTTCGGGAAATTCAGCAGCGGATGCTTCGGCAGGAGGAACGTAACCGGCGCATCTTCTTCCGTCACGCGTGAGTCGTCGATGATGATCGGAAACGGCGCTAACTGCGGACGCCCACGCTGTTCATTCGGGTTCCACTCATTCGTCCGATGATAGAAGACGAGGAGCGTGCCGCCATCTTCCACATACTTCAGCAGACGATTATTGACCGGTATCAGATCCTGGTGTGCTTCGTAACCACGATTGTCGATGATGATCGTGTGATACGACGAAAGATCACCCTTCGCAATCTCGTCAACCGTCAATTGTTTTGAATCAACTCCGAGCGCCGTGAGTGCACGCTCCAGCGTTCGATCATAACTCGGCAGATAACCGACCTTCCGCCCGCTTACGACGATCGCGTTTGCATAGACGAGCGGAATATCTCGTTTCGCAACCGGCTCCTTCGGAACCGGATAATCCACGGTGACGGCAATGGTCGATCCCTGGATTTGTCCGCTCAGCGGCAACGGCCGCACGACGAAGTTCGTGGTTTCAGCCTGATCGGGTCGAAGATTTATCTCGCGCCCGGTTTCGAGAGTTTGCCCGCTGACGCGCAAGAGCCCGCGAAACTCAGAATTGAGATGGTTCTTCAACGTGATTCTGAAATCGAGCGGCTTCTGCGACGTGGCCGGTGTGGTGACGTACGGCGACGGCTCGACGCTCACGATCTCAACCGCGGGCGCCACCTCCCTCCGAATCTCCTTCTCGATAGAAAACGGAACGCCTTCGATGGTTAGGTCAGCTTCGACCTCCAACGGCTCGCCAAAGAGCCGCCCATCGGAAAGATGCTCAGACGACGGCACGCTCAGGCTGGCAGTTTTCGGCGTCATAACTTTTACTTCGCCGTCAGTGTCAGTGCCCGGCAAGATCTTGTCCGCAGTGCTCACCTTGGTCACAACGCCGAGACCGTGAAACTTAACTTCCTTGACTTGAATCTCGGCGACACCCGCATTGCTGAGGATTGTTGCCACTTGCGCCTCTTGCCCAGGCACGAGCGCTGAGTTTTCTGAGGCCACCGTCATAGAAACGCCGGCGGCGGCCGCGAGTGCTTTATCGAGGCGCGACTCCATTAGTTTGAATCGCTGTGGGTCGGTGTCGAAGACTTCTTTCGGGGCGGTGAAGACGCCGCGCCGCTTTGCGCTCATAAGCGAGACCAGCAGTTCGAGTCGACGATCGGCGAAATCTGTCAGCGGTTTGCTTTCGATCGTTGGGGGCGCCAACTTCGCTGCTATCGCCTCTGGCAAAGTCAGTCCATCGAGTGGTGTCTTTGCGTTCGCGGGAACAGCAGGTGCGTTTGGAGCCTGTTTGACGAGCGTGTAACGGATCGGTCGCGCACCGCCTGCGGGAATTGTCTTGGGCCATGGACCTTGAGTCGCGTGTTTGTGCAGGCCAGCCAGTGCTTGTTGAGCGTAAGTCGTGCCGCGAACCGGATCGGTTTCGTTTGGATCGAGCGTGACGACTTGCGCTCCGGCGGTGGCTTCGCCACGCGAGCGTACGAACAGTCGTTGCACCTGCCATGTGCCGGCTTGTGTGAGTTGTTCGGGAAACTGTTTTGGATCGGCGGCGGCGTCGAATGCGAGAAGAATTTCGCGTCCGGTGGCCTGATGATGTCCGTGACCGCTCGTGGTGTCGTGATTGGTGATGATCACGTCCGGACGAAGAAGGCGAATTTGAAGCACCATGCGACGGAGAAGTTCTTTCTCTCCCCACGCACGAAAAGTCTCTTCCGCCGATTTAGAAAAACCAAAATCGCGAAAGCCGAGGAAGTGTGGCTCAGATCCCTGCACTTCAGCGGCGGCCATTGTTTCGCGAGCGCGAATGACGCCGAGATCTTCGTACAGCTCGGGCCCGACAGCGTTCTGGCCGCCTTCACCAAAAGTAGAAAATAACGAGACAGTATGAACGCCGTACTTGCGACGCAGGATCGTCAGCGTGCTGCCGTCTTCGTCATCCGGGTGCGCGGCGACACACATCACTGTCCACGGATTCGTGAGGTCGAGCAGTGCCTGATTCAGCTCTGTTTTGTCAGGCTCCGAACGTACTGGAGGGACAAACACCAGCACTGCGATGAGTAAAACCAGCCACAGATTACGCGGATTTTTAACCAGATTCATCCTTTGCGTTTTCCTTTGCGCCGTTGCGCCTTTGCGGGAGAAACTTTCTTCTAACCTCTCAATTTCTCAAGCCGTCCGGCCACCACCATGCTGATCGAAATGATCACAATCAAAACCACTCCGTAAGCTGCCGCGGTGCCGAGGTTGAAGTCCCGCAACTCAGATGCAATCGCAATTGAAATAGGTCGATTCGCGGGCACAAACACGAGCACCGAAGCCACATATTCTCCCAACGCAATCACAAATGCCAGCAGCGTGCCTGCGACCGCGCCCGGCCAAACGAGGGGCAGCGTCACGCGCATGAATCTCTGCCACGTGCGCGCGCCGAGCGAACCCGCGGCTTCTTCGAGTGTCGGATCGACTTGTTCCATGCTGGCCTGGAGTGCACGCACGACGAGTGGCATGAATCGCAAAAAATAAACAAACGGCAGGATCCAGAACGTTCCGACGAGAATGAACGAACCCAGCAACAAACTCGGTCCGCCATACGCTTCGGCCACCGACACGGCGACCACAGTTCCCGGCAGCGCCCACGGAATCAAGATAAGCAGCGACAACAGCCGTCGCCATCCCTCGCCGATAATGTTACGCGTCTCTCTTTGCCGTCGTAACAGCATGACGATGCAGAAACTCCACAACAGCGCTGCGACCGCCGCGATTGCCGACATCGTGAAACTGTTGAAGAGAACTTCACCAGCGTATGCGTCGCCAAAGATGCGCTGGTAGTTTGCGAACGTGTAGGCAGACGGCAAAGTCTGCGTGGTCCACGATCCTTCCTGCGCGAAACTCACCAGGAATAGTGTCGCCACCGGCAACACCAGCAGCAATGCGAAGCCGACCGCAGCGATCGTTGCCAAAGCGCGCGTCGTTCCGCTCGAAATGCTGACGCGACGGCGTGGTGCCCCCTTCATTGCGGCCGCGGCGAACCGGCGCGTTCCTTCGTAGCGTTGAAAGACAACGAGGGCGCCGAGAGAGATGAGCGCGAGGATGACTGTTTCGGTGACAGCCATCGTCAGATCTCCGCGTTGTCGGGCCGTAAAGATCTCGAGTGTCAGGACGCGCACGTCGCCGCCAAACAAGAGCGGCGCACTAAACGATGCCATCGAAGTCATGAACGTCAGCAGGGCGGCGGCGATGAGTGAAGGTGTGAGTTGTGGTAACACGACGCGTCTTAGAACCGTAATCCGCGATGCCCCTAGGCTGCGTGCCGCTTCCGCGAGGCTTGCGTCGATGCGGCGCAAACCGGCGCCTGTCAGCACGTAGAAAAACGGATACATCGTGTAGGTGTGAAACAGCAGAAGTGCGGGCCAGCCGCGTAGTCGCCACGGTGGAGTTGCGAGTCCGAGGAGGTTCTGGATGCCGTGTGCGAGGATGCCAGTCTCGCCGGCGAGAAAGATGAAAGCCACGGTGCCGACGAGTGGCGGAAGCACGAGTGGCAGAGCTGCGAGTGCGGCGAAAAGCCGGCGGGCTGGAAAGTCGAAACGCTCGAACAGAAAAGCGAGCGGCACACCGACGAGGGCGCAGAAAATCACAGTGCCTATCGAGAGCCCAAGACTGCTGACGATCGCTTCGATGACGATTCGTTGTGCGAGTATTTCGCGATAGTTGGCGAGCGTCCAACTTCCGCCACGTTGAAATGAAGTGATCAGGACAGAGAGGTTTGGGTAAATCACGCCATACAGAAGCACGATGGCTGTGACCAAAAGCAGGGCCACCGATCTCCACTGATGAAGACGGATTCTGTGCTTCACTTTAGAAGAGTCAAATGATCCGGGGAGAGGATCACGTTGAGCGGCTGGTTTACTTCGAGACCGTTGGTGCGAAGCACGAGCGCTTCGATCAGTAAGCCGTTTGCGTCCACGCGGACGGTCGAAGTAGCGCCGCCAAACACGATTTCGCGAATGTGTCCCGAAAGGGAATTCTCGCCGTCGTTATTGTGCGTGCTGATCTGAACGTGCTCCGGCCTGATCGCGAGATAGACAGGTTTGTTCAGTGGCGCGAGATCGTCATGCTTCACGGGCAGGTGCAACGTGTGTTCGCCTTCGAGTGTTTTGAATTCTCCGTCACTCGTTTTACTCGAGCTCAAACGCATCGCTTTGATCAGGTTGTTGCGACCAAGGAAACTGGCGACTGAGATCTCTGCCGGCTGTTCGTAAAGCTCGCGTGGACGGCCCGACTGCATCAGTTTTCCGCCGACCATCACGCTGATCCGATCGCAAAGTGCGAATGCTTCTTCCTGATCGTGCGTGACGTAAACCGCCGTCAGTCCGAGACGCGTGACGAGCTCGCGCAGCTCACTGCGTGTCTCCTCACGAAGCGAGACGTCGAGGTTTGAAAGTGGTTCGTCAAACAGCAACAACGCCGGCTCGATTGCGATTGCACGTGCGATGGCGACGCGCTGTTGTTGGCCGCCTGAAAGTTCGTCGACAGCGCGTTTCTCGTAACCGGGCAGTTGGACCAGTTCGAGCGCGCTCGTCACCCGTTCCGTCATCTCTGCTTTGGTTTTATGACGGGCACGCAGACCGAAGGCCACGTTCTCAAACACGTTGAGGTGCGGGAAGAGCGCGTAGTTCTGAAAGACCATGCCGAAGCCACGGCGTTCGGGCGGTAGATTCGTGATGTCGACGCTTTGAAACTCGATCGAGCCCCCGTCGGGTTTCTCGAGACCTGCAATCATGCGCAGGGTCGTCGTCTTGCCGCAGCCTGATGGACCAAGCAGGCCGAAGAACTCGCCCTGATTGACGTCGAGAGAAACGTCGGCGACCGCGCGCGTGGATCCAAAACTGCGGGAGAGGTTCTTTAGCGATAAGAAAGACATTTTCAGAGCCATCCACAGATTACACAGATTTTGTTTCGGTAAATCTGTGTAATCTGTGGATGGGTTTACTTTCTTCCACGAATCTCAGTGTCCCAATATCTTAACCAATCATTCCCATTCTTGCGCAAGAGGTCCCAGTCAATAGGCATGCGCGTGAATGGCTCGTTCATCCACGCCGGCAGTTGCGAACGATCGATGTCAGTGCGCACAGGAATGCGGTAATACTTGTGGGCGGCGTAAGCCAGACTCTCCGGCGTGGTCACAAACTCATAAAATCGTTTCGCTTCTTCCGGGTTTGGTCCACCACGCACGATCGCAATGCCATCGGTGATCACCGGCGTTCCGCTCGTTGGTATCGAATAACCCACGGGAAAGTTTTTCTGCTCTTTGTAAAGACGAACGTCGGGCATGTTGTAAAGCGTGATCAAACCTTCGCGACGCCCGAGCTTTTGCATCAGGAGCGTGCCATCTGCGGTGTATTCGTGAACGTTCGCGTCGAGTCTGCGCAGCCAGTCGTAGCCTTTATCCGCTGAACCCGTGTCTTTATAAAACCTCCAGATCATCGCGCCGAAGATCACGCGCATCGTGTCAGACGGATTCGGATTTCGAATCAGGACTTTATCGTGCCACTTCGGATCGAGTACGTCGTCCCAATCGTGCGGAGCTTCTTCAGCTTTGACTGCCTCGCTGTTGTACGCGATTACCTGTGGCGTTTCGTAGGTGCCGTACCAGCGATTCGAAGCATCGCGTGAAGCCGCGCTGACCTTGTCGGCCCATGTCGGGCGAAACTCGAGCAGCAGATTCTCGTCAGCAGCAGTCTGAAACGTCATGTGCGACGCGCCCCACCAGAGATCCGCCTGCGGTCGATTCCGCTCGACGCGCACGCGTTCGAGAATCTCGCGCGAGCCCATGTCGAGAAACTGCACGTCTGCGTCCGGATACTGTTGCTTGTAGCGCGCGATGAAGTCTTTCAGGAGGTCCTGACCGTGTGGGGTGTAGATCAGCAGACGGTTCTTGTTACCGGCGCCGGAACGACAGGAAATTAGCAACGCAATTGTGAAAACTGCGCAGGCCAGCCAAAACAGCTTGAGTCGCATCGAAATGCATGCTATCACGTTTAGAGGTAAACGATGACGACTCTCAAACGCAGAATTATCAGGGCTGGTGGCTGGGGCGTCGCCAAGCGCATCATCAAGCCGATCCCCATCATCGGGTCAGTCTTTGCCTTTGGACTGGCGGGCTACGAGATCAAGAAAAAGGGTTTGATACCGGGCGCCGTTCACGTCGGCCTGGA
This sequence comes from Pyrinomonadaceae bacterium, assembly GCA_036401595.1. Lineage (GTDB taxonomy): Bacteria > Acidobacteriota > Blastocatellia > Pyrinomonadales > Pyrinomonadaceae > PSRF01. The sequence continues at coordinate 61,760 of DASWUM010000098.1, forward strand.
CGTGACGCCGTTCGTCGGTACCGCGAAAGGTGTGGTCGAGATCTTCACCGGCGACCTCATTCCAGATAAATCCGAACGTCGTAAATCTAAAGTAAAACCGAACCACAGATTACACGGATAAAATCCGGATTCAAATCCGTAAAATCTGTGGTTACGAAGCGCTGATTGGCGGTCGTTCCGTGAATGGATGTGCCTGTTCGTAAGCGTGACTTAGCTTGAACAGCGTCGGCTCGGACCAGTATGGTCCAATGAGCTGGAATCCAATCGGCAAGCGTTCCGACGACAGACCACACGGCACGCTGATCCCCGGAACACCGGCGAGATTTGCCGTCACCGTGTAGATATCGTTCAGATACATCGCGAGGGGATCGTCCACCTTTTCACCAAGCGCAAACGCAGGCGTTGGCGAAGTGGGCGTGATGATTGCGTCGCAACGCTCAAACGCTTTGAGAAAGTCGGTTTTGATGAGGGTGCGTACTTGTTGAGCTTTGCGATAGTAGGCGTCGTAATAGCCGGCCGAGAGCACGTAAGTGCCGAGCATGATGCGCCGTTTAACTTCCGGACCAAAACCCTCCGCTCGAGTCTTGCGATACATCTGGCGCAACTCGGGAGCGTCTTCCGCGCGGAATCCATAACGAACACCGTCAAAGCGAGCGAGGTTTGAAGAAGCTTCGGCGGTGGCGATGATGTAATAGACGGCGATGGCGTAGCCGGCATTTGGCAATTCGACATCGACCACTTCAGCGCCGAGATCGCGATAAACGTCGACCACGTTTTCCACTGACTGCTTTACTTCGTCGTCCAGTCCTTTGCCAAAGAGTGTGCGCGGAAAACCGAGACGCGCGCCTTTCAGATCGCCGGTGAGTGAAGCCGTGTAATCGGGAACGGGAACGTCGGCCGATGTTGAGTCGTGCGGGTCACGTCCGGCGATCACGCCGAGCACGCGCGCAACATCTTCAACCTCACGCCCAAAGATACCGATCTGATCCAGCGACGATGCAAACGCGACGAGACCGTAGCGAGAGTTGCGCCCGTAAGTCGGTTTCAAACCGATAACACCGCAGAGTGAAGCAGGTTGTCGCACGGAACCGCCGGTGTCAGAGCCGAGTGCGACGGGCACGATTCCGGCGGCGACGGCAGTGGCAGAACCGCCTGAAGAACCTCCGGAAACGCGCGTCGTGTCCCAGGGATTGTGCACTGGTCCAAAAGCAGAATTTTCATTCGACGAGCCCATCGCAAACTCGTCGCAGTTTGTTTTGCCGATGACAACTGCACCTGCATTCGTCAGCCGTTCGATAACTGTTGCGTTGTAAGGCGGATGATAGTCGCCGAGAATTTTCGAACCACACGAAGCCTGCATTCCCTTGACGCAAATATTGTCTTTGACGGCAATCGGAATCCCCGCCAGTGGCCCAGCACTCCGATCCTCCTCGATCTCCCCGGCACGCCGCAACGCCCCCTCGCGATCGATCTGGAGAAACGCGTTGAGTGTTTCGTTCAACTTCTCCGCTGCAGTGATTGAAAATTCAACAGTTTGACGCGACATAAATCAGAGTACCTTGGGAACTCGAAAGTAGCCGGACGCCGGATCGGGGGCTTCGGCCAGTGCGACTTTCTGACCGAGAGAGCCTTCGATTTCGTCGGCGCGGGACGTGTCGGTTCGCTCGCCTTCGGGTGTTAGGCCCCCGATTGCCGGTTCGACATTGCTGGTGTCGATCTCGTTGAGCTGTTCGACGTAGATGACGATCTCCGCTATCTGTTGACCAAATGTCTTGAGCTCTTCTTCGGCCAGTTCCAGATGGGCCAGTTGCGCGACTCTTTCGATATCTGATTGAGTGATCGGCATTGTTCTAACTCTTGTGTCTCAACGCGAGTAATGCAGTCTTCAAAAATCTTTTGCGCAGCTCTTTGTCCTGAATAGCGTTTGCCGCGGACCATAGTTCAAGTGGCACTTCGTTATCCAGCAACTCTTCCTGCTCGACTAGCTGCTCGACGTGCGGCTTCGCGATTTTCGGATCGACGACAAAATCCAACGTGCTGACAAGCGGTTTTCCGAGGGTCGAATTTATTCGGAAGAGAAGCTGTCCGCGCATGGAGTTCAACTGCTTCTGCCAGATTGCATCTGCGACGGCGATTGTGAGCGTTCGATCTTCCAGTTTCACCGGCACCGCGTGTTCTTTCAAACCGTCACCGGCGGCGTGTTTCCACGCAGCAATCGCAGCGGCTTCGGCGACCTCCGCCGAGTCGCCCGCGGCGCGCAATACGCCCGGTAATGATTTGATCAGTTGATTCATGTTTATGCTATAGACTAATCATGAAACAAAACGCAAATCACCTCCGCGAAAAACTCGTGCTTGCGTCGGGCAGTCCGCGTCGTGCAGAGATTTTGGAGCGCGCCGGCTGGCCGCACGAGATTATCGTTGCCGGAGTCGATGAGACGCTGTTGCCGAATGAAGAAGCGGCGGCTTATGTGCAACGACTTGCGCGATCCAAAGCTGAGAAGGTTGCAGGTGATTTGAGCGAAGGGCTCGTACTGGGCGCGGACACGACTGTTGTTGTCGCGAATCAGATCCTGGGCCAACCCGTTGACGATGCAGACGCCCGAAGGATGCTGACGCTGCTGAATGCAAAGTGGCACGAAGTGCTGACTGGTGTTGCGCTGGTGCGTGTTGGTGGTGAAACACGCGTTGCTTACGAAACTACGCGCGTGCGTTTTGCGGAGATGAGCGCCGGCGAGATCGATTGGTACATCGGAACGGGCGAGCCGTTCGGCAAAGCCGGGGCTTACGGGATTCAGGGCAACGCGTCGCTCTTCATTGAAGAGATCGAAGGCGACTATTTCAATATCATGGGTTTGCCGATTCGGTTGGTTTATGAATTAGCCGCGGATCGACGCGGATATGATTTTTCAGATCTGTGAAATCCGCGTTAATCCGCGGCTAAAAAAGAACGGTTCCGCCATCAATGTTGATGCCTTGACCGTTGATCCCTCGCCCTTCATCCGACGCCAGCAACAACGCTAACGCTGCAACTTCCTCGGACGTCACCAGCCGATTCTGAGGGCTCATCTTCTTGAGTGTGTCCAGAGCTTCTTCGGCGGTGCGGCCCGTGCGTGATGTGATTCGCTCAACACCGCGCGAGGTCATTTCAGTGTCAACATAACCCGGACAGATCGCGTTGACGGTGATTCCAGTCGTGGCGATTTCGAGTGCGATCGATTTCGTGAGACCCAGCACACCGTGCTTCGAGGCGGAATAGGCGGCGATGTAAGGTGCGCCGGTTTTCCCGGCGATCGAGGCGATATTGATTACGCGTCCCCAACCTTTCTTCAGCATCGCGGGCAATGCCGCGCGCGTACAGTAGAAAGTGCCCGAGAGATTGATTGCAAGATGACGATGCCAGAGCTCGTCAGTGGTGTTGACGATCGTCGCGCTTTCGGCGATACCGGCATTGTTGACGAGAATATCGATGTCGCCAACTTCGCTGAACATGCGTGCGACGCTCTGCGAGTCTGAAACGTCGCAGACAACTGCGAGCGCGTTGTTACCGATCTCGCGAGCCACCTGTTCGATCTGTTCGGCGGTTCTTGCGGCGACAACGATGCGAATACCTTCGCGTGCGAACGCGAGCGCGATTGCACGACCGATTCCTCGGCCGCCGCCAGTGATTAGAGCTGTTTTAGCCACGGATGACACGGATTTGATTTACGATTAGTGACCGGTGAACTTTGGTTCGCGTTTTTCCAGAAAGGCGTGGACGCCTTCGTGACCGTCGTCAGAATCGAAGCAACGCAACTGCGCTTCAGTCTCATAGCGAAGCATCTCTTCAAGCTCGGCCGCCTGGCTCATGTAGACCGCATGCTTTGCGGCAGCCAGCGCGATCGGAGGCGCTAATCTTAAACGTTGGGCCAGTTGCATCGTTGCGCTTTCCAATTCTTCGGGCGCCACAACCTGATTCACAATTCCCAGGCGTGCTGCTTCAGCCGCATCGATCGCTTCTCCGAGAAAAAACAATTCGCATGCTTTGTTCGGCGTGACGAGGCGCGGCAGGAAGTATGTGCCACCCCAGTCCGGATGTAGTCCGACTTTCGCAAACGATTGGCTGAACGTCGCGTTGTTAGCCGCAATGCGAAGATCACATGCGAGGGCTAAATTGCACCCGGCACCCGACGCTGGTCCATTAATCGAGGCAATCACTGGTTTCGTCATCTGCCGAATTGCCAGGATCACGCGTCTGCCGGCGCCGAGGATGCGCGAAAACTCTTCCGCGTCGCGACGCTGCATTAGCTCAGCCATAAACGCAACATCGCCACCGGCGCAAAACGCTCGGCCCGCGCCCGTGATGATTACCACACGAATGTTGCGATCGCTGCCGGCGTGTTCGAGCGCTTCGGCCAAATCGCGTCGCATGTGGCCGATGAAGGAATTGAGTTTGTCGGGACGATTCAGAGTGATCGTCGCGATACCGTCAGTTTCGGCAACTTGAATGTATTCGTACATCAGCGACCTTTAAACTCCGGTTTGCGCTTGTTCACGTAAGCATCGAGTCCTTCTTTCGCGTCCTCTGACTGGAAGAGCTGCTGCTGAAGTTCTCGTTCGAGTGCGAGGGCCGGCTCAAAGGATATCTCCGCACCTGTCTGCACCGCACGCTTGATGCGACCGACTGCGTGAGCAGCTTTGCTCGGCGCCGTGAACTGCCGCGCGTAATCATGGACCATCCCCAGGAAACGTTCACCCGTTTCAGCTTCGAAGACCTGATTCAGAATGCCCAGCTCGAGGCCACGCTCGAAGTCAAACAACTGTCCGGTGGCCATCAACTCAATCGCTTTCGACTTGCCGACGATTCGCACAAGCCGCTGCGTGCCGCCAGTTCCCGGCAACACGCCGAGCGTGACTTCCGGTAATCCTAACTTTCCAGCGCCCTTTCGCGCGATGCGAAGGTCGGCAGCCATCGCAACTTCCAAACCGCCGCCGACGCAATGACCATTGATTGCCGCGATCACGAGCTTCGGTGTTTGTTCCAGACGGTTGAGCGTTTCGTTTGCATGAAGACAGAAATAATACTTGAAAGCCGGCGTTACATTCGCGAGCATCTGGATGTCGGCGCCGGCGCAAAAGAACTTCTCGCCTTTGCCGGTGATCACAATCACGTTGACAGCATCGTCCATGCGCGCGTTGAGAATCGCGCGATCGAGCTGCTGCATCATTTCATAACTGTACGTGTTTGCAGGCGGATCGTTGAGTGTGATGAGCGCGATGCCATCTTTCACTTCATAATCGAGTTTTTGCATCCGTGTTATCCGTGGCTCCAAACGCTTGGACTTTCAGGCAGCAAAGGCATTGTGTGGCGCACGCCGTCAGTCATGAACCCATTGAGAAACAACTTCATTACATTCCCGGCCAAATCCGAGACTTTGAGTTTTCCCTGCGGATCATACCAGTTGTAAATCCAGTTCATCATTCCGAAGAGCGCGTACGTCGCGACAGTCAGATCGACGGGTTCTTTGTTTTCCTGACTGTCCTGCACCTCGCGCAGAATCTTGCGCGCAAGTTTTGTGTACTTGTCTTTGCGTGTTGAGACGTGAGTGTACAACTCGCCGCGCAAAGATTCAGCTTCGTGTGACAGCACTTTCATCTCCGACATGTTGGCCGCGAAGAATGAAAGATGATTCTCGATGAAGATGCCGAGCTTTGTGATCGGATCTTCGACGCCGTCGAGTCGTTGTTCCAAACGTTCAAGCACGCGACCGAAGCAGTTGTCCTGGATCAGGAACAGCAGCTCTTCTTTTGATTTGCAGTAGTGATACAGACCAGCGAGGCTGACGTTCGTCGCGCGCGAAATATCACGCATCGAAGTCGAGTGATAATTCTTCTCGGCAAAGATGCGCGCCGACGTGCGAAGAATAAACTCGAGTTTTTGATCGTAACGAGTCATCCGTCAAAAATCCGTGTTCATCTGTGGCTAAAACTTCTTTATAACTTCACGTATTCAAATTCAAATGGCTTGCCTTTAATACCCGCCGCCGGCGGTGCGATCCAGTTTGCGATCTTGCCCGGCTCGTAAACCGGATGCATCAAGCTGCGCACGTATTCGCGATCTTCTATCGTCGGCAACCATTCTGATTTGCGCCGTTCAAACTCTTCACGCGAGATCAAGTTTCCCTGCAAATCGAACGTGTGTCCCGCAAACTCGCCGACGTGCCGGTGAAAACGCGGATGCGGAAGAAAAAGACGTTCACTCGTACCTTCCTCGGTGAGTACTTTATTCCAGCGCGCGAGTCCCTTCTCACAATCCTTCACATACTCGCCACGCAACACTTCGTTCAGCGCATTTCGCAACCCGACTTCGCGCGTTTTCAGCTCGCCGTCTTCGACGACCGTCATCGTGAAGTTTTCACCCGCAGCCGAGTGATCGGTGTACTGATCCTGTTCCTTGTAACGACCCTTCAACCCCGCGGCGAAGAAGTCGGCAGAATTCGAACTGATCTCACCGCCAAAAAGATCGAGCGAGTAACTGAACCAGAAATTGATGTACTTCTGAATAATGTCGAGCGGAATGCCGCCAAGCTCACGCACGTCGCCTTCTTTCATCAGTTGTGCAGTGCGACGACAAACGCGGCCCAGGCCCGTGTCGCCGACGAACATGTGATGCGCTTCTTCGGTGAGCATAAACTTGCACGTGCGTGCGAGCGGCTCGAAACCCGATTCGGCAAGTGCAGAAAGCTGATACTTGCCGTCGCGGTCGGTGAACATCGTGAAGGCGAAGAAGTTGAGCCAGTCGTCGCAAGGTTGGTTGAACGCTTCGAGGATGCGCGGTTTGTCGGGATTGCCGCTGCGTCGTTCGAGGAGGGCGTCGGCTTCGTCGCGACCGTCGCGACCGAAGTAACCGTGCAATAGATAGACCATGGCCCAGAGATGCCGGCCTTCCTCGACGTTCACCTGGAACAGATTTCGCAGATCGTAAAGCGATGGACACGTCTTCCCGAGTTGTCGTTGTTGCTCGACTGAAGCGGGCTCAGTGTCGCCTTGCGTCACGATGATCCGGCGCAAGGCATTGCGAAACTCGCCGGGCACTTCCTGGTACGCGGGCCGTCCGAAGTTGTCGCCGAAGCCGACTTTTGCGTCCGGTTGCGGTGGTTCGAGGAAGATGCCCCAACGATATTCAGGCATCTTCACGTAATCGAAATGAGCCCAGCCTTCGGAGCCGACGTCGATTGCGGTGCGTAGCCAGACGTCTTTCTCTTGAAAGCCATCCGGTCCCATCTCGCGCCACCAGTCGAGATAATTCGGCAGCCACTTCTCGAGCGCCCGCTGAAGCTTCTTGTCTTCAGAGAGATTAACGTTGTTAGGAATGCGATCGTATAAATTCATAATGAGTCAGGCCACAAAAGTCACATAAAGCACAAAAGGCACAAAAACTGTTTTTGAAATAGGCGCGCTTGAAATAGGCAATTCATTTTGTGCTTTCTGTGTATTTTGTGCCTTTTGTGGCTACGTCCTTTTGTAATCAAACTGTGGCTGCGTGGGCTTGCCGTAGTTGGTTAAGGCGCCCTTTTCGCCGACGGCGTTGGGGCGCTGGAAGATCCAGTTTTGCCACGCGGTCAGACGGCCATAGATCTTTGTGTCCATAGTTTCCGGGCCGGCGAAACGAAGCGATGCTTCCATGCCGGTGAGTGCGTCGGGCGATAACGAAGTGCGCTCTTCGATCGCGACACGAATCTCGTCTTCCCAGTCGAGGTCGTCGGGAGCGAACGTGATCAGTCCGAGCTCCTCTGCTTCTTCCGTGTCGAACGATTTCTTATCGCCGAAGACTTCGTCGAGCTTCTCGGGCTCGGCGAGGAAGCGCGACTGCATGCGTGTCAGACCATTACTCATCAGAAAGGCGCCCGCGTTCATTTCAGACACGGCGATCGAGGTTTCACCAGCTTCGGGGTCGTTGAGCATGTAACTGCGATCTGAGGCGAGCAACAGCTCGAGCAAGTTTCCTGCAAAACAACTACCCGGTTCTACAATCGCAAAGAAGCTCTTCGCGGTCAGATCCAGACGTCGCAGCACGCGCGCCATGTACAGAACTGTTTCGCGCACGAGCCAGTGATCGCTATTTGTTGCCAATGTCTGATCGATTGCCAACACGTCTTCAGCGTTACCTTGTGTGCGAACGCAGACCAGGCCGATCAATGGTTCGTTGACACGCAGATGCAGCAGCGCATCATCGAGTTCTCGGTAAGCTTGTAACGGCCAGTATGCGTCGCCGAGTTCGTCGATCTGATCGGCGGTGGTGGGTTGCGGACCTTCGGGTGCATGAACCGTCAAGTCTGCATATCGCTGTTCGCGATTTAGTTTGAGCTTTACGTATTTGTAGTCGCGCGAATTGTCAGTCGACTCAAACGAAAGTGGATTGAGTTTGATTCCTTTATCAGTTGACGGAGCATCGCCGGCCAATTGTTTGACGTGTGCATCGATCGACTCCTGAAACTTGCTTGTCGGGAAGTAACCGTCGATCAGTCCCCACTCCTTCGCGCGCTTACCTTTTAATCCTTCCGCGAGCGTAGAGAAAACGTCAGCGCGATCGCGTCGCACTTTTCTTTTATCCACGAGACGCGTCAAACCACCGGTGCCGGGCAACACGCCGAGCAGGGGAACTTCCGGCAACGACACAGCCGAGTTGCCGTCGTCGACGAGATAGATCTCATCGCACGCGATCGCGAGCTCATATCCGCCGCCTGACGCAGTTCCATTCAACGCGGCGACGTAACGTCGACCTGAGTGCCGCGAGTCGTCTTCGATGGCACAGCGCGTCTCGTTCGTGAACTTGCAGAAGTTGACTTTGAACGCATGCGAGGACGTGCCGAGCATGTAGATGTTGGCGCCCGCGCAGAAGATCCGCGGTTTCAAACTCGTAACGACGACCACGCGAACTTCCGGATGCTCGAAACGGAGTCGCTGAATGGCGTCAGCCAGTTCGATATCGACGCCGAGGTCGTACGAGTTGAGTTTGAGTTTGTAGCCGTCGGCGAGCGTCTCGTCTTCCTGGACGTCCATCGAGAGCCTCGCGACGGCGCCGTCGATCTGTAGCCGCCAGTGTTTGTATTGCTCGGGCGATGTTTGAAACAAGATTTCTGGATTTAACATGATTAACAAAATTTCTGGTTCGAACGTTCGTTCGGATATTAGACGAGCAAGGGTGGAAGGTCAAATCCGCGGGCGAAGCTTGACAGTCCAGCCCTGTGGCGCGTAGGGTTTCAGACTTCCGACAACCCGGGCCTCAGCTTTGGAGGCGAATCTGTTCTGGTGAACGGCGCGGTCTTCAAAACCGTCAGTGAGACCGTGAGAGCGGGCTCAGGTAGGTTCGATTCCTACACGCCTCCGCCAGGCACGAAGTCGGCGTAAGTAGTTCTTTTACAAGGAAGTTCCTCACATGATTAGAGATTGGGTTGAGCTGAATATGACACCCGGCATCGGACCTCGCGCCGCTGCCAAACTCCTCGAGCGATTTGGATCGGCCGAGGCAGTCTATAAGGCAACACGAGCCGAGCTGGAGCAGTTGCGACTGCCGCCTGAGGCTGTCGACACCATCATTGCTCGCGACCTGCTCCCGCGCGCTGAAGCCGAGATCGAGGCAGTCAGGAAACTCGGCGGCGATATCCTTTTGTTGGACGACGGGATTTACCCCTCACCGTTAAGGGAGATCTACGACCCGCCTATTGTTTTGTACGTTAAGGGCGCATGGTCAGACTGTTTGGATCGACCCTGTATTGGTGTGGTAGGGTCGAGGAGGTGTTCGACCTACGGGCAGAACGCGAGTTTGATGCTGGCGCGCGATTTGGCGCAGCGCAGCATTACGGTTGTTTCAGGATTTGCCCGCGGTATCGACGCGGCGGCGCATCGAGGCGCACTTGAAGGCGGTGGCCGGACGGTGGCGGTTCTCGGGACAGGAATCGACGAGGTTTACCCTCGCGATCACAAGAAGTTAGCGGCGGAGATACTCGACCACGGCGGAGCGTTAGTCAGTCAGTTCCCGTTAGGCACGCCGCCGGTCTCGGAAAACTTTCCGTACCGAAACCGCATCATTAGCGGGCTGAGTCTCGGGGTCGTGGTTGTGGAAGCGTCGGAGAATTCGGGATCTTTGATAACAGCGCGCCTGGCGATGGAACAGAATCGAGAGGTATTTGCAGTGCCGGGAAATATCACTTCTCGAAACTCGTTCGGCACCAACTACCTGATTAAAGGCGCAGGGGCGAAATTAGTGCAGCAGTGGCAGGACATCGCCACTGAGTTGCCGCAGCAGATTGCGGCGACGCTCTTGCCGCCTCCGTTTGGTGACCGAAAAAAGGAGACGTCGATCGCGGATCGACTGTCGTTTGTCCCCGAAGGACTTTCGCCGGCGGAGACTTCAGTGTTTAAGTTATTGACGCCCGACAGTCCGGCGCATGTTGATTGGTTATTTGATAAATGCGAGCTCCCAATTTCGGAGCTGACGGCCGCGCTGCTCTCTTTGGAAATGCGAGAGCTCGTGAGAGCGCTGCCCGGTAGATGTTTTGTGAGAAAACTGTAAATGGCAAAGAACCTGGTAATAGTTGAGTCGCCTGCAAAGGCGAAGACCATCAATAAGTATTTAGGAAAGGACTATCTGGTTAAGGCCTCGATAGGCCACATCAAAGATCTGCCTTCGAAAGGACTGGGAGTCGACGTCGAGCACAACTTCGAGCCGACGTACGAACTCATTCCCGACTCGAAAAAGCGAAACAACAAGAAGATCGTTGCTGAACTGAAGAAGGCTGCCAAAGAAGCTGACGCAATCTATCTCGCCGCCGACCCGGATCGCGAAGGTGAAGCAATCTGTCAGCATCTCGCCGAAGAGATCGTTCCCAAAAAACCAGCCAAGCCGGCGTTTCGCGTGATGTTCAATGAGATCACGAAACGCGCGGTCAATGCTGCGTTCGAGCATCCACGCCAGATCGATGGGAACCTCGTCGATGCGCAACAGGCGCGTCGCGTGCTCGATCGTTTGGTGGGTTATAAAGTGTCGCCGTTGCTGTGTCGCACGATAGGCGGGCGTTTGAGTGCCGGTCGCGTGCAATCAGTGGCGTTACGAATGGTGGTGGAACGCGAACGCGAGATCGAGCAATTCATCAAAACCGAGTATTGGACGATTGGCGCGAACCTGAGTTCGAAGCTGCCGCCCGCGTTTGATTCGCGTCTGTTCAAAGTTGGCGATCAAACTGTTAAGACAAGTGGCTTCGATCAGGAACTCAAGAAGAACGAGATTCTCGTCAAAGATCAGGCACAGGCCGGCGAGATTGTCGCCGAAGCAGAGAAGCAGACGTTCGTAGTCGGCGACGTCACCACGAAGGAACGAAAACGCAATCCGGTTCCGCCGTTCATCACCTCGAAACTCCAGCAGGAAGCTTCGCGCAAACTCGGCTTCGCGGTGAAGAAGACGATGATGCTGGCGCAGAAACTTTACGAAGGTGTCGAACTGGGCGATGAAGGTTCTGTCGGTCTGATCACTTACATGCGTACCGACTCGACGCGTGTTTCCGATACCGCCCTCGGCGAAGTTCGCGAGTACATAGATCGGCAATACGGAGCGAATTATCTTCCCGAAAAGGCAGTCTTCTATCGTTCGAAGAAAGACGCGCAGGATGCGCACGAGGCAATCCGTCCGACGGAAATCGCACGCACACCGGACTCGCTGGCGAAGTATCTCAAGCCCGAAGAACTGAAACTCTACCGTTTGATCTGGCAACGATTTGTCGCGTCGCAGATGATGCCCGCCGTCTTCGATCAGACGACGATCGACATCCAGGCCGGCAGATTTATCTTCCGCGCCACTGGCTCAGTGCAGAAGTTTGATGGCTTCTTAAAGATCTACCAGGAAGGTCGCGACGAAAAGACTGAAGACGACGACGAAGCAGAACGCAGCCTTCCACTCGTCGAAAAAGGCGAGACGCTCAAGCTCAATACGATCACTCCCGAACAGCATTTCACCGAACCGCCGCCACGTTACACGGAAGCGACGCTCGTGAAGGCGCTCGAAGAGAAGGGCATCGGGCGGCCGTCAACTTACGCGGCGATCATGTCGACGATTCAGGAGCGCGAGTACGTCGAGAAGCTTCAGAGCCGGTTTCATCCCACTTCCCTCGGCAAGACGGTCAACGATCTGCTGATCGACGGCGGCTTCGACGATCTTTTCAACGAGAGTTACACGGCTCGCATGGAAGAAGAGCTCGACGAGATCGAGGAAGGCAAGATCCGTTGGACCAAAGCACTGCGCGAGTTCTACGACAAGTTTGAAGGCGATCTCAAACGGTTTCAGGTCTACATCAAAGACATCAAAGAGACGAGTGTTCCGACTGAAGAAGTCTGCCTGAAGTGCAACACTCCGGGCATGGTCCAGAAATGGGGACGCTTCGGTTCGTACCTGAAGTGTCTTAACTGCGAGGCGACCCGCGATGCCGGGCCACCAGCTACTTCAGACGGTGCCGGAAACTCGACCGAACCGCAGGCCGCTAACGGTGAAGAAGCCGAACCTGAAGTTTGCGAGTTATGCGGGAAGCCGATGCAGATGAAGCGTGGACGTTTTGGTCCATTCCTCGGCTGTACTGGTTATCCCGAATGCCGCAACATCAGAAAGATTGGCAAGTCTGGTGTGGCTGCGCCAGCCCCCGTGCCGCTCGATGAAAAATGTCCGGTTGACGACGCACAACTGGTGAAGCGCTTCGGGCGTTTCGGAGAGTTTATTTCCTGTTCGAACTATCCCAAGTGCAAGTACATCAAGCAGGAGACTGTCGGCGTTTCATGTCCGCGTCCGGGTTGTAAGGGCGAGATCGTCGTGAAGAAGTCGAAACGCGGCAAAGCGTTTTACGGATGCTCGGAGTATCCGAACTGCAACATCGTCTACTGGGACAAACCAGTCCTCGAAACTTGTCCCGACTGTAATGCTCCGTTTCTTTTGGAGAAGACTACGAAGAAGCAGGGCACCTTCCGTTACTGCGCCAACGAAGATTGCAGCAGCCACGATAAAGAAAAGGCACAAAAGGTCTCCTAAGCAGTCTTGTGCATTTTGTGCCCATTTGTGGCACTATTACGCACCACCTATTTTCTTCGAGGAGACCCATCATGAAACTGCGGCGCTCAGCAGCCCTACTGCTGCTCCTGATCTTTCTTAGTTCGCCGGCCACACTGCTCGCACAGCAGACCACCGCTCCGGCTCCTGACCCCAACGACCCAATCCAGCGCATCAAGGACGAAGGCATGAATCGCTCGCAGGTAATGCAGACGCTGAGTTACCTGAGCGACGTTATTGGACCACGTCTGACTGCCTCGCCAGGCATGAAGCGCGCAAACGAGTGGACCCGCGATCAAATGATTAAGTGGGGACTACAGAATGCACACCTTGAAGCGTGGGGACCGTTTGGTCGTGGCTGGACGCTGAAGCGATTCTCCGCACAGGTCATCGAGCCGACGGCGATTCCGCTGATCGCGTATCCGAAAGCGTGGTCTCCGGGTTTATCCAGTCCAGTGACGGCTGACGTCGTTTACTTCGACGCCAAAACCGAAGCCGACTTCGAGAAGTACAAAGGCAAGCTCTCCGGAAAGATCGTTTTGACTGCGCCACTTCGCGAAGTTGCGGCACACTTCGAAGCACCGGGCACCCGCCTCAATGAAAAAGATTTGTTGATACTTGCTGATGCGCCCGAGCCACGACAAGGTGGCGGCGGACGCGGCAACTTCGCCAATCAAGCGGCGGCCTTCCGGGCGGCAGCGGAGCTGGCGAGCGCAAAACTGCGATTCTTCCAATCTGAAAACGTGGCCGTGCTCGTCGATCCGGGTCGTGGTGATGGCGGCACGATCTTCGTGCAGTCAGCATCTGTGCCACAGCCGCCGAGAGATCCGAATGCGGCGCCGGCGCCTTTCGCACGCGGTATCCCGCCTTACGACAAGAGCGCGCCAAAAGTGACGCCGCAAGTCGTCGTCGCAATTGAGCATTACAACCGCATCGTGCGCATGTTGCTGGCAGGCGAGCCAGTGAAAATGACCGTCGATCTTTCCGTCGCCTGGCAGGATGCGGATCTGATGGGCTACAACACGATTGCTGAAATCCCCGGCACAGATCTCAAAGACGAGATAGTGATGCTGGGTGGTCACATGGACTCGTGGCACTCCGGCACCGGAGCGACCGACAATGCAGCGGGTTGTGCTGTGGCATTGGAAGCGGTGCGAATCCTTCAGTCACTCGGACTCAAACCCCGTCGCACGATTCGAGTTGCGTTGTGGAGCGGTGAAGAGCAGGGTCTGCTTGGCTCGCGTGCATACGTCGCCGAACACTTCGGCAGCATGCAGAGCCCGGCCACTTCGGCTGTGCCTGCACCCGGTGGCGCGAACAACGGCATGGGCGGCGGAAACGGAAACGGTAATGGAAACGGAACCGCTCCGGCTGCTCCTACGCTCGTTAAGAAACCTGAGTACGACAACTTTAGCGGTTACTTCAATCTCGACAACGGCACAGGCAAGATTCGCGGCGTTTACCTGCAAGGGAACGAAGGTATTCGTTCGCTGTTCCGGCAGTGGCTCGCTCCGTTTAGAGACATGGGCGCGGCGACGCTGACGATCTCAAACACTGGCGGTACGGACCACCTGTCGTTTGACGGGATCGGTTTGCCGGGATTCCAATTTATCCAGGATGAGATCGAATACGACACGCGCACGCATCACTCGAATCAGGATGTGTTCGATCGTATTCAGGCAGACGACATGAAGCAGGCAGCGACGATCATGGCAGCGTTTGTCTATCAGACTGCGATGCGTGATGAGAAGTTGCCGCGGAAACCGGCGCCCGGATCGAGGTAAAACCGGTCCACAGATTACACAGATTATTATTGTTTGCTTGCGCCGCCCGTGAGGACGTAGTCCTTAACGTAGCGGCGCAGTTTTTCAAGATTGGCTCGTCGATAGTCCGGAAAGTCCTGCGCGATACCTGCGTCCGGAAGGGCCAGCAGAATGTAAGGTTCAAGCAATCCTTCTTTGTCGAGCTTTTGCAGAACCTGCAGTGAAGGATCGATGTTCTTCGGATCGAGTTTCTGGTTCTTCAACGACTCGATAGCACCCCGCAAAGCAGCCGCTTCCTCTTTCAAACTGTGCCGATAGGCTTTTTCGTTCGGGTACTGCTTGGCAAATTCTGTTTGCCAACTGGCCCGAATGATCCCGTACATCATCCACGCCGACGCCGCGCCACTCTTGTCGTCCTTTTTCATCAGATTCGCATCGAGAGTGATCGTCGTGTTCTTGTCCTTGCCGCTGGTGACGTTGGTGGGCACTTCAACCTGCGGATGTGCGAGCGCGATGTGCGCCTTCTCACCCCAATTCAAAAATCCCGCGCGTGAGAGACGGCTGTACGGTTCGGCAAGATACGACTCGACAAACTTTTCTCCAGCGTCAGTAAGGCGACCTTGCTTCATCAGCGAGTCGCCCCAGTAGCGATACGCAGTTTCACGATCCGGGTTAATTCCGATAGCTCGCCCGTACCACTCGGCAGCATTGGCGTGATCCGCTGTCTTGAAGTAAACGTCGCCGATAAATAGCGCCGCTTCGTAGAGCTTGGGATCGAGAGCCAGCGCGCGTCGATACATCTCGAGTGCTTTGGGGAAGTCGCCGTTAACAAACGCAGCCTCACCTTCGCGCATTGCGTCGTCAACTTCCTTTTGCGCTGAAAACGTCGAATTGTCTGAGTCGTTCTCCGGCACCACCGCTTCCAGCATCCACGTCAAGAGAGTGCTGTTTGCTCCCAGTGATTGGGCGCGAAGCAGCAGCTCACGTGCGCGTTTGCGGGCTTGCTTGCGAGCCGCCGGATCCTTGAGATAAGCAGTCTGCGTTGCAGTCATCAACCCGAGAGCTTCGATGACGTCGCGATCGTTCGGCTTGGCAGTTGCGAGCTTCTCGAATAGCGGAATTGCTTCGACGTATTTGCCGTCTTTGTATAGTTGAAAGGCAACGCTGCGCTCATCCTTTTGAACCGCAGACACGACTGAAAAGGCGAGCAGTAATGTGCAGAGAATCTTCAGCGAGGTCTTGAGCATGCCGGAGAGTCTAGCACGGATTTTTTGGATCAAAATACGGATAAATGCGGATCAGATATCTGATCCGCGTTTATCGTTTTGTCGATCCGTTTTATCCGCGTTTGGCAGGTGAGCACCGATGAAATTTCTCAGCGAAGTGATTAGCGCCGGAAGGACGACTGCCTTCGCCGTATTCGAAAGCTCCTGCACAAATGCGTCGCCGATATTTCCTGCCTCATCGCGAACCCGCTCGAAGGCTGGAGTGTGAGCGACTTTCTGAAAGAAGCTCGGGCCCGATTCGTGCGATCCGTTTCCATATGAGCGCACTGCTTGAGCCGGAGCAGCCATCGCGGCGCCGGCATAATCCTCATCGTCGCCTTTAGCGTACGAAGCAATGCAATAACCAGTCGCAAAGCCGACTCCCAAAGCGGCCGCGCTCCACGTCACCGGTCGACGCTTGAACTGTTCACGCCAATCGAGCGTGTCCTTAACTGCTTTCACCTGGTTTGCCACCGTTTCCTTGATCTCAGTCACTGTAGTCGAAATCGAATCGCGCGCCTCACCCAGACGACGCTGAAGTTCCTCTTTGGAAGGCTCCTCAGACATCGGTTCCGGCGCTCGAGCCAACCCTAGAGTTCGTTCTTCAGCCATTGTTTGTCCTTTCTCAGTTCGTCAACTGTCCTCGCGGGTACCAAATCCTGTTTGGCCAGCCGGTTCTTCATCGCCATCACGACGATCGCGCCGAGCAAAACGTAGAAGGCGCCAGTCACGACGAAGCCGAGCGCGTAACTGGCAGGTTGACCGAAATTTGCCTGCGCGAACAGTGTCGATACCGCAAAAGCGATCGCCACATTCAGCAGTGCAAATCCAACCGTTGCGATCACGGCGCCAACTGCGATCATCGTTATGCCACGCGCGTAAGTCGTAGCCTCTTCTTTCAGCTCGACTTTGAATAACGCGAGCTGCGAATTGAAGAGCTGCATTACGTCGTCGCCGAGTCGACTGAATAGACTTGGAAGACTGTCAGTGTCGTTGCGTGGTGCGAGTTCGTCGGTCCTGGTCAGACTTGTTCTCGATGACGCCATGTTTGTTCACCCCCTGTCCGTTGTGGGCGGCCGGCTTAGCGCCGGCCCCGAATAATCAGTCCAAGTAACAGACCGGCGGCGGCTGAGATAAGCAGCGCCTGGCCGGGTTTCTTGCGCGCATACTCTTTTGCATTCTCTGCAAGCTCACCAAGATCCGCGTTTTGCAGGTCTTTGAATTTGTCGCCGACGACTGAAACCTTGTCGGTTACGAAATCCTTCGCATAGCTCGCGGCGTCAGAAATTTTCTGACCGTAGTCGCTCGCAGTTTGCGACAGGGCAGTAGCGGCTCCGGTGGCTGCCTGTGTTGCAGTGGTTCCTGTTGTTCCTTCGTTGATGCTTCCATTCTCTGGCATGTTGAAATTCTCCTTTTCAGAATCGGTATGGAAATTATTGCTCGTCATGAGACGAGCAAGATTTGTGCCGACAGATCACGCCTAAAAATAACGAGATCTGGTTGCGTCTTGTTGCGAAAGCGTACGCTGATAACGCGGATCTGGAACGGATTTGGTTTGTGGGTGTTTAAGTGGCTTGACACGCTATTATTTAAGATGGTAAGTAAGTACTTACTTTACCTACGGGTGGAGAGGAACAAGAGAGAGCAATTGAGTAAACAGATGACGATTGAGGGCGCTGCAAGTAGTGCCCGTATGGCTGGGGAAGAGCGAAGACTGCAGATTCTTGCGGTGGCAGTGAGTCTTTTTTCCCAAAAGGGCTTTCGCGGTACCACTACGAAAGAGATTGCACAGGCTGCCGGTGTGTCAGAAGCAATGGTTTTCCGGCACTTCGCCACTAAAGAAGAACTCTACGCCGCCATTCTCGATCACAAAGCATGTTCCCACGATGGTTGGGACCCGGCTGAAATGGCGACCGACGCAATCGAGCGTAAGGATGACCGCGCGGTCTTCGAGACGCTTGCGCTGGCTGCCCTGAATCATCACGAAAAAGATCCGGAGTTTCAAAGGCTGCTATTGCACGCAGCACTCGAGAAGCACGAGCTCGCGCAAATGTTTTTCGACAAGTTTGTACGGCGTGTTTATGAGTTTCTTGGTAGGTACATCCGCGAGCGCCAGCTTGAAGGCGCGCTCATTGAAATGGATCCGGCCATCGTGGTGCGCAGCTTCATCGGCATGGTGATGCACCACTCGCTCAACAACAATCTTTGGGATCCATCGCACCGGCTGGTCAATATCTCGAACGAAAGCGCTGCAAAGTATTTCACTAACATTCTTTTAAATGGAATCACTACGCCATCGGCAAGGACTGATACGACGAGTTAAGAGACACATGCGAGTTAATGGGAAATTGAAAATTCTGATTTTGCTTCTGGTGCTCGCGGCTGTCGCGGCCTTTGCAGCTTCGTGTGGTGGTTCGAAAGCGAACGTCAGAAAAGATGAGTCGAACGCAAACACTCAGCCGGCAATTGTCGAAGGCGTGACCACGGCCGCCGCCGTCAAACGCGAGTTGCCACGCTTCTTCGAAGCGACGGGAAGCCTGGCCGGCGACCAACAGACTGATGTAGCGCCACAAACGTCCGGCAAAGTCGTTGCTCTCGGAGTCGACATTGGCAGTTATGTGAGACGTGGCCAGATGCTGGTGCGCCTTGACGATGCTGAGTTGAAGCTTCGTGTTGACCAGGCGGCCGCGCAAGTCGAACAGGCGAAGGCGGCAGTGCGGCAGGCAGAAGAGAAGATTGGATTGCGATCCGGTCAGGCTTTCGATCCCAATCGCGTCGCGGAAGTTGCGTCCGCGAGGGTGGCGCTCGATCTGGCTGAAAAGAACCTGCGTCGGGCTGAGAAGCTGATCGAATCGGGTGACGTGTCGCGATCTTTTTACGACGAACAACGTTCGCGACGCGATCAATTAAAGGAGCAGTACGAAGTTCAGCTGGCACAGGCGCGTCAGAACTACGCTGGTGTTGACGTGGCGCGGACCAACGTCGCCAATGCGCAGGCTGCGCTCGCACTCGCTCGCAAGAGTCTGTCGTACGCAGTCATTCCGGCGCCGCTTGATGGTTTTGTTGCCGAGCGAACGGCGGATCTTGGTGAATACGTCTCGCCGCAGCAGAAGGTGGCGACGATCGTGCGGACCAATCCGTTGCGTATTCGTATCGATGTTCCCGAGCAGGCGATTCCCGAAGTGAAAGTCGGACAGTCAGTATCGATCACGACGAGTGCGTGGCCCGACAAGAATTTCGCCGGGCGTGTTGCGCGCATCGCGCCGAATGTTTCGGCTACGTCGCGCACGTTGACGGTTGAAGCCGAGATCGAGAACAGCAACAACGCGTTGAAGCCGGGCCAGTTTGCCACCGTGCGAATTTTGTCGGAGCGTGCTGAGCCGGCGGTGCTTGTTCCGGCGCGAGCCGTGATTAACGAAGCAGGCGTCGCTCGTGTGTACGTGATCAAGAACGGCCACGCCGAACAGCGACTCGTGCAGACGGGTCAAACGGAAGGCGACTTGATTGAGATCAGAAACGGTATCGCCGCGGATGAACTCGTCGCGACTAGTAACCTTGAACAATTGAGTGACGGCATCGCCGTAAAGTAGCCACAAAAAGCACAAAAGGTAATATGCAGAAGCTTGCTGAAATATGTGTTCGCCGTCCGGTTTTTGCGACGATGCTGATTCTCAGCCTGACGGTCGTTGGGCTGTTTTCCTACAAGTCGCTGGGCGTCGATCTGTTTCCAAAGATCGACTTACCGACAATCACCGTAACGGTCGTGAACCCCGGCGCGTCGCCGCAGGAAATCGAGACTGAAATCACCGACCAGGTCGAAGGCGCGGTCAACACGATCTCCGGTATCGACGAGCTCCGCTCAACGTCCGTCGAAGGCGTTTCGCAAGTCTTCATCACCTTCCTGCTGGAAAAGGACCCTAATGTCGCGGCACAGGAAGTCAGAAACAAGGTCGATCTGATCGTCAACGATCTTCCCGTCACCGCGGAACAGCCAATCGTACAGAAGCTAGACACTGACGCCGCGCCGGTTGTTCGTATCGCGGTCTCCGCGCCGCGCTCGTTGCGTGAAGTGACCGACGTTGCCGACAAGAAGATCAAACAGCAAATCGAATCGATCAACGGCGTGGGTGACGTGCAAATCATCGGCGGTCGCCGGCGCGAAATCGAGATCTGGGTTGACCCGGACAAAATGCGCGCTTTCAACGTTACCGTCGCGCAAGTTGCCGATTCCGTGCGCGCGCAAAACCTGGAAGTGCCAGGCGGTCGTGTCGACGAAGGTGCACGCGAACTGACTGTGCGCACGATGGGTCGCATCGTCGAGCCCGCCGAATTCAACAGTCTCATCGTAGCGAACCGCGGCACTTACTCCGTCAAACTGAGCGACATCGGTTACGCCGAAGACGCGGCTGAAGAGCCACGCACCGAAGCACGTTTGAACGGCCAGCCCGCCGTCACTCTGATCGTTTCCAAACAGTCGGGACAAAACACAGTCGCAGTTGCAGACGCGGTGAAGCAGCGTCTGGCTGAGATCACGAAAACCTTGCCGCCGGGTTTCAAAACCGAAGTCGTCGGCGATCAATCGATCTTTATCAAAGCGTCAATCGAAGCCATTCAGACGCACCTGATCGAAGGCAGTATTCTCGCGGCCATCGTTGTTTTCGTTTTCCTTTGGAGTTTCCGCTCGACGGTCATTGCCGGTCTCGCAATTCCGACTTCGCTGATCGCGACGTTTGGCCTGATGGCCGCGATGGGCTTCACGCTCAATCAGATCACGATGCTCGCGTTGACGTTGATGGTCGGTATCGTGATCGACGACGCGATCGTGGTGCTTGAAAACATCTTTCGCTTTATCGAAGAGAAAGGTGTGCCGCCGTTTCAGGCGGCGATTGAAGGGACGAAAGAAATCGGTCTGGCGGTCATGGCCACGACGCTTTCGTTGCTCGCGGTGTTTCTGCCGGTCGGATTTATGGGCGGCATTGTCGGGCGCTTCATGTCGTCGTTTGGTTTGACTTCGTCGTTCGCGATCGCCGTGTCGCTGCTCGTGTCGTTCACTCTTACGCCGATGCTCGCGGCCCGCTTGATCAAACGCAGTGACGATGAAAAAGAACGCGCGCTCGAGAAGCACACCGAGCCCGCCGATCACGGCTCAAAACAATCGCGGTTCTATCGTCCCGTCGACCGCACATACACGAAGCTGTTGACGTGGTCGATGGGCCATCGCTGGGTGATTGTTGGCGCTTGCCTGCTTGTGATCCTGAGCATCGTGCCGCTCTTTATGTTTGTCGGCAAGAACTTCCTGCCCGTTGACGATCAGGCGCAGTTTGAGCTGAACGTGAGAGCGCCGGAAGGGTACTCACTTCCCGCAACCTCGAACCTCGCCGAAAGGATCGCGACCGATCTGCGGAGTTTGCCGGGTGTCACCGACACGCTGACGACTATCGGCGGCGGTCAGCAGGAGCTGGTAAACGTCGCCACCATTTACGTAAAGCTGACTCCGATTCACGACCGCAAGATTTCACAGCAGGACTTGATGGTGCGGGCACGCAACGAAGTGCTCGCCAAGTATCAGAAGTTCTATCCGAATCAATTGCGCACGAGTGTGCAGCCGGTTGCAGCCATCTCTGGCGGCGGTTTTCGCAACGCGGATATTCAGTATGTTTTGCGTGGTCCGGATCTGAACAAGTTGCAGCAGTATTCGGACACGATGCTCGCGAAGATGAAGACGATTCCGGACGTCGTCGATGCTGACTCGACGCTGATCAGTGGTAAGCCGGAATTGCGCGTGGTTATCGATCGCGCGCGCGCTGCGGATCTCGGCGTGCGAGTCGGCGATATTGCGCAGGCGCTCAACTCGCTCGTTGCCGGTCAGAAAGTTTCGACCTTCAACGCCGGCACCGATCAATACGACGTGCGCGTGCGTGCGGTCGGAGCGTTTCGGACGAGTGTCGAAGGCTTGAAGCGCATGATCGTTTCGTCCGCAAAAGTTGGTTGGGTCACTCTCGACAACCTCGTGAAAGTCGAAGAGGGAACTGGACCAGCAGCGATCGACCGTTTGAACCGACAGCGACAGGTGATGCTGCTCGGGAACATCAAACCCGGCGGTTCACAAGCTGCTGTGATTGCGAAGCTGGACCAGATTAAGCAGGAGATGAATATCGATCCTGCCTATTCAACCGGATTGGCGGGTCGTTCTAAAGAGCTTGGTCGCGCGGGTTACTACTTCGTGCTCGCTTTTGTCCTGTCGTTCGTTTTTATGTACATGGTGCTGGCGGCGCAGTTTGAGTCGTTCATTCACCCGGTCACGATTTTGTTGACGCTTCCGCTTGCGATTCCGTTTGGCATCCTTTCGCTGCTGATGACGGGCCAGACGGTCAACATCTTTTCGGGTCTCGGCTTGCTGCTGCTGTTTGGCGTCGTCAAGAAGAACGCGATCCTGCAGATCGATCACACGAACCAGTTGCGTGCCCGCGGCATGGAACGACTCGAAGCGATCGTACGTGCCAATCGCGATCGCTTGCGACCGATTCTGATGACGACGATCGCGCTTGTCGCCGGCATGTTGCCGTTGACGATCTCAACTGGACCAGGTTCCGGGACGAACAGATCGATCGGCGTCCTCGTAGTTGGCGGACAGACGCTCTGTCTATTGCTGACGCTGCTGGCAGTGCCGGTTTTCTATTCACTTTTTGACGACCTCGCGCGCAGTCGTGTTTGGGGAATGATTCGAGATCGAGTGCAGGGAACGTTTGGACGCGTGCGTCGAAGGGCTGCGAGTGCCGCTGCTGGGTTGATTTCGAAGCAGTAAGCCACGGATAAACGCGGATTTTTTACGGATAGGTGCATTGATGCTTAGAAGGTTCTTGTTACTGATCGTTCAGATGTTTTGTGTTGGCTCGGTTGCGATGGCGCAATCGGAGATGCAGCAGTTGCCGGTGCCGCCAGTTGCGCCGGACTATCGCGCGCCGCAAAAACCGCTGCCCGAGTTGAATCGCGTCGGCGTGGATATGAATCGCCAGCGACCGCTGGCGTTGCGCGAAGCCCTCTCGATGGCCCTCGACAACAACAAGGACATCGAAGTGGCTCGCGAGAATGTGCGTATCGCGGAGTTTGACCTGCTTGGCGCGCAGGGGCTTTACGATCCGAAACTGAGCACGCAGGCGTTTTATGAGCGCACCGAAAGCCCGATTGCGAGCTTTCTGGCGGGTGGAACAAACGGATCGACCATCTCCAGTGATTACACCGGCACGATGCGACTCGAAGGGCAGTCGCCCATTCTCGGTGGTAGCTATCGTTTGGACGCCTCTACAGTGAGGTTGACGACAAATAACCAGTTCACGTCGTTGAATCCGCAGTTTCCGACGGGTGTGACGTTCAACTACACACAGCCCCTGTTTCGCGGACTCAAGATCGACAGCAGCCGCCGGCAAATCCAGATAGCACGCAAGAATCTTTCACTCACTGACGCTCAGTTTCGCCAGCGTGCGATCGATACGATCACGAATGTGCAGCGGGCTTACTGGGATCTCGTTTTTGCTCTGCGCAGTCTTCAGGTGCAACGCGATGCGGTGTCGGTGGCCCGCACGCAACTCGAGCACAACAAGCGTCTGGTGAACGAAGGACAACTCGCGCCGATCGACGTCGTCGCTGCGGAGGCACAGATCTCGACGTACGAACAACGTGTTTTCAGCGCGCTCGAGGAGGTTTCTCGTTCCGAGAACAATCTGAAGAACATGATTGTTAAGGATCAAAAATCGGAACTCTGGAGCGAGTCGATCGTGCCAACAGATCCGGTTGATCTGGTGGTGCCGAATGTTTCGCTGCCCGACGCCTTGAAGACCGCCATGGAGAACCGGCCCGAGCTACAGCAGTCGAACGTGTTGAAAGAGATTAACCAGATCGACCAGCGGTTCTTCAAAGATCAGTCGAAGCCTGGCATCGACCTCGTTGGCACGTACGGCATCGTCGGTCTCGCGGGCACTTCCAGCCTCTCGCGTGTGAATCCGTTTACGGCGTCGAGTTTGGAAGTGAGGGACCGCGTTAACGTTATCTCGCAAAGTCTGGGTTTGGATCCTTTACCGGAGTTGCCGGTGCAAACGATCGCGCCCGACTTGCTCGGCGGGTTCGGACAGTCAGTCGAGAATCTTTTGTCGAACCGTTTCACGAATTTCAAAGTTGGCGTGCAGATCAACTTGCCGCTGCGTAATCGCACGGCGGAAGCGAACCTCGGCCGGTCGCTGGTCGAAGCTGAGCGCATCGGAACTCAGCGCGAGCAACTCGAGCAAACTATTCAAGTCGATGTTCGTAATGCATTGCAGTCGATGCGTAGCGCTGAATCTCGTCTGCGAGCGGCAAGCGCGACGCGCGAGGCAAACGAACAGCAGTTTGCCAGCGAGCAGAGAAAACTCGATGCTGGTCAGTCGACTACGTTTCTGGTTTTGGAGCGTCAAACAGCATTGACCGAGGCACGTGGGTTGGAGTTAAAAGCGCAAACAGATCTGAACAAGGCGATTGCGGATTTACAACGAGCGACGGGTAATGCGTTGAGAGTGAACAGTATCGTGGTGCGAGTGCGCTGACAGGTTTCCCCGTATTGCAGCACCTCATCACGGTGGGCGGTGGGTTTTGGGGGGCGAAACCCACTGCCACCTCTATTAAATCGGTTTACTCCCGCAACGACGCAACGGCGCAACGAAAACAAAACGTAGCGCCGTTGCGCCGTTGCGGGAGTAATCTTCTCAAGGAACCCAAAGATGCCTGACAACCAACTACTCGACACCTGGCAGATTCACGACCGCATCAATCTTTACCTGCTCGACGCCGTGGATCCGGCGTCACTCGACGCTCACTCCGCTTCGAAGGGCCGCAGTGTAGGCGAGCAGTTCGCACACATTCACAACGTGCGTTTGATGTGGTTGAAATCTGCAGCGCCGGATCTACTAAAAGGCCTCGAGAAAGTTGAGGCAAGCGGCGCAAATGACAAGAAACTCCTGCGCAAGTCGTTGGCCGATTCAGGCGTGGCGATTGGAACGTTGCTAACGAACAGCCTTGAAGCCGGCGGCAAAGTCAAAGGCTTCAAACCACACGCGGCGGCGTTTCTCGGATACTTGATTTCGCACGAGTCGCATCACCGCGGACAGATTGCCCTGTCACTGAAACAAGCCGGCAAGCCGCTCGATAAAAAAATCAGTTACGGTATTTGGGAATGGGGCGTCAGGTAACTAAAGGATCGCTTCCACTACTTTAAACGCCACGAAGAGACCAACAACAGTCACAATACCCGCCGCGAAATACCACGCCGGCAGCCTCGTTCGACAAGCCTGACAGCGGGTACGCGTCGGAGCCACGACCCTATCGCAGTTACGACATTTCATGTAGATTGAGCCACAACAAAGCACACAAATCACAAAATTGGATCTTGTATTCTGTTTTGTGAATTCGTGCCGCTTGGTGGCTACATCTTAACATTGGTCCATAGCGGATAGTGATCGGAAATTTCGATCTGTCGATCGATACCGCAACTGTTGGCTTCCAGACCACGTAGCCAGACCCAGTCGAGCTTCAATTCCAGCGGTACCAGAAGAATTTTCCGTTTGAACGTTTTCTTGCCGTCGACGAAGGGAGTCTTGAGGCCTGCGTCTGAAAACAGTTTGGTGACTTTGTCGTGTGCGTTAGGTTCCCAGGTGTTGAAGTCGCCCATGATGATCGCGGGCATGTCCTTCGGATAATGGGCCAGATCGTCGAGTACCGACTTAAACTGCTCGATTTTCTTATCGAAACCAATTCTTGTCTCCGCGTGTGCGGAATAAATGCGCCACTGGCGATTTGCGATCTCGATAGTGGCGCCCAGCGCGACGCGCCGGCGCTTGCCTGGTCCAGGATGCGGCAGGACGATGCGCTTCACGTCTGACAACGGGTACACACTCAGAATCGCAACGCCGGTTTCTTCCTCGGCGTCCGGTTTAGCAGTTGGTGGGGCTGCCCACGCATAGTGAAGACCCAATTCATCGGCGATGATTTTGGCGGTGTTGTTGTTCCCGCTGCGTTTCTTGTGCCGGTCTACTTCCTGTAGCGCGAGGATTGAGGCTCCGCCGACCTCAGGATCTTCTTTGAGCAGCTTGATCATGTCTTTGAGATCTTCGCCGCTGCGCCAGCGGATGTTGTACGAAAGAAGTTTGATTTCAGCGGGCGCCACAGTTT
This sequence comes from Pyrinomonadaceae bacterium, assembly GCA_036401595.1. Classification (GTDB taxonomy): domain Bacteria; phylum Acidobacteriota; class Blastocatellia; order Pyrinomonadales; family Pyrinomonadaceae; genus PSRF01. The sequence continues at coordinate 88,053 of DASWUM010000098.1, forward strand.
GCTTGCGCAGCTTAGCGCCCTGACCGGATTCGAGGAGCGGCACGTCAGTTCGTGGCAACAGGAGACAAAGTACGAGCAAAAGTAGTTTCACGTCCTTAAACCTCCACGGTTAATCCGTCTCTCTTGGGCCACATGCATCGCGTCCGCCAGGTCGAGATGCTCCTGCACGGGTTTGTTTCTCCTGAAAGAACATTCCAGCAGCATCGACGCGGTGTATTTCACAAACGGTGCTGAATCATCCGAAAAACCGGTGTCAGAAGTATAGACAAATAGTTTCGAGTCCTCGTCTTTCAAACCCTCCCTCAAATTTAGCGCCAAACTTTCCCGCGCGTGCCCAGTCGATTTTGAGCTAAACTCCGGCCATGAGTTCGACAGAGACACAGCTCGATGTGCTCGCGGTTTTTTCTCATCCCGATGACGCAGAACTGTCCGTTGCGGGAACGCTGTTGAAACTGAAGGCTTTGGGTTATCGCACCGGTGTTTGCGATTTAACGCGCGGTGAAATGGGAACGCGTGGCACTCCCGAGATTCGCGCGAAGGAAGCGCTCGATGCGGCGCGCATCATGAAGCTCGACGTTCGTGTGAATCTGGATCAGCCTGACGGACACGTTTGGCCGACGGAAGTTGCGCGCACGGCATTTGTGCGAGTGCTGCGCACGCACAAGCCAAAGGTGCTGGTGACCACGCACGAAGACGATCCGCATCCGGATCATGCAAATACTTCGGTGATTGTGAGACAGGCGGCGCGCCTCGCGACGATGCGGCGCTACGATGAAGAGTCGGGCCTGGCGCCGGTGCCGATGCCGGCGATCATGCATTCGCTTTTTTCACGGCGCATCGTGCCGTCGTTCGTGGTTGACGTATCTGGTTTTGTTGACGAGAAGATGAGTGCGATTCAGGCTTATGCTTCTCAGTTTTATGACTCTTCGTCGAAAGAACCTGCGACGCGAATCAGCCAGCGTGGTTTTCTGCACGAGATTGAGTATCGGATGAGATATTTCGGATCGTTGATTGGCGTGGAGGCTGGTGAGCCGTTTTATGTTCGTGAGGCGCTCAATGTCGACGATCCTCTCGCCCTGCTGACACGCCCGATGAACATTTATTCGTGAGTTTTATTTCTTCTTTGGCTCTAGTATCGCCCTTGCGATCGCAATCGTCGCTACTGCCCGCGGCCCTTCACCCTGAAATCCACGCGCCAGCTCAACCGCACGATCGTAATCCTTCACCGCGAGATCTCTGAAGATCCCATCAAGATCGAAGTCGGGGACGTCGTTAGTGTGAATTGACGATTGTCCTTTACTCTGAAACTTGAGCACCATTTCACCGTCTTCGCCTGTGAAACCCTCCGCAGAGTTGGCCGCTTTCACCGCATCAAACGTCGCATCCCAGACGCGATCGGGTTCCACCACTTTGTACGCATTCGCAACCGCAATCAATCCACGTGGCAATGCCGGATCGGATCCGTCGATGCGGCGTGCTTCAGCTTCGGCCTCAGCGATGATTTCCAGTGCCTTATCGCGATCGGTTGAGGCGAGAATTTTGGCCGATTGAGTGAGCACCCACGTCTTGTTAATGTGAGTCAACTCGCCCTTATGAACCATCTCCAGCGCCAGGTCGGTGTTTTTCTTGTTGATGTAGTAGATTGCTAAACCTGAATCGATGTACGCCTGTAGCTGTTTGCGAACTTCGGTATCCTCGACCTTGCTTGCATACTCTCGGGCTCGCATTTCACCCTTGTTCGAAGTGATGTACGCCAATTCGATATAGAGCTGATCGCGTTCGGCAGAAGTCTTGACTCGATCGATCCGATCGAGCACTGACTGCTCTCGATTACCCGCAGGCTTTTCCGTTTTGGCCCCCTGGTTGACCCATTCATCATCTCGCCGCCGCGCGTCGTCGGAAACGACGGTGTTCAAAGCGTTCAAATGAGTACGAAGCGCCTCGATCATTTCCGGCGGTGCCCCTTGCTCGAAGAACGGTAGCATTCGCTTGATGACGAGGTATTTTCCGTCGACACCGGCAGACGTTTGATCCGGTTGACCCGCCGGCGGCAGTGGTCGCAAGAGAATCGATCCCGCGATTTGATAGAACGCGTTTCTTAGTTCCGGCGAGACTACGGCCGGAGTGATCGTGTCAGAACTCGACGAGGTCGACGTGCCGCCGCCGCTGAACGTTACCTGCAAATGAGGTGTGAATATGTACGACCCGAGCAATGAGGCCGTGTTGGCATCTGATTGAGGGTTGTTGCCGGCATTCGCGAGCAACACTGCGTATCGTTTATCGGCTGCTTCCGGATTCTTGTCGCGCACGTCTGAGAGAAAGCTGATCGATTGCGTGGTGACGAGTGCGAGCGCGGGTTCAGCAAACTCGAGCGCGCGTTCGGTCTCGCCGATGTTAAGCAATTGCTGCGCTACGCCGATGCGCTGGCTCAATACCTCGCTCAAGCGATTCGGATTGGGTTTGGTTGTCGTAGCGGAATTTGCTGCTTCGAGTTTTTGCGCCTTTAACTTCTCGAGAAATTCCTCGCCGAGAACTCGATCGTGTCGTGCTGCGAGCCGCAACACTTCCTGGCGGACGTTCGGTGGCAGGCTGATCGCATAACCGCCGCCGGTGAGTGCCCTTTGTTTAGCGATCTCCTCCTGGAGTTTCTTGTCGCTTTCCTGATCGGCCGTTTCAGCCGCTTCCCAGGCTTTGCGAAACAGCAGTCGACCTTGTTCCGTATCGACGCGCCAGAGCGCATCCGCGATGCGAGCGAGAGATCTGGCTCGCAGCGTTTGATCGCGAAACGCGCGTGCATCGGTTGAGAGCGAGACCAGCAACGAGCGTGCTTTGGCGCGGCGCTCTTTGAGTTCCAGTTCAGCTTCTTCTGAGGCCGCAGAGCTCGGCGCCGCGACTTTCGCTGTTGCTGCTTGTTTCGTTTGCGCGTGAGTGAGGGTGGCAGATATAAGAAAACACAAAAAGATAGAAAACTGTTTCACGCTCTCCACTCCTATCTGTGTAATCTGTGGATTAACCCGACGCTGCGTCTTTACGTTTCTCGAGCACAGAACGTGCAATCGCAAGCGTTGCCACTGCCCGAGGAGACTCGCCGGTAAATGTTTTTGCGAGCTGAATCGCTCGGAGAAGATCGGCGCGTGCAAGATGCCTGAAAACCGCGAGCAAGTCAAAGTCTTCAGCCGTGCTGTTGCTCATGACGACCATGAATTTGGTCTGGAGTCTGGCGGAGATGCGGCTGTCTTCGCCGGTGTAAGCTTCGGCACTGTTGGCAGCCTTAACGACTTCACCGAGAAGCTCCCACGAACGCACGCGATCGATCTCGCCGATACCAACGGCCACGGCCGTGAGGGCTCGCGCGCGATCCGGATCGCCTGGACTGATGCGCCGGCTCTCGGCGAGTGCCTCTTCGAGCATGTCAGCCGCACGCGAACGCTCCGCCGCGATTACCAGTTTCGCGCCACTGGTTAACGCCCACACCTTTTGAATACTCGTGAGCTCGCCGGATTTGACGAGACGGCCGACTTCAGTGACGTCTTTATTTCGAATGGCGACTTGAACGAGTTGAAAATCGGTATAGGCTTTGACGTTCTTGCGCATCTCGGTGTTTTCAATCTTGTCGACCAGATCTTTTCCACGCGGATCGCCGTCTTGCGCGAGCGCGACTGCATAGTCGGCATAAATCGCATCACGATCGTCTGCTTTGGTCGTATGGTCCAGTCGCTCCTGCATGCGCTGCAAAGGATCGCCTTCGGACGACTCCGGCTGAATTCCAACATTCACCGCGCGATTCTCACCTTGCTGCATGTCAGGCGGAACGTACGAGGCGAGCGCCGTCATTTGCGTGCGCAGATTGGGCGCGAGATCGGCGGCGTACTGTTCGAAGAGTGGCAGCAGCCGTTTGATCATCAGATACTTGCCGGCCCTGCCGGAAGTGGTCCGATCCTGATCCGGCGCCGGGACAGGTTGCATCAAGATATTGAAAGCGACTTTGAGGAAGTTGTTTCGCAGTCTTGCGTCAACTTCGGGTGCGGGTGTCGGACCTCTTTGCCGGCTTTGATTGGAACCGCCTTCCTTTTCGAAGGTCACGTAAAGAAATGGTGTGAACAGGTACGACGACAAACCGGAAACTGTGTTCGCGTCGGAGTTTGGATCGCGGGCCGCGAGGGCGAGCAGGTTTGTAAAAGCAGCATCGGCGAGTTGTGCATTTTTCTCGCGCAGCGCTGAGAGGAAAAAGATCGAATCAGGGTTCACGCTATTGAGCGCCGGAGTTGCGAATTCGATTGCACGTTGCACCTCGCCGTCTTCGACGAGTCTTCGCGCCAGTTGCAGACGCTGCGACGCTCCCAGCCGCGCGCCCGGATTGTTTTGTTGGTCGGTCGCGGCCTCATTTCGAGCTTTCTCGGCGGCTTCGTCGAGCGCTTTGAGAAACTCTTCGCCGAGCTTGCGATCGCGCTTGGCGACGAGACGCAAAACTTCGCTGCGCAGATCCGGTCCGCCGCGAACGACGACTGGTCCACCCTCCGACTCCATCCGCTTCATGTCTTCGGCGCGTTTCTTTGCTGCTTCCGCGTCGACGATCTCTGCAGCTTCCCAGGCCCGCCGGAACAACTCACGCGCACGCTCGGGATCCGTGTCCCAAAGCACGTCTCCGGCACGTGCCTGCACGCGCGCTCGCCGCGTCTGGTCCTTAAAACTACGCGCCTCGTCGGCGAGACTGGTGACGAGGGAAATCGCGACTGTACGCTGCTGTGCCGCCTCGGCGTCCGCTTCTTCGTTGTTGGCTTTCGGTTTTTTGGGTTGGGCAAGCGTGATGGAGGCAAACACACAAAGACAAAGACTCAACGCGATTGTGGCGAAGGGTAGGCGCATAAAACACTCCTGTAGGTGGAACGCGGATGGATATAGCCAAACAGGCACACGCCCCGGGCGGAGTTCGGTTCCAAAAAGAAAATGGGGTCCTAATCTGAGGGATTGTTAAAGACATTTCTTGCCCCGCGATCTGAGTTCCCGTTGCTTTCTAACTGAGATCGGGCCTTTTGGTTTGTGTGCTTGAGTGCTAGAATTTCGCCAATCCTTACCCATCTTCAGAACGGATAGACTCAATGATTAGATGGATTCAAAGAACTCAAGCGCGACGGTTTCTATTCAGGGTTCTGTTCTTTTCTGTGACAATGATCCTCTTCCAAGTCGCCTTCGATTATTACTACGATGGCAGAGTCCGGTTTTCCTTCTTGCCTCACCGAATCGTAATCTCTCTCTGCGGCGGACTGCTTTTAGGGATTATCGGATGGAGGCGGACGCCCTCCAAGAACGAGACGCCCCCTGCATAACCTCCCTTTAAAGATCGAGAGTAAGAGCGCGTTGTAGGCGTTGCCTGATGAGTGGTATAAGCCGTTTATGAGGCAGTTGATCTATGCTGTTGTTGCGATCCTCGCCGGCTACGGTCTTACTCTAGTCTTCTACATGGTAGGCGACCCTTTTGTTCGTCCCGCCCTGGCGCTCGCAAGGCTACTAAACGGCGACCGGGGCGGCGACAGCTTATTACCCACCTTCCTGGTTATCAATACAATGATCTGCTCGCTTCTGGTCTACGTTGGGCTGCGTAACAAAGATGCAGCGGCGTTAGGTTGCGGGAACGTTTCCAACTATTTGTAGAACACTACATTTCAGTGCAGGGGTAGTGCTGCGGCCTACAGCGCCCTGCTTTTTGGTCGGCTTCGTAACACGGAGGTGGAGGGACACAACGACTGCGTCTCTCCAGGGCCAGTAAAATCAGCACTGCCACAAGAACTACGACAGCGAAGACCAGCCAAAAACGGAAACGAGTGTTCATTGGTCCTAAGTCATTCACGGCGCGCGTTATATCACGCGGGGTACTGCAATAAAAGAAACGAATCCCGCCCACTACCGTGGGCGGGATTTTTCATTAAATGCAATTCCCATCTCAAGAACAACAGGCATTGTCGTCCACAGAAGATCGGTGCTAGGCTGCGGGCATGAAGAGGATTTTTCTTTACGGCGCTATGCTTGTGCTGACGTTTGTAATCGGCGTGTATGTGAATGCGTTGGTTCTAAGAGCGGCCTACCACTTCATACCAGATTTTGATCCCCAGCCTGTCGTCGTCGTTGCTCGTCAACCCGAAGTCTTCATAGACTGTGGTCGAAACCGGCATTGATGTTGAAGGATACAAAGCCGGCAGTTCGCTCAGAAAAGCCCTAACTCTTTCTGCCTGGGATTGAGAATGCTGCTGTTCTCTTCAAAGTTATAGCCAAGCGCAACTACGCCACCGCAAATCAAAGCCAGCACGATGGCCACAATCCGGATTGTCCGACGACTCATCACGGCTTTACACCGCTATCACTTCGAGCTCGGGATCGACATCCTGTTTCAGCATGCTTTCAATCGCCATCAGCGTGCCGGTGAGTGAACTCGGACAACTACCGCAGGCTCCCTGATAGCGAATGCTCAACGTGTGATCTGTCAATCCAATGATTTCGAGATAGCCGCCGTCTCCCATCAACGCCGGTCGCACTTTCTCATCGAGAATTTCATTGATCTTCAACAGCCTTGGATCGTCACTCGTCACCGCAGCGATTGAACCACCGACTGCCGCCGCTGCGGCCGCCGCTGAACCATTCACTGCCTCCGCCGCACGAATCGGTACCGCAAGCGCCGGCAACAAATCATCCCAGTCGCCTTCGTCATCCTTCTCGACCGTGATCATCCGGTCCATGTAAAAAACCGACACCACATTTCCAACATCAAACAGCGACTTCGCCAGTGGATCATTCGCGGCGAGGTCCGCCGAGCCGTATTGCCGCGCCACGCCGTTACTCACAGCTTCGCGCAGAATAAACTTCACGGCATTTGGATTCGGTGTCTCTTCAATATCATTAATCTTCGGCATTTCTTACTCCTCTGTTCGTGCCCTCATTATAGCGTTTTTGCGGGTCACTCGCAGTCCGCCGGACGGTCCAAAGCTTACGCTTATCACATTGCTAAATCTTTCTTATATAAAAGCCGCGCTCAGGTTGCAGTAATCATTGCTAAAACTTCGGAGCAGGAATATACTCCCGACCCTCACTTGCCCCCCTCTCAAAAGGTGAGTCAAGTTGAGATAGAGGCAGGCGATAGCGAGGGTCGCCTGCCTCACATTTTTTTGCGGGTTGAACTTGGGCTTTGTGCTTGGTACTTTGAAAGCGCAATGAACATCGGCATCACGGTATATTCGTCCTATGGCGGTAGCGGCATAGTCGGCTCCGAACTCGGCAAAGAACTCGCGGCTCGCGGTCACACCGTTCACTTCATCGCTTCATCACTACCAACTCGACTGACTGAACTCAACGAGCACGTGCGTTTCCATGAAGTGGAGATGATGTCGTATCCGTTGTTTGAACATCAGCCGTACACACTCGCGCTCGCAACAAAAATGGCGACGGTCGCCGAAGAAGAGAACCTCGATCTGCTGCACGTTCATTATGCGATTCCGCATTCAATCAGCGCGATACTTGCGCGCGAGTCGCTCAAGCCACGCCGGCGTTTGCCGGTGGTTACTACGCTGCACGGGACGGACATCACACTCGTCGGCGCTGACCGATCCTATTTGCCAATCACGCGCTACGGCATCGTGCAATCAGACGGCGTCACGGCGATCTCCAGCTACTTAAAAGAAGCGACGCGCGAGATCTTTCACTTCGACGATATCAAAGTGATTCCGAACTTTGTTTGCCAGTACGACTACACGCGTCTCGACGTCCCCGCGTTGCGCGAAACACTCGCGCCACAAAACGAACCGTTGCTGGTCCACGTTTCTAATTTCCGTCCGGTAAAGCGTCCGGTTGACTGCGTCGAGATCCTCGCGCGAGTTTTGAAGAAGGGCGTGAAGACTCGTTTGATAATGGTTGGCGACGGTAGCGAGCGAACTAATGCGGAGCATCGAGCACGTTGTCTCGGCGTTTTCGAACAGTGCTCTTTCGTGGGAAAACAACCGCGCATCGTCGATTATCTCTCGGCGTCAGATGTTTTGCTGTTGCCTTCGGATCAAGAGTCGTTTGGACTCGCAGCACTCGAAGCGATGGCCTGTGAAGTTCCCGTGATTGCTTCGCGTGTCGGCGGGCTGCCGGAGGTCGTGACCGACGGTGAGACTGGTTATCTCAGCTCCGTCGGCGACGTCGACAAGATGGCAACGGATGCGGCGCGTTTACTCTCCGACGAGAAACTTCGCAAAGAGATGGGCCGGCGTGCGCGCGAGTCAGCCATCGATCGCTATCGCACAGATGTTGTCATTCCTCAGTACATCGAGTTTTACGAACAGATACTTGCGAAACAAACACCGTAATCTGTGACTAAACATGTCGTCTATAATCGTTGGCACCGCCGGTCACATTGATCACGGAAAAAGCGCCCTCGTACGTGCGTTGACCGGGACCGATCCCGATCGCCTTCCTGAAGAAAAACGTCGCGGCATCACTATCGATCTTGGCTTCGCAGATCTCGAGCTCGACGATCTACGCATCGGATTCGTCGACGTTCCCGGACACGAACGCTTCATCAAAAACATGCTGGTGGGTGCGCACGGTATCGATCTGCTCGCGCTCGTGATTGCGGCGGACGAAAGTGTTATGCCGCAAACGCGTGAACATTTCGATATCTGTCGTTTGCTCGGCGTCAGCAATGGCCTGGTTGTGATCACAAAAAGAGATCTGGTTGACGAAGAGATGCTTGCACTCGTCGAGGACGAAGCACGCGAACTGGTCAACGGATCGTTTCTGGAGAATGCGCCGCTTGTTTCGGTGAGCTCGCGCACGGGCGCAGGGTTGGACGATCTGAAGTCGCGACTCACGGAGATGGGAAAGAGTGTTCCACCGCGGTCGCAGGACTTCACCATGCGTTTGCCAATCGATCGCGCGTTTTCAATGAAAGGGTTTGGAACAGTTGTTACAGGCACGTTGATTTCGGGAAAGATCACGGAAGGCGACGAGCTCGAGTTGTTGCCGTCGCGAACGGGCGTTCGTGTGCGCGGGTTGCAGGTCCACAACAAGTCCGTTCATGAAGCGCATGCGGGACAGCGAACGGCAGTGAACCTGGCGGGCGTTGATACAGCACAGATCGAACGCGGAATGGTACTGGCTCCGACCGGACGTTTACGGCCCACGCAGATTGTCGACGTTTGGATTGACGTTTTGCCCGGTGCATCGCGTGCGGTGCGATCGCGTTCGCGTGTTCGTTTTCACGTGGGTGCTGCTGAGGTTTTGGGGCGAGTTAGAGTCCTGGACGGATCTCAGCAGATTGCGCCGGGAAACGGTGGATTGGCCCAGTTGCGATTCGAAGCGCCGGTCGTCGCAGTGCATGGCGATCGATTTATTTTGCGCAGTTATTCGCCAGCCGCGACAGTTGCCGGTGGAATGATCGTCGATCCGTTTGCCGTCAAACATCGTGGACGCGAGATGGAACACGCGGTCGAGCTGCTACGGGCGTTGCTGCGTGACGATCGGGCCGCGAAGTTTGAAGCGTTCGTGCAAGCTTCGGGTAACAATGGATTACGACTAAACGACCTGGCGGCCGCGACCGGCTGGACCAACGAAGTGCTGGCGCGAGTCGCATCAGAAGTACAAAAAACAGGCTCAGTGATCGAGGTCGGAGGGTTGTTCATCGCGCATGCGAGTCTCGAACGACTCAGCGACGCAGTCGTGGCGGAACTCGATCGTTATCACAAGCGCGAACCGCTCGCGCGTGGCATGTTGCGAGAGACTTTGCGCGAAAAGCTGTTTGCGCATGCCGCGACTGAGTTATTCAACGGCGTGATCACACGACTCGAAGCGCAAAGCAAAGTGGTTTCTGAAAAGGACATCGTTCGCTCGAGCCGTCACAGCGTGGGTTTGTCCGACGAGGAAAAACAGCTTAGTAACCGCATCGAACAGGTTTACCTCGCCGCTGGAGTTGAAGCGCCAACTGTTGATGAGGCAATGACAAAAGTTAACGTGGCCGCAGCCCAACGAGCCCAGGCGCGGAAGATCCTGCAACTACTGATCGACGATCGAACCCTCGTGCGGATTCAGGGCGAGATGTTTATGCATGCGAAAGTGGTTCAGGAGTTGAAAACGAAATTGCAGACCTACGCAGCGCAACACGAACCGGAGCGTTTGATCGATGTTCCGGGTTTCAAGGATCTCGCCGGTGTGTCTCGCAAATACGCGATCCCGCTGCTTGAATTCTTCGATCGCGAGCACGTCACGCGCCGCGCCGGTGATAAAAGATTGATACTGCTGGACAGGACTAACAAGATGTAACAAGATCCATCCACAGATTACACAGATTAATAAATGAATCTGCGTAATCTGTGGATAAGAACCTCAGTTTAGGTCACCACGCGATCGTGAAGGACTATCACGTCAACATTTACTACAGTGAGCGGGCGGCGGGCTATATTGCCGACATACCCGATCTCCAGCTCTTCTCCAACCCAGCGAAAACGGCTGCCGAAGCGCTGGCCGAGGTCGAGCAGGCAAAGGCAGATTGGCTCGCGTCAGCTCTCGCCGAGCATAAACCAATCCCTGAGCCGTCATTCCGCTCGGAGAGCCAAAATCGAGCGCGAACGATCGAGTCGCCGCCGGACGATGCACCGCCCGTCGATCCAGCCGAATACGACGACGAGCTGGAATACCTGAAAGAACAGATCGCGAACGGGGAATGCATTCTATTTCTTGGTTCTGCGATCCATGTTCCGCCGCCGCCCGAACTCACGCAGTATCACTACCCGCCGGAGAATGCGCCGCCCGTGGGAAGTCAATTGTCAAAACTGCTGGCAGAGAAGAGTGATTATCCCGGCGCCGATTGGTGGAATCTGCAACGTGTGTCACAACACTTCGAGACGGAAAAGAAGAGCCGGTTTCTGCTCGTCGATGAGATCAAGAAAGCTGTCGATAAGAACCGCGAACCCTCGCCCATTCTGCGGATGCTCGCCGACCTCGAGTTTCCGATCGTGATCACCACCAACTACGATCACCTTTACGAAAAAGCCCTCGAACAGAAAGCCAAAGCCGAGAACCTCACCACTGAGCCTTATGAAGTCAGCGTCTACAATCCAAATGTCAACACAAAGGTGAAGACTGTTGATTGCCCGCGCAATCCAAATCCGAAACAACCTTATATTCTAAAAATTCACGGCGACATCGACGCGCGCGAATCCATCGTGCTCACGGACGAAGACTACATCCAGTTTGTCCTCCGCATGAGCGACAAGCCGCCTTACCATCCGTTTGGCAACAACGTGCTGGCCCACCTGATGAAGTGGCCCACGCTCTTCGTCGGCTACAGCCTGATGGATTACAACCTCCGTCTCCTTTTCAAGACGCTGCGTTGGAAACTCGACGCGGCGCGCATTCCGCCGAATTATTCGGTCGACAAGAAACCTGATGTTCTCATTCGCGACGTTTGGGAAAATCAGCGTCGTTACGTCTCCTTCATCGTGCTCAATCTCTGGGATTGTATTCCCAAGCTGCATGCTGGTTGCGGAAAGGTCTTCAAGCCGTGACGCCGATTGCGCAAAACACGAAGCCACTACCTGAGATACCGTACCGCGGGATCGAGTCGTTTCGTTATATCGATCAGCGAGTGTTTTGCGCGCGTGAAGAAGAGACGTGGGATCTGTTGAGTAACATCCTGATTAATCGCGGAGTCTTGCTTTACGGCGATTCCGGGTCAGGGAAGTCGTCGCTAATCAATGCCGGGTTGATTCCCGCGGCCATCAAAGAAAATTTGTATGCTCATCGACTGCGCGTCCAGCCGCGACGTGGACGCGAAATCAAAGTCGAACGTATTCCTATCGAGAGAGACGACGGCCCACCGTATCTTCCGTCAGACCTCGCCGATACGAAAGGATCTGACGGCGCCGCACTGAGTTTTGAAATCTCGATCGATAGTTTTTACGAACAACTCGATCGACTACGTGGCCGCCGTGTTAACGAACCGCGACCGCTTTTGATCTTCGATCAGTTCGAGGAATTCATCACGCTCTTCGAAGAAGCCTCGCAAGGCACTGAGCCGTCGAAGGACAGCCCCTCCGAGATTCAGGAGAACATTCTTAATGTACTTACGTCGCTTCTCCAGGACGATGGTCTGCCGGTAAAGCTGTTGTTTGTCTTCAGAGAAGAGTATTTGGCCAAGCTGAACATACTCTTCAAGTCGGCGCCCGAGTTGTTGGACCAGTACGTCAGACTGCGACCGCCGCGCGTGGAAGAGGCTGAAGACATCATTCTGGCGCCATTTGTCGATGAAGAAGTGAAGGTGAAGTTTGGCGGTACTTCGAATCGCATTGCCGATTTGCAGCGCCTCGCCAAGAGAATCGCAAACCAGATCCAACAGCGCAGCGAGAATGGTTTCATCAACCTGACGGAACTTCAGATCGTCTGTCGCAAATTATGGGAATCACGCGACCCGGCGAAGTATTTCGAGAACAACGACTCCGACATTCAGAAAGTGCTCGAAGGCTATTGGGCCGACGCACTGAAGAAACTGGGAGATTTGTACGATCCGGCGATTGCGTTGTTGGGCCACATGGTCACGTCAACCAACACGCGCAACATCGTTTCCGAACCTGATCTGAAATACTTCGAAAAGGACAATTTCTCGGAAGATCAGATCGGCAGAGCGTTGAATGCTTTGGTCGACAGCAAGCTGGTCCGGCGTGAGCCGCGGCACAAGATCTATTTCTACGAGATTGTCAGTGAGTTTCTCGTTCCGTGGATACGAGATAAGAAAGCGGCTCGTCTGGCGCAGCTCGAAGCAGAACGCCTGGCAGCTCAGACGAAAGAGCGACTCAAACAGGTTGAAAAAGAGCGACGCTATGTTTCGATCGGGGCAATAGCGCTTGGAGTGTTGATGCTTCTTTTCGCAGGGTTGGGCGTTTGGGCTTACCAAAAATACAAGGCGGCAGAAAAAGCGCGTCAAGATCTGATCGTACAGGAAATGCTGAGAGCCGAGGCTGAACAACAAAGGTTCGAGGCTGAAAAACAAAGAGATGAAACTGCGGCACTCTTGCAAGCCCTCCTCGATCTCCAAAGTAGCGATGAGTCTGTCAGACTCGCCGCCATCAAAAAATTCATCGAACTGGACAAGGAAGCAAAACTACCTCGCAAGTTTGTTCCGTTTATCGCGTCGGTAATCACCTACGATCGTAGTGATGAGGTGAAAAAAGCAGGCAGTTACTTTGTGTACCAGTTGCAGGAGTTGAATGCGATCCCGACGCAGACTGGTGAGCAGAAGAACATCTCCAATCTCATCGTGGAGGCTGCGGAGAAGAACAATGTATTGGCCGAAACTCGGCCACCCAACACGTTAGCTCCGCGGATGTACTTTCAACTGTCGAGCGAGAACCAACGTCCGCGTGCTGATAAGATCGCGGCTGCTCTCCGGGAACTGCATTTCACAATACCTGCTTACGAGATCGTTGGCCGATCGCCACAAGGAAACCAGTTGCGTTGGTATCCTCCTGCCGACTCCGCCTCTCTGGACTCGGTAAAGGGCAATTTGGAGCAGGCTTTGCAAAAGGTAAGAGAAGTGGATGGTCCAAACTGGGAGTCTCGCGAAGTCACTAGCTCTTCGTCAGCGCGGCCTAATCACTTTGAGCTTTGGTTTGCTGCGGATCGCGGATCTACGTCGACGCCAACTCCGACTCCGACCGCAACGGCAACTCCGACTCCCACTCCCGAATCGTCGAAAGAAGTGGTGCTGAATCTGACTTTCGTGAATGAACAGGGAAAAGAACTGCCGCTTCGGGCCGTTAGAGTGCAATTACAAAGCACACAGTCGGCTAGTACGCCTCCAAGACGATCGGAATCGAACTCGATCTCCGCGCCTCCCGGCATCTACGTTCTTACAGTCGTAGCACGCGGGTACCAACCTTATAACGAAAAAGTCGTTCTCCGGGGAGGCGAGGTCAAACGTAACGTGACGCTGGTCCGCGGCCCCCTCATCTATCCCGTGAAATAATTCAAGCCCCATCGAACGTACTGTAGGGGCGGCCCTCCGTGGCCGCCCTTGGTGTGAATCGGGTTCGCCGAATCCGACGTTCTGGTTTTCCGAATGCTGTGGGCTCAACCAAGGGCGGCCACGGAGGGCCGCCCCTACAGTTGAACCCGAGATCCTGATGCTGCTATTCAAGCCTGAAAACGAGGCTTGCATTCCCTCATACCCGGCGTTAACATGACGCCATACATAGCGCAAACGCGGCTTTTTCCTTAACCTTCATAATCTAATTACCTGGCCGGAGGTTCAAAATGAAAAGCCTGAAAGATATTCTCGCGATATTGGTCGGCATTGCAGCCGCCCTCGGAGCGATCTTCTACTTTTACAAGTTTGTGACCGATCCGAACCCCGCCGGCGGCCACTCTTCAGGATGGATCGCACTCGGGTTGGCAGCAATTGCCTTTGTTTGTGGTTTGATATACTTCCTCGGGCACGTAAACAAAGAGGAAGAGATTCACATTACGCAATAGCCCGCGCTACTTGCGGACAGCGGTCCCCCAACTTTGTCCCGCTGTGTAAACTTGCGCCTGTTGCCCGACACCATATAGGACGCCGTTTGTGCACACACCAAAGCGGCTTACGTGCGCAAACGGCGCTTGTTTTTTTGAACACGAAGTTCTGAGGATTGACTGAAGGAGAATCGCACCAAACATGTTTCCACTCCTGCTCGAGCTATTCCAGCAACCGCAACTGCGAGCGACGCAGCCGAACTATTTCTTTCCCGTGGTCGTGTTGTTACTGATCGCCGGAGGTGTTGCCTGGCTCATAGCTGCCGTACTCGGTTTTGCCAGATCCGCGGCGTTCGGATCGTCGGCGCGCTGGTTTTCTTACGCCGCCGTCTGCATGGTCATCTATCACTTGCACTTCCTGCTGTTTGGCATCTTTGCGGTGCTGGGTATCTCGCAGAATTCCGTCGATCTCTCGATGGCACTCGGCGTCGGTGCGTTCTTTAACCTGTTTGTGGTGCTGGGCGCTATCTGTGGAATCATGGGTTTCATTAGATTGACGAACCCGAGATAGTTTGATTGGTCGTTCACTGCGTTGATGAATAAAAAGCTGCTTGTAGTCGCTGCGCTTTTAATTGTCGGATGCGCGACGGCACTCTTTCTAGTTGCCTCTCCAAACACCTCCGATAACAGTCCGAAGGATCAATTTGTCCGCCAGCGCGGCGGACGGTTCGTAATCGGTAACAAGCCGTTTCGCTTTGTGGGCGCGAATGTCGCGCTTATGTATCGCGACGAGGATCGCGCGCGCATGCCTGAAACTCTGCGTCAGGCGTCACAGGCCGGAATCAAAGTGGTGCGCGTTTGGGCCTTTGGTGAAGGTGGTCCAAACGACGTGAAGCCGATGGCCGATTTCGATGACTGGCCACGCAATCACTATTTCCGACTCGCCCCGGGACAGTGGAATGAAGATGCTTTCGTTTATCTCGACAAAGTGATTGCGGAAGCAGCGAAGAACAACATCTACGTGCAACTGTGTCTGACGAACTGGTGGCGCGATACAGGTGGCGTGACGCAGTACCTGCGCTGGGCCGGAATCAACGATGCCGCCGACGACAGTTACAAGTTTGGCATCAACAACGAAAAGGCGATTCTCTTTTACACAAATCCGGACACGCGGCGTCTTTATCGCGAACACCTTGAAAAGCTCGCGACGCGAAGAAACACGGTTACGGGTGTGCTCTATCGTGATGATCCGGCGATCTTTGGTTGGGAGTTGATGAATGAAGCGCAGGTGATCACCGGACGTTGGGCAGAGCGACGCGCGTGGTTTGCGGAGATGAGTGCTTACTTGAAGTCACTCGATCCGAATCATCTGATTGCGCCAGGCGCGTGGGGTTATCGGTCGTCGTCTGAACGTCGCGAGTGGCTTGCGGATCATGCGCTTCCGACGATCGACTATTGCGACGTGCATAGTTATCCACGAGACGATCACGACAGTTTTGTGGAGTCGCCGAAAGCGTTGCAGGAGTTTATTGAGAATCGTGCCGCGGCGGCGTTTTCGATTGGAAAGCCGCTTGTATTCGGTGAGTTCGGGATGGGTGTTGAAGGATACAACGGTGCTTCTCAACTTGATTGGTACAAGGCTTTCTTTGAGGGCAATGTGAAGGCCGGAGCAGGTGGGGCGATGTTCTGGATTCTTACGCCCGATGCTCGCAGGGGTTACGGAGTTACTTACTCGACGCCGCGAGACAAAGAGCTGCTGGGTGAAGTCGCGCGTGCATCGCAAATGTTTGCGGCGTTGCAAACTGCTGAGCTGCCGGCGCCGTTGCTGGAGAGTGAACGGCACTTGATTCCGCGTCAGTTTGCGTGGTCGCGTGTGGAAGGTGATGCGGCAACGCTTCCGTCGATCGTAATGAGGGAAGACAAGTCGGTTCTCTATCAATTCAAGCCACAGATGGCGAGTGGCGAGCGCTTTGAAAAGATTGGTGAGGGAGTCGGCTATATCTGGGGTTTCGGATCCGGCTTTCTCGAATTCACAGTGCCGGAGCGAGCAGACCGCCGCCGGGTCAGCGAAATCATCGTACGCGCGCACATCCAACCCGTGTTGCCAGTGGATGCGCCACCGGGTTTTGTAAAAACTCGCGTGACTCTTTTTGTCGAAGGATGGAACGGCGGATCGCGTTTGATCCCGATTGAGCCGGAAGGACAGCCGCTCGTGCAGGAGTGGCGATTGACGGGAATGTTTCTGCGTCTGCGCGCGATGCGTGGCTTGCCATTGAAACTTCGCTTCGAAGTCACCCCCGAATCAGACTGGCTCTACGGCGTCAACATCTCAAACTGGCCCGAGGGTTACGATTCGAAAGACGCGAAACCTGTCGAAGTTGAGCTAAGACATTAGCCACAAAAGGGTACAAAAAAGCACAGAGAAGTCCCAATCGTTCTTGGCTTGGGGAATACGCCGAAGGCGTTCGCTAATTTCAGCCCAGGGTTGGAGCAAAGCGACAACCCTGGGATCGAATTCAACAAACTCTATAAACCCTGAAAGGGTTCGATCGGAGGCGAACCCTTTCAGGGTTCCAATGCTGTTGGGATGTAGTTCCCAGGGTTGTCGCTTTGCTCCAACCCTGGGCTGAAATTAGCGAACGCCTTCG
>DASWUM010000099.1:0-4242 GCA_036401595.1 Pyrinomonadaceae bacterium
TTTGACCCTTTCTACTTCATCGCCGACTTTCATGCGCAACTACAACTCAAACGCGGTTCTACCAACCTCTTCAAAGTGGAGCTGAAGGGCTCGCTCGAAGGACCACGACCACTGCATCTGAAAGGTAAAGCTACCTTCAGCATCTTCTGGTGGGACATCTCGATTCGTATCGACAAGACACTCATCGCGGGCGAGAAGCCGCCACTGCCGGCGCCAGTGGAAGTGTTGCCACGTTTGCAGGAAGCGCTGGGCCAGCCCGGCAACTGGACTGCGAAGTTACCTGATGGCAGCGGCGGCCTGGTGCAGTTACGTGCTAACGCCGGCGCCGCTTCTGACATCCGGCTGCATCCGCTCGGCACTCTTACGGTCAAACAAGGCGTGGTGCCACTGAATATGGACATCTCGCGCTTTGGTCAGGCAGCGCCTGCCGGACCACGTCGCTTTACGATTACGAGTGTCAATCTGGGTGGCCAGAACCAGACCACTAAGCCCAGCACAGACTTCTTTGCCCCGGCCCAGTTCCTCGAGCTCACCGACGATCAGAAACTCTCGCGTCCCTCGTTTGAAACGATGGAGGCAGGCATCAGTTTCGGCTCGGACGCACTCAGCTTCACTAAGGATACGAGCGACCGGCTGGAAGTGAAGACGATTGAGTTTGAAACCTGGATCATGGATAGCGAGACGGGCGAAGCACGACGCAGTGAAGCGGAGAAACCGCAGCCACAGCAGCCGCCACTGTTCTATCAACTGAATCACACGTTGTTGCTGCAACAAGCACGCTTCGGCGCCGCGGGCAGCAGTGCCTTGCGGCGCACGGGCAGCGCTAAGTATCGCGCCGCAACGATCGGCAAGTATCAGGTAACGAAAGAAGGCTGGAGCCTGGTCGCGGCTGATGATCTAACCAAGCAACCGGTGCGCAAACCGGAGAGCTACACGGAAGCAGTCGAGTCACTTAGTAAGTTGCAACAGCAAGACGCAACCAAAGCCGCGACGCTCACGATCCTGAGGCTCTCGGAAGTAACGAAGTGAATACGCTGAGAGGAGAAGCTTACTTTCGATGTCGGATATTTCCAGCCTGCCGCGTTTTATAACGGTAGCCGGCCCCAGCGCCGATACGACTTCAGAATGGAAGCTTATCGGCGGGCGACCTGATTACAATCCGCCGCCCATACACAAGGACTACGCGCTCTTGAAGGTCTTGTCGATGCTGCGAATGAAGAGCAAAACGGAACGCTATGCTGTCCATCCTTTCAACTGGGTGAAAACCAAGCCACCGCCCATAGACTTCTCTACTCTAGAAGATTCCGAAGTCATATTCATTGTCGGTCACGGAGATGACGACCGTCTTTATGCAACGGGGCCAAATCGCAAAAAGAATGTCGAAAGATTAGTAGATGATCTGTTGATTGCCGACGGGAATCTAAAAAAGAAACGCGCAGAGAAAGACATCATTCTCGTGCTTTTGTCTTGCCGGTCGGGCCTTGGTCTCTACAAGACAGTGGCAGAAAGGCTATTCAAAAAATTAGGACGCGATCTCACCGTCGTTGGAGCAATAGGTTTTACCTTTGGCTCGCCGAGGACACACCTAACCGCTCGAAACGAAGTTCTCATAAAGGGAATACCCTGGCGCATAGAGTATCCCTTCTACATAAGCGAAAAAGAGGCTGAGAAGGAAACCTCGAAAAGAGAAGGAAGACAAATCAAGATCGCCGACAAAGAAAAAGAGATAAAAGCCTTTAAAGACGAGAAAGGAAAGATCGAAACGGCGCTCCAGGACATCATGGCTAAACTGAAAAGCACGGAAGTGAACAATGCTCTCGATGAAATAGAAAAAGATTTCGAAAGTGATTGGAATGCGTTGATTTGGGAACAGTTCAAACTCTATTCGACGGCGAGGAAGAAGAGCAATCTGGAATTTGATATGTGGTTCGATCTCATCACTGATGGTTACGTTTGGACCACGGGGAAGAAAGTAACCGCGGCCGAAGTAACTGCGCTGCTCGGAGGGACCGACCCTGTTATCAATGATGTTGGCACCACAATTAAGTGAGCCGCACTTCATTTTCGCCTATTTAACCGATGAAGGAGAATTTCCAACAAACACTCTTGATGGAGCTCAAGCTCCTGCTGCTGCCGTTCGCAGTTGCGAATGAGAGCGACGTGACCGGGCGACTGCTCTTTAATGTAACCGGCTGGGAACTGGCAGCGGGTACAGAGAACAGCCTCGGCGCATTCCGCCAGGTGTATGCTCAGCTCGACGACCTAATCGAACACCCACCCAAAACACTCACCGATGTTCTGCAAGTGCTGAATACAGTCGATCAACTTTATTCAGCGGCACGACAGATTTCGGCCCAACCTGCCGCGGCGGCGGAGGAAATCGGCAAGGACCTCATCAATTCAATTGTGATCGAGTATCTCAAGACCTGGCATCCGGCGCTTCATGATTTCCTGACTCTGCTGACAGTCATTCACCCGCCCACTGAGATCGCGCTGAACCGGATCACTGAACTCGTCAAAGATCCGTTGAAAGTACTGCGAGCGGAATATCTCCAGTCTCCCGAATTGACTTCAGCGCAAGACGTGGATGCTTTTACCGACAAACTCTTTCCACGGCTTGCCGCTCTGCTCGCGGACTTCGATTATCACTCTGAATATGTAAGCAAAACTACGAGCGGACTGAATTTCGGAGAGGTTAACGATCAGATTGGCTCTGGGATACTGAGAACCTTCCTGCAGCCGGATTTCGAAACAGAGAATCGTTACGGCGTCGCTTTGGCGGTCTCGCCCAAAGCTCTCGGCGATCTTGGACTGGTGGTGCTGCCCTTTGGTGAAGTAGTGCCTGAATGGGACGTTCCCGTTGACCTGACAACTGTCTCCGCAGGCTTTGCAGTTGGACCAAATGGCTTAAAGTTCTTCGGCACCTCAGGAGCCAACAACGTGAACGCCGGCCCAAGTCTCATCGAGCTGCCCGGCTACGTTATCGGGAGTGCTGATGGAACTCGGCTCGAGGTTGGGCAGTTCCACCTCTCGGGCGCTCTTGATCTTAAGGGGAGCGATCAAGAATACGGACTGCTGCTGGCTCTGGATCCGGCCACACTCGTGATTGCTGCCGGCGATGGCGACGGCTTTTTGCAAGCCGTCCTGCCGCGCGAGGGCCTGCGAGTAGACTTTGATCTTGCGATTGGCTGGTCCAATAAGCGAGGTTTTTACTTTCGTGCCGGCGCCGGATTGGAAGTGGAGTTGCCTTTACAGGTGACCCTCTTCGGCGTTGTCACAATCAACTCAATCTATCTCGCAATCAAGACAGACGATTCGAATATACGAATGGCTGTGGCGGGTTCTGTTAGTACTCACATTGGTCCACTTCAGGCCGTCGTCGATCAGATTGGACTCGAAGCCAACTTTACGTTTCCTGAACAGAACGGCAATCTGGGCATAGCCGACTGTGATTTGCACTTCAAACCTCCGAAGGGAGTCGGTCTCGCGATCGAGGCACCGGCGGTAGTTGGCGGGGGTTTTCTGCAGTTCGATCCGCAGCAAGGTCAGTACAGCGGCTTTCTCGAACTCAAGATCGCAGAACGTATTTCTGTCAAGGGTTTCGGTTTACTCAACACTCATCTGCCGGGCGGCGGTAAAGGCTTTTCACTCGTCATCCTCATCTTTGTCGAAGGCTTCAATCCCATCCCGCTGGGCCTCGGCTTCAATCTTGCCGGTATCGGTGGCTTGCTGGCTCTCAATCGTACCTTCGATGAAAACGCACTGCGCACCGGTCTCAAACAGCACACCCTCGACAGTGTCTTGTTTCCTCAGGATCCGATTCGCAACGCGCCCCAGATCATCAGCAATCTCAATCGCGTCTTTCCGCCGGCCACCGGGCATCATCTGTTTGGTCCCATGGTCCAGATCACCTGGGGCACCCCCGCGCTCATCACCGCTGAGATTGCCGTTGTGCTGGAGTTGGGCGCGCGCCGTCGTCTGCTGCTGCTGGCCCAGGTGCTCTGCGTGCTGCCACGTCCCGAACACGACCTGGTGCGGATTCAGATGGATGCCATCGGCGTCGTCGACTTCGACCAGGGCACCGCCGCGCTCGACGCTACCCTCTACGATTCACGCCTGCTGCAGAAGTTTCCCTTAACCGGCGACATGGCCCTGCGGCTCAGTTGGCAGTCCTCACCTAACTTCGCGCTCGCCGTCGGTGGTTTGCATCCGGCTTTCAATCCCCCGCCTAACTTCCCGAAG
>DASWUM010000100.1:0-9970 GCA_036401595.1 Pyrinomonadaceae bacterium
GAATGCGTCGTTCGCGGACAATCAGGGGGTCGGCACGATCGTGGACGACGATCCGCCGCTTCTCGCAACTGAAGAAAACTCACAACGCGCGATCGCGCTCAATTCGCTGTTCTTTCTCCGCGATCCATTCTCGATCACTAATCCGATTTTCTCGGGGCCGGACCAACGAACGCGCGTTGCGC
Organism: Pyrinomonadaceae bacterium; assembly: GCA_036401595.1. Classification (GTDB taxonomy): domain Bacteria; phylum Acidobacteriota; class Blastocatellia; order Pyrinomonadales; family Pyrinomonadaceae; genus PSRF01. Next base: position 183 of record DASWUM010000100.1, read on the forward strand.
TCTTCGCAACCAATCTCATCGTGACGCCTGGAATGGTAGTGACTGCCGAAGCAATAGACTCACAGCAAGTAACTCATCAACTTCCGGTCGAGTTCATCGGCAGCTTACCTACATTCCCTGGATTTACTCAGTTGAATGTGAAACTCCCGGACGGAATCACTGTGGCTGGTGATATGCAGGTGAGTATTAACGTGAATGGACGGAAGAGTAATATCGTGCTGGTCGGGGTAAATTAAAGTTCTTATCCACAGATTACACAGATTCAATCTCTGTAATCTGTGGATCGTACTGCTAATCGCGCATGTAGTGACAACTGTACCCGCCCGGATGTTTACGCAGGTAATCCTGGTGATAGTCCTCGGCGCTGTACCACGTGGAGGCGGGCTCAATCGTCGTCGTGATTGGGCGCTTCCACTTTCCTGATGCATCTACCCGCGCCTTCACTCTTTCAGCCGTCTCTTTCTGCTCGGGTGATTGCGGGAAGATCGCGGATCGATATTGAGTGCCGACGTCATTGCCCTGACGGTTGGTGGTAGTCGGGTCGTGCAGTTTGAAGAACCACTTCTCCAGTAAGTCTTCGTAACTGAGCACTGCCGGATCGAAAGTTACGCGGATTGCTTCAGCGTGTCCCGACTTGCTGTGGTGTGTATCGGCGTACGTAGGATTTTTGAGCCAGCCACCCGTGTAGCCAACTTCGGTATCGATGACGCCTGGCACGTCACGGAGAATTTCCTCTACACCCCAGAAACAGCCGCCGGCAAGCACGGCCACTTCTGTCTGTTGCGGACTCTTAATTTCCGATCGGGTAATGTCGTCTTGATTATTCATGATGATTGGGCACGATCATATCAAAGAATGTCTAGCGCAGTGATCTGAAACTCGTGCGAACCTCTTCCGTGATGAGTTTCGGCTGCTCCCAAGCCGCGAAGTGCCCGCCTTTGTCGAGCTTGTTGTAATGGATAAGATTCGGATAAGCCTGCTCGGCCCAACTCCGCGGACATTGATAAATCTCATCCGGAAATGCGCTCACGGCAACGGGGATAGTGACGCCCATCGGAACGAAGAACGGAAGTTTGTTCTCCCGATACAGACGCGACGAGGAAACCGCCGTATTAGTCAGCCACGCGAGCGTCAGATTATCGAGCACGTCGTCCCGAGAGAGACCTTCGCTTTGCCCGTCGAATGAGCGCGCAATCATTTCATAACTCTTCAAGTCGTGTTCGAGGAACCAGGCGGCGAGTCCAACCGGCGAATCCGCAATCGCGTACAGCGCCTGCGGGTGATTCGCCATCATGCTGAAGATAGGCAGGCCGTGTGCAAAAAAGAAAGCGAGCCGCTCGAACGCAGACTTTTCGTCCGCCGAGAGTTCGGGCGGCGGACCGTCGCCGGAACCGAGCGCCTTGAGAATTTCGGCCGGTAAGGCGGAGGGCAAGTTGACGTGGACACCGAGCAATTCCGTCGGCGCCAGCACGCCCATCTGTTCCGTGATGAACGCACCCCAATCGCCGCCTTGCGCCACGTATCGCGTGTAGCCGAGACGCTTCATCAGCACGGTCCAGGCACGGGCCATGCGCGTCGTGTCCCAACCGGTTTCTGCTGGCTTTCCCGAGAAGCCATAGCCCGCCATCGACGGAATCACAACATGGAATGCATCCGACTCGGTCCCCCCATGAGCGGTGGGATTGGTAAGCGGGTCCACGAGCTTCAACTGCTCGACGACCGATCCGGGCCAGCCGTGAGTGATGATGATCGGCAGGGCATTTTCATGTTTCGAGCGAACATGGATGAAGTGAATGTCCAGTCCTTCGATCTCGGTGATGAAATTCGGTAGCGCGTTCAGCCGCGCCTCGCACGGGCGCCAGTCGTATTCAGTTCCCCAATAATTCGCAAGCTTCTGAATCGTCGCGAGCTGCACGCCTTGCGACGAATCTGTAACCGGTTCCTTCTCAGGCCACTTTGTGGCATTGATGCGTCTGCGCAGTTCGGTGAGTTCCGCGTCCGGAAAACTCACCTGAAACGGACGAATCGCATTCTCTACGCTTTGTTGCGTCGTAGCACTGGTTTGCGTCATGTTTTCTCCCTTGGACTTCCACCCCTTTTTTGAAGGTGAGTGTTTCGCCAGGGCAAAGCATCGTACCAACACCCGCCGCAACGACCGCGATCACAACCACTGGCGCTCACTTCGCCAGCGGGATTAGGACGTCGCAGTACATCACAACCACAGAAACCAATCTATTGGACCATGGTATCGATCGATACTTTGGTATTAGTTGGTGTGATGCTTTTAAGCCTTCCAATTTACAAATGCGATGACTAAGGCGTTTACCTCAATGAGCGGGTTCAACATCACCGCTCAGAAAAGAGGTCAAATGAAGATTCATCACATCAATTCGCGGCGACTCTTCGCTGATTTCGGCCCTCGGGCTCCGCAGTTAGTGCCCGAGGGAGCCAGATTCTGCGCCTTGCTCGCCGGAACTCTTGTGCTTCCGGCAACCGGCCTGTCAATCGCGGTCGGCTCGCCACTATTACTCGCCGGCCTTGTAACGGTACAAGCACTCGGCGTTCTGATTGGAGGATTAATCTATGATCCCTTGCCTGCAGTTCCGTTGTCGTGCGTGCCTGTAAACCAGCATCCAACTGTCCCTGCACAGGAAAAGAAAAAAGCAGCGTAAACCTTGCCAGTCTCGACTCCATGAATCCTGGCTTCGTCAGTCCCAGACGAAGCCAGACTTTTTTTGGTAGGAGCACGATGTTTATGGTGCTCCATTCGAATTTACGCCGAAGGCGTTCGCTAATTTCAGCCCAGGGTTCGAGCGAAGCGAGAACCCTGGGTAAAAAATCAAAGAGTTTTCAAACCCTGAAAGGGTTCGGCAACTGGCGAACCCTTTCAGGGTTGAATCAATTCTTATTGACTTCCCCCCAGGGTTGTCGCTGGCGCTCCAACCCTGGGCTGAAATTAGCCAACGCCTTCGGCGTTTAACCTGATGCACTACCCGTTAGAGTGAAATCACGATCCTTCTAGATGGAATCACGTTCCTCTAGGTGGAATCACGTTCCTTCTAGAGTGGAATCACAATCCTGATGTTGAAAGGTTTACGTGTGAAGACGAACGTCGACAATTAGGATGGTTGGACCGGGCGGATGAGCATCGTCTGCGTCGCAGTAATGTCATAGCAGAGCGATCGATCAATCAGAACTGGAGGCACACAGCACTCCAGTTCTGACGATCACATCGTTTCGATCAATTCTTAACTTCCTCCAAAGTCTCCGTCTCCGGGTCGTTATGATCGTCCGTTTCGACCGGATCGTTGCCGGTCTCTATTCCCGGCTTTTCCATGGCTTCTGCTCGTACCCTGAGAACGCTCAGATATTTCTCTTTGCATTCAGTGCACCCCGCAAGGTGCTTTTCTACTTCGAACGCGACCGCGTCATCGAGCAGGTCAAAGATATAGTCTGAAACCTTCGTCCTCAGCTCAGGAGCCGCACATGGGATGTCAGTTTGCGATGCGTCTTGCGCTAGCGATGTCACTTGCGCCAGCGATGTTTCTTGCGATGTATTATTCGAATCTTTAGTCATGGCTCAACCTCATATTGGCTTATCACCAATGACATAGTCGAGCCGAACCCGTCAAGACTTGAGGGTTTTCCCGACACGCCGCACAGCGGCGTTCTTCTTGCGATCCTCCTCTGAAGACGATTCCTCGTCCTTGCGCTTGCGCGCCACCTGGTAGTTCTTTCGTGCAATAGGCTCTTCCGTGCCGACTGCTCGCTTTTGAAAGTAAGCTCTGACACCGTCTCTCGCCCACATGAGCGCAGTAACGTGCGAACAAGGGAAGCCTGCTGCTGTTAGCACATCTGCAGCTTCGCGAGACGTCAGCCCCTGCAAAAAGCAGTTGACTGCGATTCGTTCTCGTTCGGTCAAAGAGTCGATGCATTCTTGAAGCTCTTTCCTAAGCTCTGCCTCTCGGAATTTTCGCTCTGCATTGCTTTTCAGCTCTGCCGGCGACAAGTCTTCCGGACGCTCGTCATCGTAGACCAGGCCATTTTTCAAAGTATCCAGAAAACTCGTGCGAACAATTGATCTGAGCCAGGCGAAAAAGTTTCCGTAGTCTTTGGTGTAGTCAGGGGTAAATCCCCCGAAGCTGCGCCAGACTTTTAGGCGGATATCATTTTCAAGCTCTTCAGCGTCTGCCGGCTTGCGCTGGTGCGCTGCGATCATCACCCGCAATCGTCGTCTGAATAGCGGATTCTCAAAAAGAATGTCAAATGATGTGAAGCCTGATCGGATTTCACGCAGTAGGTTGCAGAAATCTCCGTCGGCTCCTTTGTCTAAATCGGAAAACATAGGCTCCTCCAATGTGTTCTGGAGGAAACAAGCTGCAGTAGCCTGGGTAGCTTCTGCTGAATCCTCCGAGTTGGTTGGCAGTCAACGTTGCAGGGGTGGGAAGCGACTGGCTAATTACTGCCGCCAGCAGGTTGAGGTCCCGTGCTGACGGCTCTTGATCTGAATGAATGCGGTTACGCATCATTACTGCTCCTTTCCGCGCTGTAAGCGCGATCTGTCCTTTGTTTCCGAATTGAAGAACTCGTGTCCTTCCAAAAGCCAGAACGGCTAATGGCGTAGCGGTGTAAAGATTTCGTGAAGAAATTTTTTCTGCCGTGCACTTAACAGCGTCGCGCGAGGAGCCGTTTCCCGTGTCAGAGTCGCTGAAAGGTCACACAAGTGAACGAGCCGCGACTCCGCAATCATCGTCAAGCGACGGTAGTTTTAGTTCAATTTGGCGCATCAAGCACTGCCGCTTGTATGCAAGGAAGAAAATCACTTGAGAAATAAGGAGCAGAAAATGAAAAACCAAAAATTCTTTTTTAGTGTTGCCGCAGTGCTTTTCGTACTTGGCGTGTTCGCCCTGTTCTTCTTTGGATTCAAATCACGATTTTTCGCGCAGGTGGGAACGGTTAATTTGGTTCCGGAGAAGGTAACAGTTGACAACCGAGTCCTTGTGGCTCATGCGCTGGGTAGTCATGTAATTGACGGCGTCGGTAAGGTCGTCAAAGTGCAAACAGTTGATTTGAAGGCTGTGAAACCAGTTGCAACTGACGTGAGGATTGTCAAAGCAGTTGGAGCTCAATCCTACGTGTACGTTGTCGCCGATTCAATCGTAACAGTGCCTAACACGATCGACGTTGGCCGCCAGGTCATCGTTGCCTAACGCTCACTCTAACTACCTGAAAACAAAAGAACCGCACCAGTAATTCTGGTGCGGTTCTTTCCTTACTGATTGCGTAAATTTCCGCTGCCGTTCGGCTTTTATGCGTGCAATGCCTGATTCCACTACAGGCCGATTGTGCCGGATATCGGTCAGGTAGACGAAATATCCTCGTTCGATTTACAGACTGCCACTCGCTTTTCTCGCGTACTTCACCTTCTGCCTCGCCAGAAACTGTCCTTTCGGAGCGGGATACGTTTCCTCGGGGACCGGTGAATTCACCAAAGCCGGCATTTCTGCTGAGGCCCGTAAGACCGTGTGATAATGTTCTTTACAGCTATAACAATTCACCAGGTGCAATTCGACTTTCAACGCTTCCGAATCGGACAACATGTCGAAGAAATAGTCCGAAACAAATTTTCCAATCTCTGGGGCGTCACACATTTTTCGTGTAGGTGTTTGGTTCATATCACAACCTCATCGATCAATAACAACAATTCCTATACCTCGTTGGCGTCAGTTCCTTTGTTTATTTGGTTTAACTTCTGGCTCGCTGCCCGGCAGGGACTGCTTGTCAGGTTTTCGGGGGAGATTTATCTCAAGATCATCTTCGGCAAAGAACTGCCTGACCCGGTGAATCACGTTTGCGACTGTCGTATGCGAGCACGAAATTCCCTCGGCGTTCAATCTACCTTTGACCTCTCTCAAAGAAAGATCTTCGAGAGCGTATTCAAGAATCTTCCGATCTCGCTCGCTCTCGAGGCTTGTTATGAATTTGCGGAATCTACGGTCCCGTTCGGCACGTTCAGCAGCTAACTCGGGACTTATGCCGGGGTCAGCCAGGTTCAAAATTTCTTCCGGCCGCTGATCGTCGAATTCTAATTTATTGCGGCGGAGATTATCACAACTTGCGTGTCGTGCGATAACTGCCAGCCAGCGAAAAAACTTTCCATACTCGTCGGCCTCGAAGTCCGGTTCAAAGTCGGCGATGTTCTGTGAGATCTTGAAAAGAACTTCGTTGTAGAGCTCTTCAGCGTCAGCCAAATTGTAAGTCGAGAAATTGCAGATGTTATTCAGGCGAAATTTGAAGACTGGTAAATCAAACAGCGCATAATAAGCCTCTCGACCTGCTTTTACGTCTTCCAGGAGTTTACGAAAGTCAACCTCCCCTCGAGTGTCCGTTGGACCGTTGTCTTGCATAAAACCTCCTGTCGAGTTTGATCAGCCGCGATCAAGCAGCAGGCTGTTTACTACTAATGTCCTAACAGGCACTCAAAAACTTTTCTTACGACTTAACAAACAAGCACGCGAAGCTGTTTACCTCAGTGTAGGCGACACCGTCACAGAGCGTGACATCAACGTCGCCATTGATGTTTACCTTCTCCGCGTTGCAACGGAGAAACCTAAGATTCAAGGAGTCAAACGATGAAAAGCAAATTCTTTGTAGGCGTAGTCATTTTCTTTTTGGTTACCTTCTTCGCGTTCTTCTTCCGCCTGTTCCGACCGTTCGTCGGTGTGGTTGTGAGCCCAATGAGTCAGACGGCCGTCGCCTCAGTGCAAAGGACGGTGGTAGCCGGCGTTACTGAGTTGAACAAGAGCGTTGACGTGAGAGTCGAAAAGAACATCTAGTGCCGATGCACCAGCATTCAGTCCGGCAAAATACAAACTGAGGATCGCGTGAAGCTCCACACGTGGTCCTTTTGTTTACAAAGTAATAACGACGACGTTTTTCCGCTCCTCGCGGTATTCTGGGCCAAGATTACAGCCTGGAACATCAGGGTTGTGAGATCGTTCACGACGGACTTCAGAGTGTTGAGATGCCCGTTCGCCACCACCCTTTGTAGACTCTGCGAGGAAGTCCAACTGCCTGATTAGGCCACGCAGTTTAGGCGTTCTTTAACTGATAATGCAAGCAAAGGACCGCGAGAAGGTGGTTTTATTCTGAGCAAAGTTGGAATAAGTCAGGGCCGGGCTAAGATTAAGATTTTCTAGCTGGCGATCTCAACATATCCTTCCGTCCCGTTCACGCGGATTCGCTGTCCGTCCTTGATCAGCTTCGTAGCATTCTCCACTCCCACAACCGCCGGCAAGCCATATTCACGTGCGATAACGGCTCCGTGCGTCATCAGGCCGCCTACTTCGGTGACGAGGCCTTTGATCGACACAAATAAGGGTGTCCAGCTCGGGTCGGTAAAAGCGGTGACTAAGATATCCCCGTCTTCCAGATTGGCATCTTCCATGTGTAGGATGACGCGCGCGCGTCCCTCGACAACTCCGGAAGACACAGCGAGGCCGACAATAGCGCCGGCCGGGAGATCTTCTCGCTTGTACTCGCCCGCAATGATTTCACCGTCAGAAGTGATAACGCGTGGCGGGGTTAGTTTTTCGAATGATTTGTATTCTTCTTTTCGTTTGTTAATGATCTGGCGGTCCAACTTTTGTGTGCGTACAACTTCGCGAAGCTCTTCGAAAGTTAGATAGTAGATATCTTCGCGTTCACGAAGAACGTTGGCCTGTACGAGCCGCTCGGCTTCTTTCATTAACGCCTGCTTATAGACGAAGTAGCGCGTTACGATGTCGTATTTTGGATATTCGCGATAACCGGTGAAATTCCGGAGCAAGTCGACCTTCTCTTTTAGTTCCCGGGCTTTCTGTTCACCATCAGGTAATTGCCGCAATCGATCTAATAATTCTTCTTCCTTCTGCAAAGCTTCCTGTCGCCCTTGCTCAAACTTCCGCTTGCTGGCGCCCGGTTCGAAGTTTTTGATGTTACTCAGAATGACGGGTACAAGTGCAGTTGGTTTTTCACTCCACCGAGTCCTGGTAATATCGATTTCTCCAACACAGCGCATTCCGTATTTATCGAGATAAGCATAGATGGCATCTCGACTTTCCCGGCCACCCTGAAATTGGACCAGTCGATCCAAAAAGGTGTCGTCTTTTACACGTTGCAAATAATCAATTACTTCCGGAAAGCCGCGAATCACATCGGCGACATCCAAAAGCGCCAAACCCATTTCAGAAGTGATATTGTTGGGCACGGATTGAGCAAGCGTGTCCGCTACGTTTATTTCTCCTAACCACTCCTTCATTTTTTCATTGATCCAGAACGAGGCATTCATGGCTGCGATAATTACCGCTAAAGTTTGTGAGCCAAACAAAGCCTTCTTCGATTCGCGGATATCTTCAAGGATGAAATCAAATAGTTCCGATCCTGCTTTCGCTTGGATGTTTTGTTTTAACTCCGATATCGATCTCTGACTACGCTCAATCAAATCCGAAACGATTTGAGGATCGTTTTCGATCTGCTCCTGAGAAGCTAAGGCAGACTCAGTTTGAGTGAGATTTGGTTCTTCGTTTGGCAGTGATTGAATAAAATCTTCTCGCTCAAAGATTGTCTGGAGTGCGTCGTTGATTAGCGGATCGGATTTTCCCAGAGTGGCTATTATTCCTTTTCTTCGGACAGGCGAAGCAATCATGGGCGTAATATCAATAAACAACCTGCCAGCGGCAGTACACATTGTTGCCGGCGTCCTTAATAGAAAAAATGACAATCCCAAAGGCTTTATCGGATCCGTCATCATTTGTTGATGACCGACGGACACGTAAACGTGATTTTCCTGATCGTTCGCTTCAGGGATCGGGAACAGTGTCGTGATTGGCCGGCTCTGGACAATGTGAAATGTCTCATTAGCCAAACACCATTCGATGTCCTGCGGCGAACCGAAATGTTCCTCGACTTTCCGACCCATGCGCTCGAGCGTCAAAACCTGCTCATCTGTCAGCGCCGGCGTATTCTGTTGCCCCTGCTCAATCTCTTCTTCCCTCGTACCGCCGTCTGCTAACGCATAGATAGCCAGTTTCTTGGCGGAGATCTTCTTATCCACGATCTGACGGTCCCGCACTTTATAGTTATCGGCGTTCACCAAACCGGAGACTAAGGCCTCACCAAGTCCGAAACTGGCGTCGATGGACACAATCTTCCGGTTCGACGTGACTGGATCCGCGGTAAACATGATTCCAGCCGTATCGGGAAAAACCATTTTCTGGATGACCACTGCGAGATAGACCAGCCGATGGTCGAATCCGTTCTGCATCCGATAGATCACAGCGCGGTCCGTAAAGAGTGACGCCCAGCACTTGCTGATGTGTTCTAGGATTGCATCCTTTCCGATAACGTTCAGATACGTATCCTGCTGGCCCGCGAATGATGCAGCCGGTAAGTCTTCCGCCGTGGCACTGGAACGCACAGCATAAGGATCTCTCTCTCCCAGTTGTCGTAGATAACCAGCAACAGCGGCGTCGATGTCCGTTCCGATCGGAGTCGCTTCGATGCGATCGCGGATCCTGCCGCTGATTTCACGAACGCTTTCCACGTCGTCTAACGTTAGAAGGCTGAGTTGATCCAGGAGCGCACTAAACTCAGGTGTCTGACCGACAATGCTTTTGTATGCTTCGGTCGTGACGCAGAAACCCTCCGGCACCTTGATCCCTTCAATTCTGCAAAGTTCGCCAAGGTTGGCCCCTTTGCCTCCGACCAACGCAAGCTTTGTCTGATCGATTTCTTGAAAACCAAGAGTG
>DASWUM010000101.1:0-16589 GCA_036401595.1 Pyrinomonadaceae bacterium
CGGTACTGACCCCTTCCAAGTAGAATGCGCTCGTCCAATTAGGGTCCAATCTGACCTATGCTATACTCCGCCACTGCCTTCCACCGAGGCTGTAAAACTGCTGATATTCCCGTCCCGGTAGCCCAGGAGGATTAGTGATGAAATTTCGTCTTCTCATTTCGTTGAGCGTGCTGTGTGTTTGCGCCTTGATGGTTGTGGGACAGTCGAAAAAACGACCGTCTCCATCGCCCACTCCCACACCAAGCGTCTGGGATACCTATGAAGGCGTGACCTGGCAGAAAGGTCCGTCGGCGGGCCAACTCGGCATCAATGCCGAGGTGAAGGTTCCCGATGGATATATCTTTGCCGGCGCCCGTGATACGCGCACGATCATGGAGGAGAACAAGAACCCGATTACCAATCGAGAGTTGGGACTTGTCGCTCTTAAAGACGAGGACTGGTTTGCGGTTTTTGAATTTGACGACGTTGGTTACGTGAAGGACGAAGAGAAGTCCTCGCTCGATGCGAATGCGATTCTCCAGTCAATCAAAGACGGCGTGGCGGAGAGCAACAAAGAACGTACGAGACGTGGTTGGCCCACCATGACTGTTATCGGTTGGGAAACTCAACCGCATTACAACGAGATCACCCATAATCTTGAATGGGCCTTCAGAGCCGAGAGTGACGGTTATCCAATCATCAATCACAACACACGGCTGCTTGGTCGCGACGGCGTGATGGAAGTCACGCTGGTTACCGATCCGGAAACACTCAACGAAACACTGCCGAAGTTCCGCAAGATGCTGGAAGGGTTTGAGTTTAAAGAAGGCCACCGGTATGCCGAGTTTAGCGCCGGTGACAAGACTGCTGCTTACGGTCTCACCGGACTGATCGTTGGCGGCGGCGCCGCAGCACTCGTAAAGACGGGCGCGTTGAAGTGGCTGTGGAAAGTTCTGGTAGCTGCGGCCGTCGGTGTTTCGGCTCTGGTCAAAAAATTATTCTCCCGCAATAAATCGTGAACGTCCTCTTTTACCTGATTGGTGAAGGCGAGACGCTACTTTTCATCCTAATCCTGCTCTACCTTTCGGAGTGTTTGATTTGGGTGAAGCGGGAGTCTGTCGCTTTTATTAAGTCGTGGGGAGGCAACTGGCGTCTTGCGACTCCGTCCTCGTGGCTCGGTAACGCGCGCGGCGGCCTGCTGTTTTTGAATCCACTGCCGGCTGGTGGAAGAGTTTTCCTGTCGCATTTGTCTCCGGTTTCGATTTCGCCTTCCGGCGTTTGCGCACTGAACGTGCAAACGCTTCCGTCAGAAGCGCGTTCGCCTTATCAGACCGGAGAGTTTCTGCCGTTCGAAAAGATAAAAGACGTGGGCGCTGACGGCGTTTATCTGACCATGAATAACGAGCGATTCGCGCCGTGCGCGACTGCAAAACAGGCACGGGCACTCGCCGAGGTAATCGGTGCGATCGCCAAGGCTCCGGCTTCGAAACGTGAAGCGATGGCCCATGCCTGGATCGCGAAACAGTTTTCCACGAAGGACGCAAACGCGCGCTTGAAAGAAGCGCAGGAGTTGATCGAGCCGATTCAGTCGTTGGGCTTGATACTGTTCCTGATTCTCTTTGTGGTAACGCCGGCGCTGGGAAGTATTGTTGGGCTGATGACGCTGATCCTGCCGGTGGCGATCGTAATGGTCGCGCTGGCGGTTGAGATCGCGATTCTGTTTCGCCGCGTGCACAGGAAGTTGTATCCGAACGAGTCATCGGAGCGTCTCGAGAGCATGGTCAAGATGATCCTCTGCCCGCCGGTTGCGCTGCGAGCGGCTGATGTGCTCACCAAAAACCTGCTGGCGGAGTTTAGTCCAATCGTGCTTGCGAACGTGCTAACTGGATCCGGGGAGAAGGAGTTCGTCCGCAGCTTTGTTCTCGACCTGAAGTATCCACTAAAGCACGAACTCTCGGATCAGAACGCTGTGGAAACGGTTACGTGGGCTGCCAGCGAGCAACTAAAACTCTGTGAGCGTGACCTGAAAACGGCAGAGCTGCTGGCACCGAGTCAACGCGAAGAAAACTCGGTCTCGTACTGCCCACGTTGCCGCTGTCAGTTTGTGGTTGCGGTGGTTGAGTGTCCTGACTGTCCCGGCGTGCAGCTAGTCGCTTTTTGAGATCCGCGTTTATCTGTGTTTCAAAGCGTCTCGGAGTGCAGTCAGCGGGAGTGTCGCACACTGTACGCGTGCTGGTTGGATATCGCTTTGCAAAGCTGAAATGAGCTCGTCGTCGGAGATCATCGTCTTACCGATGATGAGTTCGGTGAGCAGCGACGCGGCCGCCATGCTGATCGCGCAACCATCACCTTTGAACCGAGCTTCAGTAACAATCTCGCCCTCGATTCTCAACTCGATCCGAATGCGATCGCCACACAACGGATTGAATGCTTCATGACTGAGATCCGGAGCTTCGAGGCTGCCGTAGTTCCGTGGATGCCTGAAATGGTCCAGCAGCAAATCGCTGTAAAGCACCGGCATCGCTATCTTCTCCGGCCCGACTTGATCGCTACTGTCTCCGCCAGAATACTCAACGCGATTTCCGAGGCACTATCGGCTCCGATGTCCAATCCTGTCGGAACATGAAGCTGGTCTAACAGGCCTTCATCCATCCCGCCATCTTTCAGAAACTCTTTAATCGCTGCGCCGCGACGCTTGCTGCCAAGCAGGCCGACATACGCCGGTTTCGCAGGCAGCACCACTTTCAACACCGGCAGATCGTATTTGTAGTCGTGAGCAGTCAGCACGACAAACGTTGACGATGTATAAGCGAGTGTCTCGGCAATCTCCGAGGGAATTCCGATCAGTAGTTCATCGACGTCGGGAAAACGTTCGCGCGTCGCAAACCGAGGCCGGCCATCGACGACGATCGTCTTGAGGCCGAGATCGTGAGCCAGGCTAATCAACGGCATCGATACATGTCCCGCGCCGAAGACAATCAAGGTTGGCGGTGGTCCGTGCACTTCGAAGAACACGGGCAACGAGTCAGTGGCCAACGCCACAGTTCCCGATCGTTGTTTCCGCATCAGTTCGAGCGCGACAGACTGCGCTTCACGGTCCAGCTCGGGAGTTCCAAGCGTTCCTGAGATCTCTTCACCTTCGACGATGAGTAGTTTGCGTGTGCTGTCTTTTAATGAGGTGGCGATGACCGCGTGCCGGCCCCGATCCAGGGCGCTCCGCACAGTTCGATACAGGTCGAAAACGTTACCCTGCGGGTTGGCAAGATCTACGGGCTCGATCAACACATCCAGATCGCCGGCGCATGAAAAACCAATCTCCCACGCATCTTCATCGGCCAGCTTCATTTCGACCAATCGCGGTTCCGAAGACGATAAGACTCGCTCAGACTCGGCGATCACGCGCGCATCAACACAGCCGCCAATCGTCACCGAACCAAGAATGCGACCTTCTTCGCCGACCCACATCTTCGCGCCTTCTCGTTTCGGACTCGTCCCGCGCGTGGCGACGAGCGTGGCCATTGCAACGCGCTTTTCCGCGTGGGCCAGTTTCTCGATGTCTGCGAAGAGCTCTTCCATTTGGATTACAACACGAGGTGTGATTCGAGTTTGCGGAAGCTGTTGAGGTCATGCACAGGGGCAAACACATCGACAAACGGCAACGCCGCCTGCATGCCGCGCGTTAGCGGTTGATAGACGGAGCTCCCAAGCAATGGGTTGAGCCAGATCACGCGACCAGCGCGCTGTTGCAACTGCGACAACGACGTTGCGAGCTGTTCCGGAGCTCCTGTGTCCCACCCGTCACTCAGAATCATCACCACCGTTCGTTTATCGATGCGGCGCAGCCATTGGAGATTGAAACTCGCGATACTCGCGCCGATTCTGGTCCCCCCTGACCAGCCGCGAACGTTGGCTGTGAGTCGATCGAGTGCACGCTGGTAAGTCTTGCCCTTCAACTCGCCCGTGATGCGCGACAGCGAAGTCGCGAAAACAAAGGACTCAACCTTCGCGAAACTGTTTTGTAGTCCGTAGATAAACTGCAACAGCAGACGGCTGTAGATATCCATCGAACCCGACACGTCGCAGATCACGAACAACTTCGTTCGTTTCGGCCGGCGCTCCTGGTAACGCAGATCGATCAGCTCGCCGCCGGTCTTTAATGAGAGACGCAGCGAGCGCCGCAAATTTACCCTGCGTCCGCGTGCAACCGGGCGCCAACGGCGACTCGGTCGCTTCGCCAGCCGTCGCGCCATGCGACGAGCGATGCGTGAGATTTCTTCGAGCTCAGCGTGACTAAACGCCGCGAAGTCTTTCTCCGTTTGAGATTCAGTATCACTCGCACCCGGCACATTGACGGGTTGCGCTGTAGTTCGCATTTCGGCCGGCCAGTTTTCGAGAAAGAACGCGAGCCCGCCCGCAGCGCGCGCCGGAGCAGTGCGCCGGATTTGCACGCTGTCGGAACCTTCGCGTTCGACGTGCTTCGCCGGCGTCTGCGACCAGAACGTCGCAAACAAATTCTTAAACACGGGAAAGTCGTCGACACTCGTAGTGAGGATATTTCGCAAGGCCCAAAAGACTTCGTCCCGATCCCTCGTGTCGATAACCTCAAGCGCGGCCGCAGCCGTAACCACTTCCGCAGGTGTAACCGAGAGCCCGTGCTCCCTCAGCGCACGACAAAAACCAACCAGGTTCTTTAACTCTCGATCCGTCATCAATCCGCGTTAATCCGTGGCAACTCAGCTTTGAAAGAAGCGATGTCCGTCTCGTCTTTCAGGAAACAACCGATCGTCTCGGCCATGATCTCGTCGTCGAGCTCAGTCGCTTTCAACGCGACGAGCGCGTTGGCCCAGTCGAGCGTCTCGGCAACGCCGGGAATCTTTGAGAGACTCATCGTTCTCGTCGCCTGCATGATTTGGGTGAGCCGGCGCGAAAGTTCTTTGCCGATCTCAGGGACTTTCGCGCGGACGATTTCGAGTTCCTTTTCGAGTGATGGGTAGTCGATCCAATGATAGAGACAACGACGCCGCAACGCATCCGATAGATCGCGCGACCGGTTTGACGTCAGCACGACGTGCGGTTTGTGTGTCGCTTTGATCGTGCCGATCTCAGGAATCGTCACCTGAAAGTCAGACAACACTTCCAGCAGGAACGCTTCAAACTCTTCATCGCTGCGATCGATCTCGTCGATTAGCAACACCGGCGAGCGCTCGTGTTCGGTGATGGCCTGGAGCAAGGGTCGTTTGAGCAGAAAGGCTTCGCTGAAGATCGCGGCTTCTTTCTCCGCCTCAGAAACAGGCGATGTCTCTTCGAGTTTGAGATGAAGCAATTGTTTGGGGTAGTTCCATTCGTAGAGTGCTGTGGTCGCGTCGAGACCTTCATAACACTGAAGGCGAATCAGTTTCGTGTTGAGCGCGCGGGCGAGGGCCTTCGCGATTTCCGTTTTGCCGACACCGGCGGGTCCTTCGATCAGCAGCGGCTTGCCAAGCGCCATTGAGAGATACAGCGCCGTGGCGATGGCCGGATCGGCGATGTAGATCTGTTCCTCGAGCAGGCGCTGGATCTGTCGGACTTCGTCTCTCATGCAGTGATCCGCTCAAAATCTGCTGCCGTATTAACGTCGTCAGGGAAGGGAAGATCGAAGGGAACTTCCTGGACTCGATCTGCATTTGCATCGACCAGCTTCCAGGCAGCTTTATCGCCGTGCAGTTCTTCGAGTTGGTCGAACATTGCCCTCGAAAAGATCATCGGGTGACCTTTGCGGCCGTTGTACGAACAGAGCGCGATCAGTGCTTCGGTTCGACGCCACTCTTCGGCGAGTTTATCGATCACTTCAGGCGTAATGCCGGGTTGATCGCCAAGGATGATCATGATCGCCTGCGATTCAGGATTCACGGCTGCGAGCCCGGCGCGATATGACGACGAACAGCCTTCAGTGAACACTTTGTTTTCCACCACACGCGCGGTGCCAAAATCCACTCGCTCGCGCACTTCGTCAGCAGCACGACCCAGCACAACGACGACTTCATCGACACCTGTTGCGCGTTGCGCTTGGCGCACAACCCAGCCGAGCATGGTCGTATCGCGAAAAGGCAGGAGTTGCTTGGGTGGTCCAAGCCGTTGCGATGCACCCGCGCCCAGAATCAATCCGGAAATAAACTTCTTCATCTGCCGATCTGTGTGATCTGTGAAATCTGTGGCCGATCAAATGTTTCTTTACACCGCAGACAGCAAAAATAAATTGTCTCGTTGTTAACGACGGACGTGTATTTCGCGTTCTCGATCTCGACCGTCATTCCGCAAATCGGATCTTTTGCCACTCTTGTTAAGACCGCTTCCACAGCGCTGCCTCTTCGCACTTGAACGAGTTCCGCCGCAACGCTCAGGGCGATCTCTGTGAGCGTCTCACCGCCGAGCTGTATGCCTGCCGGACATTTGAACGAGGCAATGTCCTCTTCACTGGCGCCAGTTTCGCGCGCGTATTCAAACAACGCCTGCGATTTCTTCTCACTGGCCACGAGTCCGAGATAACGCGGCCTCGTGCCAACCACTGCGAGCAATCCTTCTTCATCGCCGTTTCCCATCGTCGCCACCACAACGAAAGTGTGCTCATCGATTTGGCTGCGAACCTGACTGAGATCGGACGGATCGGGGACGCTGACTTTGAAATCGAGCATCTCGCCGAGCTCGGCGAGAGTTTGCGCCACCGGCGAACGACCGATGATCAGCAGTTGTGGTTTCGGCAGGAATGGTTCCAGATAAATCTCGAGCGAACCGCCGCCTTCGCAGGTCATGCGGTACGACCCGACTCCTTTCCAATCGTCGCGCGGTTCGTCAGGACTGATCGTGAGCAGCTTCGGCTTGCCGGTTTGCAAAGCCTGCTTCGCCTCACGCAAAACGATCGGCTGCACGCAGCCACCGCCGATCCATCCGATCATCTCACCATCAGCCTTGATGATCGCCTTCGATCCAGGCTTCGCCGATTGCGGGCTCTTGTACGCCACCACCGTGGCCAGCACAAAAGCCTCCTCCCGCGCTCGCAACTCGTTAAATTGTTCGTGAACGTCCAAAATCTTTTGCGCTTTTTGTGGCTAACCTTTCACTCCTGCATCGCGCAGCAACTTCCAAACTTTCGCTGATGTAATTGGAATGTCGACGTGCCGCACACCCAAATGCCAGAGCGCATCCACAACCGCATTCACGATCGCAGCCGGTGCGCCGACAGTCGCCGATTCGCCGACACCTTTCGCACCGAGCGGATGATGCGGTGACGGCGTGCACGTCTTGTCCGTCTCCCAATTCGGCGTCTCAACCGCCGTCGGCAACAAATAATTCATGAAACTGCCCTGCAGGATGTTGCCGCTTTCGTCGTACTGAATCTCTTCGTAAAGCGCTGGTCCCAATCCCATCGTCAAGCCACCATGAATCTGTCCTTCGACGATCATCGGATTGATGATGTTGCCGCAATCGTCGACTGCAACAAACCGGCGCACCTTAATCTCGCCCGTGCCCTTATCAATATCGACGACACAAATGTAACTCCCAAACGGATATGTCAGATTCGGCGGATCGTAATAGTTGACGGCTTCGAGCCCTGCCTCCATGCCGGGCGGATGATTCGTGTAAGCCGCGAGCGAGATCTCCTGAATCGTCTTCGCCCGATCGGGCGAACCCTTCACGAAAAACTTGCCCGGCTCCCAATCGAGATCGTCTTCATGCGCTTCGAGCAGATACGCAGCGATCTTCCGCGCCTTGTCTTTGATCTTGCGACAGGCAATGGCACACGCCGCCCCTGCGACGGGTGTACTGCGACTTGCATACGTTCCGAGTCCGTAAGGCGCAGTGTCAGTATCACCCTCCTCGACCAGCACACTGTCGACCGGAAACCCGAGTTCTTCCGCGACAATCTGCGCGTAAGTCGTCTCGTGTCCCTGGCCTTGCGACTTGGTTCCGAAGCGAGCAATCACTTTGCCGGTCGGATGCACGCGAATCTCGGCACTGTCGAACATCTTGATTCCAAGTATGTCGAAATGCTTCGATGGACCAGCACCGACAATCTCCGTGAAGCTGCTGATGCCGATTCCCATCAGCTCGCCACGCGCACGTTTCTCGGCCTGTTCCTTTTTCAAATCGGCGTAACCGATTCGATCCATCGCGAGCTGGAGCGCAGCGGCGTAGTTGCCACTGTCGTACTCCCAATCGAGCGCGGATTTGTACGGAAACTGCTCGGGCTGAATGAAGTTCTTCATGCGAAACTCAGCCGCATCCATTCCCAGCTCGTGGGCCATAACGTCCGCCATGCGCTCGATCGTGTGCACCGCTTCAGTGACACGGAACGAACAGCGATATGCAATGCCGCCCGGCGGCTTGTTGGTGTAAACGCCGTCGACTTCGACGTGGGCCGCTTTCAAGTCGTATGAACCGGTGCAGACGTGAAACAGTCCGGCAGGAAACTTTGACGGATTTGCAGCCGCATCCGTGTAGCCGTGATCGGCGAGCGTCTTGATACGCAGCGCGGTGAGCTTGCCGTCTTTGTTGCCGGCGAGTTCCGCGGTGATGTGATAGTCGCGCGCAAACGAGTCGGCTTGCAGGTTCTCCATGCGGTCTTCGATCCACTTGACCGGTTTGCCGGTCAGCACCGAAGCCGCGACGGCGATCACGTAACCAGGATAGACCGGCACCTTGCCACCAAATCCACCACCGATGTCAGGCGAGATGATCTGGATTTTTTCTTCCGAGAGTCCGACGTGTCCGGCGACAAGTGCGAAGACGGTGCGGATCGCATGCGGCGCCTGCGTGGTCATCCAAACCGTCAGCTTGCCTTTGACCTTGTCGAAATGCGCGACGCAGCCACACGTCTCGATCGACGAAACATGAATGCGCGGAATGTAGATGTCTTCCTTGACTGTGACCTCGGCCTCGCTGAAGAGCTTGTCGGTCGCTTCGCGATTGCCCCATTCCCAGTGCCAGATGTGATTGTCTTTTTTGTCCTTCTTATCAGTACGCAAGACCGGCGCATCGGGCAGCAAGGCTTTCTTCGGGTCGACGACTACAGGCAACGGATCGTAATCAACTTCAACCGCCTCGACTCCGTCCGCCGCGATATAGCGATCGGTCGCGAGCACAGCCGCGACTTCCTGTGCCTGGTACATCACCTTTTCGACCGGCAGGACCATCTGCGTATCCGACATCAACGTCGGCATCCAGTGCAGGTTGTACTTCTCAAGATCCTTTCCGGTGATCACGGCGAGCACGCCGGGAATCGCTGTTGCTTTGGAGATGTCGATGTTCTTGATCGTCGCGTGAGCAAACGGGCTGCGCACGATGTCGAGATAGAGCATGCCGGGAAGGGTTACGTCGTCGACGTAATTGCCCTGGCCGCGCAGGAAGCGTGGATCTTCTTTGCGTTTCACTGAGTGGCCCATGCCACCGATTTCAGGCGATGTTTTTGGCGCCATCTTATGCACCCCCCTCGCGCATTTTCTGTGCGGCGTGTTGATATGCCTTGACGATATTGACGTAGCCGGTGCAGCGGCAGAGATTGCCTGAGATCGCGTGACGAATTTCGTCGTCGGTCGGATCGGTGTTCTCTTTCAGAAAGGCGTAGCCGGTCATCAACATGCCGGGCGTGCAATAGCCGCATTGCAGACCGTGCTCCTGATAGAAGCCGTCCTGCAACGGATGCAGCTTGCCGTCCTGTTCGAGTCCTTCGACGGTCAGAATCGAGCGACCGTCGGCCTGGACGGCGAATACGGTGCACGACTTAACCGGTTTTCCATCGAGCACGACCGTGCACGCGCCGCAGTGACTCGTGTCGCAACCAATGTGCGTCCCCGTGAGCCGCAGCGATTCGCGCAGAAAGTGGACCAGCAGTAAACGCGGTTCGATCTCGCTGGACTGTTCGACACCATTGACTGTTACGGTGATCGGAACTTTCGCCATTGTTAAGCTCCTCCTTTCGCGCGATTCAACGCAGTAGTGAGTGCACGCGCAGTAAGTACGCGAACGAGGTCGCGCTTGTAATCGGCCGAACCACGAATGTCGTCCATTGGTTCCGACTCAGACGCGGCGATCTCGGCCGCTTGTTGAATCGTGGCGTCGTCAAGCTGCTTGCCGTTGAGAAAGCCTTCGGCTTTGACTGCTTTGATCGGAGTCATGCCGACATTTGTCAGACCAAGGCCCGCGCGTTTGCATGCGCCCGATTCGTCGAGCGTGAGTTGAACTGCAACTCCGGCGGTGGCGAAGTCGCCGACTTTTCTTTCGAGCTTGAGATATGTTCCGCCACTGCGCGGCGGCGGCAAAGGAATCCTGATTTCGGTTAGTATCTCCTCGGGCTCGAGCGCGGTGGTGAAAAGTCCCGGAAAGAAATCTTCGATTCCAATCTCTCTCGTGCCTTTTGGACCGGTCGCGACGACAGTCGCGCCGAGTGCAAGCATGGTAGCCGGATGATCATTCGCCGGATCGCCGTGAGCGAGATTGCCGCAAACTGTTGCCTGGCTGCGTACGAGTGGATCCGCGATAACTTTCGCGGTGTCGTGGAGAATCGGCAGTTTGGTTTTGACGACTTCGGACGACTCGAGCTCGTGTTCGCGGGCAAGCGCGCCGATTCTCAGTTGGCCATCGCTCTCGGAAATGTAATCGAGACCCGGTATGCGATTGATGTCGACGATGTGATCCGGAGACAACAATCTCAACTTCATCATTGGGATGAGACTCTGGCCGCCGGAAAGCAATTTTGCGTCTGGTCCAAGCTTTTGCAGTAGTGCAATCGCCTCGTCGAGGCTGCGGGGAGAGTAATACTCAAAGCTCCGAGGTATCATAGGGCGTCACCTTCCTACATCGGATCGATTTTAAGTGCGTTCAACCTGAGCGTTTCAAACGGGAAGGGCTCGATCATACGAGGCACTAACGGTAACGTCAATGTTGGTCCACAGATTACGTAGATTTCACAGAACGGAGATGGTTCATGGCTTTCAAGATTGAAGAACGCTTCGAAGTGCAGGCGCCGGTTGAGCGTGTTTGGAAGTATTTGATCGATCCGAAGCGGGTGGTCGAATGTCTGCCGGGCGCGCAGTTGCTGGAGCAACCGGACGAGCAAAATTTCGTGGGCGCGATCAAGGTGAAAGTTGGACCTCTCGCGATGTCATATAAAGGCAACGGCAAGTTCACCGAGATCGACGAGCAGACACATCAGGTGCGCATGGTTGGTGATGCGCGCGAGACTACCGGTTCGGGATCGACGAAGGTTTCGATGTTGAGCACGGTCACGGCGCTTCCGAGTGGTGGTTCGGAGGTTTCTGTCGTCGCAGACGTCGAGTTGGTCGGAAAGATCGTGCAGTTTGGGCGTGGGATGGTTCAGGAAGTTTCGAAGCAGATGTTCCGGCAGTTCTCAAACTGCGTGAAGACGCATCTGGAGGTCGCAGAAGATTCTGAACATCCTCCGCCTGCGACGACGGCACCTGAGACGTCGCCCGAACCGAAAGCCGTCGCGGCGGCGCCGCTCGCATTCCGCGCGCTTTGGGCGATCATCGTCCGGTTTTTCAAGGGACTGTTCGGTAAGAAAGACTGAGTATATGTTGGACAGGATTTACAAGATCTACCCGGAAATCCTGTCCAATGTCCCCTAACGCGACGGTTACGGCTCGAGCGACTCGTCGTGACACATCTCCTGAAACTTCTTCTGATCTTCACGACAACGTTCGCTGTTTGGTCCAAGATCTGCCCGGCAATCCTTGATCAACTCCTGTCGCAGCTCCTGACACTGCGAATGACACGACCCCTGAAATCCCACCACAAAGAACAATACCGGTACTGCAAAAATGAAAGCCAGCTTCTTCTTCATATCAATTCTCCTTAGGTTTTATGAACCCAAAGAGAGAAGTTGCAGAACTCGCCGCCGTATTACCATCGAGGCATAATATGAACACGGAAGGGGATAAGGGTTATGAATTTCTCAAAACAATCGAATCTCGTGCTGGTGTTGGTGTTGTGCGTTGTGGTTGGAACTGTCGTTAATGTCTCGCGGGCAAAGAGTGCAGTAGAGACGCAGGATCCGAGTAGTCTCGATCGACGCATAAGTCTACTCGAACAACGGTTTTACCAGGTGGAGTCGAGTATCAATCGGTTGCAAACATACATGGCCACACAGCGACCGCAGGTTACTCAGCCGACCAGCAGCGATCGCGACGTCATAGTGCTGGCTGACGAAGTGCGTCGATTGAGTGCAAGACTTGGTGAGGTTGAGTGTGGATTGCTGAAGCTCGATGAGCGCACGGCGACCCGCAGAAGCACGCCAAAGTCTACCGATCCATGCCGCACGAATGTCGATGCGCCATTGCGACTCTCAGCCCAACCTTAGCCACAAAAAGCACAAAAATCACAAAAAGCACAAAGAAATCCTTTTGTGCCTTATGTGCCTTTTGTGGCTCGTTTTGTGGAACTTTTTGTTTGTCTCGGAGTCTGAAGTGTTAGTACGATTAGGCTAGCCTATCCCACTTCCTAAGGAGAGAGGATCATGATCCCATCTTTCCGTCGTGTTGCGTCACGACTCCTTCCCGTGGTCTGCATCGCGTTTGTCCCATGCGCCGTTCTCGCACAAAACTACTGCGAAGCGCCTGCGGTCGTAAAAGACGAACTGAAAAAAGTCTCGAAACTAAACGACGAAGATATTCCTTTCAAGGTCCGCCGCGAGCGGCAGATTGCGATGCTGCGGGAGTTGGTCGCGAAGTATCCGGGCGATTTCTTTGTTCAGCGACGATATCAGGACTCGCTGCAGAGTGGTTTCACCGTCGATAAGGACGCGCTGATTATTGATTACCGTGGACAGATGGAGAAGAACGCGAACGATCCGGTGGCGGCATATCTTTACGCTCGTTTGCTCGTCGGGCGGAAGACCAAAGACGCGATAGAACTTTCAGAGAAGTTGGCACAACAGTCGTTTCCGTGGGCACACATCAAGCTCGCCGAGATTTACGCCTATCCAAACTTCAAAGACCTCGCGAAGTCGAAAGAACACTTGAAGCAGTTCGGAGCCATTTGTCCGAAAGCGCTCGACGCCCTTTCGCAGATCTCGCGTTCGGGCGATAAGGAGTTGATGACCAGCACCGCGCAGAGTTTGCGCGTGCGGCTTGAAGCCTCAACCAGCAACGACGAGCTGGTCTATTGGGATGAGCTCTGGACACTCGAATTCAAATTAAAGCCGGTGACCGAGCACGCACAGTTGCGACAGCAGATCACAAAAGACCTCGAAAAGATTCGGGCCGGAAATCTCGGCAGCAAGGAATGGCTTCAGTCGCTGATGGCGGGTTACAAACAGGTCGGCGACAAGACAAACCAGCGTTGGGCTGAAGACGAGTTCATAAAACTAATGCCGAACTCCGATACTGGGCGCCGGATGGTCCAGACGCGTTACTACGACGAACATCCATTTCCTAAAGGCGAAGCAACAGAAGGTGAGAAGCAGGCTTATTATCAGGGCCTTGCCGATGCCACCGGCGAGTGGGTGAAGCGATGGCCCGGCGATGAAAACGTGTGGGGCAATCGTCTTCGTGCGGTAACGCAACTCGATAAATCAACCAACGCCGAAGTCGAAGCAGCCTATAACGGGTATGCCATCGCTCATGAGCGCTCAGGTGGTTCCTATTCGTTACCACCACTGCAAGTCTCGGTTTCTCGTTTCTATCTCAAACGTGGGTACAACGTTGAGAAGGTTCCGGCTTTGCTACAGCAGGCCATTGCCGAGATTGCTGAAATCGAGAAGTTTGGCGGCCAGTCGGATCTCTTTCCGCGCAACGAATCCGCGGAGAGCAATCTCAGGTTTGTCCGACTCGAGAGCTTGCCGTTGATGGCAGAAGCTTATGCTCGTGTGAAACAGCCGGACAAAGCACGCGAAGCGCTCGGGCAGTTGGCTGCCATCGGCACTGAAAAGAAGCCTGGCCCGTCGTCCACAGACGCTGAAAAGCGCGCGTTTGCCTATTATCAAAGTGTTTACTGGCAGGCGGCAGGCAAAGTTGCCGAAGGCGAGCAACGCAAACTTGACGCGCTGATGGCTTACCAGACCGCGCTCGTCCTGCGTCCAAGTGCTTCGACAGGAAGAGATGAGCTAAACGACAACGCGCAACGATTGTGGAAACAGTTAGGCGGCACGGATCAGGGTTGGAATGCTTATCTCGCACGTAACGAAGCAGCGAAGAGCAAGCTCGGAACCGCTGAAGTTGCGACGTGGGACAGGAAGAACTCGGTGCTGCCGGAGTTTGAGCTCACCGATCTTGCCGGCCGCAAATGGTCGCTTGCCGATCTGAAAGGCAAAGTGGCTTTCATCAACCTCTGGGCCACCTGGTGCGGGCCATGTCGCGCTGAATTACCGTACGTGCAAAAGCTCGGCGAGCAACTGAAAGACAGGAAAGACGTCCTCGTGCTGACACTCAACACCGACGAAGAGGTTGGTCTGGTCGAGCCATACATGAAGGAGAACAAGTTTAACTTCTCTGTGATTTTGGGGCAGGCATATGCCAATAGCCAGGGCGTGAATAGTATTCCACGTAACTGGGTCGTCAGTCCTGAAGGCAAGATCGTATTTGAGGGCATCGGCTTTGGCGGCACCTCCGGCGAGGACTGGATGAAGCGAGTGACTGAGATGATCGAGACTGCCAGAGGCGTCAAGTAATCAAGTAACTAATCCGTTCAAAGATCCGCGTTCATCTGTGTCCCCTGTGGCTAAACAGACACTTCTTTGCGAAAATGGCGACGTGAAAAGAGGTGTCTTATGCAGGTAGTTGCATGCAGCAAATGTGGGACGAAGAATCGAGTCGACGAAACCAGGCTGGCCAATAGTGAAGCGAAGTGTGGCCGTTGTGGAGCAATGCTGGAGGCGTCCGGCGGCGCGTACGATTCGAAGCCGATCACGATCACGGATCAAACGTTTCAAAGTGAAGTGCTGCAAGCGGGCGGGACTCCGGTGCTGGTTGATTGTTGGGCGCCGTGGTGTGGTCCGTGCCGGTTGATCGCACCCGTTTTGGATCAACTGGCCGCCGAGTCGCACGGCAGCTATCGCATAGCTAAACTGAATGTCGACGAGAACCCGCAAACCTCGTCGCGCTTTCAGATCGCGAGCATTCCTACCATGCTTATCTTCAAAGATGGAAAACTGATAGATCGCCTCATCGGCGTGCAACCAAAGCAGACGATAGCCGAGCGTCTCCGGCTTGCCGGTAGATCCGTCGCTTAGTATTGAGCCATCATCTCGCAAAGGAGAATCTGACATGCGGCAACGATTGTGGCTGCTGATTCTTATCGTGCTCGGGTGTAGTCACCCAATCATTTCACAGTCAATCTCAAGTCAGGATCGCGACCGCGGGATCATCATGTTGAAAGCCGCGCGTGATGATATTCGCAAGAACTATTACGACCCGGCTTTTCGCGGCATCGATCTCGAAGCGCGCACGAAGCTTGCCGAAGAAAGAATCAAACAGGCCAAGTCAAACGGCGAGATGTTTGGGATCATCGCGCAGATGCTGCTCGAGTTTAACGACTCTCACACCATCTTCGTGCCTCCGCCAAGATCTGCCCGCATCGAGTATGGCTGGCAAGTGCAGACGTTCGGCGACGATTGTTACGTTATCGCGGTCAAGCCCAAGAGCGACGCGGAGGCGAAGGGACTGAAGCCCGGCGACAAGGTGATCAAGATTGACGGGATCAGCCCGAATCGCTCGAACCTCTGGATCTATAACTATCTTTACAACGCGCTTTCGCCGCGGCCAGTGGTGAACGTCGAAGTGCAGAGCCCCGGCGAGCAACCGCGCCAGCTCGAGCTGAAAGCCAAAATTCAAAACGGAAAAAAGGTTTTCGATCTTACCGACACCTTCGACCTCAACGCCTACTGGAGGGATCTCGAAGACGAGGCTCGCATCAACGACCATCGCGCAATCGAAGTGAACAAAGACATCGTCATCTGGCGCATGCCTTCTTTTGATCTGACTGAGGATGGCGTTGACGAACGGGTCGACAAGATCAAGAAATACAAAACGCTGATTCTCGATCTGCGTCGCAACGGTGGCGGCGCGGTTGAAACGTTACAGCGACTGGTCGGCAATCTTTTCGATCGCGACATCACAATCGGGAACATGAAGCTGCGCAAGGAGTCTAAACCGATGTTGGCGAAGACGCGTGGCGACAGTGGATACAAGGGCCAGGTGTTTGTTCTTGTCGACAGTGAATCGGGCTCGGCTGCGGAGGTTCTGGCGCGAGTGGTTCAGTTGGAGAAGCGCGGGACTGTGCTCGGCGATCGCACGTATGGGAAAGTGATGAGGAGCCGGTTGTATCCGCATCAGATCGGTCTCGAGACGGTTGTTTTTTACGCAGTGAGCGTGACTGACGCGGATCTGATCATGGGTGACGGCAAAAGCCTCGAAGGCGCAGGCGTGGCCCCCGACGAGATCCTCTTGCCAACCGCTGAGGATCTGCGTGCGCAAAAAGATCCGGTCCTCGCGCGCGCAGTTGCGGTCGCCGGCGGCACGATGGATCCCGCGGACGCCGGAAAGCTGTTTCCATTCAAATGGAAGCCTTAGGATCTTTGATCACGTCCACCGAACTGTAGGGGCGGCCCTCCGTGGCCGCCC
>DASWUM010000102.1:0-18440 GCA_036401595.1 Pyrinomonadaceae bacterium
CTCCGTGGCCGCCCCTGTGTGGACTCACTGCGCCATTAGCGATACATAACTCAGAGACTCGAACACCCTCAAACACAGAGGTACGACTGAATCACTACGAGAACTAGCCTTTTTTCACAGTGATCTTGTGCCGCTGAATCATGCGGTCAAGGGTCTTGCGATCGACTTCCAGGAGACGCGCCGCGACCTGCTTGTTGCCCTTAGTACGTGTGATAACGCGAGCTACGTAACGGCCTTCAAGCGTCGTCAGAGACGGCCACTCGTCGTCGATCGCTGGCCCCGGTCTCGCGGTTGGCTCTTCTTCCGGCAAATGTGAAACGCGATGATTGCGCACCAGTTCCGGTAAGTCCTGCGGACGAATCACCCCGTCACACATCGCTACCGCACGGACCACAGCATTCTCCAGTTCCCGAATATTTCCGGGCCAAGGGTACTCTTCAAGTGCAGTCAATGCCTCCGCAGAAAACTTTACCGCCGGACTCAATGAATAAACCTCCTCGGCAAAGCGCTTGGCCAGCGGCAGAATGTCTTCACGGCGTTCGCGCAATGGCGGCAATACTATTGATACTGTGTTCAGCCGATAGAACAAATCCTTGCGAAATCTCCCGGCTGCGACTTCATGCTCAACGTCGCGATTGCTGGCGGCAATGACTCTTACGTCGATGCGCTGAGTTTGATTCGAACCGACACGCCGGATCTCACCTTCCTGAACCGCGCGCAACAACTTCACTTGAAACGCCGGTGTTGTTTCGGTGATCTCGTCGAGAAAGACCGTTCCGTCGCTCGCTTCTTCCCACAATCCGCGTCGATCACGTTCGGCGCCAGTGAAAGATCCGCGCACATGCCCGAACAACTCGGATTCAATCAACTCTGCGGGAATAGCGCCGCAATTGACCGCTACAAATGGTTTGTCCGCGCGTAGACTACGACGGTGAAGCGCTGAGGCCACAAGTTCTTTGCCGGTGCCGGATTCTCCTGTTAACAAAACTGGCAGATCGGTTTTGGCAACACGGCCAACCTGTTTCATAACTTCGACAAAAACGGCGCTGCGTCCGACCAGATCGATGTCCGATTTGTAAATCCCTCCTCGGCTACTGGCGGGGAGGCGAGATGCTCGTGTCGTTAACTGATCGCGCAACCCCTCGGAAAGGGCGCGAAGCTCGTCGACACCGAAGGGCTTCAGCAGGTAATCGTAAGCGCCGAACGCGGTAGCATCCAGCGCGCCCGCTGCGCTGCCGTGGCCGGTCATTAAGATCACTTTTGTTCCCGGTAACTGCTCTTTGAAGCGCCGCAATACGCTGTACCCATCCGCCCCACCGAGCTGTACGTCACAAAAGACGGCGGACCAGTCCTGCTCATGCAGTATCTCAAACGCACGTTCAGCGGAGTCAGCCTCACTGGTTTCCCAGCCTTCGTTGCGCAACGCTGCAACGACAAAAGCACGTAATTGCGCCTCATCATCGATAACCAATGCTCGCAGGTTTTGATCCATCGTTGACAACTCCTTTGGCTAGTCAGACTTTGCCGCGAGCGCTTCCCGCACTTTCCGAAGCAAGGCGTCGGGAGTAAAGGGCTTTTGAAGAAAAGACATTTTTTGATCGAGGAGACCATGCCGGACGATGGCATCATCGGTGTAGCCGGAGAGATAAAGTACCTTGATATCGGGACTCACTGTTTTAAGATTCTCAGCTAGCTCTCGCCCGCTCATCTTTGGCATCACCACATCGGTGACTATCAGATCAACAGGTCCCGTGTGCTCTTTATATAGTGCAAGCGCATCCTCACCACACGTCGCTTCTAATACCTGATAACCATTCGACTCAAGAATTGTTTTTATTAAACGGCGCACGGGATCTTCGTCTTCGGTGAGCAGCACAGTCTCTCGTCCACGTGGCAGTTCGGCGAGGGATTCTAAGTCGGTGTCAACTCTTGCGGCCTTATCAACTCTTGGGAGGTAGACCTTAAAAGTTGTCCCCTGGCCAAGTTCGCTGTAGACCCAAATATAACCGTCGGATTGTTTGACGATGCCATATACGGTTGACAATCCCAGCCCTGTACCTTTTCCCTGACCCTTAGTTGTAAAGAACGGCTCGAAGATTCGCGCCCTGGTCTCCGCATCCATTCCGGTGCCAGTGTCACTCAACGCAAACATCACGTAATTGCCAGGTCGAACAATGGTGTGACTGCGGACGTATTCGTTGTCCAGATAAACGTTAGCGGTCTCAAAAGTCAGTTTTCCGCCTTGCGGCATTGCATCGCGCGCATTGACGGCGAGATTCATGATGACCTGCTCGATCTGGCCGGGATCGGCGTTGATTTGGCCCAATGAAGGGTCTAGCACCGTCGTCAGATCAATGTCTTCACCAATAAGCCGGCGCAGCATCTTGTTAACGTCAGTCACGATGGCGTTGAGATCGAGGACTTTTGGTTGAAGCACTTGCCGGCGACTAAAAGCCAGTAGTTGCCGAGTTAGACCAGCGGCGCGCTCACCGGCTTTCTTAACCTCCTGGACATTAGCTCGCGTGGGTTCATCCGGCCTCATCTTCATCAGCGTGAGATCGCAATAACCGGTAATCACGGTCAACAGGTTGTTGAAATCATGCGCGACGCCTCCAGCAAGCTGGCCCACCGCTTCCAGTTTCTGTGATTGCCTGAGCTGTTCCTCACTGGCGCGCAGTGCTTCCTCAGCCCGCTTGCGTTCCGTGATGTCTATCGTGACGCCACGCATTCCCAGAGGAGTGCCGTCGTGATCGAGTATGATGGCGTAGTTCGATTGTGCCCAGATAATGTCCCCTGATTTGGTTACCCAACGAAATTCCGACGTATTCTGAGCTCGACCACTGACGAAATCAGCCGCAGCCACTCGCGCAGCCTTTTCTTTGTCATCCGGATGAACAATTGAAAGCCAGAAATTTGGCGTTGAAATCCAATCTTCAACGCTATAACCGAGCATCGTCTTGACGTAATCACTAACAAAGTCAATGTGCTGAGAGGCTGCGTCTGGTTGACCCCACGCTTCCCAAACCACTCCGGGCACGCTCGCGATGATGTTATTCAAGCGCCGGCGTTCGTCATCCAATTGGGCGTTTAGCCGTGCCTGCTCCTCCTCGGCTCGCTTTCGTGCCCGGTGGTTCTCGGCTTCCTGTAGGACCCGCTTAATGGTGGGCATCAGCCGGAGAAGATTGTCTTTCATGAGGTAGTCGTTTGCTCCGGCTCTCATAGCCTCAACTGCAAGCGCCTCACCAACTGTGCCGGAAATGATGATCACTGGGATGTCCAGTTTCATCTCTTTCACCAACGCCAAAGCCGAGAGCGCGCTGAAGTGCGGCATCGAGTAGTCGCACATGATTACATCCCACGGCTGCGACTCAAGCGCGGCCCTCATAGCGTCGCGAGTCTCGACGCGTTCGGACACCACTTCGTAGCCCCCGCGCTTGAGGCTGCGCGTCAAGAGCTTCACATCTTGTTCCGAATCTTCAACGTGTAATACACGTAACGTGATGTTCGCCATTGAGGTTTTATTCGACCGGCACAACCTCATTCAAAAGCAACCAGTACAGGCCCAACTGCTTGGTAGCGTCCAAAAACTGATCAAAATCAACCGGCTTTCTCACATAACTGTTAGCGCCGAGGTTGTAACTTCTGATCATGTCTTCCTCTTCACTCGACGACGTGAAGACCACGATTGGCAGAAGCTTGGTGCGCTCGGTGGCGCGCAGTTGCCGCAATACCGAAAGACCGTCCAGCTTCGGTAATTTCAGATCCAGAAGCACTAGTTGTGGCATCGGCTTCTTCACTGGACCAGAGAAATAATCAAGCGCTTCGACTCCATCGCGAACGACGACGACTTCGTTGAGAATGTTGCTCTTCTTGAGAGCTCGGAGCGTTAAAGTTTCATCTCTCGCATTATCTTCAACCAGTAAGATCACTTTCGTCTCCATTTCTCATCTCCTTGAAAATTTGCGAGCGTAAAGTAAAAGGTTGCCCCTCGATTCACTGAGCCTTCGGCCCAGACCCGTCCGCCGTGTCGGGTGATGATGCGTTGCACGGTCGCAAGTCCGATCCCCGTGCCTTCGAACTCGGCGGCCGTGTGGAGGCGTTGGAATGCGCCGAACAAACGATCGACATAGGTCATGTCAAATCCTGCTCCATTGTCACGAACGAAATAAGCCGTCTCACCATTATTAAGTTCGGAGCCAAAACAGATTCTCGGTTCCTGCTGTTTTGACGTGAACTTCCACGCGTTGCCGATGAGGTTCATGAACATGATTCGAAAAAGACGGCGATCCCCATGGGCCATGAGCCCTTCTTCAATTTGGACAAGTACAGAGCGTTGCGGATCCTGTTTGCGCAGCCCCTCAATGATCGACTGAGCCAGCTCACTGAGGCTGACAGGCTCTCGACGCATCTCTGCGCGTGTCACTCGCGCCAGTTGCAAAACGTCATCGATCAACTGCGCCATCTCCTGGCTGGCACTCCTGACTTCCTGCAGATAGCCGCGACCAACGTCGTCGAGCTGGTCCGTATAGTCTTCCAGGAGCGCCTGGCTGAACCCATTGATGTGTCGTAGTGGGGCGCGAAGATCGTGCGAGACTGAATACGAGAAGGCTTCGAGTTCTTTATTGGCGGCCTGGAGCTCAGCAGTGCGCTCGTCGACACGTTGCTCAAGTTCTTCATTGAGTCGTCGAATCTCTTCTTCCGCTTGCTTGCGTTCCGTGATGTCGTTGTTAACCTCGAGGATCGCATGGGGCTCATCACGCTCGTTTTTGTGTAAGACCCAATGACTCGCAACCACGATTTGCCCGCCATCTTTTTTAGTATGTGTTACTTCACCTTCCCAATGACCATAGCCAAAGAGTCTGGCCTTAATCTCCTCGAGGGGGCGCGGAAACTTGGTTTGGAATAACGTGTGGGTGTTTCTTCCCATCGTTTCTTCCGGAGTCCAGCCGTACATCTGTTGTGCGCCGGAATTCCAGAAAATGATTCGACCATTGAGATCGCGAATCAGCACCGGAGCCAGATCGAGAGTGCGGGCTTGCTCTTTGAGCGACTCTTCTGCGCGCATGCGCTCGGTGATGTCGCGGAGGATAACGGTGAAGAACTTCCGCCCATCGGATTCGAGTTGCGAAATTGAAGCCTCGATCGGAAATTCTTCGCCATCCGCTCGCAGGCCGAAGATCGCACCCAGGCGGCCCATAGTGCGTTTGGTTACATGAGTCCGACCAAACTCTTCAATGTGATCGCGATGACGACCGTGAAAGCGTTTCGGGATGAACCTGTCGAGTGATTGGCCAATGGCCTCTTCGGACGGATAAAGAAACATTCTCTCTGCCGCCGAGTTAAACAGGACAATCCGGTGATCTTCATCGACAGTAACGATTGCATCCATCGCCGACTCGATCACGCCCGCTAGTTGTGCCTGACTCCGGCGCAAGGTCTCCTGGGCAAGCTTACGTTCGGTAATGTCAACTATAGTTCCCAACACCATCATGCCGTGTTCCGTTTGAATCGGGTTTAAGCCGATCTCGACAGGAAACTCGCTGTTATCCTTGCGAATACCGAAGAGATCGCGGCCTGAACCCATTGACCTTGTGGTCGGGTGAATCATGAAGTCTTTACGGTGGCTGGGATGCATTGCGCGGAAACGCTCGGGCACCAGTATTTCTATCGATTGTCCGAGTAACTCTTCACGGGTGTAGCCAAACGATTTTTCCATTTGGGCGTTGACCAGTATGATCTTGCCGTCTCGGTCGACGAGCACCATTCCGTTTGGCGCAGCCTCGATAGCCTGACGAAACTTTTCCTCCGCGCGCTTGCGTTCCGTAATGTCAATAATGCTTGCGAGGACAAACGAGTCTTCGTTCGTGCGTATCGGATTGAGTCCGATCTCGATGGGAACTTCGCTGCCGTCCTTGCGCAGCCCGAACAGGTCTCGACCGGCGCCCATCAAGCGTGTAGTAGGTTCACGCGAGAACAATTCGCGATGATTCGGGTGCAGCAAACGGAAACGTTCCGGCACTAATAGCTCGATACGTTTGCCCAGAAGTTCGCTGCGGTCGTATCCAAACAGTTTCTCGGTCTGTTTGTTGACCAACACCATTTGTCCGTCGCCATTCACCATCACCATTGCGTTTGGCGCTGACTCGAAAGCTGTTTGAAAGATGTCGTCTGCTTCCGTGCGATCGTTCATTTTGATTAGCGGCACGTTGAGGTAACTTGAGGAAGGACGCCGCGCTCGCCCTGCTACGGCGTCCCTCTCCTTCGCGGCTCCCGTCTATGCGGCCAAGCCACGCGCCCTCGAGGGGTCTCAAGTTTTCGATTTGGCCCACGTGTTTGCGCCCACGCCTGCCCCCAGAGTCCGACTAAGGTGTCCCTTAACGAGGCTCAAGACATCATTGGCCAGGAATGGTTTGAAGAGGACCTTTAATTCTCGTTCTGCGCAAACCGTCAGTTCAACATTGGAGAGTGAGCCTCCGGTCATGATGATAATGTTCGTATCGGGTGCTTGATTCTGAAATTCCAAACCCAGTTTCAGACCATCGTCGGCGCCCAGCATGAAGTCGAGCAGCACGACGCCCGGTCGAAGCTGATCAAAGAGCTGGCGCGCGTGGTCCGCACTCTCGGCAATCACGATTTCACATCCGAGTTCTTTTAATTGAGTTGCCAGATAAACCAGGAGATCAGTGTTGTCATCTGCGATCAGAATCGTCGGGTGGGGAGGCGGGAGCGCAGTTTTACCGAATTCGCGAATGATTAACTGGTCGCCGTCGCTATTGAGGGCGACCTGCACGATTGAGCCCGGAGTGATCTCACCGCGGGTAACCATCGTCGCGAGAGGTTGTGTCAGGTGACGGTGGACCGTGCGCTTCAACTCGCGGGCGCCATATTCCTCGCTAACGCCTCGTGCCAGAAGAAATCTTCGCGCTTCCGGTAAGAGGTCGATGGTGAAACACCGATCACCGAGCCTTGAATTAACGTGGCGCTGTAAACCCTCAATGTCGTGATCGAGAATTGTTTCTATCGACTCTTCATTGAGTGGCTGGTAAGTAACTACAGCGTCGATGCGATTCACGAATTCGGGTGAAAACTTTTTTCTTACTGCGCCCAGGGCGATGCTTTCCAGCTTGTTTGTGAGATCTACACGGCGCTTTGGAGACGATCTTTGGAACCCGATGTCGGGGTTCATTTCGCGCAGCATCTCGCGGGCGCCCAGGTTACTGGTGAAAAAGATCAACGTCTTTTCAAAGTTGACGATCGAATTGTCGCCCAGCCTCAGAATTCCCTTATCGAGGATTCCCAACAACAGCCGGGACATGGAAGGCGCGGCCTTTTCGATCTCGTCAAATAGGACCAGTGCAAGGTCCGATGCTTCAGTAGTGGCCTCTGCCAAACCTTCCTGAGTAAGCATTGGCACAGTTTCGCGATGGCCTAGATAGCCGGGCGGAGCACCGATCAATTTGGCCGTCTCGTGATCCAGTTGAAATTCACCACAGTCGATCTTGATTATCTTTTTCTCGCTGCCATGCAATAAGTCGGCAATGGCTTCGACTGTCTTTGTCTTACCGGTTCCGGTTGGGCCAAGCAGCAGAAAGACACCCGCAGGTCTACCTGCCGGCGCAAGCCCGGATTGATGCATGTAGATGTAAGGTACGATCGCCTGAGTCGCCGCCGACTGTCCGACGAGTTTTTGTGATAATAAGGCAACGAGATCCCTCACTGGTGGAGGATCGAGATCCTGACCTTCGCTTGAAACCGGGGGAAGTTTCTCACTCATTATCCTGGACCAATAATTTAGTAATGTGCTCCGGCTCGTTGACTGGTCCTGGACTAACCAGCTCAAGCGGAATGCTGACCCATGAGAGCATGAGGTTACAGATTCATGCCGGACGTGAGTATCGTCGCACCAGCGATCTTTTTGTGGTGTTTAGGAACTGGTTCATGTCGACGTTAGCTCTACAAAGTGTTGCCAGTAATCTTGCTGTTTTGGAACTGTCGAACTGCCGATTCTCATTTGTATAAGCGGCACCTAATTTATGAGGTTGTTGACCACTGCATAGTGTGTTAGTTCTGCGCTGGTCCTCATTCCCATCTTGTCCAGAATGCGGGCCCGATACGTACTGATCGTGCTGTCGCTAAGTGATAGTCGACTGGCAATCTCGCTGACCGTTTTGCCCGAAGCAATGAGACGCAGCACTTCATACTCGCGCTCTGACAACGCCTCATGAAGGGGGCGTTCAGAATCAGAGACGAGGTCGAAGATAAATTCTTCAGCCACATTTGCGCTGATATATCTTCCGCCGCTCATAACCTTGTGGACGGCCTTAGCCAACTCCGACCGCGGGCTGGCTTTGGTGATGTAACCGGAAGCACCAGCTCTCAAGATACGGCGGGCAAACTGCTCCTCCGAGTGCGTGCTAAGGACCAGCACAGGTAGATGAGGACGAATCTGCTTCATCGCCTTTAAGACTTCAACCTCGCTTGTCTCTCCCAGATGAGGATCGACAATAGCCACGTTCCACTCCTGCTCGCGCACCAGTCTTAGAGCCTCTGTGATTGTGCCTGCCTCGCCGAAGGTGGCGGCGCCTGATTGTTCATCGAGAATTTTCTTTACGCCGTCCCGGACCACTTCATGGGCATCGACGATAAGAATCTTCACGACTTGATTGAGTACCAGCCAATACAATCCGAGTTGCTTCGTAGCCTGTAGGAACATTTCGGGATCCAGCGGCTTACGAACATAGCTGTTGGCGCCTAAGTTGTAGCTATTGATCAGATCTTCTTCTTCAGCCGAAGTGGTGAAGACCACAACCGGAAGTAGTTCGGTGTGCCGATCCGCTCGTATCTTTCGTAAGACATCCAAGCCGTCAAGCTTGGGCAGTTTTAAATCCAACAAAACAAACTGTGGGAGCGCATTTGGATCACGTCCTTCATATTTGCCAGTTCCGAAGAGATAATCTAAGGCCTCAAGACCATCTCGCGTTACTACAACCTCGTTGACTATATTGCCCCTTTTGAGTGCGCGAAGAACCAAGGCCTCGTCTCTGGGGTTATCTTCCACCAGCAAGATTGCCCTGTTATCCATGGCTACCTCTTGATCCCTTAGGGTACGAAAACGGAGAGTAGACGGGCGAAAACAGCTTGAGTGAGAAGTCGTTGGGCTCTGGCGACGGACTTGGGTTTCCTAACTAGCTCTGAGAGGGTGACTTCGCCTTCTAGCCGCTCTTACTCTGTGCCTAGCATACAGAAAGGTTAGGGCTGAAGATATCGCGCGAATTATGATTTTGTTGTCGTGCGCGTGTCGACGTTAATGTAGCCGGAAACACTACATAGAAAGTGGGGTAAATAAGGACATTAATTTCCATATAGTATTTTATTGGCATAAAAATCTGGCTAGCCGACTAGTTTGTTGCGGATCGCGTAATGTATCAGTTCCGCATTCGTTTTCATTCCCATCTTCTCGAGAATGCGTCCACGGTAAGTGCTGATAGTGCTTTCACTAAGCAGCAATATGCTTGCAATCTCGCTCACGGTTTTGCCGGTAGCCATCAGCCGCAGTACTTCAAATTCACGATCGGAAAGTGTTTCATGAAGAAACCCGGAGGGTATGTCGAGATCGAAAATAAATTTTTCCGCAATCGCTGCGTCAACGTATCGTCCGCCACTGATAACTTTCTCAACGGCAGTCACCAGTTCCGCTCGCGAGCTATTTTTGGTTATGTAACCTTTGGCCCCTGCTTTGAACGCTCGGCGCGCAAATTGCTCTCCCGAGTGCATACTCAAGATCAGGACTGGAAGGCGAGGGCGAATCTGCTTCAATTCACGTAACACATCCAGTCCGTTTCTCTCGCCCAGGGAAATATCGAGCAACACCACGTCCCAGTCTTGTTCGCGCACAAGTCTCGCGGCTTCGGGACCAGTGCTCGCTTCTCCGAAGATTGGTGTTTCAGGTTGTTTATCGAAGATGCGTTTTACACCTTCGCGGAGAACGTCATGATCATCAATAATGAGGATTCTCTTCATTGTCTTGTTTTACGTGGGAGTATGGGATTCTTACTGTTACTACTGTGCCTCTACCCTCAGAAGCTGTGATGTCGATCGTTCCTCCGATGAGATGCGTCCGTTCTCGCATTCCCAGGAGGCCGAGTGTTCGTTTGCCTGATTTTTCTTCGTCGGTAATGCCGCGTCCATTGTCACGGATTTTCAAAAAGACGTCTTCGTTCTCATCCTTGAGCTGGATGGTAACTATCGTTGCCTGCGCATGACGGAGGATGTTGGTCATTGCTTCCTGTAAGATACGGAAGATAGCTGTTGATTGTTGAGGATTGATTCTTGCGCTGTCGAAGTTGCTATCGCAGGTGACGATGATTCCCGTCCGATCTTGAAAGTGTCGTGCGTGCAATTCGATTGCCTCAATCAGGCCGAGGGCATCCAGACCCGCGGGACGCAACTCTGAAGCGATTCTTCTGACAGAATTGATGGTCGCATCAATCAGGTTCATCATTGCGTCTATTTTT
This sequence comes from Pyrinomonadaceae bacterium, assembly GCA_036401595.1. Lineage (GTDB taxonomy): Bacteria > Acidobacteriota > Blastocatellia > Pyrinomonadales > Pyrinomonadaceae > PSRF01. Next base: position 10,515 of record DASWUM010000102.1, read on the forward strand.
AAGCGGCATTCATCGGATTTCGATACTCCCATCTGAGAAATGGCTTCGTCAAGAGCTTCCAGGTCCCACCTGAAACTCGACAGTGCAGCTCCCAGCTCATCATGAATCTCGCGCGAAATGCGTATCCCTTCTTCTTCGCGGGCAGACTGAACACGCGCGGTGAGGGCACGCAACTGTTCCTCTACTGTCTTCCGTTCGGTGATCTCGCGGACCTTCTGCTTCTGAAGTCGATCTACCGTTGCACTCACCACAGCACCTGTAAGGATGGTCAATGCGACCACGCCGATACCTACGGCATTGAGAGGAGAAATATCTACCGAGTGAGACAGATCCGGCTGGGTCGCGGTTTCGGAAAAAGTTACTGAGGCCATCCCTGCGTAATGCATGAGCCAGATCGCTGTCCCCGTCAGCAGTACTCCCGCCACCGTACGCCACTCCCGCCGCTGAAGTCTGTCGTTGAAAATGAATGTGAGCCTGATCGATAAAAAAGAAAACACCATCGCAAGCAAAACCGAGAGCGTTACCCCGGCCGGCGCATAGTCGGTCGTCGCCTGCATTCGCATGGAAGCCATTACGGTGTAGTGCACTCCGGCTATGCCCGCGCCCGTAAGAATCGCGGCTACGAAGGCTCTCAGCGAATCCAACCTGGGCCGAATTACGACGATGAAAGCGAGAGCGAAAGCTAACAAACCAGGTAGAAATGCCAATAGCAACGTCGGCCAGTCATAACGTACCGGAATCGGCAAGCGGAATGCGATCAGACCGGTGTAATGCATGGCCCAGGTACCGATTGCCAGCGCGATTACACCGCCGCTGCGCCACCATTGACGGGTGCGGACGTGAACTGCCGTTACTTGTGCCGCGAGATCGATCGTCGCGTACGATCCCACCATCGCGATCAGGATGGACAGAATCACGAGACCGAAATTGTAAGACCCAGGCATCCTGCACACCCTGGCTTGGTTTAAGTCATGAGGAGCGCGTCGTTGGGTGATTGAAACACTCTTAACTCCTGAACACCAACTGCCGCGCGTTTAAAAACCGCAAATTTCTCAAAAGGCCCTCGCTTCTCACTGCGCTGGTAATCATTCGCATCGAACCACGGCGTCAGGATCATCGGCGCGCTCGTCCGCAACATCCGCGTCGCCTCCGGCGTCAAATTAACAAGACTCCTGAACCCCGTCGCGCAATCAAACCTCTCGCACATACTCAAATTCCCGCGAATGTCCCACTCCTCAACAAACACATTGCTATCCGTAAATATCAAAAACAATCGATCAGGACTCACCCTGCCTTGTTTATTGACGATCACCTCGATCCCCGGTAAGTATTTCTGATAAAAACTCGTCAAAAACTGCAAGTTCTCGTCATCATTTGCGGTGCGTTTAATGACCACCGTCGTTTGAGCCAGAATTTGATCCATCCCGCTGCCGTGAAGCACCAGCGACTCCTTCAAGTACCAGTGATACTTCTGCCGCACCTGCACGTCGGAACTGAGATCCTCCACCCACGCAAGATGCGGCATGAAGCAGTAACACGCATGCTCGGTCTGTAGCGTCCGGTTGTTGAGATCGACGGCCGTCAGCGCCCGCGTATTCAGTTCGATAAACGAATCAAAGACAGCGCAGTTTAGCGCATAAGCAAACGTTGAGTTCGCACTCGTGATTCGGACAACATTCGGACTAACTGGAACGGGCGCCGCCATGTGATTCGCGCCGAAGTGCAACATCTCCCAATCCTCAGGCACCTGCGCAAAGTATGAAGCGAATTTCTCGTGTAACTCAGGATCGAGGGCCGCATCGTCCTCGAAGATCAGCACATTCGGCCAACCTAGCCGTTGCGCTTGCTCGATGATCTCAAGATGACTGCGCAAGCATCCATAAGCGCCCGGTGAGTCAGACCAGTTCGACGGAATCACAGCCTGCGACCCATCGACCGCAGCAAATCTCTCAACACCCTGCACACCACAGCGCTCAAACTTCGCGCGCATCTGCTCCCAGCGCTCTGGTCGTCGGTCCAGATTGATGCAAAATTTGTGAGGGAACGCCTCGTTTATGTCCGGCATTTGGTTTATGTTGACACTTCTGATCGCGCTTCTCTAGACTGTCTTTACGCACTTCAGAGGGCCTCAGAATTGGAGCACTCATGCTCGCGCCGTTTCCTGAGACACATCGAATACAGGTTTCCGAATCTCTCGCTCGCGAACTATTGCTCGCGGCCGAGCGATTGCCCGTCTACGATAACAAAGAATTCTATTCAGTCGAGCTACAGCAGTTTGTACACGATTCGATTCGCGATTCAAATCGCAAAGATTTCGATGAATTAGTGGCGTCGATCAAAGAGCGCCTGCGCCAGCGTCCTTACTGCGTCCTGGTTTCAGGTCTTCGTTTTGACGACGGTAATCGTTTATTCGTCGCCATCAATCGCGCTTTTGGCCAGCTCGTGGCGCGTCCGTATGAGAAGCCTCGCGCTCAACTCGTTCATTACATTCAGCCGCAAACCGACATGCCGTCTGCGCGCGGTGGCCGTGAAAGTGAAAGACTACACACTGACTGCGCCGATTGGGAAACGCCTGTCGAGTTGATCTCGATGGTTTGTGTCAACGCCGACAACGCCGGTGGCGGACGCTCGCGCATACTCGATCTCGATTCGATTCGTACACAAGTCGAAGAGAGTCTTGGTCCGGCAACGCTCAAACTCTTCGAAGACGAGCCCGCGCCGTGGCAACTCGCGCCGTATCTCGGCGGCGGGGTCACGTGGCGGCCAGTGCTTACTGAAAACTCACTTTGTTGGCGACGTTACACTATCGATCTGGCATTGACGCAGGAAGGTGCGAGTCTATCGGAAGAGATGTTGCACGCTTTGGAAGGTTTCGAGGAAGTCGTAACAAATACGACAGACACAGTTGATTTCATGATGCGCGCAGGCGAGTTATTATTCTCTGACAACACGCGAACGATTCATGCGCGTACGCCATTGGCCGATCCGGCGACCTCGACCCGGTTGATGATTCGCAGTTGGATTCGAACTTCGTGAGAGGAGTCCGCTAAATTGCAATTTGCTCAACTCAGCGACCGCGTTGAGACTAACGGATCGAACGCATCGATGGATGCACAGGCATTGCCTGGCGTCTGGATCAACTCGAATCCAAACACCAGCGGCATCGCGCGCATGGTGATGTCCGAAGCGAACGGTAAACTGTCGTTACAGGTTTTTGCAGTCGGCCCCGATGGTCCGATTGATTGGGGAACTACGGACGTGAAAGTGTTTGCCGGCGTGCCGACTTCGAGAGTCGGTGCGGGCTTCACGTGTAATTTTGATTTCGGATTTGCCGAAACAGAGTTGCAGGGAATGATCATGAAGGGGTTGCTCGTCCTCGCGCAGTTTCACCGCTTCAAAGACGACAGCAAACGAGCCGACTTCTTTGTGCGCGAGTACTTTGCGCTGGAGCACGGACGATATGAGTAGCGCAGTGGAGTTCAAACAAACGGGGCATCTCGATCCGGCGTTGCTCGATCCCAAAGCCGCTGCGAACGCTGAGAAACTGCTCGGCCGTTGGGCCAACACGAATCGCGAAACACGCGGGATCGCTGAGTGTGAAATCCAGCGCGATGGTGATGAGTTCAGTATTCAGATCTTTGGCGCGGGTGAGGACGGTCCAATCGCCTGGCCGCGCACGCGGACAAAGGCGCTGGCCAATCTCGAGGAAGAAGCAGGACAGCGGACGATCGCGCTCGCGGCGAATTTTGAGTTCGGGTTTATGAAATCCGAGATTTACATCCGCGTGAATAAAGGAGTGCTGGTGATCGTTTTGTACAACACGTTTCAGGACGACAGCGGCAGATCGAACTACCTCAATCGAGAGTTTTTCTATCGGGTAGCGTGATGGCTCAATTTTTTTCCCGCAAAGGCGCAAAGGCGCAAAGCAGAGGGCTTTCCGCTGCGTCTTTGCGCCTTTGCGGGAGTACATCTCTCCAATGACCTTCACCTCCACCAGATTCGGGCAGTTCACTTACTTCTCCACGCAGCTCGGAGACACGAACTGGAGCGGGAAGAACGTCCTCGACTTTGGCGGCAACGTCGGCAACATCCTCCGCGATCCGAATTCAACCATCGATCCGGAGCGTTACTGGTGTCTCGACGTCGATCAAGATTCAATCGAGCAGGGCAAGGCGACTTTCCCGAGCTCGCACTGGCTCTTTTACAATCGCTTTTCGTTTTTCTTCAATCCGAACGGCGTGCGTTCGTTGCCTCTGCCGCCAATGGACGAGACGTTTACTTACATCGTTGCGTTCTCGGTCTTCACAAATACGTGCGAGACTGACATGCTCGAGCTCGTCGACGATCTGAGGAGCAAGCTAACGCCCGGCGGGGCGCTCGCATTCACTTTTATCGATCCGTATTACACGACCTGGGGCGCGCCGCTTGGTCGAAACAATCTGCAGTGGCGTCTCGATCTCGAAACCGAAAGACAGCACATCACCGCTGCGCAAGCGAATGATGTTGACGAACGAGCGCAGGATGCGAAGTGGTTCATACTGGTAAACGGCGGCGATCTATACCTCGAAACTGAAGACGTTCGCCCGTATCAGCCCGACGAACAGCGTACATTTCACGTCTTTCACACGAGCGATTACATGAGGTCACTGTTTCCGAACGCGACGATTCTGCCGCCGGTTAACAACGAGATGCAGCACTGTTGCGTTATCAGAAACTAAGCAATGGATTTTGTCCCTCTCACAACCGAGCAGCGACAGTCGTTCGACGAGGACGGGTTCCTCATCGTCCGCGATGTTTTGGATAAACAGACAGTCGAGCAGCTACTCGAAGCGGGCGATCGCCGCGCGCGCGCGTTTATAAACAAACCCGAACTCCTTGAGAAAGAGGAATACAATCACCTCGACCTGCGTCCCGGATTGCTCAAGGAGAAGCCGTTCTTTTCGCTTTTAACGCAGTCGCCGACTGTGCCGCTCGTGGTTCAGTTGTTGAGCCCGAACATTCAACTGCATTCGTTGACGCTGATTTACAAAAGGCCAGTCGATCCGGAAGGCACGCCCTTCAGGCGTGGTTGGCACCGCGATATTCGCATCCCGAAGGACCTGGGCCATCGCGACTTGCCGCGCGTCGGGATCAAGATCTGTTATTGCCTGACCGACTTTCACAAACCGAATTCGGGAATGACGCTGTTTGCACGCAAGACTCACCTCAGTTCCGAAGCGCTCAAGATTCGGAAGGGAGAGATCGATCCCGAGGGGGTCGAAGTTTGTGATCTGACACTCAATGCAGGCGATGCTGTGTTGTTTGAGAATCGGATTTTTCACACTGCAGCGCCGAATCGCAGTGACCGGGTTTCGAAGGTCCTGATGTATGGATACGCGTATCGCTGGTTAAAGCCGGAAGTCTACCTCGAAACTCCCGACGAGACGTTGTTGCAGAAAGCAGATCCGATAACGCGGCAGTTACTCGGCGGCTATCGCGACGTCGATACAGTGCCGTGGGCCCTGGAGCGTTGGGCCAAGACTCACGGTGTCGAACCCGAAGCGATACCCTGGACGATTGACGTATAGCCACGGATGACACGGATCAGGAACGGATTTAGCGCCGAATCCGTAAACAATCCGATTTATCCGTGGCCAAAAACCATGAACCTCAGATTCCACTGGATGCTTCCGAAAGGCGGCGAGGTGTCGCTGAATGGACCACAGACACCACGCGAAGCATCGCATTATCGCCTCGCTTCGACGCGTGTCGGCTCGCCCGCGCCCGTCCCTGACATCCCCGGCTGGACACACTTCGGTAAACACGCAGAAGAAGCAGGAATCGAATCACTCCTCGTCTCGTTTAGTAAATACGAGCCGGATCCGATACTGGTCAGTGCTGCGCTCGGCCAGACGACGACGAAACTGAAATTCATCGCCGCCTATCGTTCCGGCTTGATGAAGCCAACCACGTTCGTTCAGCAAATCAATACCGTTTCGGTGTTCATGCCCGGACGTCTCGCACTCAATATCGTTGCCGGCAGCTCAACCGCGGAGCAGCGTGGTTACGGCGACTTTCTCGCACACGACGAAAGATACGCGCGCGCTGAGGAGTTTCTCGAAGTTTGTCACTCGTTCTGGCGTGATGCGGACGACGTCAACTTCAATGGCAAATACTATCGCGTCGATCAGGGGAAGCTACACACGCCGTTGTTTGCTGACGAGCGCCGGACTCCCGAAATCTACATCTCCGGTCACTCCGCGCAGGCAGAGCACTTGGCTGTGACAAAGGGAACGTGTTTGCTGCGTGTGGCCGACACTGTCGAGACTCTGAAACCGGCGATCGCTCGTGTACGGGAACGTGGTATCGAAGTTTGCCTGCGCATGTGCGTGATCTGTCGGTCGACCCGTTCTGAGGCAATCGCCGCCGCCGAATCCTTGCTGCCCAACGACGACATGGGCCAGTACGAGCGCAGCATCGCGGTTAAGAACGATTCGCAAATGTACCGAGAAGCTTCTGAGGTTGAAGACAAGTGGCTCAGTCCGCTGCTGTGGAAAGGTTTTGTCCGTTATTACGGACCGGTTTGGACCACGCTCGTCGGATCGTTTGACGACGTCGCCGGAGCGCTGCTCGAGTACAAACAGATCGGAGTCACGCAGTTCATCATGTCAGGCTGGCCCGAGCTCGACGAGGTCAAGCTCTTTGGCAGCGAAGTGGTGCCGCGCGTGAGGAGGGCCGAGGCGCGCGTATGAGTCTGCGGTTTCACTGGATGCTTCCGAAGGGTGGCGAGGTCTCGATGAAGACCGCGCAGGAAACATCTCGTGTGCTTACGACGAAGAGCACTTCGAAAGCGTCGCTGCCCGACATGGATGGCTGGGTAAAGTTTTCGCGGTGCGCGGAAGAAGCCGGAATTGAATCGGTGTTGATGTCGTTCAGTCGTTACGAGCCTGACACTCTCGTGATTGCAGCCGCGCTTGGGCAGGCGACGAAGAAGTTGAAGTTCATCGTTGCGTATCGGACGGGGTTTATGCAGCCAGCCACGTTCGTGCAGCAGGTCAATACTCTATCCGGGTTGATCGATGGTCGCGTGGCGTTGAATATCGTTGCCGGCAGCTCGGCGGCGGAGCAGAGAGGTTACGGCGACTTTCTGGAACACGATGAACGTTATGCGCGTGCTGATGAGTTTCTCGAGATTTGTCACGCGTTCTGGAAACAGAATGGTGAAGTTGTTTTCAAAGGCGACTATTTTCAGGTTGAATCGGGGCAACTCTCGACGCCGTTCACCGCGCCCGATCGTAGTCGACCGGAGATTTATGTCTCCGGACACTCGGCGCAGGCTGAGCGACTGGCCCAACGACAGGGATCGGGTTGGCTGCGATTGATCGACACGCCGGAGAATCTTGCGCCGCTCGTCGAGCGAAATCGAGAGCACGGAATCGAGATGTGTTTGCGGCTGTGTGTGATATGCCGTCCGACGCGTGATGAGGCGTTGGAAGCGGCGCGTGCACTGCTTCCGGACGACGACACGGAGAAGCAGGAGCGCAAGATCCTGAATAGCAGCGAATCGCAAACGTTGAAGCAGGCGCTGGCGAAGGCGGATGAAGTTGGTTGGATGAATGAGAACTTGTGGGCGGGGCTGGTGCCGTTTTACGGATCGTCGGCGATCACGCTCGTGGGAACGCCGCAGGAACTGGCTGATGCGTTCCTTGCTTACAAGGCGATAGGTATTACGCAGTTTATTATCTCCGGCTGGCCCAAGCTCGAAGAGATGGTGATCTTCGGGCGTGAAGTTATTCCGTTGGTTAGAGAAGCTGAACGCGAGGTAAGCGTCGTGCTTGGACACAGTCGATGCGACGAATGAGCGCCATGCTTGGATGGGGTCAGTACCGCCCGCGGTAGCGGGTGGGTCAACGATTGGTATGCGGTGCGACTATTGAATTGGGAGTT
>DASWUM010000103.1:0-17474 GCA_036401595.1 Pyrinomonadaceae bacterium
AGTCACTACAGGCGATGTGGTACGTACCGTAGGGGCGGCTCTCCGTGGCCGCCCCTGCGTCGAACTTAGCGCTGTTAGCGCGGACTTGAAGCTTGATACACCGTCGCCCTACGCGCCGAACTGCTTGAGATGATGATCGACGTGCTTGAACGTCACTACACCCCATTCGCGCCATGTCAGTGGACCAAACAGCGGATGCGCTGGACCGGCCCCGTCCTTTGGTCCCGTCGCGATGCGGTCCAGTAGACCGAGCAGCTTTGCGTGCTCTTCAGCAAAAGCTGAACCTCCACCCGGATGAAGCTCAGTCGCCGTCGGCGCGCCCTTCGGAAACGGAACCACGTACAGCAAGAGGTGCTTGAGCGGAAACATCTGGAACGGACGTTTGTTCACTGAGGCAACCGGGAGTTCGCCAAGGGCCATCTGCGCCGAGAGCTGAAGATGCTGCAGCATACCTACGACGTTCATCTTCCCCCACCGCGCAGTCGACGTGGCAGTCAGGGAGTGCATCCTGCCGAGTAAAGCACTGCGCTCGCTTTCGTTAAGGATCGAACCCATAAGTAACCCTACCTTTCCGATTTTGGCTATGTGCGTGAACCCCGTTTTGACTGCAAATACTATTGCAAACCGGAGAAAAACGGATTAGACTCCTCAAACCCCTCTCCTCTAAAACCACCCCCGTAGGACAAATCAACCTATGTCGTTTTTCGACCAAGCAGGAGTCCGTACATGCACTATTTCCCGATTCCGACTGCCATCCTCAAACGGACAAGGCTGTTGGGCCTCATTTGTTTACTGTTCGTTACGGCCGGCATTGCTCAGGCCCAATCCGATCCAACAATCACAATCAACGACCTCGTCATGAACGAAGGCGACAGCAACATTAACTTATTTGGCTATGAGTTTGAGATCAAGTTGTCCGCGCCCAGTACCAAGACAGTCAGTGTGACGGTTTCAACTCAGTCCGGTACTGCCACAGGCGACGTCGATTTTGGAGCCGGCAACATCGTCTTGAATATTCCACCGGGGCAAACATCACAACTGCTGACTATCTTTATCATAGGCGATACGATTGTCGAACCTACTGAAGACTTTTTCCTGAACCTGAGCAATCCGGTCAATGCAACGATCGCAGATGCTCAGGGCGTGGGCACGATTATCGACGACGATACACTTTCGCTTGTCACACAACCAGGCACACAACGCGCTGCGGCACTCAATTCCGTGTTCTTTACCAACGTGACTTTCCCCATCGTGAACAACATGCTCACATTCGCTCCCGATAATCGAATGCGAATATTAGTCATGGCAGTTGGTTTGAAACTCGCGGCCGGCGAAGGAGCGTCTTCGGTAACTGCGACTGCGGAGGATTCAGTCGGAACAGTTCGACCGCTGACAGTTGAATTCGCAGGTAAGATTCCAACCGCCACCTGGCTCACACAAGTCATTCTAAAATTGAACGATCAAATAACGACGCCAGGCGATATTAAGATCAGGATTACCTGGCATGGAGTACAGAGCAACCAAGTGATTGTAGCCGTCCAACCTCAATAGAGTCTGATCCACAGATTACACGGATTGAACTAACATCTGTGTAATCTGTGGATAGCTTCATCAGATCTAAAAGTTCTTGCATTTTCCAATACTGCGTGTAGTATGTCGGCGCTGCTCTTTACTCCCTAACTAAACCTCGGGCAGCCAACGCGATCTCCACCGCCACAATTAATTCTCCGCCCAGAACGGCGCGCGCGTTCAACGTTCTGTCAATTGGGTTACGTCAACGTTTGCCGACTCTGCTCACTCTTTGTGAGTTGGGCCAGAGGCATGACTGCTTTCGATCCATGATCGGCGGAGGAGGATTTCATGATTGCACGGAAGTACCTGGAGAAGCTCAAAATGGAGCTGGCCGGAACTCTGCTTCAGGCAGGCGATCCCGGTTATGACCAGTCGCTCGTTATCGACAATGGTCGCATCGATCTGCGACCCGGAGTTGTGGCCATGTGCGTCAACGCGCAGGACGTCGCAACGGCATACAAGTTTGCGCTCGAACACGAGATGCCATTCACGGTGCGCGGCGGCGGTCACAGCGCTGCGGGTTACTGTTTGAATCAAGGCGGGATGGTGATCGACCTCACCAGCATGACCGCCAAGCGACTCGATCTCGATCGACAAGTTGTGTGGACCGAAACTGGCAATCGCTGGCGCGACCTTTATCTCTTCCTGCAAGCCACAAACACTGGTCTGATTCCGATTGGTGGCGGTTGTCCGACTGTCGGTATTCCCGGCTTCATGCTCGGCGGCGGCATCAGTTTCGTTTCACGCTCTTACGGTCTCAGCGTCGATAACCTGCTCTCGATCGACCTCATTACTCCGGACGGCAGATTGCGACGGATCTCGGAGGAATCGAAATCGAAAGAAGACAAGGATCTCTGGTGGGCCTGTCGCGGCGGTGGCGGCGGCAACTTCGGAATCGCCGTTGCCTTTGAGTTGCGCGTGCACCAGCCAAATACGCCGACGATGCTGTGCGGCCAGATTCGTTATCCCATCGAATACGCGCAGGAAGTTCTCGGCTTCTACAACGAGTGGATTGAGAAGGCGCCCGATTCGCTCGCCGTCTACGGTTACATGGGAAAAGTAGCGCTGCCGGCCCATCCTGACACGGTCGTCAACACTTTCGGTCTCACGCCAATCTTTAACGGCGACAGCCGCGAAGGAATGGATCTGATCGCGCCGATCCTCAAGTTCCCAAACATCTTCATCAACCTCTACGACATGACACTGCCGGACTTCGAGATCTACAACGGCCTGCTCACGATCGTGGGTGGAATGAGTGGCTACATTCGCTCCGGCTTCATGGCGCCGAAAGCATTTACTCCGTCGTGTATCGACGTGCTTACGTCGTCGATGACGAGTGCGCCGTCGCCGAATAGTCTGTTGGTGTGGACGCACATGGGAGGCAAAGTTACCGAAGTTGCAAAAGACGCGACTTCGTTCTGGCATCGCGATGCGCGCTTCCTTTGGGAAGTGAAAGCGATCTGGCCGCAAACCGATCAAACGGTGCAGAACGTCAACTGGGCTTATCAACTCGGCGAAGGAATGGCGCCACACTCGATCGGCGCGTACTGCAATTACATCGATCCGCTGCTACACAACTGGCCCACAGAATTCTACGGCGACAATTACAAGAGACTCGTCCGCATTAAGAAGGCAGTCGATGCGGATAACCGCTTCCGCTTTCAGCAATCAATCGGATCGCCATTCAATCCGGACGGCGCTTACCCGCCGAATCTCGCACCGCTGTATCGCACGTTCCTCGTTTGATTCGAGATGGAGGAGAGATGAAGAAAATCGTCAGCCTAATACTGCTCACCGTCGTCGCTGTGACCATGGTGATTATGACGTCGATACCGACAACGATGGCCACCGTCGATGGTCCAGCCATCGTTCTGAGCTCAAACATCCCGGGTGATGCTACGTTCGGAGCACTGCCGCCGAATGCAACCAACGAACAAAAGCTGTTGGCGATTCAGGGCGACTTCGATATTTATTCGTGGAACACGTTCATCGCGCTCAACTGGCCTCCCGGTCCCGACGGCAACGGCGATCCCAACAAGAAGATCGGACAGAACGGCGACAACGACACGGTGTGGGAGCACTACCGCGACATCGCAGACATCTTTCTCCCCGGTGGCGCGACGCCGACTTACAACGGACCACCTGCCTCCATTCCAACGCAATGCAAGGCCAGCTACAAACCGGGCATGCGAATCATCAGTCAGGTCGGAAAGACGCCGACAGTGCTGACGGAATTCAGCCAGCCCTTCAACACCGGTCCAATCATCGATCAAAACGGCAATTACACGCGCTACGAAATTCTCGTGAACCAGCCGATGTTCGATTACATCCTGGCGAACAACCTCTATTCGAAAGCCGGACAAAAAGCGTTTACGGGTGAAGTCGCATTTCCTTGCGGCGGGCCTACCGGACCCGAAGGCGCAATCATGGTTAAGTCAGCGTGGAAAGTGATCAGCCCGGCTGAGAAGAAACGTTTTCACACTCAGACTGTGCTCGTTTATTCACCGGCTTCGCAAAATCCGAAGTACGCGGCCTCGTGTAGTCCGAAGTTGATGGGACTGGTTGGCCTGCACATCGGACATAAAACTGACTCGGCTTCACAATGGCTGTGGTCCACCTTCGAGCACGTCGACAACGTCCCGACCGAGGCCGACGTCGCCAGCGGAAAGCTCAAAGCAAAGTACAACTACTACAACCCGAAATGCAGCGCCGCGAAGTGCCCGCCGAACCAGGTGCCGCCACGGCCGTGGAATCCCACGAAGGTCAGTACGTTTCACAGCCAGGTGGTTCGCATGAATATGTTCAAGGGCAACGAGTTTGCGTTTACGAGTGCAGACGCACGCAATGCCGACGCGTTGAAGCTGCTGCTCGGCGTCAATTCGAAATCAGTGTGGCAGAACTATGAACTGATCAGCACGATGTGGCCGACGAACACTGGAAAGTGTCAGGCGACCCCCGGCGATCCACTCGGAACGCCGGCGCCGAACTTTCTCGCCAACACCACTCTCGAGACTTATATCCAGGGAATGGTTCCGAATGTCTCGTCGAACTGCATCGAGTGTCACAACAACGCCACGATGACTAACGCAAAGGCATCCGACTTCACCTACATCCTGCAACGAGCGCAGTAGAACGGAGACGAATTCATGAGTAGCAATCCTTCAACACCACCGTCGGAATCCACTCTGCAAGCCTTCGCCGACATGTCGGCAGCGCTGACAGGATTTCAGTCGAGTTTCATCAGACCCTTTCTCGATCCCGTGAATCTCTCGGGCACGTTCTATCAATTCGCCGTCTCGCAGGTTGGACAGCCGCGGATGGATGCGCTGATGGGCACGTTCGCGTCGCTCAGCAGCCAGACTCCGAAGCTGACCTCGCAGCAAATCGCCGACACGCTGCTCGAAACAGCGCTTGATGCTCCGTCGCTTCAGGCTCAGCTCGCACAAAGCATCGTCGCGATGTGGTATCTCGGATCGTGGTACGTGCCGGGCGTCTTGGGTGGCGGTGGATTCGCACCACCCGCGCTGCAAGTCATCTCGTCGCAGGCGTACACGAAGAGCCTCGTCTGGAACCTGGCCCAGTCGCATCCGATGGGATTCAGTGCTTTCACATTCGGCTACTGGAGCCAGCAACCGGCATCGCTGCAAACTTTCGGCGTCGACACCAGCAACGGAGGTGGACAATGAGCAGCATCGCTTCACCACAATACGACGCCGTCATCATCGGCGCGGGCGTCTCCGGCAACCTGATCGCGAAGCAGCTCGGTCTCGCCGGTAAGAAGGTTTTGATCCTCGAAGCGGGACTGGCAGTGCCCGACAGTCGCGAGGAATACATGAACAACTTCTACCTCGCGCTCGCGAAGACACCTGAGTCGCCGTACCCGGCACTCGCTGGTCGCACCGGCTCGGAGAAAAATCCGGTCGGTGTACTTCCCGATCCGTCTACACTTCCAACTCCGCGCGCAACGGTGCTCGCGATCGGCAAGGGACCCGACGTCAGTTATCTGGTCCAGGCGCAACCGTGGTCTGAGACTCATCAGGGTTCGAAGGAACCACCACAAAACCCGCCACCCGATGCCAATGGCAACGTGCCCGGGCTTCAGTTTTCCAGCACCTTTGAGCGCAATGGCGGCGGCACGTCGTGGCACTGGCTCGGCACGTCGCTGCGCGAGCTCGAGAACGACATTCAGTTGCAGACGAAGTACGGTCACGGTGTTGATTGGCCCATCACTTACACCGAGCTACAGCAATTGTGGGCGCTCGCGGAGAAAGAGATCGGCGTCTCTGCCAGTACTGAAGAACAGCAGCCGCTCGAAGTAGTCGGACTCGTTTACCCGCCGGGATATGAGTATCCAATGCAGTCGATTCCGATGAGCACCGTCGATCAGGCAGTGAGCACTGGCGTGGCTGGTTTGCAAGTGCCCGGCACGTTGCCTGATACACCGGGCGGATCAGATCCGACGATGTACAACGTCTTCGTCACGCCGACACCGGCTGGTCGTAACTCAGAGCCGTACGACGATCGTCGCGTTTGCGCCGGCAACACAAATTGCATCCCGATCTGCCCGATCCAGGCGAAGTGGGATCCGACCGTCACGCTCGGCAAAGCGCTCGACACCGGTAACGTCACGGTCAGCTATCAGTCGGTTGCGTATAACGTCGCGGTCGATGGCACAAACGCGACGCGTGTCGACTACTACGTTTGGTCGCGCGATGCGAACGGCAATCTGAGCAAGGTCTCGAAGTCAGTCACTGGAAAGATCTACGTGCTGGCCTGTCACGCGATCGAGAATGCAAAGCTCCTCCTGTTGTCGAATAACATGCAGGGCATTGCAAACAGCAGCGATCAGGTTGGTCGCAACCTGATGGACCATCCGCTTTACCTGACCTGGGCACTCGCGCCTGAGCCACTCTTCGGCTATCGCGGGCCGCTTGCGACGTCGGGCATCGAGTCGTTGCGCGACGGTGAGTTTCGCAAGTATCGCTCGTCGTTCCGCATGGAGATCGGCAACGAGGGTTGGAACTTCTCGAAAGGCGATCCTTACACGACCGCGATGGACTTCATCCAGGGCACGAACAACACCGGAACGAACGACGGTGGACCAAATGGAACGCCACAGCGTCTCGCAGGCGTGCAGCTCGCCGAGAAGCTCAACAACATCTACACGCGACAGTTTCGCATCGCGTGCATGTTCGACCAGTCGCCCCTCGCAGAGAATCGCGTCATGCTCGACGTCACGAACGGCAAACCGAATAACGTCGATGGGCTCGGCATTCCGCGACCTAAAGTTGATTACGGTCTCGACACGTACACGATGGAAGGTTTCCGCATGGCTGCGTATGTCTGCTCGCAGGTGTACCAGAAGATGGGAGCGAAGGAGTTCACTGTGAATGGCGTCGGCGGCGCCGGCGACTTTACGTATCGAGGCGTGAACTATCACTACTACGGCGCCGGGCACGTTGTCGGAACGCATCGCATGGGCCCCAAATCCGGTTCATCCGTCGTCGATGCCAGCCAGCGCTCGCACGACATACCCAACATGTGGATCGTCGGCAGTGGCAGCTTCCCGACCGTCTGCACCGCCAACCCGACGCTCACTTTGATGGCGCTCGCATTCAAATCAGCCGACAGCATCATCGCCGCACTTAATTCATAGGAAAGGATTACTCATGTATATTCTCGACGCCTTCTGGTCCATCATCCCCGGTAACGAAGCAAAAGCCTACGCAGCCCTCGGCGCACTCGCTGCGCAGGTTGAAAGGGAGGAGCCTGACACGTGGATGTATTTACTCCACACTCCGAACCTCGATCCCGGCGTCAACACGTTTCCGATGCCGGGTCCGCAGCAGGTCGCGTTCGTCGAAGGCTTCAAGGATCGCGACGCCTATCACCGGCACGCCAACTCGCCGATCCTGAAGGAATTCTTTGCAAAGAACGGAACGTACTTCCTGAACATGTATGGACCGACTGTGCCGTTCATGATGTTGCAGCCGCTCGAGATGATCGACGGCTTCATCCGTCCCGGTGCTGATGTCATGACAGCGTGGCAGGTTGAAGCGCGTTGGGTAATGAAACCGGGTTGTCGTGACAGAGTGAGAGAGGCGTTGAAAGGTTACGTCAACGACGTGCGCACGAAAGAGCCGACGACATTGATGTACACGGTCAGCGTGCCGGACATGAGTGATCAGTCGATGGCGCGTCCGCCGTCACAGGTCGATTCCTTGGTCTACAATTCGTCGTGGACCAACCAGCAGGAGTTCTTCGCGCACGGCAGCGGCCCGGTGTATCAGGACTTTCTGAAGGAACACGGTGACCTCTTCGTCCAGGCCGGCCCCGGCTCAACGACACACCCGTACATGACCACGTCAGTCTTGAAACGCTTCGCCGGATTCTTCCGCAAGCAGGCGTTCATCGAATGAAACGCCACAAAAAGGCACAAAATGAGCTTTTGTGCTGTTTGTGGCTACTTCACTCGAAACAACCTACGGCACGACCTTGATAACGCCTGGCATTGGCCCGTCTCCCGGCGTGGCTTTGCAATTGGGATTGCCCAGGTGAATGCCGCAGTGGTATCCGAAAGTTCCGACTTTGGTGAACGTCCGGCTTACCGTTTGTCCGGAAGTGAGATTGCCGGAATCGAACGAGGCTTCGAGATCGGCACACCCATTCGCAGCACTCGCAGCGACGCGTTCCAACTTATGCGTTCCACCTGTGACGGTCCAGGTAATTGTTCCTCCGACCTTGATCGTCGTTACCGGCGTGCCACTTACATCATCCTGCCACTTGAAATTAGACCCTTTCACGGTCGCGGTAGTTGGCGCTGTCGAGGTTGGAGTCGCAGTAACCGTGGGTGATGGCGGCGGTGTGGTCGTGACTGTTGGGGTTGCATTACTCTGATTATTCTGAGGTGAGCCGCCTCCGCAAGCGGTCATTCCCACCAGCAGAGCCGTAATAAAAACTAATCCGAAGGCTTTCATGTGGTCCTCCTTTGGGCTTTGCGTTTATGGAACAGCGAGGATTGTTTCTAGTCTCTATTATCTATGCTCTATGAGATACTTTCATTTCCGCGAATTGGTGTGCTGACGGAGAGTAAATCGTGAGGTTAATGGAAGAATTGTTGCGGATCGAGGCCGACTTAAAAGCTTTTGTCGGCTTGAGCGATCGTGCACTCGAACGAACCCTGAAGCAGGAACTATTGCAAATACTTGAAGAAGCAGAGTTTTTGTTCGGTCCGAGAGACCATTCGATTGAACTACTCGAGCCTCGCATTTCCGAAAAATCTTATGGACAGGGTTACGGTGACCGGAAGGTCAGAATTTATCTCACCAGCAGGAGTAAGAATGAGCCGTGGGTGGCGTCGTATGAACTTTCTCATGAAGCAATCCACCTGATCAGTCCGGTAGTTTGGGGCCAGGCGACGGTGTTAGAGGAAGGACTCGCAACCTACTTCTCGTTTAAGTATCTCAATCGCGTACATGGGATTCAGATGACGTCCACTGGTTTTCGGAAATACGATGCTGCGCAACGCGGCGTCTCGTCGCTTCTGGCTGAGAATGAGTTCCTGATTAAGGAGTTGCGGGTTCATCAACCGGTAATCTCAAAAATCGATGAGAAGCTGATGGTGGAAGTGGGAAACGTTGAGCCGTCGTTGGCGAAGTTTTTATGTTCCGACTTCGAAACTTACGGTGGTGGCTCACAGCTAGAAACCACACTCTGGAAGGAACTAAGCAACGGCGCTCGAAACATTGCTACCGGTCTACGCTCAATCTTGGATTAGACCATGTTGCCGCGCCAATTTTTTCGGTAGCTTTGATCTGACCAGATCGTACGATTGCTTTATGTAGTGCTCCCACTCTTTACGACTGAGATTATCCGGTTCCTCAACCAACACCCACTTGTATCGCGCGACGTATGGTGCCGGACGAATTCCGGGTGAGCCCGACATTTCGTCAAACTCGTCGTCCTTTACTTTGAAAGAGACCGACAGCGGCCCATCTAACACAGCAACACAAAACATCTTGCCGGCGATGCAGAAACACAGGTCGTGCCCCCATTTAATATCTTCGGTAACAGCCGGAAGCGTCCGGCAGAAGTCGCGCAACGTTTCGATATTCATTTCCAGCTCCCACAGCGTGTCCGCTTATTCACGATTTTGCCTGGCTACACTATACTGAGCGCGGCTTTGCCTCAAAGCGCCAAGGCATTCCTGTTACCTGTCTCGATAAAACTTTTGCGAGGTTCTTACTGTGCGTTATGAGCGGAGGTAAATAATGAAACTCAATTCATTCAGTCTCGGGTTGCTTGTCGTGATGGTGTTGACCACCTCACTCGTAGTGCGACCGCAACAACGGTCCTTTACCGTCTCCAGCATCAGGCCATACGACAAAGCCGTGCCGGGACAGGTTATGGAAGTTTTGATTGAGGGCATAACTCCTGGCACAGCGCCGGTAATTCTTCCCGCGTCAGATTTCAGCGTCGATGTGTCGCAGGACGGCGTCACTCAAAGCGCGAAGGTGCGGATCACAAAGTTTTCGATGATTCGAGAATCGAACCCTAATGGTCCAAACAGGAGTGCCGACGCGAAGTTGAGCGTTTATCACGCGGTGGGTTTTGTGGTTCCGAAGGGCTTGCATCCTGGTCCTGCAGAAGTCATCGCCAGCTATAAAGGGCAACGAGGAAATGCGATCGGTTTGGAAATAGTCGAGAAACCGCTGGCTCCAGTTTTGGGCGGTACGGCAGTGATGGCTGTTAGTGGCCAGGCGCCAGAGAGAGCACCCGAGGTACTTCAGAAAAATGATCTGGGCTGGAGATTCGAACGTGGCACAACCGCCATCGTTTTCGTCAATCCCCTCGTCGATCCTGACGATCCGAACGCGGCTGTTCTGATCCGCTTCAAGCAGGGCGAACAGGATTACGAAGCAGTAACACGAATCACGAGTACTGCAGGACGCGTCGAGAACAGCGAACGCAGGGTGAGTTTCCTTCCGCCACGGGAAGACCTGCAAGTGGATGTACCGGCGGCGCTGACATTAGGCCCCGCTCAAGTTGAAATACGTCTAAAAGCAAATGGCCAGCTCAGCGATCCGGTGAATGTCACTGCGATGATTACCGACGTTACGCGAGGGGCTGAGCCGCCGAAGGTGAGTGCGCCAAGAGTGTTGTCGGCGACGCCCAGCCGCGTTGGGGCCGGCCAATCACTAGTGATCTCGGTCGATCACAAACGGACACTGGATCCGTCGCCCAAAGAAACACGAGTAGTTATCGAGCAAGACAACGCACGCTACTTCGCGACGATAGAACAGAACACTGCGCTGTTTGGCCCCGGCCAAGAGCCGGATGCGCCAGTTGGTCTCTTCGTCAGGACGACGCGACAACTCATCGGGCGCGTTCAAGTTCGCGTTTTGAATCCGTTGCGCGGCGAACAAGTCGGACTGAGCGAGCCAGTGCCTTTGGAGATCGTCGACGAAGTGTTTGCGCCGGAACTTACCAGCGTCGCCGAAGCAACAGCTACTGATCTGTTGCGACTGAGACAGATGTATGAGATTCAAAAGAAGGCGGGCAGGGAGTTTCCTGAATATGATCCAGACAGCCGCTATCTCATGATCAAAGTTCGCGGCGTTGATTTCAACCCGAATTACATTCGCATCACACTTGAGCAGGGCGGTGAGAAGTACACGCTCTCGTTCGCAGACTTCTCATCATACTCGAGCGATGGATTGATTGTTAGATTGCCGGACGAGCTGACAGGCGGAAATGTTAAGTTCACGATCGAAAATTCCGGCGGCGACAGGTACAGCAAGCCGGCCACGAAATCGTTTGTGTTGGCGTCGCGACCGTAGTTGTTACTAAAACTTAACGTACGGACGGTACACGAAATCCGTGTCGCTTTTTCCTCGATGACACGACTCGCAGTTTTCGAGTTTGCCGATTTCCTGCACCTGCTTTCCATCCGGACCCACAACTGAGAACTCCCAATCGCCGACCTCCGGGTTGTAACCGCGCTCGCGCTTTTTCATGAGCGTGTAGAGCACTGGCGTACGAGTTGGAGATTCAGTTTTGAATTTCTGTTTGACGATGACTGAGCCTTCGGGAAAGCGTCGCACATCTTTCGCGAACATTGCGTCGCGGCCGATCTTGTTGATGTAGACCGTGATGTACGTCGAGTCGTGCGGATCAACTGTTTTCTTACTCGCCAAAGCTCCAGGAGCGCAAAGGGCCGCGACGGCTGGCGTTACGTAATAAGGCTCGGCGTTTACCTGAGTCCATGAGGAGCCATCCTTGAGTTTTGCTGCGTCAAAGTGTGAGTCATCTTTGGCCGGTACGGCCGCAAGGACAACAAACGCGAGGACCAGCACCATTCCAGTCACCACCACAGCCAGACCAACTTTGATTTGCGTTGCCATCTTGGATTCTCCTTTATGCGCCACCAGCGCCGAAGGCGCGAAATATGATAGCCAGGGGCGAGCGCGAAGCGCGTCGCCCGTGGTTAATTACAAAAGCGCGACCGAGGCCTGAAGGGCCGACATAGAAACGCGGGTATTTCGCCCCTTCAGGGCTACACGACTGTTTGATCTTAGGACCAGGGGCGACGCGCTTCGCGCTTGCCCCTGGCTATCATGTTTCGCGCCTTTGGCGCTGTCGGGCATGGCGTTCATTTGTCATCACGTAACTAGCGAAGACTGACTCGGTCCAGCTTCTTGAGAAGCTCCGACTTTCCGGTAACTGACGTTTTCGCGAGAGCAATTCGAAGTTGTGCGAACAGCTTTCTCAAACTGGTTCGTTCCTCGACTGCGTACTTATCGCCGCCGTTGTCTTTCGCCCTTTTGATCACGTCATCCGTGACCAACTCGTTGAGATTCTTAACGGCTTCGGCCGCGTGCACCCCACTTGGATGCAGGTTCAGATACTTTACGGCGCCTTCGTAAACAAAAAGGTGGCAGACCTCATCGCCCTCACAATCGTGTGGCTCCGGATTCTCAACCGCCGCCCAGGCGATACGTTCTGCAATCGGCAGCACGTGATATTTGGCCTCCAGCTTCCAGAACAATTCCGTGTGGATGTTGTAACTGCCCGCAAACTCATTGCGAACAACCTCAGCGGCGTGCGCCCTAAGCCACTCGCGATTGGGCGACTTCTCACCCTGGCCATCAGGAAACGCGGCTGCCGCGTTCGCGAGCGCAAGCAGTTTCAAAAGCTCGAACTCAGCCCGAGTGTTCCCGTCTTTTGCGTCAGTGAGCGAACGCGCGGCGAGATTGTAGATCTCCTGCCGGTCGGAGAAATCCGTGCTCTCCGCTTTGAGACGTGCTTCGATGATCTGTCGCAGAATTTGTTCGCGCTGGCTGGTGTTGTAATCGAGCAGCAAGCCGCCGAAAAGCCAGCCAGACTGACCATTAGTTAAAGTGACTTGATACCAATAATCAGTTTTGCCGCCGGCTGTATCTTGCTCTGACGAGCGTGCGGTGGCATTCACAACCGTGCCGAGTTTCAATCGGGTGATTTCCGCAGCCGTAACCTGTGGCGCCCGGCGTGCACGCATCGCGGAGACAGCCGTAATCTTCGCCTGAGCCGACTCCAGCTTGACCTCGCTCGTCTGGCCGCAAAGAGTCGAAACGTGCCCAAACACAAGCACGACGAGAATCGCGGATATCGATCGATATCTCATGCGGTTGCGACTTATACGTCTAATGAGTGAGCAGGTCAATCCACAGATTACACAGATTCTATTGATTAATCTGTGTAATCTGTGGATAAGAGAGTCTCAAACCAGGGCGCAACTAAACTTCCATCCACCTTGACTCGCTGAGACTTTGTGCATAAATTCAACGCGCAAAATCACCTGCAAGCGAGGAACCCAAAATGCTCAAAAGACTCTTGATATCCATGGTGGCGGTTACAGTGCTAAGCGCAACTGCATTGGCCCAACAGCCAACGCCACCCAAAACAAACTTGAAGGTCGGTGATCCGGCGCCTGACTTCTCGCTCCGGGCCTCTGACGGCATAACCTACAAACTTAGTGATTTCAAAGGCAAGAAAAACGTCGTGCTGGCGATCTACGTGCTGGCATTCACCGGTGGTTGAACGAAGGAACTAAAAGCGTATCAGGCTGATATCGCTAAACTCCAATCTACCGACACTCAAGTATTCGGCATGAGCGTAGACAGTGTTCCCGCCAACCGCGAATTTGCAAAACAGCTCGAAATCACCTTCCCGCTACTCAGCGATTTCAAACGCACAGTTGTAAAAGCATATGGTGTCTTCAACGAGGAGCAGGGCTTCGGAAATCGAGCCACGTTCCTGATCGATAAGGAAGGCATCATTCAACGCATCGACGAAGGCAACGTCGCCATCGATCCAACTACAATTGTGGATGCGTGCAACGTGCTTCACCGAAAGAAGACGTCGCCGTAAGGAAGTAACGGTACACCTGCGAACGTACTGTAGGGGCGGCACTCCGTGGCCGCCCCTGCGTGGAACTCAAACGAGGGGCGACCACGGAGTGCCGCCTCTACGGTACGTTTCGCATTGCAGAGTAAACCGTTAGGGCTTGAGCGTCTGCTCGCGACCCTCGCTATTCACGATTTTGACAAAATTTCCCTTATTGCGATTTGCGAACAGTTCGACACCGCCTGGCGCGGAATCATCGGAAAGACCGAGCGCGGATCCATCTTCGGATACAGTGAGCTTCATCAGTGGGGCACGCTGCGCAGTTGCCATGCGAAACAAAACAGTCTCCGGATAGGTTTTCCCATTCACCGTCTCCGGTCCGTGCACCAGTATTTCCGCCCGAATCCGGCCCTGATCATCCACGATTTCCAAACCACGGCCGCGAAGCACCGGCGCCGCTTCATGCGCCTGAGTACGGTAAGCTTGCGCAAGTAGAAACACGAGCAGAGCCAAATTGATAACAGTAAGCGCAGTCGCGATACGCTGCATCTTCATTCTCCACCTCCAGTGTGTTGACGTCCGGCCAGCAACGTTAACCTAATCCGAAATAGTTTTATTGCATTATCCGGCATAAGGGTGTACAAGGCGATGCTCTCACCATGCGTATTTACTTGTCATCCGGACACCGGTATCCCGCCTGGCGTTATGGAGTGGCGGCCCACGCTATTCACGATCGACTGGCGCGCGGGTTGGCTGAGCTTGGCCACGAGGTTCGTTATCACCTCGAAGACTTCGGCGATCAAAAACTTCCCGCCGACATCATTCCAGTCCACGCTCTCAAGGGTGACGAAGATATAATTCACTCGAATCGTTTCACCGCCGCTGAAGTGCCTCAGGCACAACTTCCGTGGGTTCGGAGTGTTCATTCAGATCTACTCGACCAGGGATTCTCTCGCGAACTGGCTCGACCAAACTTCATCTTCGTTTCCAAGACGATGGCTCGCCTGCACGGATCGGAGCGGTTTGTTTGGAACGGGATCGACCCCGCAGATTTCATCTACTCCGAAACAAAGGACAATTACTTTCTCTTCGTCGTCGCCGGCGATGTTCACAAAGCGCGAACCCGGAAAGGTCTGGACATCGCTTTCTGGATCGCAAAGCAAACTGGAATCAAGCTGGTCGTTGCCGGTGGCACGGAGAACTGGTGGGAAAACGAAGAGTTCGAAAAGTTATGCAAGGAAAACGACGCTGACTTCATCGGCTTGATCCACGGCGAGCAGAAAGCAGAAAAATTTACTGCCGCGAAAGCGTTACTGTTTCCGACTCAGATGAACGAAGCGTTCGGATTGCCGGTGGCTGAAGCGTTAATGTCGGGTACGCCGGTTATTGCCAGCGATCGCGGTGCGATGAAGGAAGTGTTGGATCTGCGTGGCGGCTTTATCTGCGCTGACGAATCAGATTATCTGAATGCCGTTACGAACCTCGGACAGATCAACTCCGCTGATTGCCGGCAAGTGGCATTATCGCGTTTTCATTATCTCGACATGGCGCGCAACTACATTAAGGAATACGAGCGCGAGATCGAATTTAGCCACAAAGAGGCACCAAAAGCACAGAAGAGTGCCGCCATATTCCTCCCACGCCTGTCGTAATTCTATCTTCTGGTTTTCAACTTCTCTTCTGATTTTGTGGGTGTCTGATGAGGCACAGTCCTTGCCCTTCACTGAGGTGCGAAGTCCGCAGCTATAAACTACAAGAGGAGTTCGAGATGAAGAACAAACTAGCTTTGCAATTGATGTTAATTGCAACCACAAGTCTCGTCGCCGCAACTGCGAATGCGCAGACACCGGAACAAAACGTTATCGTCACGATTCGACCAGCACAAACTGTCG
Source organism: Pyrinomonadaceae bacterium (assembly GCA_036401595.1). GTDB lineage: Bacteria > Acidobacteriota > Blastocatellia > Pyrinomonadales > Pyrinomonadaceae > PSRF01. The sequence continues at coordinate 15,849 of DASWUM010000103.1, forward strand.
AGCAACGTGTCGCCGACGAACTTAAAGAGAAAGAGTTAAAGAAGGCAGCAGAAGAAAAACTCGCGGCCGAAGAAGCGGCCAGGATAGCGGAGACGAATCCGAAAGCCCTCCTGCGACGCGCGCGGATCGTCTTTGTCAGCTCTGACACTTCGTTCTTTGAAGATGTGCAACTTCAGAACGCGCTGCGCAAGCGCGCTGAATTTGATGCGTGGCAAATGGCCATCGTCGACGACTGGCAAAAAAGAAGTGTCGCCGATATCCTCATCGATATCGATCGTCCACTCTTCACCTACACCTTCACCTACAAGATCACAGCAATGAAAACTGGAATCGTGCTCGCTACCGGAAAAGTGACTGCGTTTGATGGTAACGCCGCCGCTCCGATGCTCGCAGGACGGATCATTGAAGAGATGAGAATCGCGCGTGGAGAAGTTAAAACAAAGAAGTAGATGTGACGGTCCACCGGGGAAATACTACTTCGCTAATTCGACAATCGTGGCGTAAACGCCCTCAACAACCATAGCCATGCGCTTGTAATCGAGCTTCTCTTCCGTGTCCTGAGCGGTGTGGTAATTACGATTGCGATAGAACGCTGTGTCGGTAATCATCACCGCACTGTAGCCTGCGTGCCAGTAGTTCAACTGGTCCGAGAAATCAACACCAGAGACAAACGTGGGAGCGTTGATTGAATAGACTGGCAGCGGCGACGCATTGCGCATCGTCGCTTTTGTGAGGCGAACGAGGGAGAAATCGCTGAGTCGTCCGACCACACTGATGAAGTTTCCAGTCGAAGGATAAAAAGCACTCAACACGCCGACCGGAAATTGCTGGCTGTTACGCGCGTCGCTGAAATAACCGATCATCTCGAGACTAAACATCGCTCTCACGCGAGCGTTTTGCGTCCGCAGCGACTCGGCGTGGACCGAACTGCCCATGCCGGTTGTGCCAAAGTAGGGCGGCTCTTCCAAAGTGAACGCAACCAGTTCCACGCGCATCGGCGGCGGTTGGCGGCTAAGCAAACGAGCCAGCTCGATTAAACCGGCGACGCCGCTTGCGTTGTCGTCAGCGCCCGGTAACGGACCCGCTGTATCGTAGTGAGTACCGACGACGATGCGCTCTTCCGAGGCTGGTCCAAATTGAGCAATAACGTTTCGATACGACTTGCCTTGAACACGATAGGGTTGTTCCGAAACCAGCGTCGTCGTCTGACTGAATTCGTTCTTGATGTAGGCGGCAGCCTGATCGAGATTCTCGATGTGACTTTCATCGCGCGGAGAGAATTCGATCGAGAGTTTCCGGACGTGCGCCTGGAGACGCGACGGATCAACGCTGCGTTCGGGATTTGGAGTGGCGCTTAAGAAGAGCGGTTGGGTGAGCCAGAACCACGCACCGATTAACAACAAGACGACGATGAGGACAACGAGCAGCATGATCCTGATGATACGACGCCGGCGTGCGGTTTGTGATTGCCACTGCGCTTCGATTGAAAGTTCAGCCACCGTTGTGATTAGGTGAATTGCAATCCGTTCACCGAACTGTAGGGGCGGCCCTCCGTGGCCGCCCTTGGTTGCAATACAAGATCATGGCTACACGTATCATTCAAAACAAGGGCGGCCACGGAGGGCC
>DASWUM010000104.1:0-61232 GCA_036401595.1 Pyrinomonadaceae bacterium
TTAGGAATATTGCATGCTGATCGTTTACCCATCCGCTACCGCGGACGGTACTGACCCCGCCCAAGAACGATTCTGGACCCTTAGGGCAAAGCCTTCATTAACATACCGCATGATATTTATCCGTCTGGGTCAAAAGCAGCAGCCGGGCTCCCCACGTCGCTTCCACGTGGTTGAGTACAGCGTCAAAACAGATACCTCACACCCAGCAGGATGTTCCTATCGGTACGCAGAACGAATGGCCCTGTGTTGCGCACGACAGGAAACTGAACGCTGCCTTCGATGACAAATTGCGGATGCGCGGCGTATTGAAGGCCTGGAGCTAAGTAGTACTCCGTGGCCTTGCTGCCCCTAACCGTCAATCCATCGAGCCGGCCGTTGCTGCGATGCACAAACGTAGTCTCGAGAATTAGAAACAACTCGCCGCCGGGCTTTTGCGGATCTCGCGGAATCACATACTCGAGATCTGTGTTAACGCGTTGCTCGTGGCCCATGCGAAAACCGTCGCGCTCGGTACGAAACGTGGCTTCGGCATTTCCACCAAAGATGAACCGGCCGCCGGCTTGTGAAAAGGCAATGTCGAAGTGCGGGCTGAGTCCGCCATTGATCGGAGTAAGCTGCTGTCTTACAAATGCAGGCACATTGATCTGTGCCTGACTCGGCGCGGTCTTCTTGCCGGTTGGTAATTCGAGTCCGACTCGAAACGCTGCTTGCCGGTCACCGTAAGTCTCCACGGTCCGGAAGAAACGATACTTGGCCCAGGCGGTTATGTTTCCGGCACCGAATCCGGAACCCGAGGATAGTCCATCGTCATACGACGTTCTCGAGAAAGGCGCTTCGATTTCCAACTGCAACCGTGGCGATGGAGTGTAGGAAACACTCAAATCAATCGTTTGACGATTGACCTCTAACGAGCCGAGGTGTTGCTTGATGAAGTAAACGCGTGGCGTGATCGCGCCGCCCTTGTAAACAGTCAGACCAGGGGAAGTCACGCGGATTGGCGCCAGTTTCGCGCCGCCGGTTGGCGTTATCGCAGGAACCGTTTCTGCGATCGGTGAGTCGGTAAAACTCACCATCGCAAAAACAGGAAAGGAAATCTCACGACGGTTAGCGGCGGTTTTGCTGAGTGAAGGAAAGATCGTCTCTTGCGTATTCGTGCCGGTACCGACGGTTTTCCAGTTACCAGTTAATTCGATTGAATCACCCGGTTTTGATTTTGCTAACGCCTGTTCGACGTTTGGACCATCCAATGCGAAGCGCTGGCCGGATTGTTGCACGACAAGTACCCATCCCTTCTCGTCCTTTTCCAGTGATCCGGCTACGGTTATATCGGCAGCGTCAACTGTGTATCCCGCTTTCTTCAGCGCTTCTTTCAGTGCTGCAAACGAGACTGGCTTATCAGGCTTGGGCGTAAATCCTCCCAACCCTTTTTTGAAGTCGGTTACCTCGATCTCTTTGAGTTTTGGTGCGAAGTCTAGACGGCTCACGGCCTTCTGAATGTTGTACACTCAATTGCCGCACAAATAGCCGGCGATGTGCATTTGCACTCGCTTCACCTGCGCTGCTGAAGTCACCGCGCTTCCAAACAAGAGAACCAAACCAATTAACGTGATAGAAGTATTGCGTCTCATCATTGCTCCTTATTATCTACGACCAGGTCGCTACCGCTCCCTGTACTGACCCGATCCAAGTACGCACACGAATGCATACGCGTTACAGGTAGACACACTTCGGCCCGGATCACTACTAGATCAGGAGTGCAAGATGTTGAATGTACTTAGGATTGGACTGGTGAGAATTGATTGCCGACGCGTGGTTGCGAATCGCAAATCTCGAGTAGTGCGTCGGAGTCGGAACGATCGCTGCAATTGGGGCTGTTCCCGAATTCCTTGATAAGTTTGAAGCCCCGTTTGATCCACTGCTGCCGGGCTCAGAACAGTTGAGATTACAGCAAAGACGCGCCATCGAAACCTCAGGCGCCACACCGGTTGATTTCGCCTTCCTGCAGCAAGCGGGCATGTTCCCGGTCGCCCAGGATCCGTCCGCTGCGCTGACTCCAACCGTTCCTCCGATGAGGATCATTATGATGATGAGGCATACGCCGCGCTTTCGCATTGCGCGTCAACTATATTTAGAGCGCCAAATCAGTGTCAAGGTGGCAGTACATTGAGCGCCTATTTGGAGTGTTCAATTCCTGGGAACCGTGAGTGTTGTTGTTGAGTTTAATAGCTCAATGGACAGGGAGACGGAATTTTATTGTGTGACGATCTGTTTTCCAACGTTTCTGTTTGGTCTAATCGTCGTCTATCTTTATCTGAAGGATCGCAACAAGCGGCTTTAATCACAATCAAAGGAGAGCCTTCGATGAATCAAGACGACGTGATCAAACCTAGCGCGAATATCGACCGCGCCTGGGCCATTCTGTTTGCACGGCTGGTGCTCGGGCTTATTTTCTTCATGGCCGGAGTGATGAAGGTCTTTCAACTTGGACCACTGAACCATGCTCGCAAATACTTTCTGCCGTTTGCAGACACGTTTCTGCCGGTTTGGTCTCTCTGGGCCATGGGTGTGGTGATTCCATTCGTGGAGTTGATCGCGGGTGCAATGATTATTCTCGGGCTGCGCGTTCGTGAGGCGCTAGTTGCGCTTGGCTTTGTTTTGGCAGTCGTCACCTTTGGCCACTTGCTGAAGGAGCCGCTATATGAGTTCCACACTCACGTGATACCACGACTCGCGTTGTTGCTGTTTGTTTTCCTGCTGCCGCGACCGGCCGATCGATTTTCACTGGATCATTTGATTGCCCGTCAAAGCTGAATCAGGGATCGCAGTGATAGGAAAAACTCTGCGCGGATCCGTACAAAGAGCCCTGTAATCTATGGCGAATTTTGTTATCGCGGAAATGTAATAATCACAAACCCTACACCAAAATGACACAAATCGAATTTAGTATCGCCGCACAAAATTCGTTAGGCGAATTCTTTCCCCAGCCAAAACGATTTTCCCCAAATCAGCTTGATTGCTAGTCAGCGTTCGTTGTGATCTCGCAGTCGCGCGGTCAACCCCGATAACGAAAGCGGCGATAGTTCCCGAGTGGAATTAGGTTGTCTAATTCGCTCGCGGTGACGCACTGATGTTCTGTAATCCGTGTCGTCCCGTCGGGTAGGTCAGGAGTTCGCTGTCAAGGCAAGCAAGTACGGGAATAGTCGACCTTCTATCCGATTGCCCTCGGGTTGAGGTTGAAGCGCTGAGTGCCTGAATCTACTTGGGGGAACGAGGACAAACAATATGGAAATTAACTTCAAAAAAGTGTTGATGCCTCTGCTGTGCGCCGCATTTCTGGCGTTTTCCGCAGCGGCAGTTCAAGCTGATCCGGTGACGTTTAGCACTACTGGTGTTTTCAGTATCAGTGGTACCAACGTTGTTAACTTTACAAACATTAATGGGACGACGACGATCACTTTTAATGGCACCACGAATCCGGTAAATACGCCGGCTGGTACCAGCTTTGGTGACATCGTCGTTACAACAACAGTACCAGCCAACCTGTTGGGTCCAGCCATCGGCGGAAACTTCACGTTGAATTTCATCCAGGTCTCGCCGGCGGGAAACGGAAGCCTGGTTGCAACTCTCAACGGAAACCTGGGCTTTAACACGGGTGTCGCGACAATAACTTTTACAACGACATCACTGACAATCGGCAATTTTGTTTATACCGTGAATCCGGTGTACACGATCGCGTTGCCGGTGACTGGTGTCGGTGGCGGAGCAGGCACAGGTACAACGACTATCCAGGGAACTGTAACTGGTAGCGCTGTTCCAGAACCGGCAAGCATGATCCTACTCGGTACAGGCTTGTTGGGTGTTGGAGGCGTTGTGCGGCGTCGCTTCAGACGTTAACGCCCAGTCAGAACAGGTTTAAAGCAGATGAGCAGTCTACGTGCCTGTGCGGCAGCGCGTGGTCTGCTCTTTTGCATTACAGGTGTTTAATTAACATCGATGTAACACCAGCGTAACACCGAGAAACTACGATGACGGTCTCCAGAAATATCCGTCAAAATTTAAAGAGTTTCCGTTGAAGAATGGCTATTTCCAACGAATTAAGCAGCGACGTTGCTGTCGCACTTTTGGCAGAAAAGAAGTCGCCCCAGGAATTGAAAAAGCTCAAGGCCATCATCCTTGAGGTCCACTCCGCGCTTCAGAAAATGTCGGAAGAGGCGCGCGCCTACCGCTTCAGAAAAAAGACAGAAAGATCAAGGGCCTCAAGGGCTCGTTAAATTGTGGATAAGGTTTAGCGGACAAGAGCTCGCTGGCCTTCACCGAGTAGACCACCTACGGTCGTAGCATCCCAGACAAGCCAGTAACGTTTCTTTTGCAGCGACGAATCGTCGCGCCGTTCAAACGAAAGGCGAACGAAGCGGGCACTGAAGTTTGCGTCGGCTTTGACATAAGTACGAGTGAAGAAATAGTCGACGCGAATTGGCAGGCCGACCTCGCGTCGCATGCGGTTGATGTGGTCCTCACATTCGCCGATGCCAGTTTGATCCTGTGCGTCTTCGGAATCTCGCACGACGTGATCCACTTCATGAAGCAGTCCCCAGCCAACGTCAAACGCGGCGCGGGCTTCCGCATCGCCACTCAAACGGTGAAAGTCGGTGAAGTCAATCAGCACGACGTAGGCAGGCGGGTTTGTTGCATCACCACGCAACCAGCGACCACGCACGACGCGGGCAAAACCGACATCCGAGCGCGAGCTTGCATCTTCGATCACTATGAAGTTTGGACCAGCGAGCGCTTGAGACAGTAACGCGCGGGCGCTTTCCGATCCGCGTTTTGCCGGCTCACCGTCGAGACGAAGCGAACCGTTCGCATCGAACTTGAGTTCAGTCAATCCAGTAATTGCGCGAAGACACAACGCAAGTTCTTCACGATGCGATTTAGAAACTTCTGGTTTAAGAACAACTCGACTAACGCTCTCGGCAGCGAATGTGGATATGGCACTCGCGCTCACGCAGGCAACGGCCAACAGCACCTGCGCGGCGTTTCGAGAAAAGTGCTTCCATTCCATTCTGGGTCGCATCGAATTCCTCCCAGACATTCAACCGGCGTAGTCGTTTTGGGCGTGCGTCGGCTCAGGCTTTCATCGACGTCTAAAGGGGTGACGTCGTTGGAGCCGATGTTACCAAAATGTTAACTGAGTGGGTACAGAAAAGTTTTATTTAACGCGCGGACTGAATACCATCTGAGCATCATCTGAATTTTAGAAGGATGTAACTCCAGCACTCTATCTTCGATAGGTCAATGGAGGTAAATTCGATGAACCAATCTCGAAGAGAAAGCGAACACGTGTTCGTGGTCCAATGTATCTGGTGTGGGTCGACGATTCGCGACGATAAGGAAGAAGAAGCGAAAGGTGTTTGCTTGAAGTGTTTCTATCAAATCCTCAGCAACCACCTGCGCGCGCAAAAGCGAACGGTCTACGGAGAATTCGTTAGCGACCGCTAAAAGAAGATCAGCCACAAAAAGGGCCACAAAAGGCACATAAAGCACAAAAGGCACAAAGAAGAGCAGATCTTCTTTTATGTGCATTTTGTGATTTTTGTGCCTTTTGTGGCTAATCGATTAACATAGGAGCCGATGATCTCCTACGGACAACATCAGTTTCCCGGCAAGCTCTTCGTCGTCGAAGGCACTGACGGCAGCGGCAAATCAACACAACTCGCACTTCTCTACCAATGGTTGAAAGCAGAAGGTTATCCTGTCTTCTTTTCTGAGTGGAACTCGTCGCCGCTCGTCAAGGATACGACAAAACGCGCGAAGAGGCGTCACCTGTTTACGCCCGCAACGTTTTCATTACTACACGCGACCGACTTCGCCGATCGAACCGAACGCGACATCGTTCCACCACTCAAAGCCGGCGCGATCGTCCTTGCAGATCGATATATCTACACCGCCTTCGCGCGCGACGTCGCGCGTGGCTGCGATCGCGCATGGGTCAGAGACGTTTACTCGTTTGCAGTAAAACCTACGGTCGCGTTCTTTTTCCGCGCGCCGCTCGACGTCGCTGTCGATCGCATCGTGTCGGGTAGACCAAACTTGAAATACTACGAAGCAGGAATGGACCTCGGTTGGTCCGACGAACCCGAGGAGAGCTTCACAATCTTCCAGGGAAAGATCCTGGACGAATACGATCGCATGGTTTCCGAATTTGGGTTGACTGTGATCGATGCGACGCGTTCGATCGAGCGACAGCAACGCGAGATGCGTTTGCTGATCAGCCAACACCTTAATAAGAAGAAGCGTGCCAAAACTCATTAATCAGAAGCACTATTACGGAACGCCGCTTCCTGGAGTCGAACAGGAAGAATACAGCGGCAAGCTAATCGTCATCGAAGGCACTGACGGTGTGGGACGCTCTACTCACATCGCGCTGCTCAAGACGTGGCTGGAGTCGCGCGGCCATGCTGTGCTCGACACTGGCATGACGCGATCGATCCTCGCCGGACGCGGCATTAAGGAAGCAAAGCAGGGCCACACCCTCGGCCGTCTCACGATGCAACTCTTCTACGCCACTGACTTCATCGATCGACTCGAAAACGAAATGTTGCCTGCGCTGCGCGCGGGATTCGTGGTGTTGACGGACCGTTATATCTATTCTGCGATGGCCCGCGCAGAACTTCGCGGCATCGACACAGCGTGGATCCGATCGATCTACAGCATGGCACTCGTGCCTGATGCAGTTTTCTATCTGCGAATTTCGTCGCCGCAGCAATTGGTCGAACGTGTGCTCAGCTCAGGTCGTGGTTTCGACTACTGGGAATCGGGCATGGACCTTCATCTTGGCGAAGACTTTTACGACAGCTTTATCGAGTATCAAAAACGGATGCTGAAGGTTTTCGATCGGATGAGCACTGAGTATGGGTTTCATGTGCTCAACGCGTCGCGTACTGTGCGCAGTGTCGCGTCGGATCTGCGTCGTGCTGTTACTAAGCTGATCGACGAGCCTGCTTCGCCGGCTGAGGACAACGTGAGCAAGTTGCAAGTGATACGAGACAAATCAGCGCCGGCGAAGTCAGCGGTCAAGCCCACCGATCTCACGAAGGAAGCGTAATCTTAACGGTGAGCGGTGCGACCGGCGATTAGATCGAGGGCGTGAGCAAGCACCGGCGCGATTACTGCAAAACTTTCCTTTACCGCCTTTGGCGAGCCGGGAAGGTTAATGATCAGCGTTCCTGAGCGAACACCACAAACACCTCTTGAAAGCATTGCCATCGGCGTCGCCTTCAGTGACTCGGCTCGGATGGCTTCAGCAATACCTGGCGCTTCACGTTCAATTACAGCTTGAGTTGCTTCGGGAGTGTTGTCACGCGGACCGAGGCCCGTACCGCCGGTGGTGACGACCAGGTTCACATCGTCACGTTCACTTAACTCATAAAGTGATTGTATTAGCGGTTCGAGATCGTCCGAGAGGATTCTCGTTTCGACAATCTGAGCGCCGAGGTCGGTGAGGAGTTGGACCAGCGTCTTGCCGGAAGTGTCTTCACGCTCGCCACGTGAGCAGGCGTCGCTCACAGTTATTACGACAGCGTGAATTCCAGACATATCTTGTGAATCATGCAAATCTTCTTAATCCCGTCCAAGCTTGCGATCAACGCCGGGCGCGCATGTGCTCCTTGAGCCAGCAACGATCCATCACCACCAGCAACCCCGCATCCTCTGCGCGTTGCGCCGCCACCGAATCGATCACACCTTCCTGCAGCCACACCGCCTTCGCTCCAACAGCAATCGCCTGATCGACAGCCTTACCCGCCTCATCAGACCGTCGAAACACGTCGACCAGATCGATCTTCTCGGGCACCGCAAACAGATCCGGATACGCCTTCTCGCCAAACACCGACGTCTCGTTCGGATTAACCGCAATCACCTGATATCCATGCTTCTTCATGTATGCGGAGACACTGTTTGAAGGCCGGTAAGGATCGGACGACAGCCCCACGACCGCGATCGTGCGACATTCATCGAGTATGCGCTGAATTGTTTCGGAAGAGTTTATTGCCACGACTGCCTCACAGTGACGAAACGGCATCCATCGAACTTCGCATCGCATGAAGCTCTTGCAGCGAATGCACGTTCGGAGTGTTCTCTGCACTGGATGCAGCAATCGCTTCGACGAGCGCCTGCGCGCCGGTCATCGTCGTCACACACGGCACGCTGTACTGCAATGCTGCTCGTCGAATCGCCTGTTCGTCGTAGTGTGACGAGCGGCCCAGGGGCGTATTGATCACGAGGGATATATCACCACGCTTGACGTGGTCCACAATGTTGGGTCGACCTTCGTTGACTTTGAACACCGTCTCGACGTTCATGCCGACTTCAAGCAAACGCGCCGCTGTTCCGAGCGTAGCAACGATGCCGAATCCAAGTCGCGACAAACGGCGCGCCAACAAGACCGCCGCGCCTTTATCCGCATCGTTCACACTCAGAAACGCTTTGCCGGCGGACGGCAGACTCAGCCCGGCGCCCATCATCGCTTTTCCGTAAGCCTCGCCGAAGGTGTCGCCGATTCCCATCACTTCGCCGGTCGAGTGCATCTCAGGACTCAGCACCGGATCGACTCCAGGAAACTTCGCAAACGGAAACACCGGCGACTTAATAAAGAACCGTTTCACCGTCAGTTCTTCGGGCAAGCCAAAATCCTTCAGCTTCTGTCCTGCCATGACGAGCGCCGCGATGCGCGCGATCGGAACGCCCGTAGCCTTTGAGACAAACGGCACCGTTCGCGACGCGCGCGGATTTACTTCGAGCACGTAAACGCGATGATCTTTGATCGCGAACTGGATATTCATCAGCCCGCTGACTGACAACGCTTTCGCAAGCTTGCGCGCGTAGTGACGCATCGTTTCGAGATGCTCGGGAGCGATGCGCACCGGCGGCAACACACACGACGAGTCACCGGAGTGAATGCCCGCTTCCTCGATGTGTTCCTGAATGCCCGCAATCACACACGCTGTGTCGTCTGCGAGAGCATCGACATCAAACTCCGCCGCCTGCTCCAGAAACTTATCGATCAACACAGGCCGGTCGGGAGTGAAACCGACAGCGTTGCGCACGTACGTCTCGAGTGCTTCCTGGTCGTAAACAATCGCCATCGCGCGTCCGCCAAGAACGTAACTCGGTCTCACCAGCACCGGATAACCAATGCGCTGCGCAATCTCGCGCGCTTCTTCGACCGATGCGGCCATGCCGTTGTCGGGTTGTGGGATTCCGAGTTCTTTGAGCAACGCGCCGAAGCGTTTGCGATCTTCTGCAAGATCGATCGAGTCGGGTGAAGTTCCGATCACTTTGACGCCCGCTTGATGCAGCCGATTCGCGAGATTGAGCGGAGTCTGTCCGCCAAATTGAACGATGACGCCGTCCGGCTTTTCGACGTCGACGATGTTCATCACGTCTTCAAACGTGAGTGGCTCGAAGTAGAGACGATCGGACGTGTCGTAGTCAGTCGAGACTGTTTCCGGATTGCAGTTGACCATGATGGTCTCGAATCCGGCTTCGTGAAGTGCGAACGACGCGTGGCAGCAGCAATAGTCAAACTCAATTCCCTGCCCGATGCGGTTTGGGCCCGAACCGAGAATCATAATCTTGCGCTGATTCGTGGGCGCCGCTTCGTCTTCAGTCTCGTAAGTTGAATAGAGATACGGTGTGTGTGATTCAAACTCGGCGCCGCATGTGTCAACTCGTTTATAAACCGGAACGATTCCGAGCTTCTTGCGATAAGCACGGACTTCATCCTCGGAACGCTCCGTCAGATAAGCGAGACGACGATCCGACAGAGCAACTTCCTTGAAAGCTCGCAACTCATCAGGAGAAATATCTTCGAGTTTCCTGCCTTCGATCTCGCGTTGAATGTCCATCACCTGCTGAAGCTGATCGAGGAACCACGGATCGATCCGCGAGAGACGATAGATTTCCGAGATAGGCCAATTGTGCTGAAGCGCGTAAGTGATGTAAGAGAAACGCTGCGAATTCGGTCGCGCGAGCTTGCGTTGCAGCTCGTCGTCAGAGATGTCTTCGAGTCGCAACGGCTTCACAGCTTCGAGTGAGCGCAAGCCTTTGAAGAGCGCTTCCTTGAAAGTGCGGCCAATCGCCATCACCTCGCCCACTGACTTCATCTGCGTGCCCAGAACGTCTTCGGCTTCGCGAAACTTCTCGAAGTCCCACTTTGGAATCTTCGCGACGACGTAGTCGATCGTCGGCTCAAACGATGCGGGCGTTTTTCGAGTTATATCGTTCGGAATCTCGTCCAGTGTGTAACCGACAGCGAGTTTTGCAGCAATCTTGGCAATCGGAAAACCGGTTGCTTTTGAAGCGAGGGCCGACGAACGCGAGACACGCGGATTCATTTCGATGATCCGAATGTCGCCGTTATCCGGATTGACACCAAACTGTATATTCGAACCGCCGGTCTCGACACCGACTTTGCGAATGATCCGGATCGCCATGTCGCGCATGAGTTGGTATTCGCGATCGGTCAGCGTTTGGGCGGGCGCGACTGTGATCGAATCGCCGGTGTGCACACCCATCGGATCGAAGTTCTCAATCGAACAGATGATCACGACGTTGTCTGCCAGGTCGCGCATCACCTCGAGCTCAAACTCTTTCCAACCGAGTATCGACTCTTCAATCAACACTTCGTGAATCGGCGACGCCGCGAGTCCACCGCGGATGATCTCTTCAAACTCTTCGGGATTGTAAGCAGTGCCGCCGCCAGTTCCACCGAGTGTGAATGACGGCCGGATAATCGCCGGATAACCTGTCTGCTCGACGATCTCTTTCGCTTCTTCCCACGACTTCGCGAAATCGCCGCGTGGCATCTCGAGACCGGCTTCGTCCATTGCCTGTTTGAACAGCAGACGATTCTCGGCAACTTTGATCGCGTCGCGTTTCGCGCCGATCATTTCGACGTTGTATTCCTGCAGCACGCCCGCATCTTCGAGCGCAATCGCGAGGTTGAGTGCGGTTTGTCCGCCGACGGTCGGCAGCAACGCATCAGGACGTTCGCGACGAATAATTTCGGTGACTGAAGCGACGGTGAGCGGCTCGATGTAAGTGATGTCCGCGGTTTCCGGATCGGTCATGATCGTCGCTGGATTCGAGTTAACCAGCACGATTTCATAACCTTCCTGGCGCAGTGCTTTGCAGGCCTGGGTTCCGGAGTAATCAAACTCGCAGGCCTGGCCAATCACAATCGGCCCGGAACCTATGATCAGGATTTTGTGGATGTCAGTGCGTTTTGGCATTTAGGAGTCGAGGCATTTTACATAACTATTTCCTGTAGCACGAATGGGGTCGGCGGCATCAGCTTCCGAGACCAAATCGCCGGTAATCTCCACCCTCCATCGCCACTTTCGAACACATTTCCCAGAGGCGACTTCGTAAGCGAGTTCCAATGCGATCCTCCAGCACTTGCTCTTTGTCTGAGCGTCGTTCATCGGAGTAATTGGTCGTAAAAATCGTCAGCTTTTTATCGTTGTACCGTTTGTTAATGATCTGGTACATCGTGTCGCGAACCCAATCGGTAGGAATAGTGGCGCCCAGTTCGTCCAATACCAAAACATCGGTTTGATAGATCGGGGAAAGAACCTGCAGTTCAGACGATTTCGAAATGGGGTTATACGAATCCTGAATCTGTTTCAGCAACGAGCCGAACTCGCAGAAGATTCCGGCAAACCCTTTTTCGATTAACCCTCTAATGATTGCAACCGCCAGATGTGTTTTTCCAACTCCAGCCGGTCCCATGAACAGTAAGCCTTTGTCCACTGGAAACTCTTCAACCAATCTTTGCGCAGCCAGGAGGGCACGATCCAGTGAAGTGCCTGCCGTATATTTGAAAGTTGCGAACGAACAGGCGGCATAGCGACGAGGAATGCGGGCCGCAACCAATAACTTTTTGGAGCGATCTGGTCTGCGACAGGGACACACCATTGCCCCTTTCACCGGATCGAGTTTGGTTCCGGTGCCGAAGCATTCATTGCAAACCTCTGTGCTCTCCGTCTGGCGGAGTTCCGTCTCATCTATCAAATTGATCACCTTAAGTTCGATTAGCCGAACCTGATGATAACCTATAATGGCTTGGCAGTAACCCCGACTCTGTTAAACTTCAACGTATGAGTTTGTGGCGGTCGTTACTTACCAAAATTGGTTTGAAATCTGTTAGCGCGGAGCGTCATCCAATTCGTGTTTTCTTGCTGGATGACGATGTGCGGCGCCATCGCTGGTTCACGGCCCGCTTCAAAGGCGATTTTATTGACATTGCCAGTAACGTGAAAGACGCGCAGCAGTTTTTGAGCAAGGGTTCTTACGACGCCATCTTTCTCGATCACGATCTGCATCCCGAGCATTATCACGCCGATTCGACAGATGACGAACGAACCGGTTACGCCGTCGCTGCCTGGCTCTGCTCAAACCCGGAACTCCAGCGCGCCTCGACAATTCTGGTGCACACGCGTAATGCGGACGGAGCGATGCGAATGGTTGGTGAATTGCGGCGTGCCGGCCGCAGTGCCGATTACGTTCCGTTCCCGCTGTTAGCTGAGAGAATCAAGAGGTACTGGAGCCGTTAGCGAGGTTAAGTTGACAGTCATTTAGCCGTCTACCTATACTGCCCCTTCCCAACCATCTGGCCAGGTAGCTCAGTTGGTAGAGCGCGGCCCTGAAAAGGCCGGCGTCGGCGGTTCGATTCCGTCCCTGGCCACCAATACTTTCAACAACTTACAGCTAGCCAAAAACATTCAAACTTCCTCGGGCTTCACTGATATCGCGCTCCCGCGATTCGTTGAGCGCCCCGCCTTCTTATTGGCCGAATTAGGCGAAATGATTTTAACGTGTTCTCTCAGGTACACTCTCTCTCATGAGACGCTACGAGCCTGTTGGCACTTGCATCTATTGTGGAGCGGTTGAGGATTTGCGCGATGAACATATCATTCCGAAAGCCCTTAACGGTGATTGGATACTGCCAAAGGCAAGTTGTCGCTCCTGTGAAGGGATAACCAGTAAGTTCGAAATGAAGGTGCTGCGCGGGCCGTTATGGCTACCACGGCGCGCCCTAAACCTACAGACTCGGCATCGAGATCGTCAGCCGGAATCATTCCCCCTGTTAGTCAATCAAAACAATGTAGAGGAACGGCGGGAGATCCCTGTAGATCAAAATCTACCGTCAGTGATGCTTCCGCTTTACGGTGTGCCTGGGTTTCTTCGAGGCGACGAGGTTCAAGAAGGCATCAGAGTTGAAGGCGTTTATGTGGGACACATAAAGCGAACTCCTGAAGAAGTAGCGGCGGATCTGGGTGTAGACCGGGTAGCGTTAGAAGTGGAATATCCCGTCGTCGAGTTTGCGCAGTTGATCGCCAAGATTGCATACGGTTATGCGGTCGGAGAACTGGGCCTGCAAGCGATTAAGAATCCTCTGGTGCTTCCGGCAATTCGCGGTGTAACTCAAGATTTGGGTCATTGGGTCGGATGCATCCCTGGGCCTCCGAAGGAATTAAAACCCGATGCCTTGCACGCTGCTGCGATAGTCACAAACAATGGAATGGTTATGGCAATGGTTTCACTCTTTGCGCTCCAACCCGCGCCCTTATATTCGGTACTTCTGAGCAAGGGCGTTTGATTTGCATTTAAGCCACTTTCGGACGCCGTTAACGAATAGTAATCACATCGCAAAACACCGCATTTTTGTGACAAAAATCTCAGACAGTTTCAGCGTTTCCGCAGTTCGGACAGTTCACGATGTTACCCCCAGAAAAGCCGCCCGAGAGCATTGACAATGTACCGCCTTCGACTCTGTAACTATATCCGCAATGGGAACACTTTTTCAGCGTATCCCACATCCGTGCCAGATTGAGAGCAAGAGAGACGCTGCCTTTCGGTGTAGGTTTCGGCTTTTCTGAAGGGATTAAGTTTTTCACTTCTGCCCGCAGAAGATCGATTAAGCCGCAGACGTGTTCAATGCGTTCCGTGAAGTTACCCACAGTTGCCAAAAACGATAGCTGTTCCTCCTTGGTCATTTCAATGTCCAAGAATTCTAATCGAATTCCGTAGCACGAAGGGGTGTCTAATACTTGGGCAACTCGTTCTAAATGAAACAGATCAACGGGCATTGTACCAGCGAGTTCTTGGAAAACGGTTCGTTGACCCACAGTCAGTTCTTGGTTTGTAACGAATGCGAAGCCCTGAGCGTTATTCTTTGCGACGCCTTGAAGATCATCTTGGAATTTTTTCTTTATCGCAGAGATTCTCTTTTGCCCACGCGGGAAATAACTAGCTCCGACGAATTTCACTCCATCTTTCGAGCAGATTGTGTCCTTCAATCCATCTTTGCCACCCAGTGGATGAGATGGGTCAACCTCTTTGTAACCTTGGCTTCGGAGAAGCTGCGCGGCTAATCGTTCAGACGCGGTCTGAGAACGGCTCCATTCCTTCAGCCGTCGCCAAGTTTCACCGCCTTCTGTCTGTCTGCGACTCATTTTTTCCATCTCCAACTTGACAGTACCTTGAAAGCAATTTACCGGAGCATAACAGCGAGGACACGATATACTGCGGTGGGTAACTCCTTGTAAGTATTTGAGTATATCAGTACATGTTCTCGTTACCTGTCGTTCGGTGGATTGTTCAGTTATGAATAAACTGAACCTGACTGTATCTCTTCTCACGAACACTGCTAATGAGATAACTGTTTCCGATCAGTATCTTCGCTGGTCATTGTTACTCCGACAAACAACTTAGCCTCACTCAAAAACCGTGTAGAAATTCCTCGCGCGCACAATACGCGCACATCGATTTCGCACATTTTCACTTTTGGCGCAGCTCGTTCAAACACCTTCGCACGCATACCGCTCCGACGAAATGCAATGCCTAACCCTTCACAGAGGCATAGCGGTCCTTTCTAATAAACGCGCTCGGAGATATCGCTGATGTAATTTCAGGAAGAGCTAGAACAATAAAAAGGATACCGAGTTTGATTCTGATAATGCTCTGGCTGCTGAGTCAAAAGTTGAGGCAGTGAGAAAAACTTGCGGCGATGCGACTAGCAAAGTTTGGAGAGCTGATGAGTAAGTAAGTTTGTTCTTACTTTACTCAGGGGCGCCAGTGACCACGTAGCTGCGCCGGGACCGAACGTGCAGCCCAACTCGGCGCGAAACAACTTCTATGCGCCGGATGTCTCCTTCGGATTTAAGCGCAACTCCTGACTTTGGCCGGTAGGTGACCACGTATTGCGAGTCGATTTCGCGGGCGAGGTCATCGGCGAGCGGCGACAGTTGATCTTCCGAGGCCGGCAAAATGATGTCTCCTCCTGTTTCCTCTGCGACCCAAGCCAGCAAGAGTTCATTCTGCTTGAGAGTTTTCAATTGGTCTCTGCTATGTCGCCACATAGGAAAGTCGAGGTTGGGGCCCGCCGGGTATGACCCTTCCAGGATTATGCGGAGGAGGCTCTTGTGTTTCAGTTCCTCGGCCAGCTTCTTGTCAGCATCGGGAAAAATCGGCGCGACGGCTGTATCCAGTTTGTTCTTCCGCTTGACGGCAATCGGGACCACCGGAATTTTGGGATGCTGCATGCTGATCGCTTTGCGTCCCAGCGAGGTGTAGCTGATGACGTGAATGGTGGCCTGAGCTGTATAGAGTTGTTTCATGCCCGCTGCAAGATCTTCTTTGTCGAGCAGAGACTCTCCGCCATCCGTAACCAGCACAATGTGGCGATTACCTGGTGGAACATTTTTCAGTTGCACCGACGCTGCAGCCAGGGCGTTTTGAAAACGACCGTTCCGTCCCGAAGAGAGTTTTGTCTTAAGCGAATGGATAGCGACACTCTGATCCGAAGTCCAAGTTTGAATCAATTCAACTTTACCGCCGAATTGAAACGCCGCAACCTGATCGCCTGCGCGAAGTTGGGAAACCAGGCGCACAGAAAGATCGCGCGTGGTGTTGGTTTTCATCGCCGGATTTCTGAAGCCGCCGGTGTCCAACAGCAGGAGTACGCTGGCGGGAATTCGTCGAACGCTCCGTATTGTCTGTGGTTCGCCGTCCTCCAGGACCAGCAGATCATTTAGTTCGAGCGTGGGATCGAAGCGCCCGCTACTGTCGGTAGCGACTACGGGAAGAATGACTTCTTCAGTGTAGATCTTGATCTGTTCTTGTTGCTGAGGTAACGGTGTGGGTTGGGGAGAGGCAACAGGGGTTGCTGTCTGAGCAGACGCGCGCCGAGCAATGTCGCTAATGTCTCCGTCAGCATAAAGCAGCGCCAGCAGGCAAGCCAACAAACAGTAGTGAGTTATTCGACGCAGCATCCAGCACACTGTTACATCATTCGTGGACCATTGCCAAGGCGCGCTATTAATTCTCAGTGAAACAAAACGCCGAGGGAAAGACGCAAAAAGTCACGCCTGCCGCTGATCGGGTCATTAACGAATATCGGGTTGTAGTCCAGCACGCCACGAAAGCTGACTCGCTTTGAGGCGCGAATATCGAGACCTCCGCCTAACGCCAGGGCAAAGCTGTTGTCGCTTTTTTTCAAAAGCAAATTGAAGGTTGGACCAGGTGTCGTGAAAGTTGCACTGGTGTGCGCGACGCCGGCGAGCGCATGTGCGAAGGGCGTGAAGCGCGTGCTGTTGCGAGCCTTAAACTCGGGGCCGGCCAGAAAATTGTACACGCGCGTCTTGAGCTGAAAGTCCTGAGTGGCCGTCGTGCATGCAGGATTGCAAAACGTAAGCAGACCCTGCGCCGACTCATTGTTGAAATGCGCAGAGAAGTCGCCCTTAAGGCCGACCCACTTCCTGAAGTTGCCGATAATTGAAGTCTCAAATCCCGCATTCGCATTGTAGTTTGCTGGCACACTGCTATTCGGTGCAAAGCTAATACCGGGACTGTTGGCTTCACCAAGAGCCGAGTAACCTACGAAAACTTCAACCTTGGGATATTCGTCCGGCTTCGTGTTTTGCGCCGAAACCACCAGGGTGGAGCACAGCAGAAGTGCAGTACTGAATGCCAGGCGAATGAGCAGGTTCTTATTAATTCGTTTCATTGATGGTCTCCTTATGTTTACAAGTTAACCGCGGACGGCGAGCGGCTTGAGTTGCTTCAGTTCCGGCGGGGAGTAGACATACGGGGAGAGATTGTTCATTCGGGCTCATGTTCAGACACGACGACTCATCTGACAGAAGCTGGACAGATCGAGTTGCTATTGGTGTTAGCCGTGTACTGTGCGGGGTTATTAGTATTCGAAGAAAGATTATTTTGAGTTAGACTGAAGAGCGACGTTACGCATCAAACCTCAGCTTTGCCCTAAGAGTCCGGATTTGTGCTTGGGCGGGGTCAGTACCGTCCGCGTAGCGGATGGGTAAGAGCATGAGAATCAAAAGAGTTAGGAATATTGCATGCTGATCGTTTACCCATCCGCTACCGCGGACGGTACTGACCCCGCCCAAGAACGACGTCCTGACTTTTAGGGCAAGCCTCAAAGCTTCATTTGTTACATCTTTGCACTTGGGCGAATTTGACTGAAGGCCCACTAGTTGAAGGCCGGTAACTATGCTCGCTATTTGCTCACGCAATCATTCCTGGCTGGTAACGGCGAGCCTCGTTTTTTTCCTCGTTTCCGGCGCCCTTACACCTGTACGAGCACAGACGGCTGACGAGACCATCGCCAAACTGTCACCATCGCTGAGTCCTGATGAGGCGGAGATCCAGAAGTTAGTAATTCGAGGTTACGAAGCTTACGCAACGAAAAATGCACCGGCACTGTTTTCAATGTTCAGCAAGCAGTCACCTTACCTTGATCAGTTCAAGGCTTTCCTCACCGAAGACAATGCCGCTAACCAAAACGTCAGGCTTGGGATCCAAATCAATCGCATGCCCAATGTGTTGATAAATGGCGATAAGGCCACCGCCCAACTGGACGTCACGATTCACGCGGTTAGTTTGGAAACCGGCCAGGAAGTAGAAGGCCCTGGCCGATTGGCCCACACTTTTCGCTTCGTCAAGGAAAACGGAGTTTGGAAAATCTGGCAGTTCATAGACACAGCCGAAGAGATCACCGCCGAGTTGTTGGCGGCCCCTACCGATGAAGCGCGCGCGCTGGTGGTCCAACGAAGCGAACCGTTTACCGATGGCTTGCTCAAGGGCTTGGCGAATGTGGGTGCGGAACTCTTGTCCAAGAAAGGCAACGACGATCAAGCAGCGATGATCCTCAACATCGTTCTGACGATGGCTAAGCGGAACAATTCGATCCTGGGAACGGCCAATGCGCTGATTGGTCTCGGAGATGTTTACGCTGCTCGAGGTGACTATCAGCGTGCCGCCGACAACTACCAGCAGATGATGAAACTTGTGGAAAGCCTCGGCCACAAAGAGGGTATCGCACTCCTCTCCGTAAGATTGGGAGACATCCATTACTATCAGGGTAACTTTCCGCAGGCGTTGAACTACTACCAAAGAAGCGTCGACCTTTATGAAAAGCTGGGAAGCAGGGAGGACATCGCCCACCCATTACTCAGGATGGGGGACGTCTACTTTGCGCAGAACGACAACACACGGGCGCTGCAGTATTACCAGCGAAGCCTGACAATTTGTGAACAGATCTTTGATAAAGGTGGCGTGACTTTCCTGCTGAACCGAATTGCCGAGGTTTATGCCGCACAAGATCGCTACGAAGACGCTGATGATTTCTACAAGCGCAGTCTGAAGCTTCAGGAAGAGCTGGGCATCAAGTCGATCACGGCGACCACCTTGAACGGCATGGGAAGTATTCGTTACCGGCAGGGTAACTACGCCGAAGCCGCAAGACTGTCAGCTCAAGCCACCGAACTCGCCAAAGAAGGCCATGCACCTGAGGTCTTGTGGAAGACGTTGACCTCTTTGGGCCAAGCCTATCGCGCGCTCAAGCAGGTGGATCGGGCACAGCAGTCGTTCGACGAAGCGATCGCTATCTTAGAAAAAATGCGCGGGCAACTGGTGGGGAGCGAGCGAGATCAACAACTCTTTTTTGAGAACAAGACGGTGCCTTACGTCGAGATGGTCGGGCTATTGATCGCTCAGAACAAAATAACCGAGGCGTTTCATTACGCCGAGATGGCCAAAGGCCGCATGCTGCTCGACGTGTTGCGCAACGGCCGGTCAGACACTTCCAAAACGATGACCGTTGAAGAGCGCGATCACGAGAAAGAGTTGCAGGCCGCAGTAACGGCGCTCAGCTCTCAACAGCGCAAAGAGATTTCGCTGCGTCAGCCGGATAAATCACAGCTCGCCATCATTGATACACAACTACAGAAAGCGCGGCTTGAATACGAAGCATACGAAACGCGCATCTATGCCGCACATCCGGATTTAACGGTAGGGCGAGGCGGGTCTGAACCTTTGTCTTTGAACGAGGCGGGGGCGCTGATAAACGATTCGCAAACCGCGCTGTTGGAGTACGTGGTTACACAGAATCGGACCTACCTCTTTGTTCTCACAAAACCCAACCGCACAGATCCAGTGAGGTTGAAGGTCTATCCGATAGAAGTTAGCGCTCGCGAACTGGCCACGCTAGTTGTTGACTTTCGCCAAAGATTGGCCGGCAACTCGGCTGATTTCAAAGAACCGGCCAGGATCCTTTATGACCTCTTACTGCAACCGGCACAGACTGAGTTAGACGGCCGTGAAGCAATCTATATCGTCCCCTCCGAAGGACTTTGGGAATTACCGTTTCAGGCCTTGCTATCGAGATCAAATAAGTACGTGCTCGAGGATCACGCGTTGTCTTACGCTCCCTCGCTCAGCGTTTTGCGTGAAATGAAAAAGAAGGCCTTGGCGCAGCGCGTTACCGGTCGCAGTGCCAACTCGGATGGTTACCTGACGAAGGTCAGTGCTACTGCTTCTCCAACTTTGCCACGGCTGCTGGCAATGGGTAATCCATCATTGAGCGGCCGCACCGTCTCGCGGTTGAGTTTCACTCGAAGCGAGGGGTCCTTCGATTCTCTGCCGCAAGCTGAGCAGGAGGTGAAGGCAATCGGTGAAATTTACGGCGCGCAGGAGAGCACGATCCTGATTGGCGCTACGGCGCGTGAAGAAACTTTCAAGGCCACAGCCTCGAAGTATCCCGTACTGCACTTTGCGGCGCACGGTGTATTCGATGACGTGAATCCCCTTTACTCGCGCATCTTGTTAGCGACCGAAAGCGACAGCGAAGATGGTTTTTTGGAAGCGCGGGAAATTATGAAGCTTGATCTACACGCCGACCTGGCGGTCTTGTCGGCTTGCCAGACAGCGCGCGGGCAGGTCGGTTCGGGTGAAGGATTGATCGGAATGTCCTGGGCTCTATTCATCGCCGGCACTTCAACCACAGTAGCGAGCCAATGGAAGGTCGACTCTGCCAGCACCGCTCGGCTGATGATAGATTTCCACCGCAACCTCCAGTCTGGGAAGATGCGAACCGGCGCGGCTGAGGCTCTCAGGCAGGCCGCGATTAAACTGATGGCTGACCCCAAATATCGCCATCCGTTTTTCTGGTCAGGATTCGTGGTCGTTGGTAATGGGATCTAACGCTTGCTCCACTCCTGGACAGTTCGCAACAGCCTCGTGGCCACAGTGGAATTCGGATTTTCTCTCGCCAGTATTTGCAGTTCACCCTCGGCCTCAACCAACAATCCAAAGCGCGCAAATGTCAGACCTAAGGTGAGATGTGAGATTGGCTTATGCTTTTTCAGGTTGGTTAACTCGAGTAGCTTGACTGCTTCCAATATCTTGAACTGAGCTCGGGGTGCCGGAGCAACCGGCGACCTCACCTCTTGCCCGTTTCTTACTGCCACTACTTCCCACGAATAGATTATCCCGCGGCGCAGTGATGGTGTGGTCCATTGCGTGACTAAAATTGGTGTGCTTTGCGTTACCCGATTGAAGTCTGCGTCAAACACTGAAACTGTGTAACTTGACGCTCCCGCCAGGGGTTGCCAATGCAGGTTAGGTCGATCCGTCGTGATCACTGTCCCGGATGGACCAAGCAATGCAAACGTGTTTTCTCGGGCAGTGGGATCCATGAGCGTGATCGAAGGGGCAGTCAGTTTGTCCAGCACCTCTGGCTTTGAAAAGGTCTTATTCGCCAGCACACTACGCACGAGCGAGCGACTCGCTTCAGGAAGTTCCTCCAAGCCGATTAGTTTGCCTGTGTTATCCAACTGAATCTTGCGGCCGTTGTCTTCCAAGCTCAATGCTACTGTGAGCTGATCGGAGGTCGGTCCCTTCGGTGCTTCCGCCGATGCGGGCGTTGGCGAGCCGCTTCCAGGTGTGCTCGACGGAGTTTGGGTTCCGTTCTTTTGAACGGTCTGATCGTCAGAACGTGCATGCCAACGCTGCCACACAACAAATGCCAGGACCAGACATGCCACAACCAATACTGCGGCTGCTGCGCGTGCTGGAATAAGCCGAAAAGTCCTCCATGCTGCGTAGGATTGTTGCGCCGGGATTTCGGCTTGCCTGGCCGAAGATGAAACGCTTTCGACTGGTGTGCTGGCCGCGAGCAATTGCACCGCCTCGCTGCATTGATCGCAGATGTCGAGGTGACTTTCAAAGATGACTCTATCGGCCTGGTCGATTGACCCGTTCGCGTACGCCCTGACCTCTGCGTTCGACAGATGAAAAGGTTCGTCCGCGCCGTCCGGCAGCAGAGCTTCCGTTAACTCACTGTAGACCAGCGCTGTATCTTCGGATGGCAGAATTCGACGCAGGCACGAGTCACATTGAGCAACGTGCGAGTCAATTCTTTCCCGCTCTGCGGGCCCTATGGTCCGCTCGCGGAAAAGAGTAACCTCGGTTTCGCTAAGATGATCGGTCATTCGTCGTCCGTTTTTTCCGGCCTGCTGTTTACTTAAACCGTACTTCTCTCCCAATTCTTACCAATCGCGTTTGAAATTTCTTACTTCTCTTCGAGCTTTCTCATTCTTCGCGCCAGCCGTTCTCGCGCCGTTTTGCGCAGGTTGATAACTTGCTGCCGAGTGATGCCAAACATTTGCGCAATCCGGGAATCATCAAGCGGCAACTCGTTCCATAGCTTCTGAAAGTCTGCGTAAGGCATCTCCAACAATCGGGCGAGCTCCTCTTTAGAAGCGACACCCAGGAAAGGTAGAAACGAAATCACTCCCCCGTCCCTTGAATCTTTGAGGTTCAGCAACAGAGCGGCACGTTGGAGCACCGGCAATTGACACACCTCAATCCAAACCTGCTCAAAGAACAATCGCTGCTCCAGGGCCAAATCAATTCTGGGTTCTGAACTCGTAAGCAGATCATCTCTCTCAGAGTCACCGGTATCAATCGATTCGCTGGGCGGATCGTGGATGTGCCACGTGTCAGCGGCGATCCTTACAATGTCATCGAAAACTATCGGTCGACCGGAGCGCTCGAACAAGACACCGAGGAATTCATCAGACTTCAACTGAGCCGCACTCAGTCTGCCGTCCGTCGGATGTGTAATTGATTCAGAGGCGTCGGGTTCTTCCGCTGCGGATCGAGTTACCTCGTATCTGCGGAAACCTGCATACCATCGCTTATCTTCAGCTTGCCACAAAGCAAATCGCGGGTTCTGTCTCAAGCGGCGGCGCAGCAAGCTTTTTAGCCGCCACCGCTGCGGATGCTTCTCGCGAAAATAGTCAGCACACGCAGAATAGGTTTTGATGGCGACATAGTCGGAGAAATTGGCGATTGCCGCTTTGTTTGGATTCTGCCTCAGGGCACGCAAGGTTGCGATAATCGAAGCCCGCAGATCGCCGGCTATCTCCAGCGCGTCCTGGTTTTGCTGAGTACCGCGTCCATTAAGTGACACTCGCAGCTTGCTTCTAAGTATTTTGTTGATAATTGGGTCGGCATGTTCAGCGATGATCGCGCGCAGCAATTCATCCGAGATCGATTCCGACTTAGCACTCAGGAAACGAGCGAGCATCGAGTCTGAACTGTCGTCTTTGGGGTCGTGCTGCATAAGGAATGGTTCGAGGGCGCAGCAGATATTTAGACGGATCAGAAGCTAAAGTCAAAGAAGTGACGTTAGAACTTCTAACGCTGTACGGCTTGCCTTTCCTTTTGTGCTGAAATGACAGCCGAAGAAACGCAACACGAGTTGTGAAGCGGTCGTTCACCGAGGTGGCGAATAACCTCGTTAGTAATTCGGTTAACGAGGTCTTCAATATTTATGTCAGTTTTCTGCGCCAGTTTGCCCATAGACGACGGCTCGGACCTACTAGAGTCGGATTCATGAAGTGCAGGGTTAGGGAGCCGCACTCCAAGGAGTCGCCCAAACCCATAGTGATCGGATAATATCCTGCCTACAACAATCCTCTCCCTGCTAAAAACTCTCTAATGGTTTGCACGGAGGTAGATTATGAAGCAAGCTATCTCAGCGATCTTTATCGCTGTTCTAGGGGCCCTGACATTGGTTCAAGCCCAGCAGACTACTCCTGTTGGAAAGTGTTCACTCACACTCGCTCAAGCACCCAAGATTCGCGACGCTCGCTTAGGCATGAGCTCGGAAGAAGTACTCAAGATGTTTCCCGGCAGCAGCGATGAACCCTACATTCGAGCACAGATATCGACTGCTGATCAGCGATTTGGGGTAGTCGGATTCTCGATACCGACTACTCTATTACCGAAGCCGAAGTTTGCAGGAGTTAATAGTTTTTCCGTGGTGTTCCTCGACAACCGTCTCTCAGAATACGCCTTCACCTACACCGGTATAGAATGGAAGAACGTTGACGACTTCATTTCAAAATTTTCTGAAGCCTTCAATCTTCCTCGACCGGAGAATTGGGAACCTTCAAATTTGGCATCCTTCAAAACACTTCACTGTCACGGCTTTGAAATGTGGGCCTCGACAGATGCAGGTGGAAGCTGGATAAAAGTACGCATCCCTGAAGTACAACAAATAGTTAGTGACCGGCAGGAAGCGCAAAAAGAAAAAGCTCGGAAAGAATTCAAACCCTGACTTGATTCCGTCCCTGGCCACACTAATTTCAACGCGGACGCTGCGAGTCACTTCGCCAAAGGTGCGACTCGTCCTATTGACAGCGGCCATGGTTTGCACTTAAAGTCCACGGCGCTTTTGAAACTTCGGGCTGCCCAGAATTTTCCGGAACGAACTTCGACTCATTTCGGAAATTCCTCGTTGGCCCAAAAGGTCCACCTCCTTTCGGTGGGCCTCATGACAGAGGGTCCGGTAACTCAGCCCAGCCCATCTTAGATACCGGATTTAACAATCAACGTTCGCGACGACTGGATACTTAGCGGCCTAGATCTGTATCCCCAACCCTTAGCACCGCTGTATCCGGCTGCTGACGAAGGAGCAAAATGTTTACCCCCCACTCGATCCGCCGCTCGGTGTCTCTACGTGTATCTAACACCTTCCACTCCCACATTAATTCCACGCTTTTAGGGCGGCGATCGATTGCGCTGCTGCTGATCTGTGCACTGTTGCTGCAGTTCCTGCCGCTGTTCAGCCGCGTCACTTATGCCCGCACGAACCTGTTGCCAGGCGAAGCCCTGCGCGGATCGACGCTAAATCGCGCACCTTACAAATCCGCGCTCGAAAATGAGTTGTCGCCTGCTCTAACGCCTGAGCCGCCGGTCGCGGAGACGATCACCGACGCCGTCATTTCGCGTCACAAGCCGACACTCAACAACGGATTGATCGATGGTTCGCTGCGTGTGTTGCTGGGCGAGTCGTTCACGATCACGAACACGATCTCGATCACGTCTGATGTTTATCTGCCCGGCGCTCCTTCGGTCCAGGTAAACAACGGCGCGCAGCACGGCGGCGTGGTAGAGGATGGCGGATCGAGTAGTCCCAACAGTCACACGTTGACGCTGGCAAACAACGCGAATCTTCCCGGTCGCATTCATACGCATTCCGACGCTGTCGAGCTGCCGGTTGTAGCCGGTTCTGTTCCCACGGCTGCAGGCACACGCATCGTCACCGTCAGTTCACAAGCCCAAGTTGCGTCGATCGGCGACTGGCAAACCGTGCGCGATCTCAATATCAACGGCTCACATATCACTGTCGATATGCCCCCGGGTGACTACGGCACGCTCACCATTAACGGCAACAGCCAGGTGAATCTTTCGGCGGGCACTTACAACTTTGCCAACACTTTCAATCTCGACGGCAGTGCAAGGTTGCAAGCCACCGGCGCTGTGGTGATCAACGTGGCGAAGGATCTAACGATCAACAGCGGCGCGTTGACGCTTGGCAGTTACACCTCTCCGGCCGACGTGCGTCTGAATGTGCTCGGCGCAAAATTGAATATCAAAGGCAGCAGTCAGGTGTCCGCTCTGATCAGTGCTTACAACGGACACGCGAGGTTGAGCGGCAATTCGCAGGTTCGGGGACGTGTTATTGCCGACACGGTGACGCTCAACGGCGGCAAGGTGCTGGGAGCCGTTTGGCCGGTGATGTCCGGGTCCGCGATGACGATCTTTGGTCCAAGACGATTCGATCGCACGACTGGTCAGCCGAATCAGTATGTAGAACAGTTTTCATTGCCCGCGGGAACAACGTCGCCTTACACGCTGCACATTCAGAACGGATCACTCGACGGTTCGTATCGCGTTTCGAGTGCGACGATCAAAGTGAACGGCGTCAGCATTCTCACGCAAAGCGATCTCAACCAAAACGTCGCCTCGCTCGATCGGACGATCACGCTCAACGCGCAAAATCAGTTGGACATAAGTCTGGCGAGTGATCCTGGCTCGTACCTGATCATCAACATTACCGGCACCGTTCCCGGAACCGACACCACCGCGCCGCTACTTGCGATCACAAGTCCCGACAACAACTCCACCAAAACTGAAACCCAAATAACTGTCACTGGCACGGCTTCCGATTCAGGATCGGGCGTAGCGCATGTTTACGTCAACGACGTCGAAGCCTCTTACAACAGTTCCACCAACACCTGGACGCTGGCAAATGTCTCCCTCGCGCTCGGAGCGAATCAGATCACCGTGCGTGCAGTTGATCAGGCAGGTAATCAAACGACAGTTTCGATCACGGTCACACGCGAAGCGCCTGAGAATCATTCGCCGACTGTCGATGCCGGCGCCGATCAGAGCATTACTCTGCCCAGTTCCGCTTCGCTTGACGGCAACGCAACAGACGACGGTCTACCTGAGGGCAGTAGTCTGACCACAACCTGGAGCAAGGTGAGTGGGCCAGGCACAGTCACGTTCGCGGACGAACATGCGGTTTCGACAACTGCTGCGTTCAGCACGCACGGAACATACGTGCTTCGTTTGACGGCGAGCGACACAAGCCTGACTGCGTTTGACGAAGTCACAATCACGGTTGAGCCACAAAACCAACCGCCGACTGTCAATGCCGGTGTAGATCAAACAATCGCGCTTCCCTCCACCGCCACGTTGAACGGAACTGTCACGGACGACGCATTGCCCACTGGGAGCAGCTTGGTCACGACCTGGACCAAGATCAGTGGTCCGGGCACCGTTACGTTTGAAGATCCGGCTTTGAAAGAAACAGTAGCGACGTTCAGCGAATCAGGAACCTACGTGCTGCGACTCACGGCGACCGACAGCGAGTTGACGAGTCAAAGCGAAGTCACGATCACGGTCCATCCACAAAACCAGGCGCCAACGGTAAGTGCCGGCGCAGATCAGATCATTTCTCTGCCCGCAAATGCTGACTTAAACGGCACCGCTACCGACGATGGCTGGCCCTTTGGCAGCACGCTCACGACTAGCTGGAGTATGGTCAGCGGACCAGGAACAGTTACTTTTGCTGCGCCGGCTACACTGACGACAGCGAATTTCAGTGCGCCCGGAACATACGTTTTGCGTCTGACAGCCAGCGACGGCGAGCTCTCGACGACGGATGATCTGACTATCGTCGTCACGCCGCCAAACCAGGCGCCGACAGCGAATGCCGGTGACGATCAAATCATCTCTCTTCCCGCAGACACGATTAATCTCAACGGTTCCGCGGCTGATGACGGATTGCCGCTGGGCAGCACACTTATTGTTACCTGGACCAAGACCAGCGGTCCGGGCGAAGTAACTTTCGGGAATGCAAATCAAGCAACAACCACTGCCAAGTTCACGACCGCCGGTGATTACATCCTGCGATTTACCGCATCCGACGGAACGCTGAGTGGTTTCGATGAGCTGACTGTGAAAGTCACGCCGCCTAACCAGGCGCCGCTCGTCAGCGCAGGCAACGATCAAACCCTCGTCTTTCCTGCCACCGCATCTCTGAACGGGAGTCTCAGCGACGACGATTTGCCGCTGAATGCCACCGTTTCAACGACGTGGTCCAAAGTCTCCGGACCTGGAACAGTTACTTTCTCGAACGCGAACGTCACCGTCACCACCGCCAGCTTTAGTGAGCCTGGAACATACGTGTTGCGGCTGACCGCAACAGACACACAGCTCACGACTACGGACGAGATCACGATCGTCGTCGACCCAGTGAATCAGGCGCCAGTCGTCAATGCCGGAACAGATCAAGCGATCACGCTCCCGGCTTCAGCCGCGCTTCACGGCACAGTCACTGACGATGGATACCCGAGAGGGAGTAGTGTGTCTACTTCATGGTCAAAGCTTAGTGGGCCGGGAACAGTGACATTCGGTAACGCTTCGAGCCTCGATACCATTGCCAGCTTCAGCGTTGCCGGAACATACGTGTTACGGCTCACAGCGACAGACACGCAACTCACCACTTCAGACGATGTGCAAGTCATCGTCATTCCACAAAACCTCGCACCGACGGTGTCCGCCGGCGCTGATCAGACCGTCAGCCTGCCTGCCACTGCTTCACTCAATGGCACCGTGGTGGACGACGGTCTGCCGTTCGGCAGCACGCTCACGACGCTTTGGACCAAGGTCAGTGGTCCCGGTGATGTCACTTTTGGTGATGCTTCAGTGACGTCGACTACCGCGGCCTTCAGTGTCCCAGGCACATACGTCCTGCGTCTGAGCGCGAATGACACCGAACTGACAGGCAGCGACGAGTTAACCGTAACAGTCATCGATCCACGTGTGCCACCGAACGCAAACTTCGTCGTGCCGCAATCGACGGGTGTGGCAGGCGGTTTTGTAATTTCCTCCTCCGGGTCGCCCGGTAGCTCATTTGCCCCAGATCTCATTCTGGATAGCAATCCCTCCACCAGTTGGACCACGAACGGCCCGACAAACCAGTTTGCACAAATAGAACTCTACGATCAGCAGAGTGTTTATCTCGATCGCGTTCGTATTCAAGGTCATCAGGCCGGCACAGGCACAGCAAACGTCAAGGACTTCGAAGTCCAGGTCTCCGCCACCACCTCCGACGACACCAGCTTTGTGACGGTGCTCAATGCAACGTACGTCAACAATGGACTGTTGCAGGAGTTCGTTTTTCCGGGTGGACCAGCACGAGCGCGTTACATCAGGTATCTGCCCAAAACAAATCACGCCGGAAGCGGCACCATTCAAACCGGCACTTTCAATCCGGTTGCAGTCGGCAGTGTCGATGCCGTTGTCTCGCTTCCTGGAAATGTCAATGGCGCGCTCAGCCAATCGCCCGCGCTTTACATGAACGGCGGCGCGATTCACAGCTTCAGTTATGGCGGCGGCTCAAACTCCGCCAACGGTCTGCTCGGTTACTTGAGTGGTGGTTGGGTCACGACGAACACCACAAACCAGTTTGCGATCATTCAACTCGGTGGCAGCGCACCCGCGACGATCAAAGGTGTCAAGCTTGCGACCTGGTTCGACAGTGGTCTCCCACTGCCAAATGGCGTGAAGAACTTCGAGATCTGGGTTTCCTCAACAACTCCCGATGCGGCGTCTTTTACCCAAGTACTTTCGGCAACCTTGCCTAATGTTGGCGCGGTTCAGACGGTCCTGTTTCCGGGTGGGCCGGTGCAAGCGCGTTATGTGAAGTACGTGCCGCTTACGACTCAGAATGGCAGCGCAACAACCATTGCCACCCCCGTTTTCGACGTTGTGAC
Organism: Pyrinomonadaceae bacterium; assembly: GCA_036401595.1. Classification (GTDB taxonomy): domain Bacteria; phylum Acidobacteriota; class Blastocatellia; order Pyrinomonadales; family Pyrinomonadaceae; genus PSRF01. Next base: position 29,001 of record DASWUM010000104.1, read on the forward strand.
CAGCAGCGGCGCGCGCGTGGTTGGGGTTTCGGGAGAACTCCAGAGTGGCGCAAATCCGGCGGAGGCAGCCTTCGATGCTGATGCCAACAGCACGTGGACCTCGCCGAGTGGCGTTGTCACAAACGTCTGGGTCAAGACAGCGCTTACCGATGAAGCCTTGCAGAAGCTTTACGGCGTTCGCATTTTGCCCGCGACAAACTCGGAAGGGCCAAAAGATTTCGATATCCGCGTTTCAACCACGACCACTAACGACAGCGCGTTCACGACCGTGTTTAGTGGGACGGCCACAACGGCGAGCAGTTCGCCGCAGGAATTTCTATTCCCGAATCCGGTTGATGCCAAGTATGTACAGTTCTTCTGGAAGAACGGTTACAGCGCGAGCAGAATTGGGGTGCGAGAAGTTGAGGCACTCATCTACCCAGTGCGCGGCTCGGCCATCATTGCGTTCTCCAGTCAGGACGAGCTCGCGTCAAACTGCATCGATCTCGATCCGTTAAATCAGGTTTGGTCCACTGCAAACGGCCAGACCACGAATCAATGGATCAAGCTGGTCATGCCTCGCGGTGAGCTGGCGAATATCAATCACTTCGCCTTGCGTCCGGCAATCGCGGCGAACACTTTCTACGGCGCCCCGAAGGATTTTGACTTCCAGGTCTCGACTACAGATTCCGCTGACAGTTCGTTCACGACTGTGCTTTCCGGCACCTTCGCCAACAACACTCAACTACAGGATTTCTATTTCCCGACCACCCAGGCGCGCTTCGTCAGGTTGCTGTTGAAGAACAACTATCAATTCGCGCGCATCGGTGTCGCCAGTTTCTATGTGTACTCAACCGACGAGATCGGAACCACTACGCGTTTCCTTGATCAATCGACTGACTCCGACGGTCCAATCGTTTCGTGGGCGTGGGACTTCGGCGACGGCGGCACGAGCACGGAGCGAAATCCATTGCACACCTATGCCCAGCCGGGCAATTACACTGTTACCCTCACGGTTACAGATCACACGGGGCTGACGCACTCGCGCCAGTCAACCTATCGCGTGGTTGAATCGTTGCGCCCGCAGTTCACCAACTCTTCGATCATCGCTTACGAAGGTCAGCAGCTTCGTTTCATAGACTTTACGATGCTCATGCTGCAACCGACTGCGCAACGTCGTTACATTTTTGGCGACGGTGGCACGCTCTCGCAGTTTGCCTCAAGCAGTATCTACACATACCAGGACAACGGTCTGTTCAATGCAAGCCTGACCGTCGGCGATGTTCAGGGCCTTACTCACTCGTCAACTAACAGCATCACGGTTCTTAACTTCCCACCGGTTGTCGATATTCCAAACGGCAAGACGGTTGTTTGGGGAGAACAGTGGACCAGTGTGCCTGCGACTATTACGGACCAGGGAACAGTCGATCGACTTACCTTGCAGGGTCAATGGAACTTTGGAGACGGTCAGACGTCGTCGTGCGTCAATTGCACAACCGCCAATGCGACTGTCACGCACGCCTACAGCACTCCGGGCACATATACGGCCGTGCTGACAATCACCGATAAGGACGGCGGCGCCGCTTCAGACAGCGCGATCTATACAGTCAACAAGCGCGCGACTTCGCTTACGTTCGTGGAGAATGTGCTTCAGTCGCCGGGCCAGTTCCGCAGCCGCGCAAAACTGACCGACACCTTTGCGAATGCGGGCGTCGCGAATCGAACGATTCAATTCACTATCAATGGAACCAACGGTACGGCGACCACCGATGCAAGCGGAGTTGCCGAAATCACTCTGCCAATCGCCACGAATGCAATCGTGGCAACGATTGCCGCAAGCTTTGTAACCGATAGCTTGTACCTGGCCAGCAGCAATAACGCGAGCGTCACCTTGAACCTCGCGCCGACGGTGAATGCAGGCACGGATCAAGCCACCACGTTCCCGTGCGGCGTTACTCTCAACGCCACCGCGACGGACGATGGCGTTCCGAGTGGTAGCTCGCTCACGGCGAGTTGGACCAAGATCAGCGGGTCCGGCAACGTGACTTTCGCAAATCCAAACGCGTTGCAAACCAGCGTCACATTTAGCGCTGCGGGCAAGTATGTCCTTCGTCTTACCGTCAGCGACTCTCAACTTACCTCCACTGACGATATCAACGTCACTGTGAACGCGGTTGATGTTGGTTCATCTCTGTACTTTGGCCCGACGCCGTACCTGAGCTTTGCCGACAGTCCGATCAGTGGTCGCAATACGACCTACTTCTATCTCGAGAACTTTGAAGATCATCTCTTCAATACGCCCGGCGTTACGGCGAGTGCCGGCGGCGTCAGCAGTGTTGTGTTTGGTTCCACTCTGCACGACTCGGTCGACGGCGACGACGGCGTGATTGACGGCAGCGGCCTGGCAGGCGATTCCTACTTCACCGCTACGGGATCGGCAGGTATCAAGTTTACTTTCAACGCCACCACCCTCGGTAATCTTCCGACCCATGCAGGGCTTGTCTGGACAGACGGGGCCGGCCAGGTATTCTTCGAAGCGTTTGATCGCAATGGCGTGTCGATGGGAGCTACTGGTCCATTCAACTTCCCGGACCTGTCGAATAATGGCGGAACTGCAGAAGACAATTTCCTCGGTGTTTACAACCGGGACGGTGTTTCTGCGATCAAGATTTGGAACACTGTCGGCGGCATGGAGATCGATCACCTCCAGTATTCATTCAGCACGCAGAACGTGGCGCCAGTGGTAAACGCCGGAGCTGATCAGACGACCCTGATGGGCGCCGGCTCACTCACGCTCAATGGCGCCGTAACCGATGACGGACTACCTGCGTGCGTTAACTTCTCGTCAACATGGTCGAAGGTTAGTGGACCGGGAACAGTAACATTCGGCAATGCCTCAACTCCAAACACCAATGCGAGTTTCAGCATTGCAGGAACTTACGTGTTGCGTCTGACGGCAAGCGATTCGTTGCTGACCACCTCCGACGATGTGACTGTGACTGTCAATTCGTCCGCGTCCACGGGCACCGACTTCTGGTTGATGTTTGCAATTAGTCCTGGAGAGTTGTCGCTGATGATTTCCGGTGAGAATGCAACCACCGGTAACGTCAGTGTGCCAGGCATTTCGTTTTCGCAGAATTTCGCGGTGACACCCGGGACGGTTACGAAGGTAACCCTTCCGTCTACCGCGCTTCAGTCTCTTGAAAACTTCATACACAACAAGGGCATTCATGTGACTGCTCAACAACCCGTCACAGTACAGGGTCTCGACTACCGCCTTGACAGTACCGATGGTTACCTCGGAATTCCAGTCAGCGTACTTGGCACTGAATACATCAACTTGGGATATAAGAATGGCACGCTGGCAGGAAGCTTCTTCTCGCTCGTTGCCACTGCCGATGGCACGACTGTCGACATCACGCCGTCCGAGGATGTGCAAACAACCGGTAGCGTCGGCCCGATTCTACTCAAGGGCAGCACGCCTTACCGAATTAATCTGAACCAGGGCCAGACGTATCTCCTGGTAGGCAGATCGGCAACCGGTGATCTCAGCGGCAGTACGATTTCGGCCAACAAGCCGATCGCTGTCTTCGGAGGGCACGCATGCACCAACATTCCAAGCAATTCCGTTGCTTGCAACCACCTGATCGAACAACTCCCCTCCATCGATAAATGGGGCACGAGCTTCCTCACCGTGCCACTCGCGACGCGCACAGGTGGCGACACTATCCGAGTCATTGCTTCACGAGACAACACGCACGTAAGCATCAACGGGTCGGTAGTAGCCACGTTGAATCGCGGCCAGTTAGACGAGCGAATCCTGACCGCGTCGTCGCAGATCACCGCGGATCAGCCTGTCCTGGTTGCGCAGTATTCAAACAGTCTCAGATTCGATAACACCGGCGGGGATCCTTTCATGGCCATAGTTCCCCCGGTCGAGCAGTTATTGTCGAGCTATACGACTGCCACTCCGACAACCGGCTTCGCCAGTCATTTCGTCAACGTGGTAGTTCCCAATAATGCGCTGAGTAGTTTGTTGTTGGATGGAAGTGCAGTTGGAGCCGGCAGCTTTAGCGCTATCGGTAGCAGTGGATATTCGGGGGCGAAACTGCCACTCAGCGTTGGCAGTCATACCATCACCAATACGTCCCCGTTCGGCGCCCTCCTCTATGGTTACAAAGATTTCGACGCCTATGGTTTTCCAGCAGGGATGGCGTTATCGCCCCTCGCGCTGGCCGGGAGGACCACACTGACTCCGCGGGATGCTTTTGGCCTGCCGGGAAATCAGACTTGTTTGACCGCCACAGTTCGCGATCAAAACAACGGACCAGTGGTCAACACACCTGTAGCTTTCAGCGTAACCGGTGCGAACACCACTACTGGCACTGTGCAAACGAATGCGTCTGGCCTCGCACAGTTTTGCTATACCGGCGCGAACCCGGGCTTCGACACGATTGTGGCGACCTCGACGGCGAACGGCTCAGATCAGGCCAAACGATACTGGCAGCCGCCAAACCAGGCTCCGATCACGAATGCCGGTCCCGATCAGCATGGCCCGCAGACCGTTTGCACCCGCCTGACAATTCCTTTGCAGGGTTCAGCGACCGATGACGGATTTCCAATTGACGGACCGTTGACTTACACCTGGACGAAGGTCAGCGGACCCGGAAACCCCAACTTCAGCAATGACCGGGCCGCCACCACCACCGTTTCATTCAATGTGGCCGGAACGTATGTGCTGCGCCTGACGACTTCCGACACTTTATTGTCGAGCTTCGACGATATGCAGGTCATCGTCGATCCCGCGCCGGTAAATCAGCCTCCAACTGTTTCAGCCGGTTCACCGCAAACAATTAGCCAGGGCACGAACCTGATCCAGAATCCGAGCAACGAAAAGCCGCTCGTAAACGGAGAGATTCCTGACTGGACTGAAGTTGCCAGCACCACCTGGACGCAAGCTCCGGCCGGCACTAACAATCTGCCAACAGCGAGAGGTGGCAATACTTATTTCTACACTCAGAGCAATGGGCCGGCGCCAACGTCGGTGCTGAGCCAGGACGTAGACCTCGCCGGTCTGCCTGCCGGCGGGAATATAACCTTCAAGGCCTACGTGCGCGTGCGGCCGGATGTGCCAACAGCCAGCGCGAACATCACTCTCGAATTCATCAACAAACCCAAGAACGTCTCGCTTGGTACGATCACATTCAATCAAGTAACCACCAGCACCACGTGGCAACTGCTTGAGTCCACCACACCGATACCGAATGGCTCCGCATGGGTTCGTGTGCGTCTCAATAGCACTGGACCGGCAGGAGGCAACGGTGCGGGTCTCTTCGACGCGCTCTCGCTGCGGTTCACTTCCGGTGCCGCCATCACTAAGTTGCTCGGTAATGTCACCGACGACGGTTTGTATTGCGGCACGTTCACCCAAGCCTGGAGCAAAGTTAGCGGACCAGGTAACGTTGGTTTCAGCGATTCCACTTCCGCAATCACCAACGCTTCATTTACTACTCCGGGCACTTACGTACTGCGATTGACCGGGGATGACGCTTTCTTGACCGCGAGCAGCACCGTCACGATCACAGTCAACGCTGCTGCAACCAATCTCGCGCCAGTGGTCAACGCAGGCGGCAATCAAACGATCACGCTACCCACAAACTCCGTCACGCTTAGCGGCACAGTTACAGACGACGGATTACCGGAAGGTATCAACCTGCAGCAAACGTGGAGCAAAGTTAGTGGGCCAGGAAACGTCGCGTTTGCGACTCCTTCGTCATTGACGACGACCGCAAGCTTCGGCGCGGCTGGAACCTACGTGTTGCGTCTGACCGGCGACGACTCGGAATTGACTGCCAGCTCTGACGTGACCATCACGGTGAACCCCGAGCCTATCAATCAAGCGCCGGTAGTCAACGCGGGACAAAGTCAAACTATCGCGCTGCCTGACACGGCCGCACTAAACGGCACGGTGACTGACGATGGTTTACCCGTCGGCAGCACGCTTGTGATTACCTGGAGCAAAGTCAGTGGCCCAGGTACCGTCACATTTGGCAATGCGAACAGCGCTGCAACTACTGCTCAGTTTAGTGCCGTTGGCAGTTATGTCTTGCGGTTGAGCGCCACGGATAGCGCTTTCACTGTGAGTGCGGACGTTGGCGTGATCGTCACGCCTGCGAATCAGGCTCCCATCGCCATAGCCGGAGCCGATCAAACAGTCCTCTTGTCGCAATCTGCCCAGCTCAATGGCAGTGCGAGCGACGATGGCCTGCCATCAGGCAACCTGACGACGCTTTGGTCCAAGGTCAGTGGTCCGGGCGATGTAACGTTCCTGAACGCGAACCATAGTATGACCGGAGCGCAGTTCAGTGCCATCGGCACGTATGTTCTGCGTCTCACGGCGAGTGACACTGCGCTGAGCGGCAGTGACGACATAACCATCACGGTCATTGACAACGTTGCGGGACCGACAGTTGAGATCACTTCGCCGGAGGACGGCATTGAATTAACAGCGCCGACGGCAGTGACCGGCTCAGTCAGCAACGGCGATTGGGTTGTGGAATACAGTCTCAACACTAACGACGGTGCCGCCAATCAGATCTGGACGCAGTTTGGTTCCGGCAGTGGCGCTGTAACAAATGCCCTGCTCGGCACGCTTGACACAACATTGATGCTCAACGGCACGTTCTCCGTGCGATTGAGGTCAACAGACGAGTACGGACAAAGTTCGTTCACGTCGATCAGTGTTCTCGTCGATAAGAACTTCAAGTTGGGCCAACTGCAATTGGCGTTCAGCGACTTGAACGTCCCGGTTGCAGGTCTGCCGATCGAAGTCATTCGCAGTTACGACAGCCGCGACAAACGCGTCGGCGACTTTGGCGTGGGTTGGCAGATGGGTCTGCGCAACGCTCGTATCGAGAAGACAGGTGTGCTGGGCTTGAGCTGGCACCAAACTGCCTCGAGCGGTGTGATTCCGACTTACTGTCTCGAACCGAGCCGTCCACACAAGGTCTCTGTGACGTTTGGCGATGGCAAGGTCTTCAAGTTCCTGGCCTCGACCTCGATTCATTGCCAGCAATTCGTGCCGGTGACGTCGGCGCAGTTGACGTTCACGCCGCAGCCGGGTACGCACGCGACGCTCGAAGTGGTTGGGCCAAACGACATTCTCGTAGAAACGCTGGGCAGTATTCCGGGACCAGTGCGTCTGCTCAACCAGAACAATCCAGACATCTTCAACTCGTTCACGTTCCGTCTGACCACGGCGGAAGGCATTAGCTATGTGATCGACCAGCAGACAGGCGTCAGCAGTATTCGTGATCCCTACGGCAACACGCTGACGATCAATGCGGGCGGTGTGATCCACTCATCCGGCAAGAGCATCGCGTTCGAGCGCGATACTCTGGGTCGAATCACGAAGATCACCGATCCCAACGGCAATTTCCAAACTTACGAATATGACAACAATGGCGACCTGGTTAAGTTTACCGATCGCGAGAACAACGCCACCACTTTCACCTACAACTCAGATCATCACCTGCTGACGATGGTGGATGCTCGTGGCGTCAATATGTTGACCAACGAGTACGACGCAGCCGGTCGCCTGATCGGTCAGAAGGACGCTTTCAATAAGACGCTCGCCTTCGATCACAACATCGCCGGGCGAGTGGAGACGATCACCGATCGACTTGGCCGCGAAACACGCTATGAATTTGACGAACGCGGGAACGTGCTGCGCCAAGTAGACGCGCGTGGTGGTATCAAGACCTTCACTTACGATGATCTTGATAACGTCTTGACCGAGACGAATCAGCTCAACAAGACCACCACTTACACTTACGACGCCGCGGACAATCGCACCAGCATCACCGATCCTTTGAACCACGTCACGCACTTTACCTACAACGGCGCGCGACAGGTGTTGACGGTCACCGATGCACGTAACAAGTTAACCACGAACACTTACGACCCGGCGGGCACCAATATGCTCACCACGACCGATCCACTCAACCACACGACCACCTTCACCTACAGCCTGTTCACCGGGCAGCGGACGACGGCGAAAGACGCGCTGAACCACGTCACTCACTATGATTACGATGCCGCTGGCAGACTGAGCAGCGAGACCAATGCGCTCGGTCACGTCACCACCTATGGTTATGACCAGAACGGAAACCTCACCACTCAGACGGTGACACGCACCAACGCGCAGGGCCAGCCTGAGACGATCACCACTACCTTCACCTACGACAAGCTAAACCGCTTGACCAAGACGACGTTTGCCGATGGCTCCTTCACACGCGTCGAGTACAACGCTATCGGACAGAAGAGCGCCACGATCGATCAACTGAACCATCGTACCGAGTTTACTTACGACGACATGGCTCGCGTAACGCGTACCGATTATCCGGACGGCACGCACGAGGAAGCAACCTACGATGCGGAAGGACATCGCTTAACCAGCAAAGACCGCGCCGGTCGGGTGACCACGTTCGAGTACGACGAACTGGGGCGGCTGATCAAGACGACCTACTCCGACAACACCTTCACCAGCACGAGCTATGACGCAGCGGGGCAAGTACTGACCACTACCGATGCACGCGGCAACATCACACGCCACTTCTATGACGATGCAGGACGACGCACCAAAGTCCGCAACGCCCTTAATCAGGAGACCACCTTCACTTATGACGCCAACGGTAATCAGCTAACGATGACCGATGCGCTGCAGCATACAACCACGCAGGAATACGACGATAGAAATCAGCGCGTAAAGACCCTTTATCACGACAGCAGTTTCGACACGGCGGTTTACGATGCGCTGGGCCGCAATGTGTCGAAGACAGATCAGGGCGGCAAGACAACCCAGTTCTTCTACGATGAACTGGGCCGGCTGGCGAAGGTCAAAGACGCGCTCAACCAGGAAACCACTTACAGTTACAACGAACTGGGCCAGCAGTTAACCCAAACTGATGCCAATAGTCACACCATGCGTTTTGAGTACGACCAGTTAGGACGCCGCGTGAAGCGCATGTTGCCAGCGGGACAGTTTGAGACTTACAGCTACGACACGGGTGGAAGTCTGGCCAGTCGCACCGACTTCAACGGCAAAACCACTACGTTCACTTACGACGTGATGCGGCGACTGCTAACTAAGACGCCGGATGCATCATTGAACCAGCCGAGCGTGAGTTTCACCTACAACGCAAACGGTCAGCGCGCGACGATGACGGACGCGGCAGGCCAGACCGTCTACACATACGACGGGCGCAATCGACTGGAGAGTAAGCAAACGCCGTTTGGCACCTTGAGTTATACCTATGACGACGGCGGTAATCTGCTGACCACACGCTCGTCGAATACAAATGGCGTCAGTGTGGACTATTCGTACGACGTGCTGAACCGCCTGAGCACGACGAAAGACAACCGACTGCTGGCGTTGAATGGCGGCGTCACTTCATACAACTACGATGACGTCGGTAATCTGGAGAGTTATCTCTATCCGAATGGCGTTAAGTCCAGTTACAGCTACAACACGCTGAACCGCTTGACCTCGATGGGCACGACGGCCGGCGCGACGGCGCTCTCAAATTACAACTATACGCTGGGACCATCTGGCAATCGCACGGCCGTCACTGAGTTGAGCGGGCGCACAGTCACTTACACCTATGACGACTTGTACCGCGTGACCAGCGAGACAATCAACAACGACACGCACAGCGTTAACGGCGCGGTCAGCTACAACCTCGACGCCGTCGGCAATCGCCTCTCCCGCACTTCGACCGTCATCGGTGTGCCTTCACAAGCCTCCACCTTTGACCAGAACGACCGGCTCAACTCCGATACGTACGACGCGAACGGCAACACGACCGCGTCCAACACCAATAGCTACGCCTACGACTTCGAAAACCAGCTGACGTCGTTGAACAACGGCGCCGTCACCTATGTCTACGACGGCGACGGCAATCGCGTCTCGAAAACCGTCTCGGGCGTGACGACCAACTATCTGGTCGATACCAACAACCACACCGGATACGCGCAAGTCGTCGAAGAACTGCAAAACAACGCCGTGGTCAAGCAGTTCACCTACGGCCACGACCTGATCAGCCAACGCGTCATCGGTGGTCCATTGAGCTTCTACAGCTACGACGGTCACGGCTCGGTGCGTCAACTAACGGACGCCTCCGCATCCATCACCGACACCTACGACTACGACGCGTTCGGCAACCTCATCTCCCGCACCGGAACCACGCCGAACGACTACCTCTACAGCGGCGAGCAGTTCGACGCGAATGTTGGTTTCTACTACCTGCGTGCCCGCTACATGGATCCGTCGGGAGGACGATTCTGGAGTATGGATCTTATGGAAGGTGCTCCGGACAGTCCTGTTAGTTTGCACAAGTATCTTTATGCCAATGACAATCCGGTCGATTGGAGTGATCCCAGTGGCCTTTATACGTTATCGGAGGCAACGACCACCTCTGCCGAATATGGAAGATTTCAGGCTAGTTACACACAGGCACAACTGATTCCCACCACCGCTAGACTGCCTCTGGTATTGGCAAAAGCTGGTACGGTGGCGACAGTAGTTGCCCCGCGTGCACTGGCGTTGGGATTCAGTCTTGCCCTGGGAATCGGCACCAAGCTCGCGATTGACTTACTAAAGAAGGAGTTTGAGAAGGAATACGAATTCGTGACTGTCTACAGATGGACCAATGAACTTGCTCCTGCAGGATTCAGGATCAAACCTCGCGATCGAGATGGGTACCTCTCGGTCTTTCGCGACCTACCATCGCCGCGTGCAGGCGACTACAATGTACCGATGCTGGCGGTGTTCAGGAAACCAATTACAGAAACTGAGTCGGGCGATTTGATCGTGCCCGCGGTCATCGGAGTGAAGGTATGGTGGTCCATCTTAGAAGGAGATCCTAACGGTCACCTTCACTTTTCACTCGACTATCCTGGCGGAATGGAAAATCAAGGCAGCATTCCGGATGAGATGTCTGCGTATGCTAAGAAGCTGAATCTGAAGCCTAATGAGTTCAGGACTCCATTCTAAGGAACACATTGTCAGGACGACCATTTGATGGAATACGGACAAATGAAGCTGATGATCGGGGCCGTTATCGAAGCAGGAGGTTTTCCGCAAGCTGAACCACTTGATTCCATCGAGAGAATAATGGAGCCACCAAATCATCATCCGACCGGACTCGAGATCAGCGCCTATTCGATGGCCCTGGCAAGCTTCAGCGAGTGGAATCGAGCCGAAGCTGTGGCCCACAGAATCACTGACAATGAAGACGAAAGAGGACACGCACTGGCTTCGTTGTCTCAGAAACTTGCAGATGCTGGCTTCACCGAGAGGGCTGAAAACATTGCTCGCTCGATACCGATCGACAGCAACCTAACCGATGTTTTAGTCGAACAGGCTTTTGCGTTCACCAAGATCGCTTCGCGATTGGTCAAGTCGGGTCAAAACGATCGAGCCGAACGACTCTTGAGAGACGCAGAATCATTAGTGACGTTACGAAAGCGTGCTGACCACATCAAGGCAAGCCTGCTCGACGACATCGCTCACATCTGGAAGGAAATGAATCAGCGGGATGAGTATCTCAGGCTGTGGGACGAAGCCATTGCTGTAGCTAAGGAGTCGATTAAAATTTATCGCGCCGGCGGTGCGCCAGATGTAGATTCATGGAAGTCCCTTGCCAGCATAGCGACCGGGCTAGCCGAGGCTGGCGAACATGAGAGGGTCGAGTTGGCGCTACAAGCAATTGACAACGAAGCCTGGCGACAGCGTGCAGCCGACAAAATTCACGAGTCGTGAAGCAGTCCACGAACTGCCGTGTTTAATCAGCGAGCCGATGCGGTTGGCCTTGGCTAAATTCATACAGCAACAAAACCGCAATTCAATTCTGTGCCGGTCTCAGTGAACACCTCAGAGGGACTTGTATGAAGGAGGCTTAGCACACCGTCTAGGCGGAAGAGGCCGGCGCCGACGGCGGCGCTGACGATGGCTTCGAAGATTTGATCGTCGGTGTAGTGGGCTCGATGCAGTTCGGCGATGTCGTCATCAGTGAGTGTCGAGGCTGCGCAGGTGAGCTTCTGAACAAAAACTTCTAAAGCGCCTGGGAGTCTGCCGCCTTCGCTGATTGCCTGCCGCACATGAGGCGACAGCGATCCCGGACCTGAGAGAACGGCGTAACGAAGTCGCTCCATCTTTCCTGCATAAGGATCGTGAAGACAATTGTCTCTTGAGGAACCGGAAGTCCAGAACCCGCTTAGTCGTCTGTAACCAAAGAGCCTCAACAGCTTCGCCGCTCTAAGGAACAGTTCTTCAGCAGGCACTTTGAAACCAAGCGCATCCGCGATTCGCGTTATGATGTTGAAGCCGACACAAACGTAAGTCGCATCGAGAATCGCGCGGTCACTCACGCCGGCCCGCCGCACACTCGCAAGATCCGAAGCGCCAAGCTGGCTCGGGGCAAGCGTGACTTTTTCTAAAAACGCCAACGTCGCACGGAGCCGCTCATCAATCCTGGCGTGCCGCCAATCCGTAAAAATCTCGCCTGTTAGTTTAGGACCAAGGAATGTCCACGCGACCGCGCGGTGAGCTTTCGTTCAAAACAAGCACTGATTCAGACTGGCGGTGAAGGCGCCGAACAACTCTCGTTCACCGATGGTCCATTCGGAAGGCCCACGCAGCAAATCGTGGCCCAGATCGCAGAAGTGTTTGCCAAAGTACTCGGGACGGTAGGTAAAAGTCTTGAGGACGTCGAATGGCTCGGAGAGCGTCAAGACAGTCGTCAATCCCAGCAAAAATTTTTGCCGAATGCCATGCCCGGTTTGGAGTTTGGATAATCGCATTCGCGCTCGACTGTCTTGCAATAACGGACGAGCATTGAAACTGAACGACTAAGAAAGTGGCAGGGAAATTAACACCCCCCGTTTGGCTGGTCACCAACCAAAGCGACGATATCTATCTCCAACTTTTGATTGAGACGGGCTCAGGAAGAGCTTAACGAAGGCTTAGCTACCAGACGCCCGTTCTGAACGAACAGGATTGCGCCGCGTACAAACGAAACAATCAGCAACGCGTAGAAAAAGGCAAATCCAATGTGGCTGACGACCAGAATGCAATAGACGAACGCAGTCGCGGCCCCGAACACCACTTGCTGCCAGCGATCGCTGGGCGTCGCTCCCGGATCCGTAATCATGTAAAAGGTAAACAGGACGAAACTGACACCCGTCATCGGAATCAGTCCCACCACCAACGGAAGATCGTACACGAAACAGCGAATGATTCCCTGAAGCGCAAAAGCAAACACCCACCCAAGCACCAGCGGCATTCTTTTCGCATAACGCACGTTCATAAATGTGCCAAGACAGATAATCACGACCGGGAACGCACTGCTCAGATTACTCGACAACGATTCGGTAAACTGCCATGGCATGATCGGCGCCAAAGCCGGAAAGAGAAAAACAGTCACGGCGATGCCCGTGTTTGACGGATTAAGAAAATGACGTTCACCGTTATTCACCCTCACCGTGAACAATGCCTTTGACGCAATCGCCACCGCCGCCGCAAAGGCAAATGGCAACAGCAATCCGCCCGCATACAGCAACATCGACACTGCCAGTCCGGAGATGTGCGCAGGCAAAAGGAAATCTATGAAGTTGATTGCACCGCCGGTAAACCGCGGTGATCTCTTGTTCGCCCATGCATCGACAGTCTCGAGCAATAACTCGGCGAGGTAAGCGGTGAAAAGCGCCACAAACATTTGCGCCCACGAGTTTTCGAAACCAAGCACGGTGTGTCCCAGGACGTTGAGCACGGAAATCGTGATGGCAAATCGCCTGAGCGCGGCCAAGCGCAAATTCCTGGGTCCACTCATTGGGGACCTCCCGAGTTGGCCCAAGCTAAGAGAACGGTGTATCGGCCCGGTTTCAAACTCAGAAACTGCTGGAGAGCATGTCCGTCAGGATCGCGCCAACGGATCTCAACCTGCACCTCTCTTTCAGTGTCGGCATTACCGAGACCAAAGTGCAGTTCAGGACTTCGTTTGCCGCTATGACCATTGCCGCCGTCTACTTGGCTAGTCAGCACTTTGCCATACGGCACAGAGACAGTAACAACCGCACCGACCGCCGCGCGGCCCGGCGTTTCGACCGCAGCTTTGCCCTGCCGAACCCGCGTCTCTTCCGATCCGTTCCTGTTAACGGGCAGGAGTAAGCGCAGCTCAAGCGAGGCTCCCGCAGACGGATGTTCATTGTGGTAATAGCTTGCCGGTCCCCACATGTTCGAAACTATCAGGTCGAGTGCTCCGTCGGCGTCGACATCACCAATGGCGATTCCCCGACTAACATAATCTTCGCCAAAACCAATCGAGCGTGAAATGTCGACGTAACGATCGCCGACTCGTACAAAGAAAGGATTTTGATTGTGTCCTGCAATGTCGGCGCCTTGTTCTATTCTCGGCCAGGAGGATGCAACGTTGGTTATGACAACGTCATTAGCTGTGCCCAACTCCTGAAGCTCTGGCCATTTGTTCTTAACACCGCGAACAAATCCGGTCGCTTGAAGCGCTTCCGGCGTGCCATCGTTGTCGAAGTCGTCGAGTTTCGCATCCCAGGCCCAACCGCTACGCGACAGACCGAGTGCTTCAGCACGGTTTAGATAGGGAGCGATGCCTTTCCGCATTTCACCCTTGTCACCCGTACTGACGAAGACCATCTGACTCTCCTGGAGTCCTTTCGGTTCAGTGATATTGCTGACGTAGATGTCAGGGATGCCATCGCTGTTCAGGTCGGCAAAATCGACCCCCATACCTTTGAACGAATCGTGTCCAAGGACGTAGGATTTGGGCGCGTCAAACTGTTGCCGGCCTTCCAACAAAGCAAAGCGGATGTGACCACGTGTGGATTTGTTCCAGAAAAGACGGTCCGGTCCGAAGTCGTGGGCAACATACAGTTCGGGCAGCAAGTCGCCGTCCAAATCACACGTTCCGACTGCGAGACCCCAGCCTCCACCAACTCCGGGCGGTAGGGCGTCGAGTACCTCTTCATACTCGACGTTTGGATCGTCGCCCGCCGTCGCAGATTTCCACCTATAGATTCTCTCGCCTCCTCCGTTAAAAGCATGCGAGAACGACTGAGGCATTGAGACTATGCCGGAACCGTTGGGGTTATAGAGGTCTGAGCCGTCCTTGAAATAGTTGGCGAAGATGAGTTCGAGATGACCGTCGCCATCGAGATCGGCGGTAGTTGCCGAACCCGTCATCCAGATCTCTTTCGGGAAAATGTCGCGGACAATGAAATTGGCAGCATCAATACTAGTCGACGGACGCCGGAGAAAAAGAAGCGGGGTTCTTCCGGCGTAATAGACCACCACGTCGACGTGGCCGTCTTCATTCACGTCTGACAGCAGCACTCCGAGCGGTGCCATCGTGTCGCGATTGAACAACGGCTCTTGAATCAGCGCGAACGGTGAGTAGCGATTTCCTGTTCCCGGAACGGGCGTGATAATTACCTGATCGGTTCTCGTGTCAATGTAACAAGCGTCGTTGGAGATACCGTCGCCATCCAGATCATTAAGTGCAACAGCAGCGCCGACCGTTGAGACAAACGCAGAAACTCGCTTCAGGCTCGGGTGGACCTGACGTTGATCGCGGATGGGTGGACCAGAAAGTTCCGGAAGCGTCGAGCGTGAAAACTTGAATCGGACTGCCGCCGCACTAACTTCTTCCTGATTTATGTTGAGCGCAAATCGCAACGCCAAAAACAAACCAAGGACGAGCAAAAGGGCGGCTAAAGTTCTGGCGTTATGTCGACTGGATATCATGTCCGATCAGATGATCCATCAAACGACTTCGGAACTGGATAAGGTTGGCTTCAATGCTTTTTTGCTCGAAGCTCTTACGTAGATCCTTTCAGGCGGCGTTTGCAAGTCCCATACGATGCCAACGTACGAGAGACATTTCAACACGTAATGACTCAAGTCGATTTCCCACCAATAAAATCCGTGTCGGGCGGACCGCGGATAGTAGTGATGATTGTTATGCCAACCATCGCCAAACGTCAGTAACGCCAAAATCAAATTATTGTGGCTCCGGTCAGCACTTTGGAAACGCCGGCTTCCCAGTGAGTGAGCGATCGAGTTAACGCTGTAGATCGCATGATGGGCCAAGACAGTGCTCACGAAGAATCCCCAGGCCAACATCTGCAATCCCGAAGTCTGTAGCTCCGGCCTGACACGATTCAGAATCACGCCGAGCAGGAAAAACAGAGCAGCCGCGACGAGAGGTGGCAAGAGGTAAAACTTATCCAACAAACGCAATTCAGGGTATTGCGTAAACTGCGCCACGAGTTTCTGGTCGGCCTTACGATAGCGAAGAGAAAAAATCCATAAGCAATGAGACCACCAGAATCCATGTTGGCCAGGGGAATGGATGTCAGTTTCGGTATCCGAATGCGCGTGATGATAGCGATGGTGTGCAGCCCACCAGAGCGGGCCTTTTTGATTGGCCATGCAACCGACAAGCGCCAGGATGAATTGAAAAATGCGGCTGGTCTTATATGAGCGATGCGAGAAGTAACGGTGATAACCGGAGGATATTGCAAAGATGCGAAGACAGTAGAAGGAAATGCACGCAACCACTGCAATCCCGCTGACACCCGTCCAA
Source organism: Pyrinomonadaceae bacterium (assembly GCA_036401595.1). Lineage (GTDB taxonomy): Bacteria > Acidobacteriota > Blastocatellia > Pyrinomonadales > Pyrinomonadaceae > PSRF01. Next base: position 45,656 of record DASWUM010000104.1, read on the forward strand.
AACAGCAGTAAACACCCGACGTGTAAGAAAACAAATTGGGCTATCGTTAAATAATCCAATTCCGCTACGGTGAGCGTGTTTGACTTCGAACTACTTGAGTTTGACATGTTCGCTCATCTTACCATTCCCATCATCTCACCCTGCGATCAAAACATTGACTTTCGTGTTTACCGGGAGTAAGGTCCAGCCATTCTCAACGGCTGAATTTGCTCTGAGCCTGCTCGCTTGCACACTCACTAATCCAGCCTCAACCACAAGTATCGACGATTAACCTACAGAATCGTCCGTATTTGAAACCTCTCAAGATAGGAGTTCTCACATGCCCTGGAATCCCACAACCAAAGATTCTCAAATCCTCGCTGTACACGCAGCTCTGGTTCCCAACGGAAATCAAGGAGAAGTGGTGCTGTTCGGTGGAGACGAACATTGGAGTGACCAACAGGAGTCAGCCGGCGGCGACAGGTTTAAGAAGACTCGCGTTTATGACGTGCAGACTCACGAACTGCTCAGCGTTACAATTCCCTCGCCTGACAGTGACGTCTTCTGCTCACATCATGCATTCGCCAGAGACGGTCGGCTGCTAATTGCCGGTGGCACTCAGAAGTGGCCTGAGAGTGGTGACGCTCATGTTCATGGGCTGGATTTTATCGGGCATCGCCGCTGCTGGCTCTACAACTACAAACAACGCACTTGGACTGAAGTGTCCAAGCTGAACACTAATCCTGATCAGCCCGACGAACCTCATTCGGGTGGACGCTGGTATCCCGGATTAGTCACGCTGAATAGTGGCGAAGTTGCGGCTTTCTTCGGACACCTGGACCAGCAGGACTTTCGTCACCGCAACACCCTTCCGGAACGCTTCAACGAGAATGGAAACTTTTGGCTGAATATGCCGAAGGTCATCGGAACCGCAGGCGAACCACAGTCCGGCGGACGCCGCTTTCTCTTCTTTCCACGCGCGTTCCAGCTTCCGAATGGACGCCTCTTTTTTGCGACTCCAATGCCGGCGAATTTTTCCGGCAGCACTGAGGGGACGTATTTTTCAACAGCCTACGACGTCGCATCCGGCGACTACGTCGAGCCAAAGATTGCAGCACTCGACGGGGCTTATAACGATTGGGATCGTCCCGCCGTCTTGTTGCCACTTCTGCCCACCGAGGACTATCGCGTGCGCATGGTCTTCGTCGGCGGAGTAACTCCGCAGCGATTGGATCTTGGAGCTACGTCGCCAGCGTGGACCAGCACTGCAGCCCGTGACGCTTCAGTGGCAACCCGTGATCGCCGCTACTCGAACGCGGTTATCCTGCCGACAGGTCAAGTGTGTGTGGTTGGCGGCATGAGCGAGGTGGGTAACTCAAACACCTCGTCACCACCACCGGAAAATCCTGTACTTGAAGCCGAAATCTACAGCCCGGGCATTGACTGGACCACGGGAACGTACTCAGCCGCTGACAGTTGGTCGGTGAAAGAGGCGGCCGTTCACGGTCGCAACTATCACTCCAGCGCATTGTTGCTGCCGAATGGCAAGGTTTGGGTTGCGGGTGGAAATACCCATGCATCCTCCGGCAATCCGGACGACAACCTGACTCTGTCAAACGGTGTCATGAAGAAACGCGGCATCAAACAGATTGAGCTCTATGAGCCTGACTATATTGCGACTCCAAATCGAATCCAGATCACCGATTCGCCGACTGTCTTCACGTACGACGAAGCGTTCACATTGCAAATCGATCGGGCTGCGACAAACGTGAAATATGTGGCGTTGATACGCGCCGGCTCGGTCACGCACTCGACGAACAACGATCAACGCTTTGTCGCGTTGACCATCAATTCCCGCAGTGGCAATACGCTCAATCTCACGGCTCCGCCGAGCGGCAATGTCGCACCTCCGGGCAACTACATGATTTGGGTAGTCGACAACAGCGATCAGCCATGTCAGCTCGCGCGCTTCGTTCGTCTCGCGTACTTGAGTTGTGGGGTCGTTACCGATCGCTCGACCTTTTCAAATGAAGAAGTGCAGGCACTCGGCGGCGGCGGCCAGGCGACCTTCTCAAACGCGATCTTTGTACAGTTCGATGGATTCATTCACACCGAACTAACCGGATCGCCGTCGTTCACGCTCGAATGGGACGATACAAGCGCACCCATTCCTGGCTCAGACCTGACCCTCATTCCCGCGGGACGGCTACAAGAAGTAAACCCCGGCTTTGCTGATGTTCCGCAACGGATAACATTTCCATTCCACGTACGTTTTGAGAATCTCAACACTTTCTCGACGTTCACTGATACTCGTCAGGTCAGAGTAAGGTTCACACTCGGCAGCCACACGTGCTCGCAGACGCTGGACCTGACGCACTCGCCCAATCCGTACATGACCGATATCAATATCGTCGAGAACAACCCGTCGTGGTTGTCGACCGATATTCGCGTCTTCAGCATTGTGCTGGGTCAATCGAAATTCGGTGATGTTATGCAAGCCGGGGATCCGATTCAGTTTATTCGGCAATGTCTCGACAAACTGAACAATCCCGCCAACAACGGCAACGCTCTTTTCGAAGGTCTCTCAACTTCGGCTACTTTGGATCTCGCGCTGCTCGGCGGGTCTCCCATGCCGATTCTTCCTCTCTTTAACTACGCGATCACTCGTGTGCGATATCGCGCGACGACGACTGTGGCGCAACGAGTGAAGTGCTTTTTCCGAATGTTCAATGTAGCGGCAACCGGTCTCGAGTTTAATTCGGGCAGCACGTACAGCCGCACGCCAGTCGGGCCAAATACCGTACCTCTCTTAGGTATCGCCGGTGGTGAGATCGCTTCAATCCCGTTCTTTGCTTCTAATCGTGTGGAAACAGTCCAGGGCCAGCCGGGTGCGACATCGATGGAATCCCAACCATTGGATCCTACGTATGACGTGCGCGATATCACACCAAACTCTGCCGGGGCCGAAGTGAGTGTGTACTTCGGCTGTTGGCTCGACATCAACCAATTGAAGAAGCGTTTTCCGTTGAGTCCCGGCGGTTCGAACGGTCCGTGGGCAGACGCATCGTGCAGCACGATCCAGGAGTTGGTGCGCGGACGGCATCTGTGTCTGGCGTCCGAAATCTTCTTCCAACCCGACCCGATTAATCCGGGCGAGACTCCAGACTCCAGCGATAACCTTTCGCAACGCAATCTCGCGGTGCTGCATTCAGACAATCCGGGTGGTCCTGATTCGCACACCGTGATGCACACGTTCGAGATCAAACCTTCCTCGCTGATCTTTGATAAGAAAATTCTCGGTACTGGCTTCGATTCGGAAGCATTTTCAAAAGCAGCAGTAGCCTCGGAGAATCGCTTTCGATTGGATGAGCTGATCTTTCGCTGGCACAATCTTCCCGTCGACAGCGAGATCACTGTCTATTTTTCCGACATCGATACGGCAGAGATTCAGATGTTGGCGGCGTTTCGACGTAGTCCGTTAGCTTGCGAGTTCGTCGACAAACACACGCTGCGATTCAAGGTGGCCGGGGCTACGTGGATTCCGATTCCGGGGGGTCGCACGTTGAATATTCCGGCTTTGTTGTCGGTGAAACTTCCTGACACGGTAACTTATGGCGAAGAGTATCACGCGACCGTTCACCAGGTTTCCGGCGCGACCAGACAGATCATCGGATCGTGCGAATTCAGAATAGAGGTTTCCAAAGCTGAGTTGATACTCGACGAAGAAATCCGGACGCTCTCAGTCTTCAAGCATATTCTGAACAGGATTCCGACAGACAATCGCTGGTTTCCACTCATGCAGCGATACGTGCACCACCTCGGCGTTAAGGTCGACGCATTAGGCGGCGATGCCGATGCGGTTCATCCGAATCCGGACGGATCGGGACGGCCGTTCACTCCTCCGGTCGTTGAGACGGTCCACAAGGTATGTACACAAGCGTGGGCCGCCAGTCTGGTACTCGCACTCACTCTTGTGCTGATCGGTGTTGCCACAAATCCAGTCCTGCTCGCGCTTGTATTGGTGGTGGGTTTGGTGCTTCTGATCGTTCTGCTTTCAGCCTGGGCACGAAAATGCTGCGGACACAATCGGTGCGCGGTGCTTGATTACCTCTCGCTGGCCGCGTCTGTAGCGTTGTTCATTCTGATCATAATCGGGTACCTGAGAGTACGCGGACCGTACCTCGTTGCGGCACTGGTCCTAAGTGCGATTCTCGGTCTCCTGTTTGTGGCTGCTTCATTTCTCTTACGCTGTCGCGCCGGTTGTTGCGATAAGCCGCCGCAGGATTGCAGGCCGCAGGGATAAGAGCACTCGGTGAACATGGCTTGTTTTGTTATTTTATGGTGACGTCAGAGGCAAACTTCTAGCTGGAGAACCCGAATGAAGTGGCTATTGACCTCACTTGCTATCGCTCTATTGAGTACGGTAGCAATCGGGCAACAAATCAAGCTTGATGGAAGACTGATTACTGACGCCGGAGAACCCGTGCCCGGTACCAAGGTGCGGGTTGCCGGCGAGCAGGCGGCGCCCACTGATGCGCAGGGCCGATTCAGTATTAATTTGCCTGCGAAACTCAGCGCCGGCAAAAGCGTCGTCATCACCGTTGAAAAAAAGAATTGGTTAATCAATCACCCACTCGATGGCGAGTGGTCGATACCTACCAGCGGAATCCAGGGACTCGAGGTGATCATCGTTCCGTGGGGATCAAAAGCGTTATGGACCAACGCTCGAATCGAAAAGGAACTCAAGCAAAGGTCGGACGTGCGGGGGAAGGAGTCTGACGGCTACGTCGAAGAGCTGGCCCGAAAGTACGGGTCAACCTTGCAAGCTACGAAAGAAGCGTTCGACAAGTGGGCCACGATTCAGAACGACACGGGAAACGCACTCAAAGAACAAGCGTCACGAGTTGACGGCGCTGAAGGTGTGCGATTGCTGAGCGAAGCCCTGTCTGCTTACCAGCGTTCCTCACTCGTGTTCACTCGTGACGACAGGCCGCAGGAGTGGGCGACGGCGCAACACAACATCGGCAACGCACTTCAGGATCAGGGAGCGAGGGCTAAAGGAGCAGAGTCCCTTCGGCTATTCGGCGAGGCTGCGGCGGCTTACCGTCGCGCATTAACAATCAGAACGCGTGAGCAACTGCCGCGACAGTGGGCCACGACGCTTAACGATCTCGGCAACGCGTTACAGGGAGAAGGCACGCGAGCCGAGGGAGCAGAAGCCGGACGTCTGTTGGGCGAAGCGGTTGATGCGTACAGTCAGGCGTTGTTGTTTTTCACACGCGAATATACACCGCAAGAATGGGCGATGATCCAGCACAATCTCGGCAGTGCGCTCCATGAGCGTGGCACACGCACCGAGGGACCAGACGCTCTGAAATTATTGGGCGACGCCGTAAGTGCATATCGCCAGGCGCTCGTAATCAGAACTCGCGAACAATTGCCGCAACAGTGGGCGGTAACTCAAAACAATTTGGGCAATGCCCTTCAGGCGCTGGGCACGAAGGCTGACAAGTCTGATGCGCTGCGACTGTTACATGAGTCAGTCGATGCTTACCGTTTCGCGCTACTTGTCTTTACTCGCGAGCAGCGACCGCAACTGTGGGCGATGACCAAACACAATCTTGGCAGTGCGCTTCAGGAAGAAGGTACCAAGTCAGAAGGCACAGAGGCTCAACGGTTGTTAAAGGAAGCAGTAACCGCCTACCAGGAAGCACTGTTGGTTTGGACTCGCTCACAACGTCCACAACAGTGGGCCATGGCGCAGAACAATTTGGCGCGCGCTTATTCCAACCTGCAGGATTGGACCAGCGCCGCGCAATGTTATGAAAGTGTTTTATCTGACGATCGGGTAGACGTCAAAATCAAGATATCTCTGCTGCCGATGGAGATCGCAAACTTAATCGCGCTGCAAAGATTAGCGGAAGTGCCGGCAAAGATGAAAAACTTAATCGAGTTGCTGGAAGCTCAGCCGGTAGATTTCAAACTGCAGAGTGCTTTTGAAGGAACAAGACACTTCATCAACCGAAATCAACAGTTCGACGCGAACAGAACCTGGCTATTGAAATTACTCGAAGTAATGGACGGCGAGAATCGCGATGCGATCGTTAGAGAACTGAAAGTCGTCGCCGCAAACTTCACGCCCAAGTAGTGGTCAAACGAGACTCACTGTTTGACCAACTCTGAGCGTGCCGGTTTGGACCACCGTTCCATACACACCTGCGTTGTTTGCGTTCAGCCGCACAACTCCCTTCAACACCTGCGCGTCTTGTTTGGCTGTGTCCGGATCGAGGTTGATCATCATGCACCGAACGTCGCGTGCGGTGACGCTCACAGCCGGTCCTGACTCTTCGTCGCCAAACATCAGTCGCCCACCAACCCAATCATCTTCTGCAAACGGCGCCGGCTCGTGCACCTCCAGCAAAATGTTGGCACGAAACCGCCGGGTGTCGAGTTCAAAGCCAGCGTCGCGACCGATCGCGCCGATCGTCGTCGTGCTGATCACGGACACGGACGCATCGTCGAAGATCCCGTGCTTGAGCTGCATTAATTCGACTGGTTTCCCAAACCGCTCGGCAATTTCGTTATCGAGCGCCGAGCTGCGCAACTCTAGCTGCGTTCCGGTGGGCGTGCGGACGTGAGTCGGCAACGGTTCGCCGCTACTCTCGTCGAGACCAAATGGGTGATAAAGGATGAGTTCAGGTAATCGGCTCGCACTGAGCCAGGGAAAACCACTCTGATCGCCGAGTCGTCGGAAGGCAAAGCGGCGATCGCCGTCGAGACCATGCCAGCCGAGGAAAGCCGACTCAGTCGAAATACCGGCCATCGACTTGATGGGATAGCGCACCAGTTCAGTGACATGTCCGATGATCTTCATCATCGCAACAATATACGCCACGCACCATCAAGTCGCAGAACCCGTTCTTATCGTCCGCGTCGCGGACGGAATGAGCGCACTGAGTGTTTTTGCGCTCGCGCAAACGGCAAAGCAGCCGCAACGCTCGACATCGGTTTCGAAGCTCCGAAACCTTCAGGTACAACGCGCTTGACTGGCTGACCAGTCAGTCGCTCGATCGCGCGCATGGGCATCTCGTCGACGGGCGCCACAATCGTGATGGCTTTGCCCTGGTTGCCGGCTCTGCCGGTGCGACCGACACGATGCACATAATCTTCCGGCGCGGCCGGAACGTCGTAGTTGATCACATGCGAAACCGAGTCCACATCCAGACCGCGAGCGGCGATGTCCGTAGCGACAAGCACACGCGCGCTGCCGTTGCGAAAGTCGCGCAAAGCAGCTTCGCGCTGTCCCTGCGTTCGATCCGCGTGAATGCGATTCACGCTGTGATTACGTGCTTTCAGAATATGCGAAATGCGCTCCGCGCCACGACGAGTGCGCGTGAAGATAAGCACCCGCTCAAAAGCATGGCTTTCTTTCTCCAACAGTGCCAGTAAGAGCGCTGTCTTGGATTCAAGCGCCACGAGATAAGCCGTCTGCTCAATCGTAGTTGCGGCCGTGCCGCGTTGACTTACTTCGACGAGCTTTGGCCGTTTCATTGTCGAACGTGCCAGTTGCTCTATCTCCGCCGACATCGTGGCCGAGAACAAAAGCGTCTGGCGACGCGCTGGCAACATTGCCAGGATCCGGCGAATCGCCGGAATGAAACCCATGTCGAGCATGCGATCTGCTTCGTCAAGTACAAGCACTTCGATCTGCGAAAGATCGGCGGCATTGCGCTCGACCAGATCGAGCAAGCGACCAGGAGTCGCAATCACAACACTTGCCTGGCGACGGAGCTCAGCGATTTGTGTTCTGGCATTTGCGCCGCCCATAACGACGACACTGCGATTTGATTTAGTGCCGTTGAGTTCGGTGTAGCTCTTTTGAGTTTGCAACGCGAGCTCGCGTGTCGGTGCGAGCACAAGCACGCGCACACCAGGACGCGGCTGTTCGTTCAGCTTCTGAATAATTGGAAGTAAAAAAGCGGCTGTCTTGCCAGTGCCGGTTTCGGCACAACCGATGACATCCTGACCGCTGAGGATGACCGGTATTGCTTTGGTTTGTATCGGAGTCGGATTCTTGTATCCGAGGGACTCGCACGCACGTACTTGTGCAGGCGCTAGTCCCAGTTGCGAAAAATTCATTTGTTCCTTCTTTGAAATTGCGAGGGGCTCAGGTGAGCAGATCGCGATTGTACACGCCGGCGCTTGTCTTCGTGATTAGTCACGAAGACTAAGCAATCCGGCTTGTAGAGTGATTACCAACGTGGTTCGCGATTCCCGCCGCCGCCACCGCCACCGTAGCTCTTGCCACGGCCGCCGCCACCGCCGCGATTGCCACCGAAGCCACCGCCTCGGTTGCCACCGCCGCCAAATCCGCGGCCACCACCGCCACCGGGGCGATTCTCACGCGGCTTGGCTTCGTTGACTTTCAACGCGCGGCCACCGAGTTCCCTGCCATTCATCTGTTCGATTGCTGCAGTAGCTTCTTCGGGAGTGGCCATTTCGACGAAGGCAAACCCTCGCGAACGGCCCGTCATGCGATCTTCAACGACGCTTGCGGATTCAACTGTGCCGGCCTGGGCGAACAATTCCTGCAGATCTTCGCTGGTAGTTTGGAAAGCGAGGTTCCCAACATATAGTTTTGTAGACATCTAAATTTACTTTCCCCGTTTGGGATGACAAGAAGCTGCGAATTGGGTTGGCTTCGGCGAAACGGTAGTGGTCGAAGGACCAGGTTCGGATGCTCTTTAAAGTAGAGCGGCTTCTCAAGTTGACAACAAGCCTGCTCCCGAACTATCCAGACGTCCTGCGCCAATCAGTGTGCGCGGGCGCATCACCGTTGATGCGCGAGAGAAGGGTTAACGTGGCTTATCATGCCCTATAGTGACAACAACTTGCAAGGCTGCGGCAGCTAACCCTCGGAAATTGAGTAAAATCCAACCAAACTGTGTAAAGATTTTTGTCGGATTCGTCACAAAAAAGTCGTTGACTGATTTATTGCTGGGTGTATAATTCCGTGCGTTGCGGGTGGTGCTGATGCCCAAACGTCAGCTAGGTTGCAAAGACGGCCATCCAATTCAAAATTGATAGTGCCCGCCAGTGCCAGCTCGGCCGCCGATCGCGCCCCCCGCAGTCGCTACCTTCGAGCTGGCACAGCCATTTTAAACCACAGATTTTACGGATTTTCGAACACGATTGCCGCTGATTCGATCCGTAAATCATCCGCGTAAATCCGCGGCTAACCTAAGTTTCTCGGCTTCAGATCTCGCCGTCAGTAGCGTATCTCGTTCATCCAGTGTCAAAAGCTTCCGATCCCGAAGCACAAATTCACCATCAATCAGCACCGTATCGACATCTTCGGGCTGAGCCGAATAGACGACCGCTGAAACGACGTCTTCCACCGGTGTTGCATGCAGTCGATCCAGCCTGACAACTGCCAGATCTGCCCGCTTTCCAACCTCAATACTCCCAATTCCATCAGCAAGGCCGAGCGCCCGGGCGCCGTCGATCGTAGCCATGCGAAGCGCACGGCTGGCCGGCAAAACTTCGGGTCCATGCAAAGCCTTCTGGAGCAACGCCGCCGTCCGCATCTCGGTAAACATGTCGAGACGGTTATTGCACGCCGCACCGTCTGCACCGAGTGAAACAGAAATCCCCTGCTCCAACAGCCTCGCCACAGGCGCAATGCCAGAACCGAGCTTCAGATTTGACGACGGACAATGCGCGACGTTCGTTTGCGACCTTTTCAGAATCTCGATCTCTTCGTCGCTGAGATGGACGCAATGAGCGAGTGCGACGTGACGTCCGGTCAACCCGAGACTGTCGAGATACGCGATGTTTCGCAAACCAGTCTCCTGCTCAACCATCTGACACTCGGTTGTGTTTTCCGACGCGTGCGTGTGAATCATCACGCCACGGGCGCGCGCCAGACGGGCCACTTGCTCCAACAACTCGCGAGTACAACTGACAGCAAATCGAGGCGCAAAACAGTAGCGGATTCGTCCACCGGCTTTGCCGTGCCACTCTTCAAGCAGCGCGAGCGACTCGTCGATCGAGTTTCCAGTCTGTTCCTGCAAAGCACGCGGAACTTCGTCGCCTTTGTCCATCATGCACTTGCCGACGGTGGCGCGAAATCCGCTCTCCTCCACAACCTTGAAGACCTCAGCGGTGTGATTGACGGTCTCCATCGTGAGTGCACAGGTAGTGCCGCCTTTGATGAGCTCGGCGATTCCGAGACGCGCGGATGCTCTGATCGAAGCAGCGGAGTGCGCCGCTTCCATGGGCCAGACACGCAGCTTTAGCCAATCGATGAGCGCAAGATCATCAGCTGCACCGCGAAAGATTGTCTGGCAGAGATGGATGTGCGTTTGCACGAAACCGGGAATGACAACGGCGCCGCTGGCGTCGATCACGGTGTCGGCCGTTTGTCCGTTGCCGCCAATCTCCGCGATGCGTTGATCGCGAACGAGCAGATCGCCACGCACGATGGAGTTTCGATCATCCATCGTGACAAGCGTCCCATTCTTTATCAGCACCGAAGACATTCGAAGACAGTTTACGCCACAAAAAGGGCCACAGAAGGCACAAAATGCACAAAAAGCACAAAAGAAGATTCTTTGTGCCTTAAGTGCTTTTTGTGCCTTTTGTGGCCTGAGTTTACTTCGAGGCGGCCTTAACGTTCGTGGGCTCTGGTTCTTCGCGGACTGGAAGACCCAACTTCACCTTCACATCTCGTTCAATCTTTCGGAAGGTTTCCGGATTCTCTCGCATCGCGACTTTGGCATTTTCGCGGCCCTGACCAAGTCGTTCGCCTTTGTAAGAGAACCAGGCGCCACTCTTTTCCACCGTCCTTTGAACCACTGCGAGGTCGAGCAAATCACCTTCACGCGAGATGCCTTCGCCATACATGATGTCGAATTCAGCCTCACGGAACGGCGGCGCAACTTTGTTCTTTGCCACTTTCACTTTCGTGCGATTACCAACCACGCGATCGCCGTCTTTGATCGCACCGATACGACGGATGTCGAGTCGCAGAGTAGAGTAAAACTTGAGCGCACGGCCGCCGGTCGTGGTTTCCGGACTGCCGAACATGACACCAATCTTTTCGCGGATCTGATTGATGAAGATGAAGCAGGTGTTTGACTGCGCCACGATCGCCGTGAGCTTGCGCAGCGCCTGCGACATCAAACGCGCCTGCAAGCCCGGCAACGAGTCACCCATCTCGCCATCAAGCTCGGCGCGCGGGACCAACGCCGCAACGGAGTCGACGACAATAACGTCAACGCCATTCGAGCGCACAAGCGCTTCCGCAATCTCGAGCGCCTGTTCACCGGAATCCGGTTGTGAGATCAGCAACTGGTCAATCTCGACTCCGAGTTTGCCGGCGTAGTCGGCATCCATCGCGTGTTCGGCGTCGATATACGCGGCCACACCGCCGGCTTTTTGAGCTTCCGCCACGATGTGAAGCGCGAGCGTGGTCTTGCCGGAGCTCTCCGGTCCGTAAATCTCGACGATGCGTCCGCGTGGCACTCCGCCCACGCCGATAGCCGCGTCGAGGCTGAGCGAAGTCGTGGAAATTGCCGGAATATCCGACACTTCCCGTTCACCCAACCGCATAATCGATCCTTTGCCAAACTTCTTTTCAATATTCGCTAAGGCCGCTTCAACGGCGCGCCCGCGGTCTGCACTGGTTCGGTCATCAGCCATGGCATACATCTCTTTCTTCCGCTCCTCTTCTCCGAAGTGAGCAGATGATAGCACAGTGTTTCACACTTGCAACAGACAAATTTTCGCTTGAGGGGTGAGGTTTTGGAAACGACCCCTCGTGAGGTAACGTGTGTTCGAGCGTGCACTTTAACACATCTTGTAAATCCTGAACATCAGGTCATTCCTGTCACAAACTCACCAATGCGCTCGACCAGATCGGGCTGGCCTTCAAGTCTTTCCATCTCAGCCACGATCGCAGACCCAACCACCACCGCGTCCGCATATCGATGCACGTCCGCAACCTGCTCCGCAGTCGAAATACCAAAGCCGACGGCCACCGGCAGTTCTGAAAACTTCCGAAGACGTTTCACGAGCTTCTCGGCTTCGAAGCTCACTGTTTCACGAGTTCCAGTCACGCCCGCGCGCGAAACCGCGTAGATAAAACCACTCGCGCGCTCTGCGATCAGTTTCAGACGCTCATCAGTGGAAGTCGGCGCGACCAAAAAAATCATGTCCAGCTCGCGCGCATGCAGTTGCTCTTCAAAATCACCAGCCTCTTCCGGCGAGAGATCTGTAACGAGCACACCGTCGACCCCTGCGTCCTTCGCTGCCGCGGCTAGTCGCCTCAGTCCAAACTGAAGCAGCGGATTGTAGTAACTGAAAAGAATAACGGGGACGTCGATCTGCTCTCGCGCACGAGCGACGACGTCGAGAATTTCCCCCACGCCGAAGTTGTTCTTGAGTGCTCTTTCCGACGCGCGCTGAATCACTGGTCCATCAGCCATCGGATCGCTGAACGGAACACCGAGCTCGATCAACGTTGCGCCCGATTGGGCCAAGGTAACGAGAAGCTTTTCGGTAGTCGCGAGATCGGGATCGCCGGCAGTGATGAAGGGAATGAAGCCGTTTTTACCTTCGTGTTTGAGATTTGTGAAAGAGGCGGCGATGCGTCCCAAGGCGTTAAACTCCCAGCTCTTCGCGCACGGAATTCACGTCTTTGTCTCCGCGACCGGAAAGATTCACCACGAGGATTTGATCGCGCGTCATCTCGCGCGCTGTCTTGATGGCCTGGGCGACGGCGTGTGCCGACTCGAGCGCGGGGATGATTCCTTCAAGCTTCGAGAGTAGTTGAAAAGCTTCGAGGGCTTCGCTGTCAGATACGGAAACGTAATCCACTCGACCAGCGTCGTGCAGAAACGCGTGCTCGGGACCGATCGAAGGATAGTCGAGCCCGGCAGAAACCGAGTGAGTCGCAGCGACCTGGCCGTTGTCGTCCTGAAGCACGTAACTCATTGTTCCCTGTAACACACCGGGACGGCCTCCACCCGCTGCATTGAAGCGAGCGGCGTGTTGGCCCAACGCATTGCCCGAGCCGCCTGCTTCGACGCCAATCATTTTGATTCCGGCATCGGCGAGAAACGGATGAAAGAGACCGATGGAATTCGATCCACCGCCGACACAGGCCATCAGAACATCGGGCAACCGCCCTTCGTGTTCGAGGATCTGCGTGCGTGCTTCACGTCCGATCACGCTCTGGAAATCGCGCACCATGAGTGGGTACGGATGTGGACCAAGCGCGCTGCCGAGCAGGTAATAAGTGTCGGCAACGTTTGTGACCCAGTCGCGCAGCGCTTCGTTGATCGCATCTTTGAGAGTACGTGAGCCGGCGTTTACCTCACGAACCTCCGCGCCGAGTAGTTGCATGCGGAAGACATTCAACGCCTGCCGACGCATGTCTTCGGCGCCCATGTAGACCACGCAATCGAGGCCAAACAGCGCGCAGACAGTCGCAGTTGCGACACCGTGTTGTCCCGCGCCGGTTTCGGCGACGATGCGTTGCTTGTTCATCCGGCGTGCGAGTAGAACCTGACCGATGGTGTTGTTGATCTTGTGCGCGCCAGTGTGCAAAAGATCTTCACGTTTGAGATAGATGGTCGCGCCGCTGCAGTAGTCGGTCAGTCTTGCGGCGTGAAAGAGCGGAGTGGGCCGGCCGGCGTAATTCTTTTGCAGCGAGTGAAGTTCCGACTGAAACGATTCGTCATCGCGGCTGGCGAGGTACGCTGCAGTCAGATCCTCGAGCGGCGCCATCAACGTTTCCGGCACAAAGCGTCCGCCGTACTGTCCCCAGTGCCCAAGCAAATCAGGTTGTGTGATTGACGATGCCATCCAAATCCTAAGAATCAAACTCCAGGCAGCTTCTCCTGCAACGGTGGCGCAACCGAAACCCGATCGCGTCCGGAATTCTTCGACATATACAACGCCTGGTCGCTCGCCGAGTAGAGCGTTCTCTCGGACGTCGCATTCTCCGGACATCCAGCGACGCCGATACTAACCGTCACGTTACCCACACTCTCAACGCGCTTTCCACTCAACACCACTCGCAGACGCTCAGCTGCCGAAACAGCGCGCGTAAGATCGACACCCGCCAGCAACAGCGCAAACTCTTCACCACCAAGCCGCGCGGCAGTGTCGTTGTCGCGTGAAACTTCCTTCAACGTCTGCGCGATCTGCCGGATGACCATGTCGCCCACCGGATGCCCAAACTTGTCGTTGACTGCCTTGAGATGATCGATATCAAGCATCAACAAGGCACACGGCACGCGGTAACGTCGCCAGCGCTCAACTTCACGCGCAAGAGCGACCCGGAAACGACGGCGATTGGCCAGACCTGTCAACGAATCGAGGTCAGCGTCAGCGCGTAACAGATCGATCTTCTGTCGCAGGAGCACGAGCTGCTGAGTTCGCTCAATCAAGAGGTCGAGCTCGCTTGGCAACGAGAAGTAATCGAACGCCCCTTCGGCCATCGCGCCATATCTCAAACTCACCGTCGAGTGTTCTGATCCCGTCAACAGTAATGGAATGCCATCCTCAGATTGCGCCAGCATCTTCGCCAGTTCCTTGAATCGCAAGCCACGAGTTGAAGCGTGTGCGATGACGAGATGCGGGCGCGTGCGTGTCAACGACACCATCGCGGCGGCGCCGTTCGAAACGCCGAAAACGTCGATGCCGCGCTCAGAAACGGCATCGACGAATTCCGGTTGTTTCTGTTCCGCGATCAATAAGACGCGGCCGCGCGCGCGCTCTGAAGGTCGGGTAATTGGTTCTTTTTCAGGCCGCGGAGTCATAGTTAGACTTTGAGGGGTAGACAAATCAAACAAATTTATCAGGGGAGGACGAACCGAAAGTTTGGGGCTTTGGGGCACGCGCTAGAATACTCTGCCACCGTGGGCAATCTCAAGGTTTAACACTCCGCACCGCGACCACAAACGCACGCATGCGGTCGTGATCCTTTTTTCCGGGCATAGACTCCAGCGAACTGCATGCATCGACCGCGTATGGGCGAACCATTGTGATCGCGTCCGCGACGTTCTCGGGCGATAAGCCACCCGCAAGATAAAGCTTCAGAACGATTTTGCTGACTTGTTGCGCGATGGACCAGTCGAAAGCACGACCGGTACCGCCGCGCAGTGTGTTGTGCTTCGTGTCGAGCATGATTGCGTCAACTTGATAACGTTGCACTATGTTTGTGTCGAAGTTATCCGAAACAGCGAGCGCTTTGATGGTGTGTTGAGGGGCGAGTGCGTTGCAGTATTCGGGCGACTCGTCGCCGTGGAGTTGCACTGCTGTGACGCCGGATTCGGTGGCGATGTCTTGGACGGTTTGCGGTGACGTTTCGTTGACGAAAACGCCGACTTTGAGAACGTCGTTCGGGAGTTCGGCGATGATCGCGTGTGCGCTTTGCGGCGTGATGTAACGCGGGCTCAGTTTGTAGAAGTTGAAGCCGAGGGCGTCCGCGCCCGCCGCGATGGCCGCGTGCGCGTCGTCGAGATTCGTGATGCCGCAGATCTTGATAAGAGTCATTCTCAACCATCGAACGTACTGTAGGGGCGGGGGG
>DASWUM010000105.1:0-38048 GCA_036401595.1 Pyrinomonadaceae bacterium
GGCGGCCTGGCGCCGCTTTGTTATCGTTAGTGCCAGATCAAAGCCAAAGCGGCGCCAGGCCGCCGCACTCCAAATCGGCTGCGAAACTTCCAGAGACTAAGTTAACCAGAGTTTCTTCAGCCCGGCTTCGTCGCCGTTGAACTTATCGCGGTCGCAACGACCGATTCCCGCAACCTTGTGCGGTTCTGGCCCAATGGCACCATCCGTGTATTGCCACATCGTAAACGTGGGCCAATTTGCCGGGACGACCGCAGTAGGTCCATATTGGGCCAACCAGAACCAGCATTTTGCGAGCACATCATCCTTATGATTACCAAGTAACTGCTTGATGAAGTGTCCGGAATACAGTCCCGGGAAACGGCCGGTTTGCTCGTTAACGTGAAGCACAAACGCACGCGCTTCTTCGAGGTTCATGGACTGACCGGTGGGGTTCGGTTCAAAATCGAGCACGAGCAACGTGTTGTCGAACGTGCCGACAACATCGAGAAAATGCTCCGCTTGTTTTATACCGTCACTGCCGGTGGCAAAGTGGTAGGCGCCAAACATGACGCCCGCGTCATTGGCTTTGGTCCGGTTGGTCTTAAAGGTCGGGTCTTTTCCAGACTGTCCCTGGGTGGCTTTTTGAATAACTCCGAGAATGCCGTCGGCTTTAGCTTTGACGAGATTCACGTTTCCATTGTGATGGGAGATGTCTACTACTGCATTGAGAAGTCCAGGCATGTGTGTCATTCCTTTCTGTCGCCTCACCGGCGAAGTTCGCAACCTATAACTCATATGAGATAGGGTGCTCGTTTTGTTTCGCCGTGGTGTCGAGAAAAAGGAACGCCCGTGCGGATGCGATTAAGTTAGGCGCCGCCCTGACCCCCTCCAGGAATGATTTAAATTTTTGAGGATGAGCTTGTCGTGAGCGCGAAGGATTGTTCGCTACTTGTGTTGCTCGTCAGCAGTCGTCTGATAGGTAACGCTGCCGTCTTCTCCAATAATCGCTATCAAGTCGGCTGATTCTTCAACTCGACCTCCAAGCCACTGCACCAGGTAAGACGGCTCGACTTTATTCGGAAAACTGGGAGGTATAACTGAACGGACCGGTGCGCCGTTACGCACAATCTCCCTGGCACCCCGCACAATGGCTGCGTAATAAGGATAACTGGCAGACTGAGCTCGCGTTGCAAGTCGAGTGGGCTGTGAAGCGAACGCCAATAGCAATACTAAGACGCTCAGTAAGGTAGAAACTTTATTAAGTATCGGGAAAGGGCTCTTAGTAAAACCGAAGAATATTAGTAGTACAAAGGATGGCATGAGATTCATGTACCAGTAGGTGTACATGGTGCCGACAGACAGAAAGCTATATCCAAGCCATGCAAGAAACAAAGGTAGCAGCGCAACAGCCAGGACCTCATGATGCTTCCGAAACTCAAAAAGAAGTGCTCCGCCGGCCACCAGGATCAAGGCAATCACTACAGTCCACGACAAATGTGGTCCAAACAACTCCGCCAGCGCATCAACTAGACTATTGAAACTCACGTAAGGATGAAACGATGATGGTTTAGTGACTAACGAATCGAAACTCGTCGCGACAACGCCTAATTGCTCTTGAGTAATATCGTGGTGCTTGTTGATCTCAGTGACGTATGGAATTTGCAGGACAATAATCACGGCAATAATTATCAGAAGCCGTTTGAGAGCGGGACGCGGTCCAGCGACGATCCACGGTTCTACGATGAGATAGACCAACAGTGGAACAGCAAAGAAAATTGCTTGACTGTGAGATTGCACAGCCAGCCAGGCCGCAGTTGACGTCACCAGCGTTTTCAAAACGCTACGAGAGTTCGGAATCATAAGAAATGATGCAGTGGCGAGTTCTACGAACGAGACGGCGAGACCTGGATTCCAGATAGTCCCCGATAGAGATGTTTCAAAGGGCGAGGAAACGAGCAGGAGCATGATCGCTGCGGCCGCGATGATCGGAATGCCTCGCTTAAGAATCGCAAGCAGCAGGAGTCCGTCGGCGATGGCGTGAATGGCCGCCAGGCCAATGCCACCGGCGTGTGGGAGATTGTCGTAGAATCGCCCGATGGTGATTCTGATCAACCATAAGGTCCAATAAAAGATTGGCCCTAAGCAATATCCGCCTTTGCTGGTTGGCGTTCCGACTCTTGGCAATTCGCGAAAAGGCTTGAGAGCCCAATTCCAATCGCGAACCTGATCTCCTAATAAGTGGAAATGCTCTGTTATCTGGTAGGTCCGAAAATAAAAGCTATACAGGCAAAGCAACAGGGACAGAGTGAAGGCGAATAAAACCTTAGACCGAGCGTCCGAGGGTGATTCGAAACTGTAGGAGGTAAGAAAACTTATGCCCCTCATGGCGCCGTTTTTGGTAAACAGAGAACGGTGTCCCCGGCGCGATTCCAACGCGCGACCTTCCGCATTGCTCCGGGGGAGATTCAAGATCGAACCGTCAAATCTTCATTGTTTGCACGCCGCGACTGAGGCGTTATAGATCTCCACCATCTTGCTGATGTACGGCTTCTCGTAAAAGCTGACGTTGAACTTTTGTTCGATACAGTTGGTGACTCTGTTATCGAGTCCCTGGGCAGTCGCACGGTCTCTTACCCATTGGCCCAGGCCAGTGCCGATGGCTTCCGCGAGATTCACTTTCTCCTGCTTGAAGAGACTGACTAATGGATCGCTACTGCCATGCTCCATGCGATAGTTATAGACACTCCGCTGCACCCGGTAGCAATCAAATATCTTGCTCAACATCGGATCTTTTTGGCAGTAGGCCAAAACCTGTGGGCCTTCCTGCGCCGCGAAATCTTTGCTCGACTGCGACGGAGGCGCCGTCGGTGCAGCTGGACGTTGCTGTGCGACTGGTTCCGGATCGTCGTCGGGTGTGGGAGCGGGTTTCGGTCTGGGTTTGTTAGCCGCGATGTCAGTCGGGTCAAACTTCCATCCCGTCTCGACCGCTTTGTGGTTGTTGGCACGCAGCCCGACGACTCGGTCATGAAGCAATCGTGTCGCTTCGCGCACAGTGGCCATGCTCGTGCAGTTGGTTAAGCCCTCGGCACCGTAATTCTTCTTAAGAAAATTATTGAAGGCGTTGTCCCAGGCCGGATCTACCTGCGAGCCGCTAGTGTCGAACACAGCACTGAAGTACGTCGTGCTTTGGTGGCCGATGGCGCAGATGGTGTGGGTCGGCGGCTGCACTTTGGGACCTATGATAAAGCCGTCTCCACGAGCGACTGCGACTATGGGACCTGGATTCCACTTGAGTTCCACAATCTGTTTGTTCGCTCGTTGCGCCTGACTGGTTATTTGGCCTCTGTTCGCTTCTGCCTCACTGAGGGTTTTGAAAACTCGACAACCGGTAGAGTAGGCGGCATTACTCTTGAAGTCATACTCCTCTACCAAGTAGTTCTTGAAGGCATTGTTTAGCCGGTTGGTGTCGAGTTGCGTCATGAAAGACGGAGAGACAACGTCGAAGATCTTGCTGACGTAAACAACGTTACCGCCCATCTCTGAACTGCAAGAAGCTGTCCATGTGGATCCCTGAAACAGATGGGTTGCTGACGCATCCGTCCGAAGGAGTGTGGCGGAAACCAATGCTACAAAAGCCAGGGAAGAAATGAGGATGATGTACCGGGAAAGCTTTTGCCGAATCATGACATCTGCTCCTGTGGATTGAATTGAACCCATGATACAGCAGACGACCGTCAATTCTCTGCTCTCTTTATCACTGAGTACCACCCGGCGGCACCCGGAGTCATGGCGCGATCGCACAGCCGCCAATTAGTCCCGACGCTTTGATATCGGACGATGGAGTCCGAATCGTTACCAGCTACTTCGAAATAGCATTGCGAAATGCTTAGAGACAGTTTTGCTGAAAAGGCTGCCGTTACCGGCAGCCTCTAGAAGCCTGGCTGAAGACTCAGCCAGGGCCAAAATGGATCGAAGTTAGAATATAAACTTCGTGCGAAGTGTAACAGACCTTCCCGAATACACTCCAAAGTCATAGTTTAGGAAGAACGGGTTAGCACTCGGAAGAGCAAATGACCTGGCGCCAGCTCCGATACCAGCAATTGTGCGGGGCCTCTGATTGAAAACGTCATGGACTTCCGCACCGAACTGAAAGTTGAATCTACCTTCACCACCGAAACGGGTATTTTTCAGGAAAACCATGTCCGTGCTGTTCCAAGACTTCGTGCGGTATGAGTTTCTAGGAGCAGTTCCCGCTCCGCCGTTGGCCAGTTCTTTTGCGAAGAAGCCGGTTTGCACCCAACCGGCATTTGGATTCACGGCCAGATATGCTCGAACGTTCCTATTCGGTGAACTTCCCAGTGGAACCTGAGTTACAACTCCATTAACCAGTGTCAGCCCCACAACCTGGGTTCCCACATTACGATCACCGTTGGGATTTAAGATCGCACGGTCGCCTGCATTGTCTCCATTTCGATTAGAGTCAACACCGGATTGAATGTCGACCAACTGACCTGACTGGGCTTGGAAGATACCAGTTAGTTCCCATCCGCCGACAAGAGCATTAAGGAAAGAGTTTTGACTCTTAAATGGTACTTCGTAAATCCCGGACGCTACGAAACGGTGTGGAATATCAACGATTGATCGAGACCAATCGTTTGAAAGATCGAGTCCCTTTCCAAAAAACTCACCTGCATCCTGCGAGCGCCGCGGGTTGAGAGAACTCGTAAATAACTCGTTGAATGAGTTATCCCAAGTGCGGCTCCAGGTGTAAGCTGCAGTACCAGCAAAGTGCCTGGAAAGGCGCCGATTAACGCTGAAAGAAACGCCGTCATAGCGCGACTTGCCTACTGGCGGGTCGCTAGTCAGGACTCCAGCAAACTGAGGAAGCTGTCTCGGGGCTATGGTCGCTCCCTTAAGTACCGGATCGCCGGCTACCACAGTATCTATGGTAGGAAGAGCCCCAAGTGCTGCCGCGGTAGGAACAGCGAACAGGGTTGGAATGACCATCGCGCCATCGGCAACAGTTTGAGAGTTAGTCTGAACCTGAACAAACAAGTCCTTACCATTGGTGTGCAGGTAACGAACCTCGAGAGCCGTTGATCTGTTAAGCTGGCGCTGAAATGACACCGAGAAGGCGTCAGCATATGGACTGACGTGATCTAAAATGAGCGAGCCGGTTACAGCCCGAATATTCGCCGCGGAATCATTAAAAACATACGGGGCATTGCTCGCCCCGCCACTTTGAAGGAACGCCGTGGCAGGTCCTGCGTCTACCAGTTCGCCTTGTAGCGCAGCCGGAGGGCCGGCGCTTACCAGGTTCGAAAAGGCTATGGCAAATGTTCTGGCAAAGTTTGCCCTTATAGAGCTGTCACCGTCCTTACCAAAGAGGAAGCCGCCGATTCCGCCCGTGAAAGATGGCGCCCACGCAAAACCCAGACGCGGAGCAAAGTTATTCCGATCCGCTTTGGGTACACGAAACTCGATCACGCCCGGGATATTTCCATTTGCAGATTTTGCCTGAAGCTTCTCAACCTCGTAAATGCTCTGGTAATCGTAGCGAACGCCCAAATTCAGTGTCAGGTTGTGGGTTATTTTCCAGTCATCCTGTACAAAGCCACCGTACTGATGCGAGCCGAGCGGCTGAATTGGGTCACCGATCCCTTTGTGATTAAAATCAAAGGGTTTGAGGTCCCGGAAAAAATCACCCAGGTCCGAATATTCATATTCGCCGGCATGTCGTGGGAGGAAAAAGATATCGTTAGGCCGGTTAATGTACTCCGCCCCAAATTTAAATGCATGTTTCCCAGCGATCCATGTTAGCGAGTCGTAATACTGGAAGTTCTTTTTGGAGTCAGTTTGCTGATCTGACGGCCCAAGGGCAATTCCAAAAGCGTCAAGATCAAGTGTCGGAAAATTAAACTGGCTCTGATCATGCAACTGATTGAATAAGGTAGAACTCTTGCTGTAACCGAAACGGAAATCATTAACCATACGGGGGCTAAGATTCCCGATCCAGTTTGCGGAGAACGACCTCTGCTGCTGGCTTGTATCCGATGCAAAGAGGGGAACGAGTACCCCATCCGCCGAACTGTAGTTGTACCAATAATATCTGAAGCGGAGCTGATTCTTCGCGTTCACATTGGCGTCAACGTTGAACTGATAAGACTTCGTAGCATTAGCATTGGGAAGTACGGCATTCACGGTACCCATATCTATTCCGCAGGTACCGAGAATTGGACCACTGCCACTCGAGGAGCAGTTATCAAATTCCTTTGAAGAGGCCAAAGGCATCGACTGATTTACAAGACCGATAACGTAAGGGCTTACGCCCGGAAGCGCGGCAATTTTTGCTAGACCTGCAGCGGTCGGAGCGATGTAGCCCGAGGAACCTCCTTCTCCGTCGAAAGTTGTCTTCTGGTACGCGAAGAAGAAGAACAGATGATCCTTTCCCGAATAGACCGTAGGACCACCTTCACCAAAATGCGGGAAAAGAAGCGGCCCGCCGACCGTGCCACCGTATCGATTCTGTTTCAGACGGCGTTTAGTGGTGCCGTCCTCATCTGTTGCCCGCGCGTTAAACCTCTCTCTGTCGAAGTACCCGAAGACGCTGCCGTGATACGTGTTAGTACCTGACTTCGTGATCGTATTGAACAGACCTGCTCCTCCCGAGCTGAATTCCGCATTGAAGTTATTTTGCAGGAAGGAGAATTCGCTTACCGTATCCGGGATGACTCCGCGAACGCTGCCGCTAACACCGACATCGTTATTATCAACCCCGTCGATAGAGAAACTATTAGATCGCTGGCGGAGCCCGCCGGTTATTGCACCTTCCCCAGAAACTCCAATCGGAGGGGAGGTTACATTCGGAGCGAGAAGGGCGAGGTTGTTCGGATTTTGATTGACAGGCAAATCCTGGAATTGCCGCTCCTGAAATGTCGTTGCAACTTGAGATGTATCCGTCTGGACGACATTTTCGATCCCAGTAACGTTAACGACCGCAGTGCCCGCGGTGATCGTGAGCGCTACGTCGGCCGTCACTGTTTGGTTAAGTGAAACGAGGACTTGGCCGGTCGACTCGGCGAAACCAGTAGCCGTAACCGTCATCGTGTACGTACCGGTAGGCACGTTGGTAAATTGATAAGATCCCGCACCCGTGGTTTGGGCGGTAAAGTCTAGTCCACGAGATTTGTCCTTAAGTGAAACGGTAGCACCGACTACAGCAGAGCCGTCGGGATCAAGGACGGTTCCTGTCACGGCTCCACCGGTTACCTGGGCCGCTATAGCACTCGCGAAAGCCACCAGTGCGGCCATTGCGATGAGCAGGGATTTAATTCTTAGTGCATTCATGATGTAGGTCTCCTCTTTGTTGGGAGTAAAAAAGGCATGTTGAGACTGAAAAAGGCATGTTGGGAGTGAAAACGCTGCTAAACCAACAGTCAGGCGTGAATTCTGCCCTTTAACTAACAATCGCCGTACCAACGGGGTATTAACCTAATCTGAAGACTTAACATATGTGTTTTCAGTGGGTTACAACACCGATTTGTAAACGCAGAGGAAAGATAAATCCAGATATTTGCAGCTTTGTCCAAAAATTCGTAGGCGTTCCGCCGCTTGCCTCACATGAGTCTGAGGATGAACTCCATGCGCTTACCGTGCTTCTTTCGCTGAATGCCTGGTCGAGAAATTTTTCATGTTGCCTCTGGCACGTATTCACGGCTCGTGCCACAGACTCGAAGAAAAATTGCGGGACAACCGCATTTGACGGAGGCGAGGTTCTTTTTTCCTTAGGAGACTGGTGCCCCCGGCGCGATTCCAACGCGCGACCTTCCGCTTAGGAGGCGGACGCTCTATGCAGCTGAGCTACGGGAGCATTTGAGAAACCAATAGATTACAAACATTCTACATCAAAACCGCATTCGTAATGTCATGCCTACGATTGTGTTCATTAAGTGCTTCTATGACTGAGATAGGTTTGATACAAGCTGATGGCCGTTAGATACCCAACGATAGCGAGCGAAGCAGCGAGTAGCGCAGTGTTGCGCAGAGGGTGCTGAATCAGAATCATGAGATTAACAACTGCGAGCACCAGCGCTAAAGATAGCGTTAACTTCTTAAGTCGGATTGTTCGGGTCGGGTAGATGAAATCGATCGGGACGAAGTGAAGCGAACAAAACACTGCAATGATGACGACGTTCCAAATCGGGTCCAGCTCTAGCACGAAAATATAAAACACAACGAAGTTCCACATCGCAGGGAAGCCTCGGAAACGGAAATCATCGGTAATTGCCTTCAAGTTTGTGTAGTGGTAACACGACATCAGCAGCATCGCTCCACAGCAAATGAGACGAATCGACGAAGGCACCAGACCGGCGGAGTACACTAATAGAGTCGGCACAATTACGTCGTTGGTAAAGTCGATTACATAATCAAGCATTCTCCCGTCGACATCGGGCAAAACCTCTTTCACGCGAATCGCCCTGGCTAAAGCCCCATCAACAGTGTCAATCAGTACGGCGACGAAGAGCCACAACAGTGCCCCGCGCCAGTTGCGATTGACGACTGCCACCAGAGCCAGTAATCCCATAACCACTCCGCTGGCAGTGAAAATATGTACTCCCCAGGCGAGCAGTCTTCGACCGGCGCTGAACGTTGGGTCAGAGTCAGTCGGGACAGTTTTCATCTCTGTTAGACGGAGAGGAAATTCAGAAGTTGGACCAGTGGTGTATCTTGTAAATGATTAACTCTGATACTTGATCAGCGAGCGTACATCATACCCGGTCAACTTCTCACGACCAGGCAGGAATTCGAGCTCGACGACAAACGCAAGCCCGACAACTTTCCCACCAAGCTGCTCGACCAGGTCGACAACCGCGCGCGCAGTGCCGCCGGTAGCCAGAAGATCGTCGGCAATGATGACACGATGTCCATCCCCGATCGCATCGCGATGGATCTCCAGCGTGTCCTGGCCATACTCGAGATCGTAGGAGATAGAGGCACAATCGGCCGGCAGTTTGCGCGGTTTGCGCACCGGCACAAAACCCGCCCCAAGGTGATAAGCGACCGCGGGCGCAAAAATAAATCCACGCGCTTCAATTCCGATTACCGAATCAACCTGCGCTCCCTCAAATTGCGACGCGAGCGCGTCGACCGTGTTGCGCAATCCTTCCGGATGCTTGAGCAGCGTGGTGATGTCATAAAAATTGATGCCGGGCTTGGGAAAGTCCGGCACTTCGCGAATCAAAGATTTTAGTTGGTCCATCGTCTCAGTTTATCTCTCAATTCGAAATGCAGAATACGAACCTGTCGGTTCCAAAACTATCTCTTCCACGTGGTCTACAATCGCCCACTGCGGTCCAGTTGCCAGATCGTGTTTGAATGCTTCAACACTCGTCGCCGGTCCCTCGGCAAATGCTTCCACGCTGCCGTCCGGACAGTTGCGCACGTAACCAACTATCTGATGCCGCGCTGCCGCACGCTGTGCGAAGAAACGATACCCGACGCCCTGAACCTCGCCTCTTATGACAAACTTTCGCGCTACACCCTCCATGTTCGCTACTTACACTTGAAAAGCTCGCCGTGTTTTCCTCTCTCAAGTGTGAACGTCTCTTCGTCCGAATCGGCGAGTTTCAGCGTCAAGTTCATCGTATTCCCCTTAATCGACCCGACGTAAGTTGCAGGTATTTTCCGAGGCTCTTCGTCTGATCTCACCGGACCGCCACGTTCCATGTGGTGTGTGCCACGCAGTTTGAAATTGCCATCGCCATCGACCACGAGAGGACCGTCGATCACACCGGTCGCACAATCGTATTCAATTGTGGCCGAGTTCGCTCCGACCTTAATATTGATGTGCTGTCCACCCCACACACCGGTGGCAATACGTTGCTGTTTGTTCGCCATGAATGACATCAGCAGCAAACTGAACAAGAGAAGAAAAGTTCCTTTTTGACAAATCATTGGATCGACTCCGTCGCATTGTAGGCGTCTAGTAAACTTCACGCAAAGGTATAACGGAGCAAAGAAACTTTCTTGCAAACACACACGTAATACGCCTCACTGCGGGTGAGAACGACCTTTCATCCAAATCTGCGTAGCTTCTACCGATTTTCGGGTAATTTTTGATTCAGTCTCCTGCTCAACGAGGCTCGGGTTTGATTTCCGGATCAAACCCGGGTCTCCTATTGATTGACCATTGCTCAAAGTGAGGATGCCCAAACTATGCGACGTTTATTTGTGACCTGCCTATCGCTGCTCATGCTGATAGCCAGCGTCTCTTACTCCCATGCTAAACCGCTCAACATTCCGGTCGTTTACTACAAACTTCCGAACGGCCTGAAGGTCGTGATCTCGGAAGATCACATCGCGCCGGTCGTCACAGTCGCCGTCTATTACAACGTCGGATTCCGGCTCGAGCCGAAGGGCCGCACCGGCTTCGCACACCTCTTCGAACACATGATGTTTCAGGGGTCCGCGAACGTGAAGAAATTCGAGCACGCGAAGTTCATCGAGGCGAACGGCGGCAGCTTGAACGGCCATACAGATTTTGATTACACGAACTATTACCAGACGATGCCCAGCAATCGTGTTGAGCTCGGCATCTGGCTCGAGTCCGATCGCATGCGGTCGCTCGACATCAGCGAGGAGAACCTTAAGAACCAGCAGAACGTCGTGAGCGAGGAAGTTCGCGTCAATGTGTTGAACCAACCGTATCAGTTCTTCGAGTGGATCAGTCTCTGGGGAAACGCTTTCACAAACTGGAACAACTCGCATAACGGTTACGGCGAGTTATCGGAGATCAACGCCGCAACCATCGAAGACGTACGCAGCTTCTTCAAGACTTACTACGCACCAAACAACGCGGTGCTGACGATCGTCGGCGATGTCGACACAGCCGAAGTGAAGAAGATGGTTGAAAAGCACTTCGCAGGTGTTCCATCGCAACCGATGCCGGCGCGCGCGGACCTGACAGAGCCGGCGCAAACGAAGGAGAAACGAGTCTCGCAAACTGACAAGCTCGCGAACCTGCCGGCACTCGCAACCGGTTATCACATGCCGGCGCAAAACTCGCCGGACTTTCCCGCGATGGCGCTGCTGGTCCAGATCCTGCAAGGCGACGACAGCTCACGCTGGTATCAACGGCTCATCAAAGAAAAAGAGTTGACTCTCGATCTTACTGGCGGGCTCAACTACTTCGGAAACGAGTTTGACTATACCGGCCCGATGATCATGACCACGCGCACCACGTACAAGCCCGGTCACACTGCCGACGAAGTCATTAAGGAAATGGATGCCGTGATTGCGGAAGTAACCTCGAAGGGCGTCACCGAGAAGGAACTGGCGGACGCGAAGGTGCGCTATCGCTCGAACTTCTACAGCCAGCTCGAATCGAGTTTTGGCAAGACGCATCTGCTATCGGCGCTCGCGCTCTTCCGCGACGATCCACAGCAGATCAATTCGTTGCTGACTCCATTCGAGAACGTCACCGCGGCGCAGGTCAAAGCAGCGGCGGCGAAGTATCTGGTCGCAACCAACCGCACCGTGATCGATCGCGTTCCGGAAGCGAAGGCGCAACCAAAGACGGGCCAGTAAGGTCATGAAAGGCATCGATATGAAAACAATACTTGCGATTATCCTGTTCACCGCCACTGCATTTGCACAACAGAAGACGCCACCACCACCGGGAGCGGCGCGGCCTCTCAACCTTCCCAAGATCACGGAAAAGAAACTCGCGAATGGCCTGACAGTCGTGCTTGCTCCGCTGCCTAACGTGCCCAAAGTCTCGGCGATACTTACCTTCCGCTCGGCAACGACGGCGAGCGATCGTGAAGCGCATCCGGGCATCGCGCAGATCGCGGCCTCAGTCGCTAACGAAGGCACAGACACGCGCACGAGCAAACAGCTCAAAGAAGAGTTGCGCTCGATTGGCGGCACACTCGGGCTCGGCAGCGATGCCGATTCAACTACGATGTCCGCTTCGTCGCTTTCGGAGTCTTCGGCACGACTGTTTGATTTGATGAGCGACGTGGCCCAGCATCCGTCGTTTCCGGAAACCGAAGTAAAGCTGGCCCAGGAAAACACCATCCAGCAGATTCGCGCCGGACGAGCAGATCCGGGCTTCCTCGTTAACGAACGTTTCCAAAAAGCTGTCTTCGGAAATCACCCGTACAGTTTTGTCGTGCCGGATGAGAAGTCGATCAGTGCTCTGACGCGAAACGATCTACGAGAGTTTGTCACGAAGTACTACATTCCGAATGCGTCGTACCTGATCGTGGTAGGCGATATTGACGTCGATAAGACGTTCGCCGAAATCGAGAAGGCGTTTGGAGGCTGGAAGAGCGGCACCGTTCCGCCGGATGAGAATCCACCTGTACCGACGAGAGAAAAGCGACAGATCTACTTCGTGAATCGACCCGGTTCGGTTCAATCGGCAATCTACATCGG
Organism: Pyrinomonadaceae bacterium; assembly: GCA_036401595.1. Taxonomy (GTDB): domain Bacteria; phylum Acidobacteriota; class Blastocatellia; order Pyrinomonadales; family Pyrinomonadaceae; genus PSRF01. The sequence goes on from DASWUM010000105.1 coordinate 12,418, forward strand.
CAACGTCAGCATTCCACGTAAAGACAAGGACTACTTCGCAATTCGCACCGCTAACGCAATTTACGGCGGCTCGTTCTACTCGCGGCTGACGCGCAACATACGCGAATCGAAGGGTTACACGTATTCGCCGTTCAGCTCCTCGAACACGCAGGCAAAGACCGGTTCGTTTCAGGCCGGCGCGTTTGTGCGTAACGAAGTTACTGGTCCAACGCTGCTCGAGATCTTCTACGAGCTCGACCGCATGCGCGTGTTGCCGGTAACGGATGAAGAGCTAAACGCGGCGAAGGAGTTCAGTACCGGAAACTTCTCGGTCGAACTCGCGAGCCAGTTTGGTCTGGCGGGCCGCATCAGCACGATCTACACGTACGATCTCGACAAGAACTTCATCAACGACTTTCGTGCAAAGGTTGAAGGCTTGACGACGGCAGACATCCAACGCGTGGCAGCGAAATACTTCGACACCTATCGCGCGGCGATCGTGATTGTCGGTGACTGGGAAAAGGTTAAGGATCAGGTCACACCGTTCGGCGATGTGACGATGTACGACTCAGACGGCAACGTCATAATTAAATAGAAATTTGGCCGCAGATGAACGCGGATGCACGCAGATCAGCGTTAATTTGCGTTCATCCGCGGCTTCATTTTCTACTTCACTAACCAGCTCAGATAGTTTCCAAACTGATCGATCATCACACCGCCTTCTTTCATCAACCCCGTCACGAGCAGGAACAAACGGTCGCCCAGTAGAAACGGCGCGAACGCGAGCGTCACCGATCCGACGATAAGCAGGTTGGAGCCGAGTTCTGAAAATTCATTCTTCTTCATAGGCTAAGCCTCTCCAAGAGTATTGGTGGCGGGAGAGTGGGGCGGGCCAAAGAAGTTTTCAGCAAGCGATATGCCGCCCCGCGCGAAGATCCGAAGAATGCCCCGAAACTACTGGTAGCGATAGTTTTACGGGATTTCTCATTGAACCGCGTTCACGAGCGCGACTCATCAACTTTCGGTCAGTCTGCGAAACAGCAAAGCAGATTGATTAAAGCCGACAACGAACAGCAAGAACCGCCAACGATCTTTTGTGTTTTCCGATCCCTCTTCGTGGCCCAAATCAATCTGACGTTCACGTAACCGAATTTGGACCAACCTGATTGAAGTTCTGTCAACTCAACTGATCTCGTCGCGCTCGCTAAGCATAATTTCATTTGCAGAACTTTTGTGGCACCACGCTTGCTCAGCGGGCCGGCAGTGGTCCTTCGACTTGGACCACAAACTTTTTGGACCATGACGATGCGCATGCAAATGAGCAAAGCTAAAAAACACACACCTCGCACTCGCAACGGATTCTCAACTATCCAACTGCTAATCACGGTCGCAATTCTGGCGATTATCACTGCATTCGGTGTGATGGGAATCACTCGCGCCAAGGCAAGCATTCGTCTCTCAGGCGCCGCTCGCGAATACGCTTCTTACGTCGAGAAGGCACGCATCTTTTCTATTCGCAATCACGCTAACGATGCCGCTGAACGGGCAACCATCACCATCAATGACAACAAGACCAGCTACACGGTAACGATGGATCTCGATGGTGACGGCGACATGGACACCAGGACCATCCCACTCCCGGATGGCGTTACTTTCGATACAGTGGAAACGATTGCTTTCGATTGGCGTGGTCGCACCTGGAACACTGTCGGTGGGCTTGCCATGTCCAACGCTCAAGTTTCTATCAGATTGAAGAACAGCACCGGGTCAGTTTCAGTTGATGTAACCGGATCCGGCGACGTTACGGTCGATAGCAAGGTTTTTGATGACTCGGTACCTAACGTCAACCTCAAGGTTAGTGATCTTGTTTCAGGTGCGACTTCAACTCCGACTCCTATCGTAATAGCAACTCCGACACCTGCTCCCGAAGCAGTAGCTACGCCAGACCTGACAATCAATCCAATTCCGACTCCGACGCCTGATCTTGGTGGCGCAACCCCAACGCCAATTCCGACGCCGTCAACGACGCCCACACCTACTCCGACCTCGACGCCGACGCCAACTCCGACGCCGACAGCAACTCCAACGCCGACCCCGACGCCGAGCGTATGCACTGTTAGCGTGGATCAGCTTGTTCTGATCCTCCACCTCGATGGAACCGGCACGGTCAAAGTTAGCCACAGTTCTTCGACTAGCCTCACGCTCACGGCAACATCGAGCAAGGCTTCGGAGATTCAAGTCAGTCCGAGTAGCCAAACTGTTGGAGCCGGCAGCACGGCAAGTTTCACGGTCAAGTCAAAGAAATCAATTGGCGTCTACTCCGTAACCTTCAGCACAAGCTGTGGCTCCAAGACCGTACCGGTAACGGTAATCCTTTAATAGAACAAGAACGAACATAAGTCGTTATGAAGACCCAAACTCCCAAACACAAATCAACCAACGGCGAGCGTGGATTTACGTTGATTGAAACGGCGATTGCCTCGGTCGTGATGCTGGTTGGCGCTCTTGGATGCGCCTCGCTGTTTGTCTTCGCGCTGCAGAACAACGTCGGCGGCAGCGAACGCGCCCTCGCGATGGCAGTGGCACAGCAACAGTTGGAACAAATCCGGAGCGTCAAATACGACGATTCGACATTGAACGTGGGCACGGCAAGCGCGACCGTTAGAAACGGTGAACGCCCCTATACCGTGCAACGAACAATTGCCCTCGAAACAAACAGCGACAACAGCGCGAAGAATTTGAAAAAAATCACTATCACAGTCACGCCCCAGACTGGACAAACGTGGATGCGGTCCTCGGTTGTGCTCGTCACTTTCCGTTCGACTCTTGCGAGTGGCAGCTACTTAGTGAGTCAGTAACTCGAATCGGAACCAATATGTTAAAGACAATGAAGATGCGACGTTCAAACAATGAAGCTGGTTTCTCGCTCATCGAACTGATCCTGGCGATGGCTATTACCCTCATCATCCTCGGCTTGTCGAGCACCCTGCTTGCTTCCGGTTTTTATTCTCGATCGCGTGAAGATCGAAAGTCAGACGCGATTGCCGACGTTCAACGCGCGATGAACATAATGACGCGCGAAATCAGCAACTCCGGTTTGAAGCTGCCCGGCGGACTTGGCGCCGTAGCCAGCAATGGGATCGTCACCAATGACACTGACAATCAGTCGATTCGCATTGTCTCGAACCTCAACGGCATGCCGGATTCCTCCAACGGTTATTTCGAAGACTCCGACGTGGAAGATACAGATGAGGATCTCAAGTTCCTGATGTATGTCGATAACACACTCGGTCAGCGTTACATCGTTCGCTATGAACGCAATGGTTCGAACCAGACCACCGTGCTCGCTAATCGAGTCGATTCACTTGTCTTTCGTTACTACGATGAGAAAGTTACTTACAGCACGACTGTCAGCTCTTCCGGCGTCTGCGACATCACGGACGTAAAAAATGCAGCCGGCAATTCGAAGAGCGAAGTATCTCCCGCGGCAGCGAAGTTTATCGTGATCGCCGTTGGCGTCACTCTCCCTGCCGTTGGCTCTCTAGGCAGAGAAGGTTATCAGCCCGCCTCTCAGGTACAACTGACCTCAGACGTCGTTTTGCGTAACGCAATCGTTTACTAAAGGAGCCCAGCTACCAGCGATGAAATGCAAATCGAAGATGAACCGTAACCGCGCCAGTGAACGAGGCGCAGCACTAGTAACGATGTTGCTGGTTTCCGTACTTCTTCTAGGGGCCGGCGGCGCATTGATCACGACGACAATGATGTCAGCCAACAACTCTCTTGCCTCAACTGCGGAAATGCAGGCTTATTACGTAGCGGAATCGGGAATGCAGTCAGCGCTCAATGCGCTTCGCGGAAACACCAAACCGTTAATCAACGCGAACGATCGCATGAGTTTTCGGACGGCGATTATTCCGAGCATCTCCAATGGTGGTAATTCGGGTACGCCAAGATTCGCCGGTTGGCTTCCCTACAACACTCCTTCCGATCCAAACAGCCTCGTGCCGGTTTCAGTCGGAACAGTCACCGGTGGTTACCGAGTGACCGTCGAGAACATGGATCCGAATAGTCATATCGTGCAGTTTGACACCTCCGCCAAAATCATCGGCGGCGATTTAGGAAAAACATATCAAAGAACTTTCGGCACGGTTGGTGGCACAGATGAAGTGACGATTCGCTACTCGGGACAGCCGTCAACCAACCTGAGCCCTGATCCCTATACCTTCCCTCTTACGCTCAATTCAGCACTGGGAAGTTTCATCATCGAACGACCGGGTACCAGCACTGCCGATAACGTCGCGATTCCGAAGACCGGTTTCGAAATCACAATCACACAATCTCTGCCGTGGGCAGCTACTACTACACTGGAAGGAATATTTGAAGGTAAAGTGGACAGCGCGAGCAGTACCGTCAAAGTAACTTTCGATAAGGCCTCAGTAAAAGCCGACGGCACGACCTACGCACTCAACCTGGCGAGTGGCACTCAGGTTCTCGATCTTGCTTATTCGACATCACCAAGTACGACCAACATACCGGCGAAAGTAACGTCTCCCGATCCGAAACGACTACTGTTGAAATCCTACGGTTTTGGACCACAGGGATCACAAAAGCGTTTGGAGATGTTGGTGACCAGGGCTAATTTCGAGTATGAGACTCCGGCCGGATTCACGCTCCGCGGTGCTGACGACTGCACGCCCTTCTCGTTCGATACCGGGAGCAGTGGCGCCAAGTGGTATTCAGGGACGGATCATGCCGGAGTGGAAGCGCAACGACCGGCGTTTGCAATCTCTGCGTGCGACGAAGATAACGCAACAATCAAGAAACCGGACACAGTTAGCGATCCGAAAATCGGTGTACTCGGAGACGATGAAACAACCGCAGGGACGATTGAAACGCCTTCATATCTCGATGATGCTGACAGAGCGCGAGCTTACCTGGGAGCATTGCAGGACAAGGCACTGTCAATCAATCGTTATTTCAGTGGCTCCACGACGGTGAATGATTCGGTTGATACTCCGATGTACACGTTTGTTGACGGCGATTGCACACTCACGAATGGCTCAGGAATGCTTGTCGTAACGGGAACGTTGACGATGCGAGGCAACACGAACTTCAACGGTGTGATATTGGTGCTCGGGAAAGGCAAGTTGGTTCGTAACGGTGGCGGCAACGGTGAGATTTATGGTGGCATCACTTTGGCTGCCTTCGATCGCACTAGCGGCAATTTTACGGCACCCACGTTCGAAACAAACGGCGGAGGTAATTCAACCATTCAATACGATTCACTTGCTCTGAAGAATGGTATCGGATCCGGCATGAACGTTGCCGGCATCCGCGAGTTTTAGTTTCTCACCCCGCGCGACCAGTATCCACAGATTACGCAGATTCTGTGTAATCTGTGGATACTGCTTTTAGGAATCTCGCGCGCAGGGTTTCGTCGTTCACGTTTGAGGCGATGAAGTTTACGATCTCGGTGGCGCGTGACGACGATTCCTGTGCTTCTGCTTCCTGGCCCAATTGAGTCTTCAATCGCGCTCGGCCAGCGTGAACTTTCCACGCTACCAACGGCGCCGGATATCTCTCGAGTTCTTCCAACGCAGCGTCGAAGTTCTTCTCAGCTTCCGTCAAATTGTTAGCGGCAAGTGCGACTTTCGCCCGCAGGTGATGAGCGACGGCGATGTACTTGTGTACCTCGTGCTCGGTTGCAGTCGCGTAGAGTCGCTCCACAAACTCCGACGCTTTTTCGAGATCGCCTTTCTTCAGCCAATGCTCCGCCATCGCCGCTTCGAGCCGGATATTGTAGCGCCAGCGGAACCACGCATCGCGCTCAAAAATGTCTCGCACTTCATGAAACGCAACCGCCGTCTGTTCGTGATTCCCGGCGTGCGTGCAATCAATGCCGCGATTGATCAACGAATTGGCTTCGGCTTCCATCACGTGATGAAGGCGCGAAACGTCAATTCCCTCTTCGTTGTACTTGTGCGCCGACTCGAAGTCGTAAAGCTCGCGATAAATCCAGCCGATACAGTTTGGAAAACGCGGATGCCAGAAGAGATCGCCATTGCGACGCGCCTTCTCCAGCGCCTCATTCAAAGTGGCGAGCGCGGCGGACATCTTGCCCTGGTTGCCCTGCGACAGACCGAGGAAGAAGAGCGATGTCAACATCAGAAATCCGTCACGCAGCTCGGAAGTCAGTCGCAGTGCTTCGGTGGTTAGCTGAACGGCGAGTGCGTATTCAGACTGGAAGAAGTGCACGCAAGCACGCCAAGTCAAACCACTGCACAAAGCCGGTTTGTGATTGAGCCGTCTGGAGGTAACGATCAATTCGTCCAGCAAAACCGTCGCTTCTTTCAGCTCGCCGTAGCAACAGTGCTTTAATCCGATGAGGAACATCGTTTCCACGCGCAGTTTTTCATTGCCGGCACGTTCGGCTACTTCGAGAGCTTCAGTCGCGCGCGCGACAGTCTCGTCGAGTCGATGCGAGAAGAAGAGCGACATCGTCAACGCATTGAGTGCGGTTGACTGCAGCTCGAGCGAGTCGAGGGCCCGCGCCTGGTCCAGCATGTTCGAGAAGTCTTTGGCGGCTCGCGAAAAGTCGCCCATCGCGTGATTCACTGTGCCGCGCTTGTGATAAAGCGTCGCAAAACTTTCCGGCTGTGTTTCGTCAGGAACTTTCGGGACGAGGCTGAGTGCTCGCGAGTAGTGACGCTCAGCTTCCGCGTAACCGTAAAGCTTCGCGGCATGATCGCCGGCGTGAATCAGGTATTCGACGGCGCGCGTAAAGTCTCTGCCGTGCTCGAAGTGAATCGCGAGTTGAGTCGCAATCTGTGGCGCACGTTTGCCGTGGTGCTTGAGCAATTGTTCGCCTGCCTGCTGGTGCAGCAACACGCGTCGCTTATTAACCAGATCGCCGTAAAGAAAATTCTGGTAAAGCGCGTGTGAGAAACGATAACGCGTCGCCAGGGTTCCGTCGGGCAACTCTTCCTCGCCCAGAGTTTCGATCAGACGATGACTCTTGCCGATACGCGCAAGCGACTCTTCCAGGTCGATCTCGTCTACACCGAGGAGCGTAGATGTCACTGAAGAAAGAAACTCGGTGCCTTCCACACTCGCATACTGAAGCGTGCGACGTTCTTCAGGCTCAAGCGCATCGATCTTCTTACTGATCATCGCGCGAACGCTCTCGGGCGCGGCGAGATCCATCTCCGACAACCGCCGCACCAGCGACCAACGTCCATTCACTTTCGCCAGATCGCCACACTCGCCGAGGTATTGTAGAAAGTTTGCGGCGAAGAGTGGATGACCTTCGGTCTTGTCGTGAATCAACGCCGTCAGCTCATCGGGAAAATCGTTTGGCGAGAAGGTGACGTCGACATACTCTGCGATGTGCTCGCGATTCCACGATCCGAGCGCGATCTCTTCACAGAGATTGTGCGCCTGCATCTCGGCCTTGTAGCTCTTCAGCGGATGACCGCTGCGTTCGACGTCTTCAGGCCGGAACGTTCCGGCAATCAAAAGACGCTGCGCGCTGATTCGTTGTGAAAGATGTCGCAGCAGATCGACGCTCGACGGATCGGCCCAGTGCAAATCTTCGAGAAGCAACACAACCGGAGATGCAGTCGCGAGCACGCCTAGCGCGTCGCCCAGCTCGCGCATCATGCGTTCCTTGGTGGCGCCAATCGTTTCCTGCTGTAACTTCTCAAGTGATCCGCTGGACGCAAATGCAGTCGGCAGTTCCATGCACCAGGTTGGCGCGTAGGTGCGCATGATCGCCGCGATGCGTTCGCGACCTGGTCCCTGAAGCAGCTCGCCCATTGCGTCGAGAAAGGGCAGATAAGCCTCGCCGGTGCCGTATTGTTCGACACAACGTCCGCGCGAGATCAGCGGTGCGACCTGCAGTCTGCGTGCACGGCGCAGAAACTCGTCGGATAGCGACGTCTTGCCGATGCCCGGCTCACCGGTGATAAAGACCACTCGACCTGTTCCTTCGATCACTTGTTGCAGTAGACCTTCGAGCTTCCGGATCTCCGGTTCACGACCAACAAAAGAAGGCGACGAGCGATCGATCAGGTCCGCATCGTAAACAATCGGAATGCCGGACCACGCGCCGGTTATTGAGCTTCGCAGACTCCGTAGCGCGTCGGCCATTTCGCTGCACGAGTAGTAGCGCCGCGTCTTATCTTTCGCGAGCGCACGTTCGATAATCAGATCGAATTCACGCGGCAGCTCGGGTCGCAACCTGCTCGGCGGTGGCGGATCGATAGCGGCGATCGCGTGCATGATTGCGAGCACACTTGGGCCACTGAAGGCGCGTGTTCTGGTGGCTGCTTCGTAAAGCAAACTGCCAAGCGAGAAGATCTCGGAACGAACGTCGAGAGGCTCACCGCGTGTCTGCTCGGGCGACATGTACGACGCGGTGCCGAGAACGATGCCCGGTCCGGTCAGATTTGCGGCGAGAGTTAATGCTTCGCGATCGATCTCCTCGGTATTGACGCGCACCATCTTCGCCAGACCGAAGTCGGCAACTTTGGCGACGCCTTTCGGAGTGATCAGGACGTTCGCGGGCTTGATGTCGCGATGAATCAGTCCGACAGAATGTGCAGCGTTGAGCGCGTCGGCTACCTGAATGCCGAGATCCATCAGCGACGTCAACGGCAATGCACCACTCGTCGTGAGATACGACGTCAAGGTTTCGCCTTCGACAAACTCCATCACGATGAAGTCGACGCCGTCGGCTTCCTCGATCGCGTGAATGGTGACGATGTTGGGATGATTCAGAACTGACGCCGACTGTGCTTCGGCGAGGAGCCTGCGCTTCGCAGTCTGATCGCGAGTGGCGTCGGGCGCGAGCAGCTTGAGAGCCACGTAACGTCCGAGTTTCGTGTCTTCAGCCCGGTAGACCTGGCCCATTCCACCCTCACCAACTTTGTTGATGATGCGGTAATGAAGCAGTTGACGTTCTGGCTCAACAGAACTCACGTTGGAACTCCGGGGGGATGGAATCGGTGGACGATGATATGTTTTCCACCACTAACGCGTAAAGCGCGCCACAAAAAGGCCATCCACAGATTACACAGATTTATTTGAAATCTGTGTAATCTGCGGATAGCCTAGCTGCGGAATTTTGAGTGAGCAAAGAAAGTGTGACCAAGATGAATAAAGTACTGCTCATATTCACGTCACTTCTCGTCACTATTCAATCTTCGAGTGCTGTGCGACAGGACGCAACGGATCGACTCACGTTGAAAGACTGCCAGATCCAGGGCGTGCCCGGTCCGGCGAAGTGCGGCACGCTCAAAGTCTATGAAAACCACGCTACGAAGAAAGGGCGGATGATCGACATTAATCTTGTCGTCCTGCGTGCCACCGGTGACAAACGTGAGCCAGATCCCTGGGTCTATTTCGCTGGTGGTCCAGGTTCGGCCGCAACGGAAGACGCTCAAGGAATCGCGGACGCGTTCAAGAAAGTACGCGAGCATCGCGATCTGTTGTTTGTCGATCAGCGTGGCACAGGCAAGTCGCACCCGCTGGATTGCACCTTCTTCAATCCCGACGATCTCCAGAGCTATCTCGGCTACTTCTTCCCAATTGAAGACGTTCGCAAGTGCCGGCCACAACTCGAAGCGAACGCGGATCTCAAGCTCTACACCACCGACATCGCCATTGACGACATGGATGAAGTGCGAGCGGCACTTGGTTACGAACAGCTCAATCTCTTCGGCGGTTCTTATGGAACACGCGCGGCACTGACTTATTTGAAACGCTATCCAAAACGCGTGCGCACCGCGACGCTCCAGGGAGTGTCGCCGTCCAACTCTTATATGCCGAGCGACTTTCCGCAAGGTAATGAGCGAGCACTTCAGGGTGTGATTGCTGAATGTGCGGCGGATGAAGCGTGCCACAACGCCTTCCCGAACCTGCCGGAAGAAACAAAGTCGCTGCTGGCCCAACTCATTAAAGGCCCGGTTGAAGTCGAGGTGCGAAAGCAAAATTCGAGCGATCGTGTCAAAGTAAAACTCTCGCGCGACCTGGCTGCGGAGGCGATTCGTTACATGTTGTACAACCCTGTCGCTGCCAGCCGCGTGCCGCTTACAATTCATCTCGCCGCACAAGGCAACTACGTTCCGCTTACAGAGTCTGCGATCGGCTATCGCAAGTTCCTCGTCGGAACGGGAAGCAATGGCATGTATCTCTCGGTCGTCTGTGCTGAAGATTTGCCGTGGATCAAACCCGGCGAAGGCGAACGGATGGCCGCGAATACGTTCCTCGGCGATTATCGACTGCGCCAGCAACGAGAAGCATGCGCACTTTGGCCGCGAGCAAATGTCGCCAAGGATTACGCCGATCCGGTTCGTTCAGACGTGCCTGTTTTGATCTTGACTGGTGAGTGGGATCCGGTGACGCCGCCATCCAACGGCGATGCGGTCGCTAAATCACTCAAGAACAGTCTTCATATCGTCGTGCCACACGGCGCGCACGGACTCGGCGGACTCGAGAACATCGACTGCGTGCTTGGCATCTCGACGCAGTTTGTCGAACGCGGCACGACTAACGGCATCGACACTGCTTGTGTGAAGACTGTTCGCCGAAAAGGATTTGCACTGAAGGCACAATGAGGTGTCAGAGTTGCCAGAATCTGTTGGACGATGACGCACAATTCTGCGGCACTTGCGGTCTGCCTACTTCGCGTCACCCGAGCGATGCCGCAACTCAGATCGACGTGCAACAGCAGACAAATGCCAACGAGCGAAGGTCCACAGACGGCCGCGATACTCCCGATCCTCGCCTCGGTCTGATCCTCGATTCCAAATACAAACTGACTGAGAGTCTCGGTCACGGCGGCATGGGCTCCGTGTTCCGAGCGCAACGCTTGCACATCGGCGACGAAGTCGCGGTCAAGTTACTGCATCACGATCTCGTGCGTGAGAAACAAGCGCTCGAGCGCTTTCGACGTGAAGCTCGCACGGCAGCGATGATCAGGCACCCCAACGTCGTCAGTATTCACGACTTCAACGACGGAACGGGCGAGACGAGCGAAGCATACATCGTGATGGAGCTGGTGCAGGGTGTGTCGCTCGGCAACCTGCTTCGTCGCGAAGGACGAATGCCGCCGGAGCGTGCGGTGCGCTTGATGCAGGACATTTGCGCTGGAGTGGGTGTGGCACATCGTCAGGGCCTCCTGCATCGCGATCTCAAGCCTGACAATGTGATCGTCGTTCCGCCCAGTCATGAAGGTGATGAAGAGATGGCGAAAGTGGTTGATTTCGGTCTCGCGAAGGTTCGCGATGTCGCGGCGCAATCCGCGTTGACGCAAACGGGCGCCGTGATCGGCACACTGTATTACATGTCGCCCGAGCAGTGCAGTGGCGAAGAGCTGGATGCGCGCGCCGATGTTTACAGTCTCGGGGCGATGCTTTACGAGATGGTGACTGGTAACCCGCCGTTCCGGTCAAATAGCTTTGCGGGTTTGATCTCGAAACAACTGCACGAGCCGCCACCGCACTTTCCGGAGTCCCTCGGAATATCTAGTGCGATTGAGTCGGTGTGTTTACGCGCGCTCGCCAAGAATCGCGATCAGCGGCAGCCGGATGCGATCGCGTTTGGTCGCGATTTGCAGAAGGCTTTGGAAGCTCCTGCCAATTATCAACCCATCGCTTCGGTTACGAAACGCCGTTCGCCGTTGCGTTGGATCGTTGCGGCAGCAGCGGTTTGCGTGGCGCTGGTTGCTATTGTGGGCGTCGGTATCGCGATTCAGTTCGGAGTAAACCGCATGCGGGCGAGTCAATCTGTCGCGGAGAACGTTAATCGCGCTGTAGTGGTGCGTGATGATCTCCGGGGCACATGGACAGGCACCTATGGTCCGTTGAGCTACGCCACGAAGCTGACGATTAACAATCAGAACGGCGATAGTTTTGACGGAGTGTTGGAACAGGGAGCAATTCGTGTCGCCTTCAAAGGCAGCTACGATTCGCAATCACGTACGTTGAAGATGAATCAGACGGAAGTTTTGAGTGGTGAAGGCTGGAATCTGGGTCAAGATACTGGAACTCTGTCAGAAGATGGCAAGAAGATCAGTGGCACCGGAGAAGATCCGCTCGGCCAGTCGCTTGGAATAACTTATCAGTGGTCGTTCTCAAGAAAATAAGCCGCGGATGTACGCGGATGAACGCTGATCTGCGTTTATCCGCGTTCATCCGCTGCTAAATAATTAGTTGAGCAACTGCAATCCAAGAATCCCTTCGAGGATCGTGCCGATAATGCTGGCCGTTCCGTTCGAGTAGCTGCCGTAGCGTGAGCGGCTGTAGTAACCGTCCTCATAACCACGCCTGAAACCCTCGCGGAAGTAATACTGGTACTCGCCCAACTCGACGTAATACCCGTCGTAGCCGTAGCTCGCATCCTGATAGCCGTACGCCTCGTCCAGATTAAAGCCATAACCGTCCTGACGATCGGCCTGTCCGGCGTAGAAGCCTTCTTCATAACCGTCACGGATTGCGCGCTGCAACATCTGTGCGCCATAGCTGTTGGTCTCGTAATAAGAGCCACCTCTGCGATAGCGGTAGTTGTACGGACCATAGTCGTTATAGCGCCACTGTTGCAGTCTTAGCTGATCGCGACGTATCTGTTCGAAGTAGCGCTGCTGATAGCGCAACTGATTTATGCGACGTTGCTGTTCGAGCAGACGCTGACGCTGATACAGGAAGTTCTGGCGTCGCTGCCAATCCTGGCGATAGCGATCCGCACGCTGTTGCTGTTCCTGCTGCCAGTTGCGGTTCTGACGCCAGTTGTTATTGTCGCGATCGTTATCGCGGCGGTTGTTCCAGTCACGATTGTTATCGCGGTTGTTGTCACGATTGTTATCGCGGTTGTTATCACGATTGTTATCGCGGCGGTTGTCCCAGTCGCGATTGCGATCGCGGTCGCGTTCCGACTGCTGGCGACGTTGCTGCTCAAGTTGCTGTTGCTGCTGTTGCTGCTGTTGCTGTTGGCGTTGTTGCTGCCAACGCTGATCGCGTTCCTGCGACTGGCGGATCTGCTCCTGTCGCTGCTGATCGTTGCGTTGCTGATCGTTACGTTGTTGCTGCCGCTGCTGCTCCCAGCGCTGCTGCCGTTCCTGATTCTGTTGCTGATTGGCGCGCTGTTGCTGCTGCTGGCGCTGCTGTTCCCACCGTTGCTGTCGCTCCTGGTTGTCGCGTTGCTGCGACGCCTGGCGTTCCTGCTGGCGGTTTTGTTGTTCCTGCTGACGATTCTGTTGTTCCTGTTGGCGTTGCTGCTGGCGCTGTTCGCGTGCAGCCTGATTTTCCTGACTCCGCTCCTCACCACGACCGCGGCGTCCCTGGGCACTGGCGATGTCGCTCGCACCCAACAGCGTCGCGCTAATCGCCAATGACAATCCTAGCTCTTTAAAGTATTTCACCTTCTTCAATGTCCTTTCAGTACTGACAAGCGGAGAGAGGTCGACCTCTCGGCAGTTCGCAACTGCTATTCCACATTGAATTGGGGCGAAATGAGCTTCATCTGTGTAGCTTTCTGAAACGATATCAGCCACGGATTAACGATATGGGATAGTACGTTGAGCCGCGGATAAACGCAGATTAACGCTGATCTGCGTCTATCCGCGTTCATCCGCGGCCAAATATTTTTCTGAGATTGCGATCGAGTGAAGATTCGGTGACGACCCCCACCTGGGCACGGTGCTTGCCAAATTCCACGGGAAAACGAATTTGAGGGGGCTTGTATGAATAATCTAAAAGTGTGGCCACACCTCGTGATTGTTGCCGTGTTAGTTGCCGTCGCAGCCGGCGTCGGGGTGGGCTTGTGGATGAAACACGAGCAAACCGCGTCAGCCGAAGCATTGCCAAATGCGGCTCGCATTCAGCGGGTCGAAGGCGAGGTGGCACTCGACAATAGCGAGTCTGGAAACGCGCAAAACGATCAGTGGATCGCGGCTACGGAGAACCAGCCATTTTCAGTTGGCGACCGGATCTACACCCGCGACAACTCGCGCGCGAGTTTGGCATTTACCGGACGAAACTTCGCCCGGCTCAATCCGAACACGTCGCTTGACGTGATTGCGCTAAACGACCAACGTACGCAACTCGCTTTGCGTGACGGCTCAGCGATGTTCGACGTCGGTTACCTTAATTCCGGCGACTTGTTTGAAGTGGCGACGCCTTACGGCGCGGTCGATCTTCAGCAGCCCGGTCTCTATAACGTCGGCATCGACAACGGACAGGTACTCGTCTCCGTGCTGAGTGGTCTCGCGCAAGTCGTCGGACTCGGCGGCAGCGGCCAGATCAACAAAGGTGAAGTGCTGACACTGCTCGGCACGACCGCAGCCGACGTGGTTCTATCGCAAGTTGATGGACGTAACGCCGGCTACGCAGTCGACGATTACTACGCTTATCAATATCCGCGTTACTACGATGGTCGTTATCGCGACTACAACACTTATCTGAACGATCCTTATTACTTCGATCCGTATCGACGGACCACCAGTTACCAATATGCGAACTCGTACATTCCCGGTCTCTCCGATCTCGATTACTACGGCGACTGGCAGAACGTAAATGGATACGGAAACTGTTGGGCGCCGAGAGTTGATGCGGGTTGGTCGCCGTATCAAACAGGTTACTGGTACAACGACTACCCGTATGGCCCAACATGGGTCTCGAGCGAACCATGGGGCTATGCTCCGTATCACTATGGTCGGTGGGCGTTCGCCGGCGATCGCTGGTACTGGGTGCCTGACTCCGTAAACACGACGCCAGTTTATTCGCCGGCGCTCGTTGCGTTTGTGCCGTTCAGCGGCAACGACGTGGGCTGGGTGCCGCTTGGTCCAGGCGACGTTTACGTGCCGCATTACTACAACACGAACTGGCAGCCTTATTACTACACGAACGACAGTCTCTATCAGCGCTCGGTTAATCTTAACGTTCCTGGTGCAGTGACGTATGTGAATGTCGACGACTTCAATCGCGACTTCGACTGGAGACACGTGCGTAAGGCTGATCGGAACCAGCTCGCTTCTGTGAATCCCGTGTTGGATCCATTGCTGGTGACGCCATTGCGAAACGCAGCAGTCAGATCAGCGTGGGGTCGTGGCAAGATCAGCATTCCGCCGGGAATTGCGAAGAAGCTCAACGACACGACAGTGATTACGAGCTCGGCGCCAGTGGCGTCGCGATTCCGTCCGAACTTAGCGAAGGATCTTCGCGTGAACGCAGCGCCGGATCGCGCGAAGGGACAGAAGTTTCAGGTGCGAGATGAGCGTCGCGGGCGTGGTTCTCCGCAAGCAGCGCAAACATCACAACAGCCGGTTGCTCCGCAGCAGCAGGGTCCGCCAGCTCAACCACAGCGTGACAATGCGACCGCGCAACGTGAACAACGACGCGCCGAGCAGGAACAACGACGCCAGCAAAACGATCAGCGTCGAGCCGAACGCGCCGCGAGTGCTCCACAAGCTGAGCGTGCGGCGAGACCTGTGCGACAACAACAACAGCCGCGTGGCGAACGCGTCGCCGCACCAGCGCGACCGCAACCGCAGCCGCAACAACAGCGACGTGTGGTTGTGCCGCAGCAGCGACCGCAACCACAGATGCGTCGGGAATCAGCTCCGGTGCGAAGCCAGCCGGCGCCACGTGAGAATCGTGGACAACAGCAACAAATCCGGCGTCTGCCACCAGCGGTGCCTGCGCAACGCGCTCAGCCGCAGCCGCGACCTGCAGCACCGCCTCGTGCGCAGCCGCAGCAACAACAGAAGCCGCAGAAGCCTGATCGACCTGCCCAAGGCCCGCCTTCACAGGGTGGTGGTAAAGGTCGAGGCAAGAAACCATAACCATTAACCACGGATGACACGGATAAAATTCGAATTTTATCTGAGTCATCCGTGGCTTTTTCCCTTCCTTCCCGCCTAGTACCTATGGTAAGAATACGCTCCCCCAGACGTCCCTGACTCCCAACTTACCAGGAGGTCCTCTCGTGAAAAACAATTCGTTACAACCGAGCAGACGTGTATTCCTAAATCACGTCGGAGCCGCAACCATCGCAGCGGGCGTGATCGGCGTCGAGCCGTTACTCGGAACTGAGCGCTCACTAGTCCACGCCGCTAACGGATCTAATCAGCGCGCAAATGCGTGTGCGAAACTCAGACGCGAAGCCGCTAACAGTGGCCTTCAAGCCACGCCGCAGAATCTGCAACACCCAAACAACGAAGACGAGACTCTCTATCCAAACAAACTGGGCAATTACTCGAAAGGTCTGCCGCACAACAACGACGGCACCGTAGTCCTCAGCGCATACAACGCGCTGCTCACGGCGATCGACAGTGGACGCCCGGCAGACTTCGACGCAATTCCACTCGGCGGAACGCGCGGCTTGACTAACCCGCAGTCGGGTCTCGCTTTCGATATGGAGGGACCCGACGCACACGCGCTCGTTCAACCACCGGCGCCTGCGTTCGCCAGTCGCGCGCAAGCCGCCGAGATCTCGGAAAATTACTGGATGGCTTTGCTGCGAGATGTGCCTTACACGCAGTACGTTGCGAATCCGATTGCGAATGCCGCGGCTGCCGATTTGACGTTGTACGGCGGTGACTTCACTGGCCCCAAGACTGGCGGCGCAGTTACCACCGCGACTCTCTTTCGCGGTCTGACGCCGGGCGACAGACTTGGACCATACCTTTCGCAGTTCTTCTATCAGGACTGCAACTTCGGTGCGAACAAACTCGAACAAAAGATCACGACGACCGTGCCCGGTGTTAATTACATGACCGACTTCAACAGCTGGCTCGCCGTTCAAAGAGGAATCGCACAGGGACCGGACGCTTTCGATCCGGTGCCACGATACATGCGCAACGGTCGCGACATTGGACAGTGGGTTCACATCGACGTCCTGTTCCAGGCCTACTTCCACGCGTTTCTGATTCTTGCCGGCGCAGGCGCGCCGTTCGACGACGGTAATCCCTACAACAACAATCCGAGCCAGATCGGGTTCGGAACTTTTGGTGGTCCACACATCGCAACGATCCTGTGCGAGGTATCAACGCGGGCGTTGAAAGCGGTGTGGTTTCAGAAATGGTTTGTGCATCGACGGCTGCGTCCGGAAGTTATGGCGGAACGAGTCGATCGGACACTCAATGCGGGTGCGGGTTATCCGGTCCATCCCGAGATACTCAACTCGTTCAACGACTCGAATCGTCTCAAGGGCTTCATGCCGCCAGGCAATGCGTTGTTGCCGATGGCGTTTCCGGAAGGCTCGCCGACGCATCCAGCTTACGGCGCGGGACACGCCACCGTCGCAGGAGCGTGCGTGACGATTCTCAAGGCATGGTTCAACGAAACAACGAAACTCGTGGACATCGGACTTACTCCAGTACAACCGACTGACGACGGGTTGAATCTGGTTCCTTATCTCGGGTCTGACGCTGGGGATCTAACGGTTGGCGGTGAACTGAACAAGATCGCGGCGAACGTCGCGCTCGGTCGAAACACTGCCGGCGTGCACTGGCGCTCCGACGCAACCGAATCACTAAAACTCGGCGAGCAAATCGCGATCGGAATCCTGAGAGAGCAGCGAGCCTGTTACAACGAAGTCTTCAACGGCTTCAGCCTGACGAAATTTGATGGCAGCACAATAACCGTCTAGGGAACACGGATGACGCGGATTTAAATCCGGATTTTTATCCGTGTCATCCGTGGCTAAAAAATCTCGACGATAGCGAGCCCGCCGGGAGGAATTTTGAGTGAGATAGTGTTGTTATTAGGAGTTAGGGAAATATCCTGGGTCCACTCGGTCGCGCGTTGAATCTGCTTTGCAGATATCGTCACGTTAACGTAAGCACTTCGATCGACCTGCGCCATTCCCTGCTGCGTCTTCATCACGCCGTTGTTATTCAGCAACGTCACCACCCAGCTATTCGCCGTGCGATTAATCAGATACTCAACGTCGCCGGTAACCTTCAACGGCAGCGCATCGGCAAAGATATGTGTCAACAAATGCGCGGCGAAAGGAACCATTCGTTCATCTTCACCCAGCAGATCCGGAACCGCGACAAAAACAACTCTTCCCTTCCCAAACTTGTTCACCGTCACTAGCGGTTCACTATCCGGAATCGTAATCAACGGCGTCGCACCCTTGAGCTCGATTCTTTCGAGCCGGAAGATCTGACTCTTCAAATCCTGCGGTTCTTCACCCGGCGCAAGACATTGAGCGTTGTGCGCCCAGCCCGTGTCGTTGAGCAGTCGCACGCCCAAAAGCTGCTCAGGCAGCTTCTTGATCTGCGAGGCATTGAGCACAACAGTACCGCCGTTGCGGACGTACTCAGTGATCCGCTTGATCCACTCATCGGACCACTCGATCCGCCCACCCACGACAACCGCGCGATATGACGGCAACAGTGTTTGAATCTTCGATTTCGATTGCGGCACGTCCGCCGCAGTCACAACATCAAAAATGTCGCCAAAAACACCCGGAACAAACGGTTGCCGATCCGCGATCGCCGGTTCACCTTCAACCACCAGCCCCGGATAGTACGCCACTCCAAACAGCTCACGCAGCGCCCGATCACTACGATCGATCTGTGAGACTTCAAACGGCCACTGCGGATAGTCCGTCATCTCAAAGCCGTGCGCCGGATCGAGAAGAAAAGCCACCGGCGTGTACGGCGTGCCGCGATCGGGATGCTTCTCTGCAAAACGCACAAACTCATCTGTGATCCGTCCGAGCGGATTCAGTTGAAACGGATGATCGCCAGGTCCCGGTTTGAAAAACTGATCCTGGCCCTGTTCGAGATAGATCGCAGAAGCGCCGGACATGTAATAAAGGTAATAACTCTTGCGATACCAAGAGAGCGACGGCCCCATCGTTGGACCATAACGCGAGTGGTAGAAGAAATCCGGGCCGGCAAAGTTCTGTTGCTTCGTGAAGGTTGTCGCCGTGTCGCCAAAGTTAGGCGCGTGGTAGTAAAGAAACGAGCCACCAAACTGACGTGCGGCGCCACGCGTGAAAGCGATGCGCATTCCCCACATCGGCATCACAGCGGCGGTTTCCATGCCGAGTAGATTCACGCCCCACTGGCTCAACGCATGCGCGAACGAAGTGCTCGACGTCGATTGCGCGGGAATCAACCTGTCCCACATCGGACCGGTTTCTGTGTGAAACGTATCGCGCCACTTTCGCGCGATCGCATTCGAATAAAACTGCCGGTGCGCTTCCAGCAACTCGCGCCGCGTCATCGTCGGCGAGATCTTCAACTCGGCCGGCGCTGACTCCCACACGTAACCGACACTCTCTCCGGAAATCCAACCGAGAAACTGATCTTTCAATTCGCCGTTAAGGAGTTGCCACGCGGCCTGTCCGTCAGCGGCATTGAAGGTTGCGGCGCCGTAGTTCATGAGTATGGCGAATGGAACCTTCGTCTCACGAAGGTAGCGAAGGAATGGACTTCCCTCCTTCAAATACTCAGGCAGAGTGTTGATATGGATGACCGGAACCACGAGCTTCGATTGGAACAACGGCACATCGCGAGCGCCTTTGTACTTCGCGACAAACTCTTCTATCGGCTCGGCATTGAACGGGAACAGCGGACGTTCGGCCGCAGGTTTATCAAGCAACGGCCAAAACTCTTTCGCGATATTCCACGGCATCAGGAAATCGCGCCCGGCAACTTTCGGTCGCAACCACGCTTCCGGAATCCGCGTCGCGTCTTCGCTTCGCAGCAATGATGTGAACGGCTTGCGGGTAATGGCCCAATTGCGCAAATAACGGTTTGTCGCAAACTCGGGCTTCTGTCTGCCGGATGGTTTGAAACCCACATCGCTCGTGAGCAAAAAACAGTCGATGTGTCGTCGTGCGCCAGCCACCTTCTCGATCAGAATCGACACGCGCGCCGGACCTTGTTTCAGCGTGGCGTTCGCGCTGTCCCATGCAAACGACCAACCCCAGTAAAGGCTGACTTCGTCGTGCGGATCGATGACGTCGTTCACGCCAAACTCATGTCGAAAGACTTCGGCGCCATTCTGCGCGATCGTGACGGTGAAGTTTTCATTCAGCTTCGCCCAGTCAGCGTAGCGCACCCAAAATGTGTACTGGCCTTCGCGAGGAACGTTGAGATCCTGATACAACGTCCCGCGACTCTCATCGGCGCTCGCGGCTGCGGAATTCCATTCACTCTCACCGCCCTGCGTCCACTCGGCCGACACGCCCGGTCCATTAATGCCCCAGCCCGGAGCCTTATCACGCGGCAGATTCAGGTACGACGGATTGAGAATGGGTTCGCCGAGTTTACCGGTCGTAAACCCGCGCATGTTTTCCGCTTCGTACCAGAGGTACTCACCGGGCGGTCTGGTCTGGGAATAGATTGAGGGAACTAAGAACAGGAGAATCCACAGATTACGCAGATGTTGCCTAATCAGATCCGTGTTCATCTTGCTGCGTGATCCGTGTAATCCGCGTTACCCTAACGCTTCGAGACATTCACCGATCGTGCGTTGCCGGCACGTAAACATCGGCGTGTCGCGCAACGTGTAGGAGCTGGCTTTGGTTTCGCGAAGCTCCTGGACCAGATCGAGAAAGTCTGACGGGTAGTCGGTCTCAAAGGCGACGACAAACTCCTGATCGTCGAGACCAAAGGAATAGGTGGTGTGCAGTTTTACAGAGCGATACTTCGACCCGATGCGGATATGTTCGTCCATCATCTCCTGTCGCTGCTCTGCGGGTCGTGAATACCATTCACGAGTTTTCACGAATGGATAAACAAAAAGATACTGCGATTTGCCAGGCACGATATGGAGGCGATCTTCGACGTGGTCCGGATTGTCCTTGTCGATGTACATCGAACGCTTGGTCATCGAGAGAAACGATTGCGACGGCTCGATGTACTTGGCCATCTCGGTCTTGTTGAGACGTGCTGTCATCTCCTGAATCGGATCGAGCTCGTAACCGATGCGCCAGATCATAAAATCGACATTTGTACGGAGTCCAATAGTTGAATAGGAATGAATCAGCAATGAGGGGCGGAATTCGTCGACCGTTTTTACAAACTCGTCGCGGCAGCGCTGCTTGTCGCCGGCCGCGAGCAGCCGCCATTCAGGGCGCGCGTGATAGAACGTGAAATTGACGAACTGTCTCGGAAGCTTCGCCTTTTCTACCTCCACCTCCGCAGCGGCAGGAGCGAGCCGGAGGGAACCGCGTGCGGCATTGCCTGGATCCTTATCGCTACTCATTGTGTTTACCTCTTGATCGGAAAAGATGACTGACCCCTGGAAGATTCAGCGATGCAAAGTTATTCTGCCCAGTCTGCAAGCTTAATGCAACCCGTGGCAAGATTGCCCCATTGCATCTGGCGATTGCTACAAATTGTGTTAATCGTTTCCATAAGGGAAGAAAAACCAGTGCTGCCGAGTCTAAGTTAACGAGGAATGAGACAACATCCATGGACCACGTACCATCTCGTCGCTCTTTTCTAAAGCTCGTACCGCTCGGCGTTCTTGCGGGTGTTTTCGCATCGCTCGGCGGCGCGGCGTTTCGTTTTCTTCGTCCAAAACTCTCGGCTGCGACTGATAGCTGGCTCGACGTGGCTCCCATCGCGGAGCTGACCGGACCACAGCCGCTTAGCCGGAAGATCGCGGCCGAACAGATAGCGGGTTGGGCGATCAACATCGAGGAGCACAACGTCTTCGTGTTACCGGCAAAGGACCATCAGGTGCTTTCGCCTGTTTGTCCACACGAAGGTTGTGAGGTCGCGTGGGATCAAGGCTCGAATCGCTTTGCGTGTCCCTGCCACGAGAGCTTCTTTGCAGCGGACGGCGCGCGTATTAGTGGTCCAGCACCACGCGGGCTCGATCGGTTACCCATGCGTGTTCAGAACGGAAAACTACAAGTGCAATACGCCACGAAGGAGCAAGCGACACGAGCATGACTTCTTTCGTCGAAAAGGCTGGCGCCTGGTTAGAGACGACTAGCGGAATCGTCGGCGTTCTGCTGCTCGTGCAGGTTGCGACTGGAGTGTTGCTGGCGTTTTATTACGTGCCCTCGGTGGATCATGCGCATACAACTGTCTCTTACATCGAGAAGGTTGTGTCGTCAGGACCGTGGCTGCGTTCATTACATCATTACGGATCTCAGTGGCTGTCTCTTTTTGTTTTTCTTCATGTGGTCCGGCTGTTCCTGACGAGGGCTTATGTTGCGAACAAGGTTCAATGGATCGCTGCGATAGCGCTGCTTGGACTCGTGATGGCGGCAGGCGGTACTGGCTATTCACTGCCGTGGGACGCACGCGCATTTTTCAGCACGCGCATCGCCGAGGGTTTGATGGCCGGACTCCCCTTTGTTGGGCCCATGGCGCGTCTTTGGTTGCTCGGCGGCAGCGAGATCTCGACGATCACGTTGTCGCGATTATTTGCGGTTCATGTTTTGGTTATTCCTGCTTGCGTGGTTGCGGTCGTCGTCTGGCGATTCTTTCGGGCAAACGTTGCAGAAATCTTCGGGCCTCGTCACGCGATTGCGGCTGGCGTCGTGTTTTTGTTCCTCGCATTATGGTCGTTGAAAAATCGAGCGCCACTTGGACCGTCAGTTGCCGCGATGCCGATTGATTATGTGCCTCGACCCGGAGCGCAGTTCCTTTGGTTGTATCAGTCGTTGAAGTTTTTACCCGGCGGGCTCGGATCGCTTGCCGGCGTTGTGTTGCCCGGAATCGTCCTGACGATTCTCGTGCTACTGCCGTGGCTGAAACGGCAAAGGTTGATTGCCGGAACGATTCTCGGCGTGATGGGTGTTCTCGTCGTGACGATGACAACGGCTTCGTATCTAAGCGACCGTAACGACCCGCAAACCGCGCGACAACTGGCCATTCAAGAAGCGCATGAGGATGCCTGGCGCCGTGAGCCATTCGCACCAGCGCCGATGACCCTCGTCGAGACGGCAGCCAGCTCGGCTGCATCAGGCAGTGCTACAGGCGGTCAGCCCGACATGTACATAAAGTTTTGCGCCAGTTGTCATGGTCCCAACGGCGAAGGCGGTCAACAGGGACGATTGAAGTTTCCACCGTTGCTTGAGGTGTCGACGAAGCCCCGCCGCACGGTCGACGACATTGTTGGAATTCTGAAAGATCCGGAGGCGTACGGTCTTCAGCCGCCCATGCGGTCCTTTGCAAATAAACTCACCGAACAGCAGATGAGAGAAATTAGTGAATGGATTGTGAAGTTAAAGAAGTAGCTTTGAGATCAGTTATACTCATTGCCCCTTTGGACCAAATATAAGATCAACGCGGAGAAACTGTCTGATGAAACTAATTACGCTTGCTTTAACGTTTGTCGCTATCGCTCTCGTAGCTGTCGCTTGCACCGAAACCGCCACACCAACCAACACAAACACGTCGCGTGCGGCTGCATCGCCCGCAGTGCCTTCGCCGGCAGCGTCGGTAGATGAATTCGCTGCAGCTAAGGCCAACTACGCCAAAAACTGCGAAGCCTGTCACGGACCTGACGCAACCGGCGGACTCGTCAAGGTTGACAACAAACAGATCAAAGTGCCCTCGTGGAAATCCGAGCACGCCATCAAACACACCGACGAACAAATCACAAAGATGATCACGAACGGCGAAGAAGAAATGCCAGCATTCAAAGACAAATTGAGCGCGGCAGAAATCGCCGAGATGGTGCGTTACGTTCGCAAAGTCCAGGGCAAGTAACACCCACAACAGTTAGCCACAGATGAGCGCGGATCTGTGGCTAGACTTTTGTGCTTTCGTGTCCCTTTGTGGCACCATCTCACCCGTGCACCCGTAGCTCAGTTGGATAGAGCGTCTGACTTCGGATCAGAAGGTCGCAGGTTCGAGCCCTGCTGGGTGCACCACTCAATCCTCCCATGTCGCACACCGAAATCAGAGTTGTTCCCGGATACAAATGGCGCATGGCGCTCGTGGCGCTGGCGGCGTCAGTCTTCCTTTATTTTTATCTCGGCTACTTGCCCACGATTCTCTGGTTACTGAGCCCGATACTCGTAATTGTTTTGCTAGTCAGCCTGATTCGCGGCGAGGGCAAGGAGCCGGTGATTATCCTCAACGACGAAGGAGTGTTTGATAAGCGACTCAAGGTGGGCACGATCAAGTGGAGCGATATTCGTCGGATCCGGTCCTATAATCTTTTTGGTGCGCAGTACATTTCACTTGAACTACACAACATGAACTTTTACGAATCTCGGCGTCCAATGTGGTTCAATTTGGTGACGCAGGTGCAACGCGTGTACGGCATGAGTTCGATAGCGATTAGCACCAACGGGCTGGACGTCGATCAAGCAACTCTCTGGCACAAGCTTCATGAAGGTTGCGGATCGGCGTCAACGAACCCGCAAACTCTCGGAGCAGGCTAAGGACTCTTAATGTACGTCTATACCGGCCTGGGCTGGCTCGTCCCATTCCTGTTTATTGCGCCATTCCTCGTGATCGGAATGTTTTTGAGCAAGATCACCGGATTCGACGTTTTAGATAGAACCGCTCCGTCGTGGCCACTCCATACATTGATTGTGATGGGCGCTTTACTGACCTCAGGCGTTGGCTGGTGGGTCAACCGCAGGAAGATTGAAGAAGTAACTTACGAAAAATCCGGTCCCGTAACTACATACCGAACACGACACACGTTCTACTCCATTCCCATGCAATTCTGGGGACTGATTGGACTCGCAATTTACTTCGGATTCTATGCGTATCGTTCGTTCAGATAGATCGCATACGGTATAATCCGCCTCATTCGCCCCCGTAAGCCCAGAGAGCCCGGATAAAGGACCCAAAATGCCTGAAAGCTCAGTTAACGCTGGAGAGCAGCGCGCCAAGCTCGCCATCATTGGAATTCGTTACGACGAGAATTCTTCGTTTACAAAAGGCGCCGCCGATGCGCCGCCGCAAATCCGCGCCGCACTACGTTCCGATGCCTGGAACCTGACCACTGAAAACGGAACCGATCTGTCCAACGATTCGATCTTCTTCGACGCCGGCGACATCGAGCCGGTGGCGGGCGGCGATATGTCGATGTTGATCGAAAACTCGATCTACACGTTGATCGCCGATGGTCTGTCTCCGATTTCGCTTGGAGGCGATCACTCAATCACGCATCCAATCGTGAGAGCGTTCGCGAAGAAATACAACAACCTCAGCATTCTTCACTTTGACGCGCATCCTGATATTTACGACAGCTTCCAGGGTAATCGAAACTCGCATGCGTCGCCGTTTGCACGCATCATGGAACAGAAGCTCGTGAAGCGGTTGGTCCAGGTTGGGATCCGGACATTCACATCACACCAGCGCGAACAAGTTAAGAAGTTTGGAGTTGAGTCGATCGAGATGCGCGACGTGACGCCGGATCTGCAACTGGAGTTTGATTCGCCGGTCTACATCTCGTTTGACGTCGACGCGCTCGATCCGGCGTTTGCGCCGGGAGTGTCGCACCGCGAGCCCGGTGGGTTATCGACGCGTCAGGTGATCGATCTGATTCAGCGGCTCAAAGGTAAGGTTGTGGGTGCGGATATCGTGGAGTTCAATCCGCGCATGGATCCACTTCATATCACTGGGACGGTGTGCGCGAAACTCTTCAAAGAGATCGCCGCAAAAATATTGGAATAGGGCCACAAAAGGCACATAAACCACAAAAGGCACA
>DASWUM010000106.1:0-57467 GCA_036401595.1 Pyrinomonadaceae bacterium
CCACGGAGGGCCGCCCCTACAGTACGTTCAAGAGAACCAAATTCTTAAAAGAAAACACTCACGTATTTTTCGGTCCTCCGCCTTCGTGCTGAATTGAATCGCCGAGTTTCTTGAGCGCGTCGTAGTCGACGTTCCAGCCAACCTGCGCTGCGGCGACGCCAATCACGCCACCTTCGCCAGAGTAAACACCACGACTCTGTAGAAAGTTTGCTCCTATGGACCAGGCTTCGAAAAAGTCGGAAGTCGATTCTCCCCTGGTAACCGCAACCAAGGTTTCGTGACACCATCGGGCCCGGCGCAAAATCTCTACGTCGCCGGTGAGTTCTCGAGCCAATTCTTCGAAGAAGGGCAACCGCCACGATCCGCACGTGGATAGATGTTCGGCAACGCTCTTCCGCACGATCGGAAGCACGGCGAGACGCGCCGGGATAACGGATGGCGCGGAAAGTTTTACGATGCGCGAGTCGGCATCCACGTAAATTGCGGTATCGAATTTCTCGAGCGCGGCTAAGAGCGCAAAACGCTTATCGTGATATGCAGCGGCCCCTTGTCCTTCTCCGGTCTTCGGCAAGTGGGCCAGATAATCAACGGCCATCGGACCAGTCGGAGCGTGGCGAAGCGCGCGCACCGGCATGTCGGCAAAATCTTCCGGTTCATCCGTCAGTACTATCCACGGGACTTGCGGCGCGTCGGCGCAAAGAAGCCGCGCCCTTCGCCGGTATGGCGCATGGATAGCGAGTGTGCAAAAGCAAACGGTCACAAAGTTTAGGCTGGCCCATCTTGCCAGAGTGTCGAATGGACCTGGTCTTCACCCACAGCAGGGTCGCGTGTGTAATAGTAAAATGCTAATGACTTTCTGGTTACGTTCGGCGGGCAATTGAGTGGCTGCGGGTGGCCGTGAAAGGACGTTCGACTAGTGTTGAAGATGACACACCGGTTGAACACTGGAAGGATCTTTCTCACACAGCGTTCCATTGAGGTGTCCCACAGTTCGAGATGTCCTCCGTATGTTTCGTCCCAGTCCTTGTTGAGAAACAACAGGACATTTATGCGACGATACAGTCTTAAGTCTTCCAAGTAATTGAAGTCAGCATGAATCGCAAGCTTGCCCTGCGGCAGAATTTGATGTAGTCCGCCGCCAATGATATGCGGATCCGGAATTAGACATTCAATGCCGGTAAGTGTTTCCAGAAACCGAATCATTGGATGCGAATTAAAAGCGAAGATAACGTTGTGAACGAATGGGTGAGCACGCTCCAGTCGCTCGGCACTCCCAATTCCTTGTTTTCGTGGCTGATGAACTGCGTCACGCTTACGCCAATCTAACCACAAAGAGTCGTTCGGTTTCGGAAATACCGAGAGCAATCGTTCCGCCACGCCAACGGGCAGGAAGTCGTCAATTAACGCGTGTGGATACGGAGAATTCGTAGCGTAAGCGGAATGATGTTGCTTCGCAAGTCGGAGCAACCGCGAGGTCTTAAAAGAAAAAACGTCGTCACTAACAAGAAACTCCCTAATCCAACTCTTCAGCATATACTACCAATCGGTGTTTCAGGATTTGCGACCGAGAGCAACGGATGACTTCGGATCACGAGATATCGGGCGGTATCGAAAAGGTGATGACCACCGCGCCGGGCACTGCTTTTGTTGCTTGTATTGAGCGGGGTCTGCTTGAGAAACAGGCGTTGCTCCTTTTCGAAAGTATCAGACTCTACACGGGCCGCTTTCGCCACTCCCCTATCTATGCCGTTTCACCTCGCGCCGGCCATGGTATTTCTGCAAGCGCCCGAAGCCGGCTCGACGAGTTGGGTGTGGTCTATATCGACGCGCTGTTGAACACTGATTGTCCCGAGTATGGCTCTGCCAACCGCGTTGCCGCTGCGGGATACGTCGAACAACAACACCCGCATGATGTTTTGGTGATCCTCGACAGCGATACTTTGTTTTTACGCGAACCTGACGAAATTGCGCTGCGCCCGGATGTCGATGTTGCCATAAGACCAGTGGGCGTCAAGGGAATGTGCACCAGTGGTCCAACGGATCCATTCGACGCATATTGGCAGGACCTTTGTCGATGCTGTGGTGTCGATTACAACCAAATTCCCTGGACTGAATCCTTCGCTGATCGTTGTCGGATCAAGGCCAGTTACAATGCAGGCCTGGTGATTGTGCGCGGAAATCTGGGAATCATGCAACGATGGTCGCAAATTTTTTTCACTTCAGTCCGGCAGCAACTAATCCCGTACACGTATGATCGGCGCTTCCGTTCCGGAGCCGGATGGGTAGAGACCAGCGCCAGCAGGCTATGGGGATCGAATCAAGCAGCGTTATCGCTCGCGATCTGGAGCACTACCAGAAACGTACGGGAGTTGGAGCCAACCTACAATTATTCGTTAACTCTGCACGAACTAATCGGTAAGAAGTTGCGGAAACGAGTTTTCCCAAACCTCGTGCACGTCCATTATCACTGGATCCTGCATGACCGAGCGTCAAAGAATCCGTTATTCGATCGGTCGGGGCCGCTGAGTGCTGAACAGCGCGTTTGGTTATCTTCAGCCGTCAACGGAGATCAAGCATGAGTGCGATCACGAAGAGGTGCTGATTCAGTTTGAAACGCCTTCGGCGTACTTCAAACTGAACCACCACTCACGATACACATTTCAATCTAAATGGTTTAGTATTCGCGCTTAAAAAATTAAAGTGAAGGAAAATCAAAGTTGCCCATTTGCATCGCGGGCATGCATCGCTCGGGGACTTCGATGGTTACCAGACTTCTTCAGGCCTGCGGTTTATTTCTTGGTCGTGAAGAAGAACTCGGGTTCGATTCAAACAACGGTGAACTGCACTTCGAGCACCTGCAGTTCGTAGCACTCAATGACGAGATCCTGGGACGACTGGGCGGCTCCTGGAACAGTCCCCCGGATTTCCCAACGGGCTGGGAGACCATGCCTGAGATCGAAGCTCTGACCGGAAAGGCAAGAAAATTAACTAAGCGACTAAGCAAGCAATACTATTGGGGGTGGAAGGATCCACGTAATTCGCTAACGCTGCGATTTTGGCAAAGAATTGTTCCTGATTTACGCGTAGTCATCTGCTTGAGAAACCCTTTGGAGGTTAGGCATTCGCTGCACAAGCGTGGTGACTTAATCGGAATCCCGCTGTTTCTTCTGTGGCTGACCTATTATCGCGAGCTACTCTCCGCGATACTGCCTCAACAACGATTGGTAGTCACTCATTACGAGTCGTATTTTCAAGATCCAGCTTCCGAGCTACGAAGAGTCGCAAACCAAATCGGCATGGATGTGCCGGCCGAAGTAATCACGCGCGCCTGTACTCAAATCTCAGCTGATTTACGCCATCACCAAATCAGCGAGTTGTCCGGCATTGATGTACCCAATGAGGTTCGCATTATGTACACGACACTTTGTCACAATGCAGGGCCGATTTTTTCAAAAGTATGAAAATTGCACTGTGTAAAACGACAGTCTTTGGTCCAATAAGCGGCGCCGACGAAATCATGTTGAACTATGCGGTGCATCTTCATGAGACCGGACACGAAGTGTCAGTAGTGTTGTTGTATCCACCGAGTGTCAACGATCAATACCTCAGACGACTCCAGTTGAAGGGTGTACCGGTTGAAACGATAGTAGTACGGTCTTACTTGTTCGCATTATTGCGCCTGTTGCGAAACACGCTAACAAGCATGTTGTTCTTTCTCTTCTTCGTGAAGCGCGCTCCATCGGGTCTACGCAGAATCTGGCAAGTTGCGATCCGCGCTATCACGGAATTTCACTACCGGCATTGCCGTGCATACTTTGCCGACCACCGACCAGATCTTTTACACGTCTTCACACCGGATACCGGAGCCGCGATGATGATTCGTGCCGGTCATGAATTGGGTATTCCGGTTCTCTATCACGAAATGGGAACGGCTCATCACATGCCGATGCTGGAAGATTATTACCGCCGGCTCGAAAAGGTTTTGCCACTGTGCACCGAAGTGGCGGCACTTTCACCGCGACTGGCGGCGGAATGGTCGACGCGGTTTCCTTTCTTGCCCTCAGTTTCGGTTTTGCCATTAATCATTGACGGTTCCGACAAACACAGTCTTAACTCACTACGATCGGGCAATTCCGTAGAAACCGTGTTCGGTTTCGCCGCTCGTCTCGAAGAGGGCAAAGGACCACTTGTCTTATTGGACGCCCTCGCAAGGGTAAATCGGGAAGGGCCTTTAGCAGTTGCAAGGATCGCCGGGACGGGACCGCAATTGTTGGACGTCAAAGCCCGTGTGCGTGAGTTAGATCTACGCGACACTTGTGAGCTAGTCGGACATTATTCAGACCCGCGGGTAAGAAGCGCCTTCTTGAACAGCCTCGACGTCTTTGTGTTGCCGTCGCTAGCAGAAGGAACTCCAAACGGCATCATCGAGGCCATGGCTCACGGCATTCCGGTGATCGCTACAAACGTAGGCGGTATTCCTGACATTATCGACGTCGACTCCGGCATCCTTGTTCCACCCGGCGACGCAACGGCACTAGCCGATGCAATGGCAAAGCTGGCAAACGATCCTAAACGTCGCAACGAGATGGGTGCAGGTGCACGAGAACGACACCAAAAGCTTTTCGCGCCAACGGTCGTAATGCCGCTTTTACTCAACACCTATCAAAGGGTGTCGGGAAATGGCCATTCAGTCAACGATATGACTCGCGACAACAATCATTCTCATCCGTGGGCTGAAGCTGACGGCAGGATCATGTGAATCTTGTGAGGAGATTAGTGGCAGAGTGAATTCGTTTAACCCGCGATCCGGCGGCAACGGCCGTTGAGTTGTGCGCCTTCTTCCACTATGAGCGCGGGCGCGGTGACCTGACCTTTCACATTCGCGGTGCGACCGAGCACGAGCTCCTTGCTCGCGAGAATATCGCCCTCAACAGTTCCGTTTATCTTTGCCACTGCAACTTTAATGACAGCTTTTGTCACTTCGGCTCCCGTGCTGACGATCAAGGTTCCGTCGAGTGAGGTAACGTTGCCGGAGAAATGACCGTCGATGCGCAGCATCGATTTGAAAGAGACCTCGCCGGTAAAATTCACCACGTCGCCTACGAAACCAAGCCAGTTGTCTTTATTGACATTGGCTCGTTGGCCGTTGACGAGTTTAGGCTGACCGCGGTCGTCTCTGCTCGGAACTGCTTGAGTAGTCATAAAAATTTTAGGAGGGTTGGAAGCTGCCGGGTGCCGCCGCCGCTGCTTTTGAATCGGAGAAAAGAAGAAAATTACTTAACTGATCGACACTATAACACTTGCTTCTCATTCAGGAATGTTACGATTAGATTGCCATTCCGAGGCATATACGTGAAGAAACGATTTCTAACTGCTGCTGACTTTCATTCGTTGTACGAGTGCTTCTGCGAAGCATTCTCGGATTATCAAGTCAGTCTGCAAATGACTGAAGAGCAGTTTGCGCGGCGCATCAAACGCGATGGTGTCGAACTCGAAATCAGTGCGGGTGCCTTCGATGACGAACGAATGATTGGCTTTTACCTGAACGGCCGCGGTATGTGGAAGGGCGAACTGACTGCTTATGACGCGGGAACAGGCGTGGTGCCGGATCGCCGGCGACGGGGTGTCGCGGAAGAGTTGTTTGCATTCATGACGCCGCGATTGAAGGAGCTCGGGTTCACGCAATACTTGCTTGAAGTTATAACTTCTAATGATCGCGCCGTGATGCTCTATCGCAAGCTTGGCTTCAAAGACGTAAGAACCCTCGCGGTATTGAACGCGAACGAGCCGGTCAAAAGCCGTGCGGAGGTTGCGGGAGTAACGATTCAACGTGTCGATCAGCCGAGCTGGGACGTTTTTTGCGCGTATTGGGATGGGGAGCCTTCGTGGCAGAATTCGGCGGACGCGATTGAGAGAGTCAAAGATCAGACTGAAATTATTGGCGCATTTGTAGAAGACAAGTGCGTGGGTTATGGAATCGCCTTAAAGCCGTCGAGAATATTGATGCAACTGGCTGTCGCACGGGAGTTCAGGCGGCGAGGGATTGGGCGAGGGATTCTTGCGAGACTTTCCGGTGACGTGATTTTGAGAACTAATAATGTGGATGAGTCGTTGCAGGGGACACTGGAGTTTTATAAAGCGTGCGGGTTTGAAATAGTGTTGAAGCAGTTTGAGATGATCATAGCTTTGTAGACAGGATGAAACAGGATGAAATACATACTTCGATTTGCATTGCTACTTTCAACTGTAGTGATTGCGTCAGGGCAGAGCGCGATTGTGGAAGTGAAACACGGTGCGCCGGCCGCTGCGGCGCCGCGTGAGTGTCTGGCTGCGTTTCGCGGGTTCTTCCAGTATTTGCAAAAGACTGAACCAGGCATTGTTCGCGACGAGAAGGCACAGAAGCGATGGCTTAGTCAGGAGTTGCGCAAAGCACTCGCGCAGAAACTGGCGACGTTTACGAGTCCGAAGGACGATCCTGATTATCCCAACAACAACACCTTCATCGGATCGTGGGACCAGCCGACGAGCTATGCGATCGTCGCTTCACGACGTTATGGGAAGCGAGCCGTCATCGACGTGCTTTACAAGTGGGGACCAAAGACAAACTATCCCGGCGACGAGCGCACCACGTCGTTCATCTTTTTATTGGAAGACGGCGCATGGAAGCTCGACGATATTTACACTTTTCGCGGTGAGTATGTGCAGGCCGAAAGCCTCAATCAATACCTCCGAGAGAAACAATGAAGTTCGATCTTCATACTCATTTCTACACTGAGGAATTCTTTCGAACGATTCGCGATCTGCCGTCGGCGTTTTCTTTCGGCACGAGCTCCAGCGGGCAAACCATCATCACGTATCGGGGCGCGCGGTTCTTTGGCGTCACGCCCGCGATGACTGATGTCGCCCAACGAATCGAAGACATGGATCGCGCGCGTATAGACGTCGAAGTTATTTCACTCTCGACGCCAAACGTCTTCTTCACTGGCGCCGAGCATCAACCCGCCGTCGCGCGGATGATGAACGACGCATACGCGGATCTCATTTCCCGGCATCCGCAGCGGTTCAAAGGCTTTGCCTCCATTCCGATGGATGCGCCCGACGCCGCACTCGAGGAGCTTCATCGTGCCATCGACACTCTGAAACTCAACGGCGTGATTCTGCTCAGCAACATCGGTGGCAAACCGCTGACGTCGCCCGAGTATCGTCCGTTTTTTGAAGAAGCGAACCGGATGAAGCTTTGTATCTTTCTGCATCCGATGTTGCCGGCGCAGTCAGACGCGTTCAAGGAGTATGTGCTTGGGCCAATAATCGGATTTCCGTTTGATACGAGTCTCGCGGTGGCGCGCATGTGTTACGACGGAATGTTTGAGGAGCTGCCGGACATTCGTTGGATCATCGGACATCTTGGCGGGGCGATACCTTACTTGATGGAGCGGATGGATAACGGTTTTCGGGATTTCGCGGATTGTCGTGTGAAGATCGATAAGCTACCGAGCGTTTATTTGAAACGGCTCTATTACGATACCGTTTCGTTCAGTCCGTACACGCTGAAGATGGTGCGAGATATGGTGGGTGCGGATCACATGGTGATGGGCAGTGATTACCCGCACCTGCTTGGATCGATCGATCGGGCCGTCACATCACTGGAAATATTCGATATCGATGATCGGGAGAAGATTTTTTCCACGACGGCGCTCGGCATTCTGAATAATATTTGAACGCGGATGACACGGATAAAATCCGGATTTTGATCCGTGTTATCTGTGGCTCATCTGACGATGAAGTCCGCCAGTTGCGACGCGCTAGTACCCGCCACACCATCCTTTACCGTCACCTTCAGATCGTATTTTCCGGGTGCGAGTGTCTTTAACGCGAGTTCTTCACCGAAGGGAATACGCTCCGCGTCTTGTCCGCCACTATTAACGCGGCGTTGCGGAGAACTCAGCACCGCCTGGCCGTCGCGCAATACCTGCGTCTGCACCGTGAGCTGCGGATTGCCGTTCCCATCTCGCTTGGCGTTGTAGACAAACAACCAGTAACCCATTTGTGACGCGCGTGGGAATGTGTGGTCCACGCTCAATTGAACGTGCTTGTCTTCGAGAAGCTGTCCGCCGAGCAACACACTGCTCAACGTCAACTGGCTCT
Organism: Pyrinomonadaceae bacterium; assembly: GCA_036401595.1. Classification (GTDB taxonomy): domain Bacteria; phylum Acidobacteriota; class Blastocatellia; order Pyrinomonadales; family Pyrinomonadaceae; genus PSRF01. The sequence goes on from DASWUM010000106.1 coordinate 8,146, forward strand.
TAGTTAAATCAGGAATCACGATCCACTGAATCGCACTACCAACGCTTCCGGATTTCTCATCACGAGCAGCGACGCGAAACTGATAGATGCCCGGCGCGAGCGGCGTGTGGTGATTGTAGAAGATCGAATCAGATTTACCGGACTTCGGCGGATCGATGGTCAGCTGGTTCCTGAAGCTCGACGCGATCTTGCCCTTGTCGTTGAGCACCACACCGGCGAGCTTGATCGTTGCCGGTTGTTTGCCGTCAGTACCGTAAATCACGCCGCTGCCCGAAATCTCGATCGACGAAGTTACGACTAAACCGTTCGCAGGTGTGTTGAGATATGTGAGCGATAGTTGTGTTGGCAAACCGCCTTCGGGATAGAAATCGCCGAGCGCATCGCGCAGTTCAGTTTCGGGGGTCTTTGGCGCCGTGTTGTTCGAGTTGGTCGCAGTCTTTGCCGGCGCGGCTGCGGGCCCGGCCACATAACCCTTGGGCGCGCGCACCGTCAGCTCCGGTTGGCCCACTACCGTAATCTTCACATGCCGGAACTTCGTCAGCTTCTCTTCATCTGTTTCCGGCCGCCACGCGACGACGTAGTAATTCGACGTTTCATCGAGAACATCACGCACCCACCCATCGAAAAAGTTTGTGCTGCGAAGCGCGCGCCCACCTGTCTGGTCTGCCATGCCAGTCAGCGCATCCTGATTGGCTTCGAGCTCGCCGACAGACGCAAGGTCGAGACGGCCCTGCGCATCCATTGGCCGCTGGCCTCCCGGATCGAGGTAGGAACTGTTGACGAGTCCCGCCGCATGAATCGTGTAGACCACGACGCCGGCACGCTGCGCCGCATCGATGACATGATCGAGTTTGTCGCGGACGTTGGCAGCGCGTGGACCAGCATCAAGTAGAAATCCATCGGAGACGAAGAAGGCGAGCTTGCGTCCCGGTGCACGCGCGAGCGAACGCATTGCCGATTCGAGTGAGTTGTAAGTGGTCTGCGTGATCTGCGCTGCTTGTATCAAGACGGCCCGCGCGCTGCTCTTGACCTGTGTTTCACACGAAGCACGTATGAGAGCAAGCGCAGCGCGAGCTTTCTTAAAGGTCGACGCTCCCTTCATGCACTCTTCAATGTAGAAGTTCATTACTTTGGCGTCAGTTTTGCTCGTATCGATCGTGTACGCCATGTACTCCGTCATGTTCGTGGAGTTTCCGTAGCTGTAGCCCTGCGCGATGTACGGACGTGGGATAAGTCGCGCCATCGCCGCATCGAGCACGGCTTTGTTGCTGGTGAACTGTTCGAGGAAGCCGACCTGTCCACTGGCAGTGAGAATCGCAACGTTGTCTTTGGTACTCATCTCGCGCTCGAGAAAACGGCGCAGCATCATGCGCGTGCGATTCATGCTGTCGGGCGTTAGATGGAGATCGTCGAGAAAGAAAACGATCGTGCGACCGGGGACTCGCGGCGGCGCCGCTTCTGGCTTAGTCGGGTTCGTTGGATCGGCGAGCGTTGCGAGTTCGCGTTCACGCGCGCTACCCGCGGCGACGCGTTCAAAAAATGCGACCGGGCGTAGCTTGCCGTCGACCTTCAACTCGAACTGTTCGCGTGTTAGTCCTTCGACGAAGTGCCCTTTCTTGTCGACGACAGTGATCCGGGATTGAACGAGTTCGGTATTGGTGCGAACGACGTCAGGTTCCTGGGCTCTGACGACCGTGCAACACATGGCGACCAGCAACACAAATAAGCAGGACTTCATGGCATTTCTCCCCTTAGATCAAACCACAGATTACACCGATTTTTAATCTGCGTAATCTGTGGATTACGGGCGCTTGCCCCAGGTCGGCGGCGCTGGTTCTTTCGGAAGTCGCTCCACCGGCCGCTCCTTCAACATCCGCATTGCTTCCTGCACGGCGCGTTCGAGTTGCGGATCTCTGCCTGCAATCACATCTTTCGGCCAGTTCTCGACGTCGACATCAGGCCCGACGCCTTCATTCTCGACCGCCCACTTACCGTCGCGCGTAAAGAAACCGCCGCGTGGTGCGATCATGGATCCACCATCGATGAACGTCGGCGTGTCAGCTGTGTGCACGAGGCCGCCCCACGTTCGCTTGCCGATCAGGGACCAATCTTGCGACGCTTGAACATGTAAGGCATCAAGTCGCCGCCCGAGCCCGCCATTTCGTTGATGATCATCACCTTCGGTCCCCAGATTCCGGCGGAAGGACTGGTGAATGGGTAACGCTCACCAGCGACGTTATTGAAATAACCGTCAAAGTCGCGTTCGAGCACGTTGATGATGTAGTCGGCCGCTGAGCCGCCGCCGTTAAAACGCTCGTCAACGACCACGCCTTTTTTGTCCTGCTGCGAGAAGTAGTAGCGATTGAAACTGGTGTAGCCGGGCTGACCGGTGTTCGGCAGGTAAACGTAGGCGAGCTGACCGTCCGACATTTTTTCGACGAGCCGGCGATTCGATTCAACCCACGCGCGCGTGCGCAAAGCCTGTTCGCTGGCGACCGGCAGAACGGTGACTGTGCGCGCGCCCTGCATTGAAGGCGCGGTGTTCACGGTCAGCGTAGTTTGTCGATTCGCCGTTCCATCAAGAAGTCGATAAATATTATCGGGCGCGATCAACTCGATACCGTTGATGGCGAGGATGTAGTCGCCGGCATTAACGTTTGCTCCCGGCGTTGCGAGTGGTGAACGCAGATCGGGATTCCAACTCTCGTTGTCGTAGATACGCGTGACTTTGTACCGACCATTCTCGATTACAAAATCGGCTCCGAGCAGACCGGCAACCGGCTGCGGCACAGTCGGCATGTCACCGCCGCGCACGTACGAATGCCCGATCGCGATCTCTGCGCCCATCATGTCCATCAGGTAGTTGAGATCGGCGCGGTGCATCACGAACGGCAGCAGTTGTCCGTACATCTGCTTCATCTTCGGCCAATCAGCGCCCTGCATGTTTGGCACATAGAGATAGTCGCGTTGGTTGCGCCAGCCTTCATTGAAGATCTGTTTGAACTCTTCTTTCGGCTCGAGATACATGCGCAGGGCGAAGTTCAAACGTCCCGCGCCGGGCTGTGGTGGTGTTCGATCGGCATCGACGAGAAATAGTTGTGGCGGGGGCGGAGTGCCACCACCGGCGCCTGGACCACCAAATTGTCCGCCGCCACCACCTGCTGCACGATAAACCAGCTTGCGACGATCGGCGCTGATCTCATACGCCGCGACGTTGTTCACGAAGGAAGTCGCACGACGATCGCAGAGACGATAGCGGAAGAGTTCATTGCCACCGCCTTGTCCGCCGGCGCCCGGACGTCCCGCTTCGAGATAGAAGACCTGACCGTCAACACCAGCTTGCAGATCAGCGTACTGTCGCTCCGGCACACCGGGAACTGAAACGATCCGATTCGAGAGACCGTCGAAATCGATCTGCACTGTCACTGGCCCACGTGGGCCACGTTGACCACCTTCACCACCAGCGCCTTCTCCACCACCGGCATCGCCCGGACACGCACCCGGTTGCAACCGGCGTGTGCCTGTGCCGACACCGCGATCCTCATCGCTTTCCGGCAGAAGGGGACTTGCGTCTGACTTTCGCAACACCGCGAAATAGAGTCCAAAGGTTGTTTCGTGATCGTACGAAGTCATATCGAGCCACTGTGAGCGCAGTCCGAAATCCGTGGACGCAAGAAACCAGAGATACTTTCCACTTGCATCCCACGCAGGCCAAACAGCATCTGCGAGCCCGTCAGTAATCTGTTTCGTTTCGCCCGTCTCGACATTGCTGACAAAAATCGCGTGATAGAGCGAACGCAAACGACTCGAGTAAGCGACCCACTTCGAGTCGGGACTCCACGACGGATTCAGCGTGCGTTGCGGCACCATCCACGGATCTTCACCCACAATCTTCGCCTGCCCGCTGGCAACATCGAGCACCCAGACTTTCAGGTTCGTGTCAGTGAAAAGAAGCTTCTTCGAATCAGGCGACCATGACGGCGTGTAGTAGTGCGTCGGCTTCGCGAGCGCGATCTCACGCGGCGGTGTCAAACCGTCCTGCGCTTCGATCACGAGTTTGTACTCGCCTGACTTGTCGCTGAAGTAGGAAACAAACTTGCCATCAGGCGACCACGCCGGATCGCGTTCCGCCGACGCGCTCGAGTTTGTCAGATTGCGAACGTCGCCTTTGTCCGCTGGAATCGTGAAAATCTCGCCGCGTGCTTCAACCACAACGCGCTTGCCGGTCGGCGAGAGCGCCATGCTGCTGAGACGATTACTGACGTCTTCCCAGTTTGGCATCATCCACGGAAAGTCGCCGGTGGCAACGATGTTGACGATCTTTTCTTTGCCGCTCTTCGGATCGAGCTCGTGCACGTAACCCGCCTGCTCGAAAACAATCGAGCCGGCGCCGGAGTCCATCGACTTCACATCGAAGTCAGTAAACTTTGTGATCTGCGCAAGCTTCTTCGTCTTCGTCTGATACTCCCAAACGTTTGCGACGCCATCGCGATCCGAGATGAAGAAAACTGAGTCGTCGACCCAAACCGGATAGACGTCCTTCGAATCGGTCCAGGGCGGCGAAACAAGATCGTAAGTTTTGAGATCGACGATCCAGATCGGACGGTTCTGTCCGCCGCGATAGTTGCGCCGTTCTTCGTCCCACGAGTTGTTCATGCGATACGCGATGCGACTTCCGTCGGCAGAAATCTTTCCCTGGTAAGCGCGCGGGAGCACCATCGGTTCTTCGACCCCGCCCTCGACAGCGACGGTCCAGAAACGCGGCGCGCCACTCGGCGTCCACGTGGCACGAGTTGACGAAAACATGATCGACTTGCCATCAGGTGTCCAACCTTCGACGAGGTCAGCGCCCGGATGCCACGTCAAACGTTTTGGCTCGCCGCCTTCGGAAGGCACGATGTAAACGTCGAAGTTGCCGGCATACTCCCCGCTGAATGCGATCCAACGTCCGTCGGGAGAGAAGTGTGGGTTCGCAGTCTGTCCCTGAAAACTCGTCAAACGTTTGGCGCTGCCGCCGGCACGAGGCGCGACCCAGATGTTGTTTGCGTAAGCGAAACCGATCTGAGTGGCGCTAACGGTTGGTGTGCGCAGGAGACGCGTTTGAGTTGGAGCGCCGTGTCCGTTTTGAGCACCGGTTTTTGCAGAAAAAACCAAAAAACAGGAGACGACCGTCACGATCAGGGCGATGCGGTTAGACATTGGATCTGTCCTCCAGAGACTGCGGAGTTTTTAGTGTTAGCGAAGGCGCGGATATTATAGGTCAAGTAGGTCAAATCGGTCCCACATGACGTATAATGCACGTCCCGAAACCTATCACCAGGAGAAAGATCATGAGTTCCCTGAAACGTAGTTCTGTTTCCCTGTTCGTTGTGCTCTTCGTTTTGTGTTTTGCAGGCTTGGTGTCCGCGCAAGTTATTACGCCGCGCCCCAGTCAGGCGGCGAGCGTGATGCAAAGAATCGGCGCCACCGATGTGACGATCACTTACAGTCGTCCGGGCGTGAAGGGCCGGCAAATCTGGGGCGACCCGCCGGCTGGATGGGCGGCCACTGCCAAGGGTGAAGCCACGCTCGATAATCAAAACGAGAGACCGAAGGACGCTCCGATCGTGCCTTGGGGCCACGTCTGGCGCACTGGCGCGAACGAAGCAACGATGTTTGTCGTCAGCGACGATGTTTTGATCAACGGACAAAAGCTCGCCGCCGGCAGTTACAGCCTGCACACAATTCCAACTAAAGACGAGTGGACGATCGTTTTCAACGGCACTGCGAATCAGTGGGGCAGTTTCAATTACGATCCCGCGAAAGACACTTTGCGTGTGAAGACAAAACCAGTCTGGCTCAATGAGAGTGAAGAGTGGCTCACGTACTCGTTCGATCCCGTCAGCGACGACTCCGCGCAGGTGAACATCCGCTGGGAGAAAGTCAGCGTGCCCTTCACGATCAAAGTGCCGGATGTCGCTGCGTCAACTCTTTCCAGGTTGAAGACGACAGTTGCGAACGCGAAAGCTGATGATTGGCAGACTCCGCTAGTGGCTGGAAACTATCTGATCAACAATCAAAACGCTGCCGACGATTCGCTGGGTATGGAATGGTTGGATCGCTCGATCAAGATTAAGGAAACGTTCCGCAACCTCGCCTCCAAAGCGAACGCCTTGTACAAGCAGGGAAAGAAAGAAGAGGCAGTCGCGGTTGGAGAGCAGGCAGTGCAGCGCGGAAAAACCGATAAGGTTGACACGGCTGCCTTCGAGAAGCGTCTGGCGGATATGAAGGCCGGTAAGATCTAACGAATAATATATTAGCCACGGATTACACGGATCCGTGGCTAATTTTCTGTCTATGGGCGTTGCTAAGCTTACCGATCAAAATACCGTCGTTCCCGAGAGCCAGTACGCGCGGGTGGAGCGTGAGCGTCGTTACCTGTTGCGTGATTTGCCTGAAGGTATTACGCGCGCCGATCCGCATCTACAGATCACCGACAACTACATGACCGGCTCGCGTCTGCGAATGCGCAAGGTGCGTGAGCCACGGTCAAACAAATGGACTGCGAAGCTAACGCAAAAGTTCGCACCCGATCCGAACGATCTTTCGCGCACAATTATCACCAACACATATCTCAACGCGCTTGAAGCCGAAACTCTCGGGACGCTCTTCAACAGCAACGAGATTCGCAAGAATCGTTATCACTTCGAATTCGAGGGCCGAAAGTTTTCCGCAGACATGTTTCTCGGCGATCTATTTGGCCTCGTCCTCGCCGAAGTCAGCTTTGAAACCGACGAAGAGCTCGACAACTTTCCTGTTCCTTCTTTTGCACTCGCCGACGTTACTAATGTGCCCTTGTTCAGCGGTGGAAGACTTTCGGAGCTGACCTTTTCTGATGTTCGCGCGGAGATCGCGAGGCTGGGTTTGCTAAGATAGGCCCATGAAGATCCGCGTCTCTCTGATCATCGTCGCGCTTCTCTTTGCCGGCGGCTGTCGTAAAACAGCAACGCCTTCGGCGCCGCCGCCAAACGCACAACTCTCTCCTGCTACACAGCTCGATACTCAAGGTGGCAGCGCACCGGTCGTCGAAACAAAACACTTCAAGGGCTCGATCGGCACGTCGCTCGATTTGCAAATGAAACTGGTGCGCACCGGCGACCAACTAGCCGGCAGCTATTTCTATCAGAAAGTCGGCAATCGCATTGACCTGCGTGGGACCGTCGACAAAGACGGAAACCTGATGCTCGACGAGTTTGATTCAAGCGGCAAACAGACCGGGATGTTCAAAGGACTTTGGACTGTCGATCCGAAAGACGGCTTGATTACACTCGCGGGCAACTGGTCCAAGCCTGCCAATCAGAAAGACAGCGATAAGATGACGGCGTTCTCGGTTCACGAAGAGCCGATTTCTTTCACCGGCGACGTCGACGTGGTTGCGAAGCAGATCAAGGAGAACAACAAGAAGTTACACTTTGAGATTTCGGTGCAGTATCCGCAGTTGACCGGTGGCAACAATCCCAACATCGAAAAATTTAACCAGACGGCGCGTGCGGCAGTCACGAAGAAGGTCGCGATGTTTAAGAAAGAGATGACGCCGGAAGAAGGTGAGAACACTGAGGAGACTCGTCCCGAAGACTCGATGGGCAGCGATCTGACAATTTCTTACTCCGTGGCACTGGCACAGGACGATCTCGTGAGCATCGATTTCGCAGTCCACACTTACTATCAGGGAGCCGCTCATCCCAATCAGTACGCCGAAACACTCAATTACGATCTGAAGAATGGAAAACTGCTGAAAGTGAGTGACCTCTTCAAACCGGGCGCGAAGTACTTGCAAGCGATCGCAACGTACTGTATTGCGGATCTGAAGAAGCAGGCAGAGCAAAACGGTTTGATGCCGGAGGAAATTGAGAAGGGTGCGGCAGCCAAGTCGGAAAATTACGAGGCTTGGACCATCACAAAGCGCGGTGTCGGTATCGAGTTTGATCCCTACCAGGTCGGCCCTTACGCAGCCGGCCCGCAATATGTTCTCGTACCGTATTCAACTTTAAAAGATCTCATCAACCCTGACGGCCCCGTCGCGCAGTTCAACAAATAATCCGTCTTCTATCCGTCCAAATCCGTGGCCGAAAAAAAGCCGAAGTAAAACGCCAGCAACGTCGCCAGCAGCATGATCGCCGACCCGGTCCAGAACGTCACAAATAAAGAGTGATCACTCATTTTGTGTGGTAAACCGTCGGCCCCGAGCTGTAACACCGAACTATAGATCAGCCATGCAGTCAACGAAGGCCCAACTGTACGCGCCAAACTTGCGGCCGATTGGGTAACGCCTAAGATAACTCCCTGTTTTTCCGGACTGGCACTCTTTGAGGCGAGACTTGTAAGTGCCGGAGTCGCAAGTGAGTTTCCCATTGAAAATACCCCACCGCCCAGCAGCAACGCTCCCAAACCACCGGCGGCTGGTCCAACAAACGGCACCGCAAACAAACTGATCGCGAAACAAAGTGCGCCGACTATGACGAGCGGAAGTTCGCCGAAACGTTTTACCAGCCGTCCAATAAGCCCGCCCTGAATGATCACGGCAATCACTCCAACATACGCGAAGAGATATCCGGTGTGTTGTGCGTCGTAACCGAAACGAAACATCGTGTAGAAAGAAAAGGCGGACGTCATGATCGAGAAGGCAACGATGAAAAGGAAATAGATGCTCAGGATGAAAGCCAGTCGCGGTTGTTTCAGCGAATCGACGACATCGCGCAGACTCCGTCCCCGAGCAGCTGAGTGCTTTGCGGGATGATCCGCACTAACTGTTTCAGGAAGTCTGAAATAGAGTAGCAGGGCATTCGCGAAGCAGAGTGCGGCAGCGAAGAAAAACGGTACGTGAATTCCCCAAAGACTCAGGATGCCGCCGATCGCCGGTCCAAATATGAATCCGAGACCAAAGGCCGCGCCGATCAATCCCATACCTTTCGCGCGATTCTCTTCGGTGGTGACGTCGGCGATGTAAGCCTGCGCGGTGGAAATGTTGCCGCCGGTGATGCCGTCGAGAATGCGGCCGAGAAAGAGCATCCAGACTGTCGTGGCGACTCCAAGGATCAGAAACCCGATTCCGGTGCCGATGATCGAAAACAGCAGCACCGGTCTGCGGCCGTATTTGTCTGAGAGACTGCCCAGGATCGGTGAGAAGATCAGTTGCATGATCGAGTATGAGGCGAACAGCAGCCCGACCGTGCGTGGTGTGGCATTGAACGCAGTGCCTTCAGCGTAGAACGGCAGCACCGGAATGACGATTCCGAAACCAACGAGATCGATAAAGACGGTGGTAAAGATGACGATGAGGGGCGAGCGCTTCATTTATTTTTTGCGGCTAAACTCTCGTCTTCCTCCACTCAACCCTCGATCGACTGACGCCTGTCCGCCGCCCGAGATCAGCAACGACAGCGACATTGCGAGCAGCGTCATCGGATACTCGTAGCCACGGTTCGCCGCAAAGAAGCCGCCAGGCAAGTGCACTCCCACCACCGCCGTCAGCATCGTACACGCAAAGAAGAACGCTCCCACACGCGTCAAAAATCCGAGTCCAATGAGCACACCGCCGAGCAGTTCGGAAAGCGCTGCGGCAGCGAGCCAGAGCCATGCCGGTCGCATAAACCCGAACGGCGTGGTGCCGCCAATGAACGTCTTGAAGCCCGGCCCGTTGAAGCTGCCCAACACTTTTTGAGCGCCGTGTGCGATCATCACCGCCGCCAACCCCAACCGAATCGGAATGGTAAACCACGCGGGAGAGGTCGCAATCAGTCGTCTAAACATCTATGTCCTGTTCCTGAAGTTGTTTAGTAGAGCGGGGGAATAGTAACAGTAACCTTGCCCGGATCGCACCGCTTCGTAGTAACATTCAATCGCACGTGTTATCAACTTTTTGAAAGACGTTTACCGAATGCTCAGACGCCGAGTAGTGTGCGCAGCCGCTTTCTTGCTCGTCCTTCCGTTTCTTGCGGCGGCACAGACGACCCCGGTCGATATTTCGTTCACCGTGGCCATGCCGCGGCCGCACACGCACTTATTCGATATCGACATCGTCATCAAACGAACCACAAACGGCCCGCAGGAAGAGTTGCTCGTGATGCCCGTGTGGACGCCCGGCTCCTACATGGTGCGTGAGTTCGCGCGCAACGTGCAGGACTTCGCCGCTGCCGACGCGGCCGGTCAGCCGTTGAAATGGGAAAAGACAAACAAAGAGACGTGGCGCATCGTCACGAACGGCGCGCGCGAATGGCACGCGACTTATCGTGTTTACGCGAATGAGTTGTCGGTGCGCACGAGTGAGTTGAACTCGGAACACGCGTTCTGGAACAACGCGAACCTGTTGATGTATCTCGACGGATTTCTGAAAAGTCCATCGACAGTACGCGTGCTCGCGCCCGATGTTTGGAAAGTGGCCACAGGTCTGCCGGTGCTGGCCGGTCAAAAGAATACTTTCCGCGCCGAGAACTTCGACATTCTCTACGACTCGCCGTTCGAAGCCAGCAATTTCAAGACGCTCGTCTTTAACGTCAAAGGCGTACCACATCGCATCGTGATCGACGGCGAAGGCAACTACGATCCGGAGCGGATGCGACTCGACGTGCAGAAGATTGTCGAGACGCAAGTCGCGCTGATGGGCGAGATTCCTTATCGCGACTACACGTTCATTCTTCATTTGCGATCGAACGCCGGCGGCGGACTCGAACACTTGAATTCGACGGCGCTTGGTTATCCACGCTTTGGTTTCCGCATTCGCAGCGGCGATCGTTCAACTTCAGCAGCGCCGAACGCTTCGGAAACATCCGACCGCGACTACCGCGGCTTTCTGTCGCTCGTGTCGCACGAGTTCTTTCATCTCTGGAACGTGAAGCGAATTCGTCCCGACGCGCTCGGGCCGTTTGATTACACGCAGGAGAACTACACGAAAGTCTTGTGGGTGGCAGAAGGCATTACCGACTACTACGCCGATGTCGCACTGCGTCGCGCCGGATTGATCACTGAGAGTGACTTTCTGAGTGCCACGGCGCGATCGATGTGGTCGTTGCAGAACACGCCGGGACGCCTCGAGCAGACAGTTGAAGAGTCGAGCTTTGACGCGTGGATCAAGTATTACCGGCAGGATGAGAACTCGATAAACTCGCAGATCTCTTACTACGACAAAGGTGCGCTGCTCGGATTGCTGCTCGATCTCGAGATTCGCAAACGAACGAGTGGCGCGAAGTCGCTGGACGATGTAATGCGTTATCTGTACGCGGAGTTTTTCAAAAAGAATCGAAACTACGGGCCGTCGGATTTTCAAAAGGCGTGCGAGCTGATGGCGGGTTCCAGTCTCGAAGACTTCTTCAACAAGTACGTGCGCGGCAAGGATGAGCTTGATTACAACGCTGCGCTTGAAGCGGCGGGATTGCGGCTTGATACGTCTGCCGGAGTTGGTAGCGTTTATTTCGGCGCTGACGTTGCGCAGGAGAACGATCGCTTGATGGTGAGGCGTGTTTACGCCGGCTCGCCGGCTTACGACCAGGGACTCAACGCCGGTGACCAGATCATTGCGATCGACAACATGCGGGTGACGAGAGACTTCTTCAACGCACGCATGGCGGAGAAGAAGCCCGGCGATATCGTTAATCTGACGATCTTTCGCTTCGACGACATGAGTACGTTACTGATCAAGCTCGGCGCTCGTCGCGAGGGAGCCTATCGCATCGTCCCGCTACCGAACACGACGGAACTTCAGAAGCGCATTTATCGAGGCTGGCTAGGTGTTTAGGCTAATCCGTGTAATCTGTGGCTAAAACAGACATGGCATCCGCATACCAGAACATCCATTTCCGCACCGAAGATCGCGTCGCGCGCATTACCTTCGCACGTCCGCCGCTGAACGTCTTCAACATCGACATGATGCGCGAGATCTCGAGCGCGCTCAGCGACTGTCATCAACGCGAACTCGTCGCGATCGTTTTCGACGCTGACAAGAACTGTCGCGCGTTCAGTGCCGGTGTCGCCGTTGAAGATCACGTCCAGGAAACGATCTTTCAAATGCTCGACGCGTTCCACGCAATCTTTCGCGCACTGGAACAAATCGCTAAACCGACGATCGCGCTAATTGATGGCGCTGCTCTGGGCGGAGGCTGTGAACTGGTGGCTGCCTGCGATATCGTCATCGCCTCCGATCGCTCCCGTTTCGGACAGCCCGAGATAAAGCTCGGCGTGTTTCCGCCGGTCGCTTCGGTGCTCCTGCCCCGTGTGATTGGCGAAAAACGCGCTCGCGAATTGATCCTGACTGGCGAGATAATCGACGCGGTTGAGGCTGGCCGGTTGGGTTTGTGCAACCACGTCGTGCCCGGCGCTCATCTCGAAGCAAAACTGAACGAAGTGCTGGCAAAGTTGAGAGAATTATCAGGGACGTCGCTCACTTTCGCGCGCCAGTCGCTCGACCTCGGACGCGGCAGGACGATCGAAGACGCACTCGAGGAACAGGAAAATATCTATTTGCATGAGTTGATGAAGACTAAGGATGCGAACGAAGGTGTGAAAGCGTTCATGGAGAAGCGGAAAGCAATCTGGCGGCATCGGTAGTTTATGAAGAATTTCTCCCGCAACGGCGCCACGGCGCAACGTTATTCGGTTCAGTCTTTCGTCGCGCCGTGGCGCCGTTGCGGGAGAAATCTTTTTTTGGTCGCGCTGATGTTGCTTTGTGTTTCACCGGCGCTGGCCCAAACAAAACGGACGCAGCCCGGCTCGCATTCAACGCGTGTCCGACCGCCCGTCATGACCGCCGAAGCGAAGGCCCTGCTCGACAACGCTATCGGTATTGTTTGCACGCAAGCGAAGCTCGATCCAAAGAGCAGCATCGCGATCGACGAGATGCAGGCGCGGCCTTCGTTACCGGTTCATAGTCCCGACGCGCGCGCCGGCGCCGAGCGTGCCCAGAAGCTTCTGCCGGCTGCGAAGAGCCTCGTCATCAGTTCGCTGGGCCAACTCGCCACCGAGTATGGTTTTCAAAAATCCCCGCGGTTCAAGCTCAAGCTCAGTCAGGCCATCGCCAGAGTCAATGCAGTGAGACGCGTCAGACCCGACATGGAATCGCGCGATAACGCTTCGGTGTATTTGAGCCGGCCGCACGTGATAACTTTCGGCACCATCTTTCTCGCCGGCTTACGTTCCGATGAAGCAATGATCAGCGTGCTGGCGCACGAGCTGATGCACGTCGCCGACGGCGATAACGACAGTTTGCGCACGCTCGTCGCGGCAGTAGGCGACCAGGCTTCGGATCTGACAGGGCTGGACATTCACGGGCAGCGCAGCGAAGAGATTACGTGTGACCTGATCGGCGCGATGGCGGTTCGTGCTTACATTGTGAGCACGCCCGATTACGAATCGATAGCGAGAAGATTGGCGCGTTCCGTCCAACATAATTGCGTCGAACTCGACGAAGGCGACGAGGATCACCTCTCGCCACGCAACACGATCCGTGCGATTCTGGCTTTGAAGCCCAGACTGGTACGCGAACTTATTAACGACCGATTTTAGAATGCCTCAACGACTTCTCAAAGAGTTCTCAAAAATACTTTTTTGTTTTTTGTCCCTTTTGGTGGCTGTTAGTTGCCGATCCGTTATAGATCACCAGGATGTGAAACCGCGTGTCTTACGTGACGTGCCGGCGCGAAACCTTGCTTATCGCCTCACGCCGGATGTTTCGCCGCCATCGAGTGACATCGAGGATCTGGACAAGTTTCCCGCGGTCGCAAACGACTTCGCCGGGAAACGCAAGGATGAAGCACTTGTGCGTACTGTCGTTTCTCCCGATGGCCGCCGCGTGCTTGCCCTTTACGGCGCCGCGGACGAACCCGGTTCGACGTTTCGCATCGATCTCTACAATTCTGAAGGCCAGTTTCTCCGCAACCTGAGTCCACCCGATCTCGCGTGCGTGTTTCCGGAAACTGTCACCTGGTCACCTGATGGCAACTTCATCAACTTCATCGCACGCAAGCGGGTCCAGCCGAGTCCCAGCCCGACTCCGGTTGACGAACCGACGCCTGACGTTGCGGTGTCACCGGCGCCCGCGCCCTCGACGTCTGTCGCACCTATATTCGCGCCTGTCGCCAGTTTCTACACCGAGCAGATCTACATCTGCAATCGCGACGGCTACGATCTGAAGCCGCTCACGTCACGCGAAGGACTGATCTATTTTTACTTCGCCTGGGCTCCTGATGGGCATGCAATGGCCGCACTCGCTTGTAAAGAGGACGAGTGGAACGAGCGTGAACGACAAGGCAAGTTGCCTGCTGGTCGTCCGCGTCTGGTTGCACTCGACGGCACCGAGCGCTTGCTTGACGATGGATTAACCGACGCTTTGCCGGTCTGGTGTCCCGATGCTTCGAAAGTCGCAACTGCTTTCGATACTGATGTCGCAATCTACGATGCGGGAGGTAAGACGCCGACGCAGGGCCGTCTACCGCTTGGCGACCAGTTGATTGCGGCGTCCGTGGCTTACGAGCAAAAGACGACTACGAAAAAAGCGAATGACAACGCCGGTACTCACAATGCAAGCTCGGCTCCTGCGACGCCTGCATCATTCAATCCAATAGTTCGTCTCGACTGGCGCCGGCCCGAAGCACTCTACTTCCAAACAGCGTATGTTCGACTCAGGCCTGAAACCATCAACACGTTTCAGCGCTGGCATCAACTCAGTCTCAGCGCGCAGGCCGCGATTCTCAAATAAGATCCATCCACAGATTACACAGATTGATTAAATGGCATCTGCGTAATCTGTGGATTCCTTTCCGTTAGCTTACCATCCTATATTTTAGGAATCTCTGGTCTGATACCGACCCTCACTCATCAACGCTCAAAACGCGCATCCCTCTTCGTTACAAACAGTTCCATCATTTACGCATCGCTGGGAACAGTGCTTGCGAAGCGCGAGGGCCAACTCCGTTCCGAAAGAGAGGCCCTTTATGCATCGTCGATATTTGATAGTCGCTTGTGCGTTGGTTCTCGCGATCATCGGTATGCTCACGTTTGCTTTCAATAGCTCGGGAAGTTTCTATCCGATGCAAGCGCCGCCCCCACCGACAAACGTCGCACTCCAATCACAGGGCGGAGTTGCATCAGCATCGTCACAACACAGCACTGGCAATTATCCCGTCTCAGCCGTTAATAACGGCGATCGCAGAGCTCAGAACTGGGGCGCCGGCGGTGGTTGGAACGACAACACACAGGGCGACTACTCCAGCGACATCATCCAGGTAACGTTTCCGAGCGTCACTTTTGTAAGTCAGATCAACGTCTTCACGCTCCGTGATAACTACCAGGACAATCTGACGCCGCCATCCCTCACAGAGACATTCAACACCTGTGAGAACAGTGGTCAGGGCATCACCGAGTTTGAAGTTCAATACTTGAGCGGTGGGTTGTGGGTGACCGTTCCTGGTGGCATTGTCCGCGAAAACAATAAAGTTTGGCGACAGTTTAGTTTTGCTGAAGTTTCGACAAACGCCATACGCGTGCAAGTTCATGGCGCCGCTCGCTACACAACGGCGCTGAACTTCAGCCGCATTGTAGAAATCGAGGCGTTCGGTCGCACCGCCGGTTTCAACATCGCGGCATCCGCGAATGGATCGGTCGCAACGGCGACGTCAACTTTCAATGCCAACTACTCGCCAAGCGCAGTAATCGATGGCGATCGCACCGGCTTCAACTGGGGCCGCGGCGGTTTTGGAAGTGGTTGGAATGACGCGACGGAAAATCTGTACTCGATCGACTGGGTGCGGATTGATTTTGTCAGTGGTCTTCCACGTCGCCTCAACGAGATCGACGTCTACACGTTGCGCGACGGATTCGCCACGAACTCAACCGATCCCAGTATCACCGAAACATTCAACACAGCCGACAACACCGGCCAGGGAATGACCGATTACGACGTGCAATATCTTTCCGGCGGGACGTGGAAAACAATTCCGGGCGGAAAGGTAACTGCGAACAACAAAGTTCGACGTCAATTTCGGTTTTCACCAATCACGACGAGCGCGATTCGCGTTGCCGTCAACAAGGGCGTGAATTACACGACGTTTGGAAACAACTGGAGCCGTCTCGTCGAGATTGAAGCGTGGGAAAACAGCTCGACTGCGGACGACACGGTGTGGGTTGAAGATGCACTGCCCGCAGGCGCGGTTCCGCAAGGCTCGTTTGAAGGTTGGAACTGGACCTGCTTTAACCCGATTCCACTTTCAGGCTCACTCGCTCACACGTCCGACATCATCGCCGGTGTTCATCAACACTTCTTCACGGGCGCGACGCAAACACTGACAGTCAACACCGGCGACACGCTCGTCGCGCACGTGTTCCTCGATCCATTGAATCCTCCGACACAAGTCATGCTGCAATGGAACGACGGCACGTGGGAACACCGTGCTTACTGGGGCGCGAGCCAGATCTCGTGGGGCGTGGAAGGAACCGTGAGCCGGCAAAACATGGGAGCCTTGCCGCCCACGGGTCAGTGGGTGCGACTGGAAGTGCTGGCCAGTCTCGTCGGACTTGAAAACAGAACCTTGAATGGCATGGCTTTCACGTTATTCAACGGACGAGCGACGTGGGATCACGGTGGCAAGTTTGCTGCTCAAATTCCCGGCACACAGACAATCTCAATCAACGACGTGTCTGTGACCGAAGGCAACAGTGGTCCTGGCTTTGCAACCTTCAACCTGACACTTTCCAGCGCAAGCTCTCAGCCGATCAGCGTCAACTATGCGACTGCGAATGGCAGCGCCACGGCGGGAAGCGACTACGTTCAGGCCATTGGCACGGTGACTTTCAATCCCGGACAAACGAGTGTGCCGCTCGCGATCCAGGTGATCGGCGACACGGTGCTTGAGCCAAACGAGAACTTCTTCGTCAATCTTTCGGCGCCGGTCAACGCAACGATCGGCGACGGTCAGGGTGTCGGCACGATCCTGAACGACGACACCACCGCGGGAGTTTCAGTTTCAATCGGCGATGCGACTGTGATCGAAGGTAGTTGCGGTGGCACACCGAAGACGGTCTTCAACGTAACACTCTCGTCGACGAGCACGCAGAACGTCAGCGTCAACTACACCACCTCGAACGGTACTGCTTCAAGCACGAACGACTACATCGCCGCGAGTGGAACGCTCACGATTACGCCGGGCAAGACGACTGGAACGATCAATATTCTCGCTCGCAGCGACACGACGATCGAACCCGACGAGACCTTCGTCGTCACACTTTCCAGTCCAGTGAACGCAACGATCGGCGATGGCAGCGCAACGGCGGTGATCAGGAACGACGACTTTACGCCGCCGGCGCCAGGCAATCCCGGAGCTGTCGGTCAATGGGGGCCTTGCGAAGATCTCGAAACGGTTCCGGTTCACATCAACCTGCTTCCCAACGGCCGCTTGCTTTACTGGGGCAGAGATAAACATCCGGACACGTACGACACGGCGGGTTCGTGCAACACGTACTGGTGGGATCCGGTGACGAAGGTCAAGAGCGGAGCGATGCCGACCGCAGCGACAAACCTGTTCTGTTCGGCTCACTCGTTCCTACCTGACGGACGTTTGATGGTTGCGGGCGGACACGATCGCGACGCGATGTTTCCGGATCAGGAACTGATCGGCGAAACCGAGATTAATCTCTTCGACTTCCAGAACAATAGTTGGACGTTGAGTGGCAAGCGAATGGAACAAGGTCGCTGGTATCCATCGAGCCTCGCGCTCGGCGACGGCGTCATCTCGATCTTTGCCGGCACGTATTGGGATGGTACTCGTCTGGGCAACAATCGGCCCTTTATACAAAGCAACAAGTTTCCGAACTTCTACAGCGCATCGGGTGCGAACGATCAGCTAACCCGAGCCAACGATGACCTCGACGTTCGCAATTACCCGTATCTGCATTTGACCGCGGACGGCAAGGCCTTCGGCAGCTACGGAAAAATTGCGTTTTACTACGACAGATCTTTCGACGTGTTCTCGACTGTCTTTCCGAATGGCATTCTGGATCACTTTGAAGGATCGTCTGTGCTCTACAACACCGAGCAACAGAAAGTGATGTTCATCGGCGGTCGTGAAGGCGGCAGCGGCGGTGTCTCTCTGGCGCAGACAACAATCTTCGATCTCGCCACCGGGACCTACAGCGCTGGTCCAACAATGAACTCCAAGCGCGAGTATCAAAACACCACCCTGCTTCCGGATGGAAAGATCCTGGCGAGTGGCGGCCAGAAGTGCGATGGATCTGGTCCGAACTTCACATGCGCCGCCGGTGCTGCGCATGTTCCTGAAATCTGGAACCCATCAACCAACACGTGGACCAATTTGGCTGAGAATCCGTTGCACATCCCGCGGATTTATCACTCGGTGGCGCTGCTGCTTCCTGATGCGCGCGTGCTCATCGGCGGCGGTGGCTTGCCTGCGGCGGGCGGCGACGTGGTGGTTGATCCGACGAACAATACCGTAGTTACGTGTTCGGGTAATCCGCCCCTGGATCCCGTGGCATGCCGTCACTATGGTCACAACGACGTAGAGATCTTTTCTCCGCCTTACCTGTTCCAGGCGAATGGAACACCGGCGGTGCGACCAACGATCAATACGGCGCCTGCGTCGGTCAACCTCGGTGAAACCTTCAACGTGGCGATAAGCAGTGGCACAACGGTGACCTCCGCTGCACTCATGCGTCTGCCGAGTGTGACTCATGGGTTGAACTTCGATCAGCGCCGCGTGGTGCTGAATCCGCAAGTGCCGAGCACGACAAATCTGACGCTCACGATTCCAACATCGGGCAACATTTGCCCGCCGGGTTATTACATGCTGTTCGTGATGAACTCGGCTGGTGTGCCGTCGGTGTCGAAGATGATCAAGGTGACGGCGCCAGGTGGTCCGGCAACGTTCCCGCTCTTCGAGGTTGGCTCGCGCATGACACGAAACCTCGATGGACGTCTACAGGTGTTCTACAAAGGCTCCGACAACGCGATCTATTACTTCGTGCAGACCGCAGCCGGCGCCAGCACGTGGACCGGACCGATCAGTCTCGGCGGCTTTGGCACTTCAAATCCCGTGGCAGTCGCGAATGCCGATGGCCGGCTCGAAGTATTCGTGAAGGGAACTGACAACGGAATCTATCACCAGTGGCAAACGACACCGGGTGGCAGTACGTGGTCAGGTTTCTTCCCGCTCGGTGGTTCAGCCGCGGGCGATCCGGCTGTCGCGAGAAACAACAATGGCAGGTTGCAAGTGGTGTATCGCGGTGGCGACAACCTGCTCTACACATACGCGCAAACTTCGGCCGGCACGAACTCGTGGTCCACGCCGCAGAATCTCTTCGGCACGCTGATCTCGGATCCGGCGATCGGAGTGAATGCGGACGGCAGACTCGAGGTGTTTGCAGTCATGACCGACAACGCGTTGAATCACATCTGGCAGACAACTGCCGGTGGTGGCACGTGGTCGGGATGGTTCAGTCTCGGTGGGTTCCTCGATGCGACCAGGCCTGATGTCGCGCGCAACACGGATGGATTCCTGCAAGTGTTCTATCGCGAAGCGGGAATGGCGGGAGCGGCGTTGGTTTACGTCAAACAATCACCTGGTTCACCGGGCGGTTGGACCAACCACACGATTCTCGGCGGCAGTCTCAACTCTGAACCAAATGTCGGCATCAACTCCGATGGTCGCCTGGAGGTTTTCTTCCGCGCTTCCGACAACACGTTGCAGCACATCTGGCAGACCGCGCCGTCGGGCAGCACGTGGTCAGCGGTAACTTCTCTTGGTGGTGGTCTAACATCAGGAGCAGCCGCAGGCCAGAATGCGAACGGCAAGCTCTCGGCGGTCGTGAGAGGACTGGACAACGCGCTCTACTACAACGTTCAGTCAACAGCCGGCAGTTCGACGTGGGCGGGATTCATTCGTCTCGGCGGCAATGCGTCGAGCTTCTGATCCGTTTTCATCCGCGTTTATCCGTGGCAAGGATGGTGCGAGAGGAGGACGCTTGAGAGTATTTACGATTGCTGCGATTTTGCTATTAGCATCCGTCGCTGGACAGGAACCACGCGACAAGAGATCGGGAAGAATTGTACTGACGTTGCACAGTGCCGAGATTCCCGATCTCCCACTCATCGATCAGAATGGAAAGAACGTTAAGTTCTATTCGGATCTGATCAAAGACAAGGTGGTGCTTGTCCACGGGTTCTTCACAAGCTGCAACGCCTTTTGTCCGATGCAGGCAAGGGCGCTGACGAAGTTGAAGAATCGTTTGGGAGACAGACTTGGTCGCGATGTCTTCATCGTTTCGATCAGCAAAGATCCACTAGTCGACACACCGGAAAAGATGCGACTCTGGGGAAAAGACTACGGTGTAGGCTCCGGCTGGACGTTGTTAACTGGCCCCGAGGCAGACGTCAGAAAGGTTTTACGAGATGTGGTCACGGAAGACCTCGGGACGGATCTGCACGAGTCGTTGATCGTGATTGGAAACGATCGCTCGGGTGTTTGGACGACCACCGACGGTCTGCAGTCAACGGATCGAATCGTGAAGATGATTGATGAGGTTGCGCGTTCCCAGCCTTAAGATTCGTCCTTCAGACGTTTCAGAGCTCTCATCAACTCGAGGCCGGAGCTCCAGGTGAGATCGTCTTCGACATCGCAACGTGTGGCGGCGCTGAAATCCGGCGGCAACGTTAAGCCTTTTTTCACGACCAGCAACAACCTGCGACCGAAATGGACGAGTGCAGCGCCGAGCTGAATCAACAGCAGATCGCTGACTCGTCCATTATTTTCATTGATCACGATCACGCCCGCCTCACATCGCTTCAGCACCGCAAGCGTCTTATCGATCGACCACTCATCGCCGCGATCGATCGTTTCGAATTGCAAATCCGCGAGTTCGAGCCCATTCGTAATTTGACTGACAAGCTGTGGCGCACCAGCATGCGAGATAAAGACCCGCGGTGTCGAGCTTCGGTGTGCAGCGAGCTTCTGTTCCGAAACTGCGCCAGGCTCGATTTTAGTAAGGTATGAATCAAGCTCTGCCGGATTGATGTGAAGACGTGTTGGTTGGCCTTTTCGACCCACCGTCAACGTGCCAACTTCCGCTTCGTGACAGATGTGAAAGAAGCTTGCGGCGTGTGCTTCGAGTTGCTCTTCACTGTCACCCTGAAGCACGTGGCTGTGATGCTGGCGCCAAAACTCGCCGATGTCGAGATGAGTGACGATCTCGAGTTCTTGTTCCTGAATCCATTCCAGGCCCTCGTGATACGGAGCGATGTTGTTAAGCACCGTGCGATAGACTTTCGCTTCCGGACTCTGGCACTGCGCCAATTGCAAGCCCAAAGGAGTTAACTTCAGCCTGTCTCCATTTCTCGCAATTATTTTCCAGAACTCGTATGCAGAAACCTTTCGCGCGTCGAAGATTCGTTTTCGGAAAGCGTCGGTTGCCTGCACCGCAGTGATTCCTTCCGGATGATGTTTGAGAAAACGAATCACTTCGCGCACGTCTGTCGCCGTGGCAAGCACGGGCAAACTTTCTGCTTCATCGCGGGTTACGATTTGAAGGGTAGGCTTCATAGAGTTTTTCAGAGTTAACGAGGGTCTGTGTGATTCTTAGCGACACTGCAAGGTTGTCTGCAAGCACACGAATGCAAGATGGTCCAACTTTAGTTGGTCCATCAAATTGTAAATTCCAATTCTTCGTACGAGTGAGGCCGCGGATGAACGCAGATCCGCGCAGATCTGCGTTCATAAAAAAGAATTGTTAAGCTGCGACTTTACTAGTTTCCATCACCGTCAGTAAGTAATGTTCGATCGCGACTTCGAGGGCGCCGCCGAGTTCGGAGCCGTGTGTTTCGCCGGCGACGAGTGACCAGTCTGACAAGCGACCGCAGATCGAACGTGCGATCGCGGCGCGTGCCGGTGCTTCGATGAACTTCCAACCATGTACCAAATCTCCACTCAACACCACATGCGGCACACCGAGCCCGCAGATCACATTTCCAATCCCGATGCCGAGATGCGTACCAACGCGTTCTAACGTCACTTGCGCGCGTCGTTCACCGGCATTCGCACGCGAAACCAAATCGATGAACCGCAACGGCGCATTGTGTCGCGCGCGATTCGTCTCGCCGCGATAGAGTTCGACAGCACTCGCCGCCGATGCATATCGTTCCCAGCAACCAAGATTGCCGCACGGGCACGACTTCCCACCCGCAACAATCGTCATGTGTCCAAACTCGCCCGCAATATCCGTCGCGCCGCGAAAGACTTCTCCGCCCACAACGAGCCCGACACCGATTCCCGTTCCCGCGCGCACGAGGACAAAATCACCCGCCGTTCTGGTCGCACCGCGTCGCCGTCGTCGTTGCGATTCATAGATCGCAGCCGCCGTCGCATTGTTCTCAACGATCACCGGCACCTTAAGCCCGAGCATCTTTGCGACCGGCACATCTCGCCATCCCTGGTGCGGCGCATAGAGTAACCGGCCTTCATCAACATCTGTCGGTCCAGCCACGCTGAAACCGACGACGACCAATTCACGATCGGGCAAATCACGCTGATGACGGCGAATCGAGGATCTGATCTGCGCGATTGCAGTTTCCGGATCCTTTGGCGTTTCGAACACATCTTCAAAGATCAGTTTGCCGTCAACTGTTGCGCCGCCGACCTGCGTCTGGCTGACGCCGATATTCACGCCGGCTAAAAAATGATTCTCAGCACGCAGCGACAATCCAATCGGCGGGCGGCCGACGCGACGCGCCGTCAGATCGGGCATGCCTTCACGCAGGACGCCTGAGTCGAGCAATGGTTTCACCAGCACCGTGATGCGGCGGCGATGGACGCCGAGCCTTCGCGCAACCGCAACACGCGGAATCGGCTGCGCTGCGCGCACGATCCGCAAAAGTTCACGTGTGGTTTGAGTGGGAACAACGTTCTGTAAGTTAGACAACTTGTTTCTCCTTGATCTAAAAACGTCTCACACCATAGCAATCTGTACTCCAGAGATTACACAGACGTTAATAAAAACAATCTGAGCAATCCGTGGATTGTCTACCGACAATTTTGTAGGAAGCGTCTAATTGACCGACAAGAATGTGGGATGGAGTTCATGATCGGAAGCGCTCGCAGCGGAGCCCGTATTTCTTGACCTTGTAGCCGATGATTCTTTCAGTGCTGTCGAGCAGCTTCGCCGCCTTCGCGCGGTTACCGCGTGAGGTTTTGAGCGCATCCTGGATCAGATCGCGTTCGTAGGCTTCCATCGCCGACGCAAGCGAGAGACGTGTGACGGTGTCGGAGCCCTCGGCAGTTTGCAGCGACGGTGGCAGATGATGACCGTGAATGACGCTCGAATCGCAAATCAAAACCGCACGCTCGATAACGTTTTCGAGCTCGCGGACGTTGCCAGGCCAGTGATAACTCGTGAGCATGTCGATCGCCGGCGTCGAAATGCGCTTGATGCTTTTACTGTGTTCACGCTCAAACTTCTCGACAAAATGCTCGGCAAGCAAAAGAATGTCGGGCTTGCGCTCACGTAGCGGCGGCATGAAGATTGTGAATACATTGAGCCGGTAATACAGATCCTCGCGAAACTGCGACCGCTTGATTGCTTCTTCGAGATCCTTGTTCGTGGCCACGATCAACCTGACGTTTACTTTGATTGTTTCCACGCCGCCGAGCCGTTCAAACTCACGCTCCTGAAGCACGCGCAACAGTTTTACCTGTGTCGTCAGGTCGAGATCGCCGATCTCGTCGAGGAAAAGCGTGCCGCCGTCGGCCAGCTCGAACCGGCCTTTCTTGCGTGTCTGTGCGCCGGTGAAAGCGCCTTTCTCGTAACCAAACAACTCCGATTCAATCAACGTGTTGGGAATCGCGGCGCAACTGATTTTGACAAACGGTTTGCTGGCGCGCAGCGAGTTGTAATGAATCGCGTGGGCGATCATCTCCTTGCCGGTGCCGGATTCGCCCCGCAGTAACACCGTCGTGTTTGTGCGTGCGACCTGCGTTACCTGCTGGTAAACGAGGCGCATCGGGTTGGCATTGCCGACAATCTGGCCGAAATCGTAGCGTTCGCGCAATTCCTGCTTGAGGTGAATGTTCTCGTCGAGCAAGCGCTTTTTGTCGGCTTCGATACGCTGCTGGACCTTGAGTGCCTGCGCGATCATTGCGGCAATGACACTGAGGAATTTGGTGGTGCGGTCGAAGTCGCGGTTTTCTTTATAGACGCGATCCGCGCCCAGCACGCCGACCGCTTTGCCGCCGCTCACAATCGGCACGCAGATAAAGCTAACTTCCTTGCGCGTCGTGTTTTCCTCATGAGAGCGCAGCCGGTTCAGTAACAGTGGTTCGCGGCTGGTTTGCGGTACGACGACCGGCTTACCGCTTTGCACGACGCGCCCGATAACGCCTTCGCCGACGCGATAGGTAACGCGATGTGCGGAATCCTGGTTGAGACCGTAACTCGCTTCGATACGAATCTTTTCGCTCTCGCTGTCGAGGAGCATGACGAAACTGCGCAGCATGCCGTGATGGCGTCCGAGTGTTTCGAGCGCGGCCGCGAAAGCAGTTTTGAGATTGCTGGTATCGGCGAGTAGTCGACTGATCTCAAGCAGCGTGCCGAGCTTCCGCACTTCGCGGCGTTCACGCGAGACCAGTTCCGGGCTTTTTGCTAATCGTTCAGTAGCAACCATCGTATTGGATGGCGCATGTTGAAGTGCAATCCTTCGCAAGTCAAAGTGAAAAGTTTTATAGCGAGATAAACCACACTTACATTCTTGTAGCCGCTACAAATCATTCCTACAAATTTGTCACCTGATGAGCCAGCATAAGTACGTGTTTTTGCCCTTTTGTGCGTCTTTGAGGCTTGGCATGAGTGTTGTTAACGAGGCCAGCAAATCTATAGGGAGTCGAAAGAACAAATGGTCAAAGTGTTTGCCCTCGCGTGCGTGCTTCTGTTGACAACACCTCTGGTTGCCATGGCTGGAGATCCGACCGGGGCCGCGACCGGCGGAGCCACTGATGTAGCAGCGGCGAATTCGGGCGCGCCCACTCTGCAGGAACTGGCTGCAGAAGTGGGCCACTCGAAAGTAGCGAGCAACTTCGTCTGGATGCTGCTCGCGGGATTTCTCGTGATGTTCATGCAGGCCGGCTTCGCATTCTGCGAGACCGGCTTCACGCGCGCGAAAAATGCGTCGCACACAATGGCCATGAACATGATGGTCTACGGCATCGGCCTGCTCGGTTACTGGGTCTGCGGTTACGCCTTGCAGATGGGCGGGCTCGGTGCGGTTCCTGCGCTCGGCAACACCGGTCCGCTCGCATCGGAGTACACGATCTCGATCGCGGGTCACACGCTTGGCCTTTTCGGAACCAAAGGTTTCTTTCTCGGCGGCGACGCTTACGACGTGAGTGTCTTTGGTCTCTTCCTGTTTTCGATGGTGTTCATGGACACCGCCGCGACGATTCCCACCGGCGCGTTGGCTGAACGTTGGAAGTGGGGTTCGTTCGTCGTGTACGCCTTGTTCATGTCGATGTTCATCTACCCGATCTTCGGAAACTGGGTGTGGGGCGGCGGCTGGCTTTCGCAACTCGGCAAAGAATTCGGCCTTGGTCACGGACACGTCGATTTCGCCGGTTCGTCAGTCGTGCATCTGGTTGGGGGCGTAGCCGCTTTTGTCGGCGCGAAGATTCTTGGGCCACGCATCGGGAAGTATGAACCGGATGGCAGAGTGAACTCGATTCCCGGTCACGACATGCCGATGGCGATTCTCGGTGTCTTGATACTTGCCTTTGGTTGGTTTGGCTTTAACGCCGGCTCGACGCTTTCGGGTGGCGATCTGCGTATTGCGGTCGTGGCGGTGAACACGATGCTTGGTTCGGCGGCGGGTGCGGTGTCGGCGATGATCGCGATCAGTTACCTGCGCGGTAAACCCGATCTTTCGTTCATGGCGAATGGACTGCTCGCCGGACTCGTTGCGGTCACGGGACCGTGTGCATTTATCAACAGCACGGGCGCCGTTTTGATTGGTCTTATCGCCGGCGTCGTGCTCGTCGTCGCGACCATCTTTGTGGAAAGCCGTTTGAAGATTGACGATCCGGTGGGCGCGATCAGTGTTCACGGTGTGAACGGCGCCTGGGGTGTGATTGCGGTTGGTCTGTTTGCAGATGGCACGTACGGCGCCGGGCTCAATGGCGTCGCGGGCGGCGTGCGCGGATTATTTTATGGCGGCGGGATGGGCCAGCTCTCGGCTGAGATCATCGGCGCAGTTGCGTGTATAGCGTTCACCTCTGTCTCGTTCTATGCGTTCTTCAAAGTTGTTGGTTACGCGATTGGCAATCGTGTTTCGGCGGCGGTGGAAATCGAAGGTTTAGATATCGGCGAGATTGGTGTTCAAGCCTATCCCGAGTTTCTGCCGGTTGCGCAACCTGAATTTATCCCAGTTGCAGCTAAGCCGACGCCGGTTAGTCCACAGATTGCACAGATTCCACAGATTACGTTGGCTGAATCCACGTGATAAATGGACCACCAAAACAGGGTCTCTACGACCCACGCAACGAGCATGATGCTTGTGGCGTGGGTTTTGTAGCTGACATAAAAGGGAGACGGTCGCATCAGATTGTTAGGAACGCGTTCGAGGTTTTGTTGAATCTGGAGCATCGCGGGGCTTCAGGTTGTGATGCGAATAGCGGTGACGGCGCGGGAATCCTGATACAGACACCGCATGAGTTTTTGAAGAAGCAATGTTCGTTCGAACTCCCAGACTTTGGACAATACGCCGCCGGAATGGTCTTCCTGCCTGTCGATCGCTCGTCGCAGCAGCAGTGCGAAGCGTTCGTCGCGCGGATCGTGGAAGACGAAGGTCAACGACTACTCGGCTGGCGCGACGTTCCCACCAACGACGCGTTGCTCGGTCCAACCGCACGCGAATCAAAGCCAATCGTCAGGCAGGTCTTCATTGCGCGAAAAGATCTAAATGACGACGGCGCTTTCGAGCGCAAGCTCTACGTGATCCGTCGCCGCGCTTCTCGTGAAGTGAAACAGGCAAGCATCGACGGCTTTTACATCTCGAGCCTCTCTTACAAGACCCTCGTCTACAAAGGCATGTTGACTGCGAGTCAATTGCCACAGTTCTATCCCGATCTTGCCGACGAATCGTTAACTTCCGCGCTCGCGATCGTTCATTCTCGTTTCAGCACGAACACGTTTCCGAGCTGGGCGCGTGCGCATCCGTATCGCTATGTCGCCCACAACGGCGAAATCAACACTCTCCGCGGCAATGTCAACTGGATGCACGCGCGCGAGAGTCGCTTCGCGTCGCAACTCTTCGGCGACGATCTGCAAAAAGTTTTGCCCGTAATCGATAACGATGCGAGCGACTCGGGCATGTTCGACAACGCTCTCGAGATGTTTCTGCTGGCCGGACGCTCGCTGCCGCACGCGCTCATGATGATGGTGCCTGAGCCGTGGACCGGCGACAGGCGCATCAGCAAAGAAAAGCGCGCGTTTTACGAATACCACTCGCTACTCAGCGAGCCGTGGGATGGACCCGCGGCGATCGTTTTCAGCGACGGCTTCACAGTCGGTGCGTTGCTCGATCGAAATGGACTCCGTCCTGCTCGCTATTACATCACCGACGACGATCTCGTCGTGCTGGCTTCTGAAGTCGGCGTGCTCGATATTCCGGCGGAAAAAATCGCGTCGAAGGGAAGTCTCAAACCCGGCAATTTGTTCGTCGTCGACACAAACGCGGGCCGCATCATCGGCGACGATGAGCTGAAGGAGACGCTCGCGCGCGAACACCCGTACCAGGAGTGGCTCGACGCCAACATGGTCACGTTGGACCACCTGCCTGAGCCTCCTTACGTTCATACAACCAACAGCGAAACAATTCTCCAGCGCCAGCGTGTTTTTGGTTACACGTATGAAGAGCTGCGATTACTACTCGAACCGATGGCCGCTACCGGAAACGAACCCATCGGCTCGATGGGCACGGACACGCCGCTCGCGATTCTCTCGGAGCGTCCGCAGTTGTTCTACACCTACTTCAAACAGCTCTTCGCGCAGGTAACGAACCCGCCGGTCGATGCCATTCGCGAAGAGTTGGTGATGTCAGCCGACACGTGCGTTGGTCCAGAAGTAAACATGCTCGAGCCGTCGCCCGAATGCGCGCGCCAGATCAGGCTGTCGTCGCCAATTCTGACGAATGAAGAGCTCGAAAAGCTTCGGCTCTTCGGCGATTCCGACAGTCACTGGGGCAGATCCGGATTCAAGTCGCTCACAATTCCGATAGTTTATTCAGTTGTTGGCGGCGGGGACGGACTTGCGACTGCGCTCGACAACATTTGCGAACAGTCGAGCAAAGCGATAGAAGGCGGATACGATCTCATTATTCTTTCGGATCGCAACATCGACGCCGAGATGGCGCCGATCCCGGCGCTGCTTGCAGTTGGCGCTGTTCATCATCACCTGATTCGTGAAGGCACACGCACGCATGTCGGCTTGATTGTCGAGAGCGGCGAGCCGCGTGAAGTGCATCACTTCGCTTTGCTGCTGGGTTACGGCGCCGCAGCAATCAATCCTTATCTCGCTTTTGAAACCCTGCACGAGAGTATTCGCAAAGATCTGCTGCCGGAGACTGACGAACAGACGGCGGTGCACAACTACGTACACGCGATAAACAAAGGCATCATCAAGGTCATCTCGAAGATGGGTATCTCAACAACGCAGGGATACTGTGGCGCCCAGATCTTCGAAGCCATCGGTCTCGATCAGGATCTCATCGACAAGTACTTCACGTGGACGCCTTCGAGGATTGGCGGCGCGAATCTTGAAGTGATTGCAGAGGAAGAGCGACGTCGGCACTCGGCCGCCTTTGTCGTCACCAGCGAACAACCGGCGCTCGAGAGTGGCGGCCACTATCAATATCGAAAAGACGGTGAGCCTCATCTTTTCAATCCGCTAACGGTTCACAAGTTACAAGCCGCGTGTCGCACGAGGAACTATGCGACGTTCAAAGAGTACAGTGCGCTGGTCAACAATCAGTCGCGCAATTTCTGCACGTTGCGCGGTGTGATGGAGTTTCGAGCCGATCGTCCGCCGGTTTCAATTGACGAGGTCGAACCCGCGGAGGAGATCGTGAAGCGGTTCAAAACCGGCGCGATGTCTTACGGCTCGATCAGCAAAGAAGCGCACGAGTCGATAGCGATCGCGATGAACCGCATCGGCGGCAAGAGCAACACGGGCGAAGGCGGTGAAGATCCGGAGCGCTTTGGCGACGCGCGCAACAGTGCCATTAAGCAAGTGGCATCGGGAAGGTTTGGCGTCACCAGTAACTATCTCGTCAACGCTCAGGAGCTTCAGATCAAGATCGCGCAGGGCGCGAAGCCGGGTGAAGGTGGTCAACTGCCCGGTGAAAAAGTCTATCCGTGGATCGCGACCGTTCGACACTCGACGCCGGGCGTCGGACTAATCTCGCCGCCGCCGCATCATGATATCTATTCGATCGAAGATCTGGCCCAACTCATTTACGATCTCAAGAACGCAAATCCCGACGCGCGGATCAGCGTGAAGCTTGTCGCTGAATCAGGCGTCGGCACGATCGCTGCCGGCGTCGCAAAGGCTCGCGCTGATGTAGTTCTGATCAGCGGTTACGACGGCGGCACCGGAGCAGCGCCGCTCACGAGCATCAAGCATGCCGGCGCGCCGTGGGAGCTCGGACTCGCAGAGACACACCAAACACTTTTGCTAAACGATCTTCGCAGTCGCATAACAATCGAAACCGATGGACAGTTGAAGACAGGTCGCGACGTTGTTGTAGCGGCACTGCTCGGCGCGGAAGAGTTTGGCTTCGCGACCGCGCCACTCGTGACGCTCGGTTGCATCATGATGCGCGCGTGTCACCTGAATACCTGTCCTGTTGGCGTCGCCACACAGGATCCGAAACTGCGTGCGAAGTTCACCGGAGATCCGTCGCACCTGGTCAACTTCATGATGTTCATCGCGCAGGAAGTGCGCGAGCTGATGGCACAACTCGGTTTCCGCAACGTGAACGAGATGGTGGGCCATTCGGAGTGTCTCGAAATGGCGGAGGTCGAGCACTGGAAAGCGCAGCATCTCGATCTATCCCAGGTGCTCTTCCGGCCTGATGTACCGGCGAGTGTTGGTCGCTACTGCCAGACGAAGCAGCATCACGATCTCAAAAACACGCTCGACAACAAAGTGCTGCTCGATCTCTGCCGGCCTGCGTTACGTGACGGCAAACCAGTGTCGGCGACACTACCGATTCGCAACGTGCATCGCGCGGTGGGAACGAGACTCGGCAGTGAAGTCACGCGACAATACGGTCCGGCCGGTCTGCCGCACGACACGATTCAACTCCGCTTCGAGGGTTCAGCGGGACAGAGTTTCGGCGCTTTCATTCCGAAAGGCGTGACGCTCCGGCTTGAAGGGGACGCTAACGATTACGTTGGCAAAGGACTGTCAGGCGGAAAGATCGTCGTTGTGCCTCCGAAGAATTCAACGTTCGTCCCCGATGAGAATGTCATCATCGGCAACGTTGCGTTTTATGGCGCCACGAGTGGCGAGGCTTACATCAACGGCATTGCCGGTGCGCGCTTTGCTGTTCGGAACAGTGGCGCAAACGTTGTAGTCGAGGCGCTTGGCGATCATGGTTGTGAGTACATGACTGGAGGACGCGTGGTGGTGTTGGGCCAGATCGGGCGAAACTTTGGCGCCGGTATGTCGGGTGGCATCGCGTATCTCGTGGACGACAATCAAGAGTCAGGGAAGTTCTGCAATCTCGAAATGGTTTCGTTGACTTCGCTCGAAGATCAGACGGAGATCGAGTTAGTCAAAGACATGATCTTTCGTCATGCCGAACAAACCAGCAGCCGGCGCGCCACGGAGATCCTCGTCGCCTGGGATCAGTTCGTCGCGAGGATCGTTCGCGTCATGCCGAATGACTATCGACGCGCGCTGGAGGAGGCCGCTGTTGCGCATGCATGATCGCGTTCTCCCCGTGTTGCGAGCGCCTTTGGAACGCGTTCACGATTGGAATGAGTTTCACACGCACCTGGCCGGTTCGACGCTGCGCGAACAGGGCGGCCGTTGTATGGACTGCGGCATTCCGTTCTGCCACACCGGCGAGTTGATCAATGGCGCTGCCTCCGGTTGTCCGGTCAACAATCTGATTCCCGACTGGAACAATCTCGTCTACCGCGGCAACTGGCGAGCGGCGCTCGATCTTCTGCACCAGACAAACAACTTTCCCGAGTTTACCGGCCGGGTTTGTCCCGCGCCGTGTGAAGGTTCATGTGTGCGCGGGCTTACCGACGAGCCGGTGACGATCAAGACGATTGAGTGTGCGATCGTCGATCGTGGTTTCGATGAGGGATGGATTGTTCCACGACCGCCGCAACGCCGGACGAGCAAGCGTGTGGCGGTGGTGGGATCTGGTCCGGCAGGTTTGGCTTGCGCGGCTCAGCTCAATTCAGCCGGACATTGGGTGACCGTGTTCGAGAAGGCCGATCGCGTTGGCGGACTGCTCATGTATGGCATTCCAAACATGAAACTCGATAAGACGATCGTGCAACGGCGCGTCGATCTACTTGTCGCCGAAGGTATCGACTTCGTTACGAATACTACGATTGGTTGTGATTATCGGGTCGAGCGATTGTTAGATGAGTTTGACGCGGTTGTGTTGTGTGGCGGCGCCAGTCGTCCACGCGATCTTGCGGTCGAGAATCGAAATCTGCCGGGTATTCATTTCGCAATGGATTTTCTGCGTGCGAATACTAAGAACGTGTTGGATGGATCCGATTTCATCTCGGCAAGAGACAAGGATGTGATTGTTATTGGCGGCGGCGATACAGGGACAGACTGTGTTGCTACTGCGTTGCGACATGGCTGCCGGAGTCTTGTCCAGTTTGAGATCATGCCGCCGTCGCCGCTCGAACGCGCGGCTGATAATCCGTGGCCGCAGTGGCCGCGAGTTCATCGTGTCGATTACGGGCATGAAGAGGCGATTGCGTTGAGTGGCAGAGATCCGAGGTTGTATTCGGTGATGACGCGACGTTTTGTTGGTGATGGCGCTGTCGAGGCGGTTGAGACAGTCGAGATCGATTCGACGTTCAGCGAGATTTCAGGAACGACGCGTGTGTGGCCCGCGCAACTCGTGTTGCTCGCGATGGGTTTTCTCGGGCCTGAAAAAGAGGGATTGATCTCACAGCTCGGCGTGAACATTAACACGCGCGGTCTTGTGGCAGTTGATGAAAACAAAATGACAAGCGTCCGGGGCGTCTTCGCGGCCGGAGATATCGAACGCGGCCAATCCCTGGTCGTCTGGGCCATCGCCGACGGTCGCCGCGCCGCCGCCTGCGTTGATAAATATCTATCCTTAGCCACAGATTAGTCCACAGATTACGCAGATTGATTTGAAAGAATCTGCGTAATCTGCGGATGGTCCTACTTTTTATTGACCCAACCGACATGGTTGGCTATACTGCCGCACCTATCGCAGCTTGAGGAGTTACCTTCGCACCTCATTTCTGCCATTCTGAAGCCAGAATTGTATTCGCGTACCCCCAACGCCCGTCGCTGAAACGTCACACCTCGTTAGAGCAGCCTGGATTCAACGCCGTGGGAAACGCACTTATTGTCAATGGAAGTCACTTTACGCCTTGTGCTCACGGGTGTGCGTCACTCCTCACCCTGTTACAACGCACCAATTTCTTCGATCGCGTCCAGGAAAGATCGTTTGAATCTCCGCCACGCGATATCCAGCTGATTCCGGACCTGATTCTGCCGCGTTTCACCCTGAAAGACTGGACGAAAGAAAGTGTCCGGTTCTGGAAACGCACGTGGGCGTCCGCCAAAACGTTCGCCGTTTTGTGCGATCAGTCTTTGAAACACGATTCACAGATTCCGCCGGCGCTCATCGATGTCGACGATTTCCTAGTTTGCCCGTACCAGGAAAACGAGCTGTTGTTGCGGTTGAAGCGTTTATTAAACCCTCAGCGTAAAGCAGCAAGATCCGCTAACAAAAACACCGATAGTCCGCGCGATCTGGATTTACTGGTCGGCGAGAGCGAGACGTTCATGCTCGTGCTGCGCAAAGTCACGCTGCTGGCACAATCGAAAGCGCCTGTAGTGATCTCGGGCGAAACCGGAAGCGGCAAAGAATTGCTCGCACGCGCGATTCACTATCAAAGCGTCAGAAAATCGAAGCCTTTCATTCCCGTAAACTGCGGCGCACTTCCGGATGAACTCTTTGAAAATGAACTCTTTGGCCATCTCAAAGGCGCTTACACGCACGCATCGTCTAATGAAAAAGGATTGATCGCCGAAGCCGAAGGTGGAACTCTACTACTCGACGAAGTAGATACTTTGTCACCCGCCGCGCAGATCAAATTGCTGCGTTTTTTGCAGAGTGGTGAGTACCGGCCACTCGGATCTTCGCGCTCAGTAAATGCCGACGTGCGCATCATCGCAGCGACCAATACCGACTTGCGCACTTGCGTCGAACAAAAGGAATTTCGCGAGGATCTTCACTACCGGCTGAACGTGCTCTCGCTTTCAATTCCACCACTACGCGACAGAGGCCGCGACGTGCTACACCTCGCTTCACATTTTCTCGACGTGTATGCAAAAGAACACCAGCGCTTTGCGCCGCAACTTTCGCCGGACGCTTTGCAGAAGTTGCTGAATCACTCGTGGCCGGGAAATGTGCGCGAGCTCGAGGGCGTCATTCAGCGCGCAATCGTTTTGCAACCGGCGCCGGTATTAACACCCGAAGACATCGAATTACCGGAAGCAAACGACCGCTGCCTCGTGGAACTGGAGTCGTTTCGTTTAGAGAAGTCTCTTGCGATCGGCCAATTTGAACGCGACTTCGTAGCACGATTGCTCGAGCAACATGAAGGAAACATTTCGCGCGCGGCGAAGTCAGTCGGCAAAGATCGGCGCTCATTGCAGAGACTTGTTAACAAATACGGGTTTGATCGCAGCACGTTCAAGAGAACACAGAGCGTCTCCGATAAAAAGCACGGATTGTAGTGCGGGGATTCAGCCGCGCTTAGTGCGGTAGCAAAGCCTCACTTTCAGTCGTTCACTTCTTAAATACCCAACAAAACCTTTTGGCCTCACCTTTGCCAAGGCCCAACCCGTAATGGTTGTGCAATGGAACGCCTCAATTCAGATGAACTGCCGCGCGATGACTTGATCGTGCGCATACTGCGCTACCTGGTTAGTCATCCGACGGCGAAAGATACTACCAAGGGCATCGAAAAATGGTGGCTGTCCGGCGCCAGTCGTGGAGGAACATCAACAGAAGACGCTCTCAAATTACTGGTGACCAAAGGCTGGCTAACCGCCCGCTATTCACCTCAATCAGAAACATTTTATTCGCTTAACGAAAACTACCTGAAGGAAATCATGGCGTTTCTCGACGCAGAACCTAAGTTGTGATCCCTGCCGCTGTTAACTGAAAGGAAGGACCGATAATGCCAATAGCACCTTCTTATCCGGGTGTTTACATTGAAGAGATTCCCAGTGGTGTGCGCACGATCACTGGAGTTGCCACGTCGATCACCGCGTTCATCGGACGCGCCGAACGTGGTCCTGTGAACGAGCCGACGACGATCACCAGTTTTGGTGATTATGAGCGCACCTTTGGCGGATTGAATTTGCTCAGCACGATGAGTTACGCGGTTCGTGACTTCTACCAGAACGGTGGCAGTCAGGCCATCATCGTGCGCGTCATCAGAAACGGCAGCACTGCGCGCTTCAGCATGCCGGTGGAAGCGGGAAGTCCCCCCGCGACTTCGCCACCGAGCGGCAACCTGATAATCGATGCCGCCAGTGCAGGTGCGTGGGGACGCAATCTGACGGTGATTGTTGATTACAACACCGCCGATCCGACTGCCGCATCGTCGCCACCACCGCCGCCAAATCCCGAGCTATTCAATTTCATCGTCAGGGAAACGGTCGGCACCACCATCCGGCAGGAAGAAAAATTTCTGCTGGTTTCGATGAATGCCAGTTCTCCACGCTTCCTTCCGCGCGTGCTGGAAAAGAGTTCGTTGCTCTTGAGAGTTCCCAAAGTCAACGGAGTTTTCCAGTTTCCGGTTGACGGCGACGGCGATGGCTTGCGACCGCTCGTCACTGGAAGTCCTGCAACTCCAACTCAGGGAAGCGATGGCGTCGACATCACTGCGACTGAGCTCACCGGCAGTGCCAACGACAAGACCGGCATCTTCGCGCTCGACAAAGCCGATCTCTTCAACTTGTTGTGCATTCCACCAGCCGTCCGCGATGGCGACGTCGATGCGTCGGTCTTACAAGCAGCGGCTGCCTACTGCACCAAACGGCGCGCGATGTTGATCGTCGATCCGCCGATCGATTGGGGCCGTCGTGCTGAAACTGCCGCGGCTAATGCGCGCGCCGGACTCGGCGATCTCAATCTCTCCGGCACGATCGCGCGAAACGCAGCGCTCTATTTCCCACGTGTGGTCCAGGCAGATCCGTTACGCGATCGACAGAACGACGTTTTTGTTCCGTGCGGAATCATCGCCGGCGTGATGGCGCGAACTGACGTGCAACGCGGCGTTTGGAAAGCGCCGGCGGGTCAGGACGCAGCGCTGAACGGAATCCAGGGACTGCAGGTAAATCTCACGGATGATGAGAATGGAATTCTCAATCCGCTCGGCATCAATTGTCTGCGCAGTTTTCCGATCATCGGGCGAGTCGTTTGGGGTGCACGAACGTTACGAGGCGCCGATCAGCTTGCTGATGAGTACAAGTACGTTCCGGTGCGACGCACGGCGCTCTTTATCGAAGAGAGTCTTTATCGCGGCACGCAGTGGGTTGTGTTTGAGCCAAATGACGAACCGCTCTGGGCGCAGATCCGGCTCAACGTCGGCGCCTTCATGCAAAACCTGTTTCGGCAAGGTGCGTTTCAAGGCAAGACACCGCGCGAGGCGTACTTCGTCAAGTGCGATAAAGAAACCACCACGCAGAACGACATCAATCTTGGGATCGTCAACGTGCTTGTCGGCTTCGCGCCTCTCAAACCAGCCGAGTTCGTGATCATCAAGATCCAACAGATAGCCGGACAGATTGAGGCCTAAGGAGGAAAAGATGGCGATATTCAGTGTCAACTCTCAGCGTTTCGACCCCTACAAGAATTTCAAATTCCGCGTGAAGTGGGACGGAAAATATGTAGCCGCAGTCAGCAAAGTTGGTGGCCTCAAGAAGACGACGGAAGTCGTGAAGCATCGCGAAGGCGGCGATCCGAGCAGCAGTCGCAAGTCGCCCGGCAAGACCGAGTTTGAAGCGATCACGCTCGAACGCGGCGTCACTCACGATACTGAGTTTGAGAAGTGGGCCAACAAGGTTTGGAACTTTGGTTCCGGACTCGGAGCCGAAGTTTCTCTGAAAGACTTCCGCAAAGACATCATCATCGAGCTCTACAACGAAGCGGGCCAGCTTGCCATTGCTTACAAAGTCTTTCGTTGCTGGGTCTCTGAATTTCAAGCGCTTCCCGATCTCGATGCGAATGCGAATGCGATCGCGATCGAGCACATAAAACTGGAGAACGAAGGATGGGAACGCGACGTTGAAGTGCCGGAGCCGTCTGAACCCACATTCACCGAGCCGCCTGTGTAATTAAGTTATGCGTGCGCTTTCAGCAGCGGAGCTCCTGGACTATTGGGAGCACGGGTTTGTGCAGTCTCCAGCGGAGCGAGCTTTGACACTTCTCAAAGCTGCGTGTCCCGAACTCTCCGCCGATTCGATCGCGAAGCTGACAGTTGGAGAGCGCGATCTTCGTCTGCTTACTTTGCGGGAGTGGACGTTTGGATCGCAGTTGCTCTGCATTGCTGGTTGTAGCAGTTGTGGTGAGCAGTTGGAGTTGAGTTTCACTGCGAGCGATCTGTTTGCGCATGAAGAGACGGAGCTGGCTGGGAGTTTTTTGTTGCCGGTGGACGAGTTCGAAGTGACGTTTCGTTTGCCGAACAGTCTCGATCTGGTGGCGCTGTCGCGATTGAGTGATGTGGGTGCAGGAAGGAAGTTGTTGTTGGAGCGATGTATTTCTAAAGCTGAGCGTCGCGGGGAAGAAGTTGCGGTTGTGGAGTTGCCGTCAGGTGTGCTCGATGCGGTTGTGGGGCGGATGGGTGAACTGGATAAGTCGGGCGATGTGCAGCTCAGTTTGAATTGTCCGCAGTGTAGTCACGCGTCGCAGCCGATTTTTGATATCGAATCGTTTTTTTGGCGAGAGATCAGCGCGTGGGCCAACCGCATACTGCGGGAGGTCCATGCGCTCGCTTCCGCTTACGGCTGGCGCGAGCACGACATCCTCGGCATGACCGCGTGGCGGCGCCAGGTTTATTTGAATTTGATCGGGGTTTGAGCTTTCTGTGTAAATCTTGTGTCCTCTGTGGTCGATCACAAATGACACAAGGTTGCACAGAGAAATACAACCAGGATGAGTGATTACCTGAACAATATTGTCGCGCGGAGTTTGAGTGTTGCTGAGGTGGTGCAGCCGCGTGTGCCGCACCTGTTTGAGCAGGCTGTCGTGGCGCCGCCGGTGGAGATGGAACCGGTTTCAGCGAGCAGGGCGGAGACGAGTGTGGACTTTAGTGCGGAGCCGTCTTCTTATTCGCCAACGCCGACGGAGCAGGTGAGTCCGACGGTCACGACGCCCGTCTTCGAGAAG
The DNA here is from genome assembly GCA_036401595.1 of Pyrinomonadaceae bacterium. Taxonomy (GTDB): domain Bacteria; phylum Acidobacteriota; class Blastocatellia; order Pyrinomonadales; family Pyrinomonadaceae; genus PSRF01. The sequence continues at coordinate 45,854 of DASWUM010000106.1, forward strand.
TTCCAACCGGAATCACCGACCGTCGCTCTGCCGCCGACTCCGTTCTCGCCAGAGCCTGCGACGCCCGTACTCGAAGTCAGGCAATCCGCAACACCGCAGGCGCCTAACGCGCCGGCATCACGTACGAAATCGGTTCCAGCACGCGTTCAAGGCGCGCGACAACAACGTCCCGTTAATCAGAACGCCAACACGGTTGCAGATACCGTAGTTTCATCCGGAGTTGGACCACCACCGATTGAATCATCGACGCCAGTTCCGAAGAGCGAAGCTGTTACTCACAGAACAATCTCGCCAACAGTCCCGGCCGCACTGCCACCGGTCAATCGCGCCGAACCGCAACTGCCTCCGATCAGGATCAACATCGGCCGCGTCGACGTGCGCGCCATCATGCCTGCCGCTCCACCAGTCGTCCACAGTTCGCCGAGACCCAAACCAGCTCTGTCCCTTGAGAGTTATTTGAAGCAACGAGAAGAGGGCAAACGATGAGTAATGCTCTGGCCATCGCTTCAGTAACTGCCGTGTTGAAGGACCTCCTTAACAATGGCTTGATCGATCACAGAGTCGACGCGAGTGTCGGCGAGGTAACCGTCAGCACACTGCCGCCCGATCGCGTCGATGCGCTCGACTCGCAGAAGAAGAGCCGCCTGAATCTCTTCATGTACCAGGTGACGCCAAACACCGGTTGGCGCAACGTTAACCTGCCATCACGAAACGGCAACGGCGATCGCATCAACAATCCACCGCTCGCACTCGATCTTCATTACCTGCTGAGTGCCTACGGCGCGGAAGAGTTACACGCGGAAATACTGCTCGGCTATGGCATGCAGTTGTTTCACGAAACACCGGTTTTGACGCGCGAAGCAATCCGGCGTTCGCTCGCGCCGCCGTCGCCGGTAACTGCAGGTGGCGATCTGCCGCCCGCGATGGCAGCACTCTTCACTTCGGAACTCGCCGATCAAGTTGAGCAGATCAAGATCTCGCCGGCGACTCTCAGCACGGAAGAGATCTCGCGCATGTGGTCGGCATTCCAGGCGAAGTACCGGCCCACCGCGGTTTATGTTGCCTCAGTCGTCCTGATTCAGAGTAAAGCGACGACGCGATCCGCATTGCCGGTACGCGCGCGCAGAGTCAAAGTCGTCACGTTCAAGCAGCCGATCATTCAGCAGGTCAGATCGCGCGCAACTCCGGTCGATCCGATCCAGTTGGGCCAGGCAATTCTCGCCGGTTACCAACTCGTGCTCGACGGCGTCGATCTGCGCGGTGAAGACACGCAGGTTTTGATTGGCGGCAACCTCGTGCCCGCGAATCAAACCGTGGTCAACGATGACCAGGTGATTGCGACGCTTCCAGCTTCAGTTCCGGCGGGGGTAAACGGCGCGCAGATTGTTCAGCGCACCCTCCTGGGCTCGCCGCCGGTGCCACATCGCGGCACTGAATCAAACGTCGCGGCGTTCGTGTTGCAGCCGACTATTCAAAACATCGCGATCGCAAACCCGCAGAGCTCTGGTTCGCTGCGTTCTGCGGACATAAATCTGACGGTGAACCCAGCGATCGGCGACACGCAACGAGTCGTCATGTTTCTGAACGAGTTCATTCCAATCACGAGTCCGCCTTCGAGTGGCGACGTGGTCCCGAACTCCTACAGTTTTATTGCTCCGACACGCAGGCCCCTGAGTCCGCCGACGAGTCCGCCCGGTCCAAGTGTCAACATTACGATTCCGATCAAGAACGTCAGAGCGGGAAGTTACCTGGTACGCATTCAAGTTGACGGCGCCGAGAGTCCGCTGGAAGTGAATGCCGGCGGTCAGTATGTGGCGCCGTTGTTAACGCTGGTATGAGTAAAGCGAAGTCAGTGAATTGGCCGGAAGCGAATCAGCAATACCTGATGGCCAGGTTGTTGGTTGTACGCGAAGCTCTGTCGCAGTACGCAAACCAAAAACGTGCGACCCAGACTGTCTCTGCCACAGCGCCCGAAGAAGTTGTTGCGGCTGCGGCTAAACAGTTACCGGCACCCGCAGCGTTGGACCAGGTCTGCACAGCGTTTCGTCTCTCGCCGTTTGAGCGCGACGTGTTGCTCATGTGCGCGGGAGTTGAACTCGATTCTTCGTTCGCAGATTTGTGCGCTGCGGCTCAGGCCGATCAACACAGATCGTATCCAACTTTCAGTCTCGCATTGTCCGCGCTCGCCGACGCGCATTGGAGCGCGCTCGCGCCCGGCGCGTCGTTGCGTTACTGGCGTCTGGTCGAACTCGGTGCGAACGAACCGATCACTCGCGCGCAGTTAAGAATAGACGAGCGCGTGTTGCATTACCTCGCCGGCGTTTCCGGACTCGACGCGCGTTTGCAGGGACTGATCGAACCGCTGCAAGTGCCGTTGATCTTGCCCGGTTCACATCAGGAGCTGGGCCACAGGATTGCGCGTCTCTGGTCCGAAACACGGACCACACCCGATTGGCCCATCATCAATTTGTGCGGCGAACAACCGGCCGCAACTCAGGCGGTAGCTGCGTTTGCGTGTGAGCTGGCCAACGTGCCGTTGCATCTGTTGCGCGCGACAGAGATTCCGACTGCGGTTGCTGAACGCGAGGCCCTCGCTCGGCTGTGGGAACGAGAAGCCGCGCTCGGCAGCGGCGCTCTACTCGTCGATTGCGACGAGCTCGAGAATCCGCGTCCGTTGATTTCATTTCTCGAAAACGTGCGCAGCATGTTGTTTGTCGTCAGTCGCGAGCCGATCCGTTTGTGGCGACGACAGATCATTCGTTTCGACGTGCACAAGCCCGACGCGACCGAGCAGAAGGAGCTTTGGCAGGCAGCGCTCGGATCGGTTGTCGACCTGGATGGTCAACTCGATCTGTTGGTTTCGCAGTTCAGTCTCGGCGCGCAGACCATCAACACAGTCTCGACACTCACGCTCGCGACGCTTAACGAGAATAGCGAGACCGAAGCATTGCCTGCGTTGTGGGACGCGTGTCGCGTGCAGGCGCGTTCGCGTTTGGACGATCTGGCCCAGCGCATCGTGCCGTTTGCATCGTGGGACGACATCGTGTTGCCGGAGTCACAGCGACGCACGTTGCGCGACGTTGCTGCTCATGTTCGGCAGCGTTCGACCGTTTACGAATCGTGGGGCTTTGCGGCGCGTGGCGAACGCGGCCTCGGTATCAGTGCGATGTTTGCCGGCGTTAGTGGCACCGGCAAGACGATGGCGGCGGAAGTTTTGGCCAACGAGCTGAAGCTCGACTTGTATCGCATCGATCTGAGCCAGGTCGTCAGCAAGTACATCGGCGAAACGGAGAAGAACCTCAGACGCGTGTTTGATGCGGCTGAGGAGGGCGGAGCGATACTGCTCTTCGACGAGGCTGACGCGCTTTTCGGCAAGCGAACAGAAGTTAAAGACAGCCACGATCGTTACGCGAACATCGAGGTCAGTTACCTGCTGCAGCGCATGGAGAGTTATCGCGGTCTCGCGATCCTCACGACGAATATGAAGAGCGTGCTGGATACCGCGTTTCTGCGTCGCATTCGTTTCATCATCCACTTTCCGTTTCCGGATATGTCGCAGCGTGCAGAGATCTGGCGGCGTGTGTTCCCGCGCGAAACTCCGACGGAGAATCTCGACGCGACAAAACTGGCGCGGCTCAACGTTGCCGGCGGCAACATCCGGAACATCGCATTGCACGCAGCGTTTCTCGCCGCCGACGCGGCGAAACCGATCGGCATGGGCCATCTACTGCATGCGGCGCGTAGCGAGTATGCGAAGTTGGAAAAACCGTTGACCGAGACAGAAACAGCTCAGTGGTTGTAACAGATTTACGGATTGGTTAAGACAGATTTACACGGATTATGAGAACGATTGAGTTGAATATTGACGAGCTGGTGCTGCACGGGTTTCCACCGGGCGAGCGTTATGCGATTGCGGATGCTGTCGAGCAGACGTTGTCGCAGTTGCTGACGGAACAGATCGCAAACGAAGGCATTCCTGATTCGCTTGCGAACAACTCGCGGCGTGCACACATCGATGGCGGATCGTTCAACGTTGAGCCTGGCGCGAAGAGCGGCGCTGTCGGAAGTCAAATCGCACACAACGTGCACCGAGGACTAACCAGATGAGAGGACGTGCATCCAGAGTTATGCAGCGTGCCGCGACGGCCCAGGTGCAGACGAAGTGTGGGTGTTCGAGTCTGGCGGGCGAGTGCAACGAATGTCGCGAGTCGCGCAAACCGGAACGGGTCGACGAAGTCATCAATACTTCCGGCGAACCACTCGATCGATCGACGCGCTCATTCATGGAGCCGCGCTTCGGCCACGACTTCAGCAACGTTCGCGTGCATACGGACGCGCGGGCGGCTGAAAGTGCTGCCGCTCTCAAAGCGCAGGCATACACGATCGGCAATCACGTTGTTTTCGGCAACGGAAATTACCTGCCGGGAACTAGCTCCGGTCAGCAGTTACTCGCTCATGAATTGACACACGTGGTCCAGCAAAGCTCGAGCCCGGTAGCTTCGGCAAACGGCGCGACGGTACAACGGCAGCCTGCCCCAGCGCCCGCGAAAGCTCCTGCGAAAGGGTCCAAGAAAAAAGAAGAGGAACCGCCACCGGCCAAGACTTATCCCGTCGAGAATTGTCCGTTTACTTCCGACTTCAAGGACGAGAACGAAGCGGGTCTCAACATGACGTGCATTTCAAGCGGGGCATTTGAAAAGAATCCGAAATGTGAGCTCACTGACGAGCATTTTGCCGTCATCAAGAAAGCAAAGGAAGTTGCGCGAAAGAAAGTTGAAAAGGCGGAGAGCCGCATGCACTGGTTCGGTGGTCCGGAGTATGCCGAACGGCTCGGAAGAAAAATCTTCAAAGGCGAGCCACCTGACGCGGCGTCAATCAAAAGCACGCTTGCCAAGATGGTCAAGATTCTTAACGGCGACTCGATGAAATTCCGCGGTGCAACGTGCGCCGATCCTTTATGTGAAGCGCCGAGGCAGCACGCGGCAGCGTATGAGTCGGGACCCACCGAACCAGTCGCGTTTTGTCCAAGGTCGTTTCAGCCGAACTACCTGCCCAAGATGCCGCGCACGATCATTCACGAGGCAGTGCACCTGGCCGGCATCGATATCGATCCGGATATAGACGAGGTTTACTGCGACGGCAAAGGCTGCGAAGAGCAGTGTCAGGATGCGACGAGTGCGGATGCCTGGGCGCTGTTCATCGATTGTCTGGGCGGCGCCTTAATAAAACCGAAAGAGTCCACGCCAGGCGCCGCCGACTCCGATAAGAAGACGGCGGAAGCCGTTAAGCCGGAAGCAGCGTCGAAAGCTGCAGAGTAACAAATGACCACGCGTGCTGAAGTAAATAATGAAGCACTGAAAGACGTCGCAGCCGCAACGGTGCCGTCGTCTTCAGCACTCGTGCAACGCAAATGTGCGTGCGGTGGTTCCGCAGGCATGACCGGCGATTGCGAGGAATGCAACGACAAGAAATTATCCGTGCAGCGGTCTGCGATCGGTGGTGGTCCATCGCTGAGCTCATTCAACAGCTCGTTGCTCTCGAGTGCCACTAAGCAATTCCGCGAACGTGAAGGATTGCAGACGAAGCTCAACGTCAGCGAACCCGGCGACAAGTACGAGCTCGAAGCCGATCGCGTCGCTGATTCCGTCATGAGGAACTCAGACGACGCGGCGAGTGTCACCGGCGAACGCGACGAAGAAGATCTGGTGCAGACGAAGCTCGTCGACGGCATCACGCCCCTCGTCCAGCGACAGGCCAACGAGGAAGAAGAAGAGGAAGACGAAGGCGACGAGGTTCAGCGAAAGGCTGAAGAAAGTGAAGGGCTGTTAACACTCGCACAGTCTGAAGAGGACAAAGCGGAACAACTGACCGGCGAACTCAGCCAGGCGAAGTTGAGCGGCAGTCCTTTGCCGGCCGCGTTGCGTCAGAAGATGGAGCAGGCGTTTGGCGTCGACTTCGGACAGGTGAAGATTCACTCTGACGGCGCGGCCAATTCACTCTCGCATTCACTGCACGCCTCAGCTTTCACCACGGGCACTCACATCTTCTTTCGACAAGGCGCGCTCGATTACACGAGCACAACAGGCCGTCGTCTCCTGGCCCACGAACTGACACACGTGGTCCAGCAGAATCCCCTCTCACGCGTGAAGCCCGTTTCTAAAGGCGGTGGCATCAGACCGCCCGCTACGACTGCACCGGAAGCGGTCGCAGCGCCTGACCCGCCAGTGCAACGAGACGTTCTGCCTGAAGCGAATGAAGAGTTGATTCAACGCGACGATCCGGAAGGCGAGTCCGCCACGGATCAGAGTGGCCGGATGTACATCGGCTATCTCTATCTATTCAACAGAAAAGGCGAGGAAGTTTTTTCCTACGTCGTCTTCCATTCCGAAATTCCTCCACTCAAAGTCGGAATTCATCGCGCTTCGATCAGCGGAGATCAGCCCGGTAACCTGGTCCTGAAAGCTGGTGGCAAAGACTTTAATATCGAGTCGATCGATTTCGATGAATTCAAGGAGAAGAGAAAAAAATCAAGTCAAATGCTGCTCGCCATCACCACCGAGTCGCGGAAGTTGATTCGCGGCGGTGAGGCGGGAGCCTCCGACGAAGACAAGAAAGGCAAGATGAAGCCTTCCGGCGAAGGCAAGACGAAGAAGAAGACCGACGAAGATAAGACGAAAGGTGTCGAGGGCGGAGACAAGGAAAAAGGAGTCGAAGGCGGCGTCATTGGCGGAACCGGTGAAGGCCAAGTCACTGGCGGCGGAGGACAACAGGGTCAGGGTGGTGAACAAACAGGTGGCGAGCAGACCGGTGAGCAGACCGGTGGTGAACAAACGGGTGAACAGACAGGCGAAGAAACTGAGGGTGAAGAAACCCGTGAGAAGAAACCGGGCCAACCGCCACCAACTGGAACGCCTCCTGCCGATAAACAAGGCGACGTACCGCCCGAGGAAACTCCGGCCGAAGACACTGTCAAGCAGGTAGAAACTCCGGAAACACCCGAAGAAGGACAATCGGAGGAAGGAAAAGCAAAGCAAAAAACCGGCGATATTCAGGTCGATGACGGTTCTGAAAACGGCAAGAAAGGCGGCACTGGAACCGGCACCAAACCGGGCAGCAAATACGGCTGGCTAGGCTGGCTCGAATTACCGCAAGACGTCATCGACGTACTCGAAAAGATCTTCGAAGCACTCGGCGACTCCGAAGAGTTCCTCGCCCTCTCGCAACTACTCAACCACCTGAAAGACTTCGAAAACTACGGCACCGAGATGCGCTCGTGGTTTGACGATCCCGACAAGTTTCTACGCGTCGTCATTGGTCTCGAAGAAAGCGAAGCGATTACAGCGCTGGAAACGTGGGCCATGAGCGCTCCGAAGAAGCGACGACGGAAAGTGAAGTCTGCCGGTAAGGGTCTGACCGCCATTCTGCGCAAAGTGATGCGGGTGCTGGAAACGATCCGCAAGATACTCAACCCGGTCTTTCAGACTCGCCAGGGGTTCGTCACTGCGTTCGGGGCAGCGTCAGAAATTCTCGGGGAGATTCCTGCGTTCGAAGAGTTGATGTCGGAAGTCTCGAAACCCGGCACGCCGGAGTTTCAAGCACTCGTCGATAAGCTCGCGACTGACTTCGCTTCAGGCATACAACGGCAACTCGAAGACGCGCGCAAGCTGTTTACCGCAAAATTCGAAAAGTTCACCGAAGACGACCTCATCACTTACGAGGAGTTGGCACGCGCAATCTTAAGCGCAGCGAAGAAAGCGTTGCCGGCTCACTATCGCGCCGTCTACAGCGTCGCTGAAAAACTCGGACTGGTCGAACTCACCGCCGACAACCTCGTGGCCCCACTGATCCCGGAGCAAGCACTCTCAACAATCAACGGCCTGCTCAAGGAGATGTTCGGACTGCTCCAGCCTATCTTCGAGGGAGCGGACGCAGTTCTGAGCGAAGTAATCACCGAAAGCGAGACGGTACTGAAGGACGAGTTGGTGCCACTCGTCAAAGAAGTCTTCATGCCGCAGCGAAAGTCGGCGTCCAGCCATTTAGAGCCATCAAGCGATCTCGCTCTCCTGAACCTGATGCGCCAGTCGCGCGGCCAGCCCTTGCAGATGCCAGTGCGCCGCGAGTTGGAAACCGCGATGGGGTTCGACTTCGGTTCCATTCGCATTCACCACGACCTCGCCGCGCAACGTGCCAGTCACATGTTCCAAGCCAACGCGTTTACGGTTGGCAGCGACATTTTCTTTGGACCAGGCCAATTCAATCCTGAAACCGAACTCGGACGGCATCTGCTCACCCACGAACTCACGCACACGATCCAGCAGGGCAATGGTCATGACACGGGAGTCGTGCAGCGTGATGCGAAGGGACTCTCGAAAGAGATTGCCGAGAAGTACAAAGAGTTTTTGACAAAAGCGAAGTCGTTCCGCGCGAGTCCGAAGCGGAAGGCCGAAGCCGCCGAGATGCGCACAGTAGTTGAAGGTTTGATCGGCAAGCCCATCGCCACGGCGCTGCCCAAACTTCCGACTGCGTACGTGGTAGTCAGGAAGAAGGGCGGGAAGATTTCGATCAGAAGAAAACCGTCGTGGGTGTTTCTGGTTCCGCCGCTGCGGGTAGTCACTAAAACCGGACGTAAGGTACTCGCATTCGGTTTCTATTACTACGATCCGAAAGCCGGAGCACGCAAGCAATTGCGCGCGAGTCTTGGTTGCAAGAAGAAGGAAGAAGCGCACCACATCATTCCTCTTGAACTGCGGGACCACAACATTTCCAAACTCGCAGAGAAAAATGGATTCGAGTTCAACAAAGCGAAGAATGGCGTCTGCTTGTCGACGAAGATCCATAGCGGGTCACACGATAACTATACAGCTAACATTCGTGGGCAACTCAACGACCTCGAAAAGCAGTACACGGTTGGCGGGAAACTTCAGTGGACCAATGATCTTTCAACTGATCTCGACGATATGCTTGTTCGAAATCGTAAAAATCTTAAGGCACGAAAGACGAAACTCAATTAACGGTTAGCAGAATGGAACACTTCATTTGGCAGGGATACTTTCCGGGATCAGGCTTCGCTTTCGCCGAAGCGCGGGATGGACTGAGCCCTGAACAGTCGTACGCGATCCTGGTTGGTAACAAAATCGAGAATCCACCCAAGCGGGTGATGATCACCGCACTCTCGAAAGGGAAGTTGCCGGATCTACTCGAGTCAGGCTGGTCTTCAAGAATGGTCTCTGCCGCCTTGAAAAAAATCCTCGAGAAGAATTGTCCGGACTGTATTCAATACATTCCGGTGAAACTGGCGGCTCACCCGGACGCGAAATACTGGATTGCGAACGTCTTGACGTCGATCGAATGCGTGGATCGAGAGAAGTCGAAGTTGAAGACTTTTCCCAAACCGCCGCACACGATCAAGGGCGTGAGCAAGCTCGTTTTGAAGCCGATCGGCGACGACGCGCCCGCGCTATTTCGGATCGCGGAGTTAACTCCGGACATGCTGGTTAGCGAAGCGTTGCGTAAGGAAATTGAAGCCGGGAGTTCATCAGCGGGCACATTTATCAAGGTGCAGGATTACCGTCATCCGCGGAAGTACTGAAGAAGATTTTGAAATGCGTAGACGAAAGCAAAGAAGCACAAGCACACGTAAGTCTGAGGCGCCGTTGCTCGTGAACGATGTGGTCAAATCACCCGGCCAGCCGTTGGACCACTCGACGCGATCGTTCATGGAAGCTCGGCTCGGTCACGACTTCAGCAACGTGCGCGTGCACGCAGACGATCGCGCCGCGGAATCTAGTCGCCAGGTTAACGCCGACGCTTACACCGTGGGCCAGCACATCGCTTTCGCATCGCCGTCCTTCAATCCGAATACGGATGAAGGCCGGAAGCTGCTCGCTCACGAACTCACACACGTGATGCAACAAGCGGGTCAGAGTTCAACCTCGAGACCGATCAGTATTGCCAATCCTGCAAGCAGCTCCGAACACGAAGCGAATCGTGTGGCTGACAGCTTCGGCTCCGGCGGCGCGTTGCCCGTCTCGCAAACGCGGCAATCGAGTGCGGTGCTGCAACGCAGTCCTAACAAAAAGAAAAAGCGAACGAAGGTGGTGCTCGTTTTCGACGACAACGAGAACACGATGGCGGAAGCCGGCGCTCGCGGCGGCACAGTCGTGCGAGCGACAAGCGTGGAAGACGCAAAGGACAAACTCACTGCTCTCGGCACGCCGATCAGCACGCTCGATGTGATCTCGCATTCGAGCAGCGCCGGTGACATAGAAATCTTCGATGCCGAGGGAAACGCGTCGTGGGTTCCCATATCAGATTTGAGCAGTCAGTTGAAAGGGGCATTTCCCGAGGGGAACCAACCCGAAACCGTCGACTTTAGTGGCTGCAAGCTCGGCGAAGCAGGCGCTGAGCTCGAAGCGTTTCGCGATGAAGTTGGCGCCAAGGAAGCGCGTGGAAATAACTGTTGGAGCTTCACCCAGAATGCAACGCCAATCACGATCGATGGCAATGAGATCACCGAGGCGAGCCAGGTCCCCAAGAACATGAAGGCCGCATTTGATCAGGGAATTCTGGACCAGATTGCTGGAATGACGTCGTCGGATGGTCAACCGGTCGGACATTGCATTATCGGTCTCGCGCGTGGCGAAAAACCCTCCGCCGCTAATCTGAAGAAGCTCAAGAAACTCTATTTTGCAAATAAGGGTCGCTTCGTGGCCACGTGGGCCAGTCCCGAATTCAATGAGACCTGGCAGGAAGGGTCGATGTGTGCCAAGGATCTGACGGCCACAACTGAGCCTTGCAAGACCGTAAAAGTGAAAGCGCCGAAGAAGTAAAACTATGACTACGTTTCCAGGATCACCAAGACTACTCAAAGGCGGCATCGTGCTGATCGATCCGAGCAGTTCCGCGGTCATTCGCATCATCGCGTTGCAGTACAACCCGGAGACACTCAGCCGGTCGTTGCAGATCAAGGCACTCGCGGAAGGCGGCGATCGCTCAGACGTGATGCGACTCACCGGACCGCCGGTGGAAACGATCAAAGTCGATGTTGAGATCGACGCGACCGATCAACTCGAATTTCCGGATCAGAATGCGAACGCAACCGAGCTCGGAATTTTTCCGCAACTGGCAGCCCTCGAAACGATCGTCTATCCGGCCAACAGCCAGATCCAGGCCAACAATCGACTCGCCAGTTCCGGCACGCTCGAAATCGTGCCGATGGAAACGCCGCTGACGCTGTTCATCTGGAGCAAGAACCGTGTGTTACCGGTGCGGCTGACTGATTTCAGTGTCACTGAAGAAGCATTCGATCCGGCGCTCAATCCGATTCGCGCAAAGGTGAGTTTGGGAATGCGAGTCTTGAGCGTGAACGATCTGCCGTTCGATCACAAAGGCAGCAGTTTGTTCATGTCGTATCACCAGCAGAAGGAAGCGCTGGCGGCGAAAGCCCTCGGCGGCAATTTGAACGCGCTCGGTATCACGAGGATTCCGTGATGGGAGATTCTGTGAAGGAAAGAGTTCGACGCAGGGGCGACCACGGAGGGCCGCCCCTACAGCACGTACTACATCGCCCACATACCAAGCTGTACGGACGCCATGGCACGTGCTGTAGGGGCGG
>DASWUM010000107.1:0-35999 GCA_036401595.1 Pyrinomonadaceae bacterium
CTCCTTTTTGCATAACACCATAGGAGGTTCTCAAACATGGTTGCCCCACTTAATGAATATGCATTTGATCCCGAGGTTATGAAACGCGCGGCGGCGAACTATCGCCGGCGCACACCCGAACGCGAGCACAAAGAACACCTCGTCAAGGAACGGCGCTACGATGAGGTCGACGGCAAAGCTCGTCTCACGAAACGCGTAAACCGCCTCATCTCACACCTGCGTGAAACGTCACTCAACGCGCCCAACGCACTGCCTACCGAGGTCCAGGAGGTCGTCGAACGCGGCGCTGTTTCGGAGAATGAGGTCAACAACCTGCTTTTTGAAAGAATCATCGGCGCCACGCGCGATTTTCTCGGCGTCGCATTTCTGGAAATGGGTACTCAATCCAATCGCTCAGTCGGTCGTATCGTGACCAATTTGGGTGGTGGCAGGTTCTCGTTCGGGACCGGCTTCATGGTTTCGCCGCGACTGCTGCTCACCAATCATCACGTTCTTCGTTCCGCTTCCGACGCTGCCAAAAGCACGGTTGAATTTGACTTCCAGCTCGATCGATTCGGAAATCCTCTCACCGTCGATCATTACAATCTCGATCCGAATTCGTTCTTCTACAACTTCCAGGAACTTGATTTTGCTCTCGTCGCAGTCAGTCAACAATCGAAGAGTGGCAAACAACTTAATCGAGGCTTTAACCGGTTGATTCAGCAGGAAGGAAAGGCGACACAGGGCCTCGATTGTCTGAACATCATCCAGCATCCGCGCGGCGAGATGAAACAGATCGTCATTCGCGAGAATAAGCTGGTCGACTTGCCCGACAATCCTAACTGGGCAGCACACTACGCGGGCGACACGGAACCCGGATCTTCAGGTTCACCGGTTTTCAACGATCAGTGGGAACTCGTAGCGCTTCACCACTCGGGCGTTCCGGCAACAGATCAAGCCGGCAATATGCTCAAGATCGACGGTGGAATCTGGCGCGATGGAGATGACCCGGCACAAGTACGTTACGTTGCAAACGAAGGCATTCGCATTTCTCGGCTCGTTGAACATCTCCGCACGGCCAACGTGAAAGCACATGAACGGGCTCTGCTGCAACAGGTTCTGGACGAGGGAGCGACTCCAACACCATCAGAACGCGATGAGACAGAAGACCCAACTACAACTGCGACGACTCAACCACCCGTGAATGGTGGTGCGCCACAGTTGAATGCCGCCGGCGGCGCAGTGAGCTTGACGATCCCGTTGCAGATCACTGTCAGTCTTGGCGGTGCTGCCACAGCGTCAGCGCAAGTAGCAACGACGGACGCGGATGACTTCGACGAGAAGATCGACATCGATCCCAATTACGGCAACCGGCCTGGCTACGATTCGCAGTTTCTTGGTTTCTCAGTGCCACTGCCCAAACTAACACCCGCCATAAAAGCGGCGGCCGCGACACTGAATGGAGGAAACAGCACTGAGCTCAAGTATTACCACTACAGTGTGATCATGAACGCCAAGCGGCGCATTGCGTTCGTCTCGGCCGTCAACCTCGATGCCAATCCGAAGTTCAAACACAAACGAGAAGATGGAGCAGAGGTTTGGAAACAGGATCCACGTATTCCGTCAGCCTCGCAGTCAAGGGAAAGCAACTATGCTAATCCGAAGATTGATCGAGGACACCTGACTCGTCGCGCTGATGCCGGTTGGGGCAACACGAAGAAGGAAGCAAAGCTCGCCAACGACGACACGTTCCACTTCACCAACTGCTCGCCGCAACATGCGATTTTCAACCAGTCCACTCAGGCGACTTCTCATGGAATGCTGCTCTGGGGAAACCTGGAAGATCATATTGCCTCGCAGGCGCGTAACAACAATAAGAAGGTCTCAGTGTTCAATGGTCCAATTCTGCGATCGAACGATCAACCGCACCGAGGCCTGCTGCTCCCACGCGAGTTCTACAAAGTCGTTGTCTTCGAGAACGACCAGGGCAAGCCACGTGCGCTCGCATTTATCTTGAGCCAGGCGTCGTTAATTAAGGACCTGCCGCAGGAAGAGTTTGAGGTCGGTCCATACGAGCCATTCCAGGTCAAGATTACCGAGCTCGAAGCGAAGACCAAGCTGAACTTCGGCAATTTGCGAAACTTCGATCCGCTCGAAAACAATCTCAATGAAAGCCTCTTCGAAGCTGACACAGAAGCGGTGCCCATCACCAGCCTCGAAAGTATCGTTTACTGAATCCGAAGTTGTTACTTGGAGACAGTCAGTACCGCCTGCGGTAGCAGGTGGGTTAATTACCAGCCTTGAATGCGTTAGGCTGATCGTTGACCCACCCGCTACCGCAGGTGGTACTGACCGCTTCCAAGAACGATTTCGGACACCCGCAACCTTTTCTCACTCCTCACGCATCCGAGACCCGGCAATTTCCTGTCCTCTTCCCGCTTGCAAAAGCATCAGAGTCTTGCTAAACCTCGTCAACGGACGCCCCGTTCAGGAGAAGTATCATGAAGAAAACATTCCGACTTCTGCTCTCCACTTTGCTGCTGGTTGCAATCTCAACCCCGTTAATGGCCGACACGATTCGTCTCAAAGACGGCAGCGTGATCCGCGGTCAGGTGATCGGATTTAAGGACCAGCAATTCACTATTTTGATCGGCGGCAACGCGAAAGGCAGGCGCGGGCAGACCACCGTCTATGTTGAGGACGTTGAATCGATCGAGTTTGACGCAAACACCGGCACTACAAGCCCCACTGACGATGGTAGCGGGGGCAGCGCACGCAACAACGTCCCTCAGTCACGCCCTTCTACTCCCGTAATGCAGCCGGATAACAGCACGAACGACCGACCGGTCGAAACGGTGCCGGCATCGTCATCAACCCCGACCTTTTTCACAATCAAGGTTGGCGTTCGAGCCGATAACGCCAACAACGGCTGGACAAACAGCGGTCTCGTCGTCCGCAAGGGTCAACGGCTGCGGATCAGCGCGTCCGGACGTGTTTCAATCGGCAAAGGACGCTTTTCGACACCGGGTGGTTTAGCGACTATTCTGGACAATGACAAGTTGATGCGCAACGAGGCTACTGGAGCGTTGATCGCCGTTATTGGCGACGATAATGACGACTTCATCCTGATCGGCCCGCGGCGTGAATTTGTCGCGCAGCGCGACGGCGTACTGTTTTTGGGTGTCAATGAGGGCGATTTGTCGGATAATACCGGAAGTTACGATATCGTAATCGAGGCAGAAGCCAGCGGCCGGTAGAGTTTGGTAAACTCGGGTCAACACCCGCGCATCAGACGACTGAAACATATCGGAGCCTGAGTTGTGATCTGGAAGCCTGCCCAAAGGTAAGGCACCATCCTTCCTCGCTTATGTCCTTCGGGAGTCGAAATTTATGAGATTTAAACGTTCGTATCGCCTTTTTGCTGTTGCGCTCTCGTTATTGCTGCTCGGCGCCAGTGTTAATTCCGGGTGGTCGCAGTCCAGACGTCAGCCACCCACTTCAAACGAAAAAAAGAACAAGCGCCCCGGGGAAACCACCAAACCGGGCGAAAAGGATCAGGAGCCTCTACCTAAAGACATCGAGCCGGCCAAGCCTCAGGACATCGAAAAGGTCAGCATCTCGACGCAGATCGTCAACGTCGATGTCGCTGTCTATCACAAGAAGAACGGCCAGCCGATTACTGATTTGAAGAAGGCAAACTTTGCCCTCTTTGCGGATGGTACACAACAGACCATCACTAACTTCTCGACCCCCGAAGCGCCGATCACAGTCGCGATGGTGGTTGAATACAGCAAGTGGTCGGAGCTCTTCGGCCTTTATGGAAACAGAGGTTATGAGCCCGGCACTTACGAAGTAATTCGTCCTACTGCGATGTTTCTCTCACAATACATCAAGCCGCCTGACGATTACGCTTCTGTGGTTGCCTTTGATATCCGCCCGACTCCTTTAACTGACTTCACGAACGATCCGGCCCGTTTGCAACAGGTGGTTACCCTCCTGCTGCGAAACACGCCGGCGTTTCGCGAGACGAATTTGTTTGACGCGTTGAAGTTCGTGCTTATTGGTGGACGTGGCGACTCGGTGGTGTTGGAGGACTCGAAGTCTGATAAATCAGAGTATGCGGGTTTAGCTTCTGTTCAGGGTCGACGGCGTGCAGTGATCCTCGTCGCCTCCGGCATCGATACGTTCAGCAAGATCAACTACGGCGATGCGCGCAAGGTGCTTCAGAACGCAGGCGTTCCCGTTTACATCATCGGCACCGCAAACCTCTTCAAGAAGATGTACGGCGATTCGTTGCCGGCTACAGACTCGCTGGGTGGAATGCCAGGCAGAATGACGTGGCTCCAGGCTGACAACACGCTGAATACGTTTGCGAAGGAAACGGGTGGAGCGTATTTTCCGGTGACGTTCGAAGGCGAGTTACCGAAAGTGCTCGGCAGCATCAACGCGCTGTTGCGCAGTCAGTACAGTCTCGCTTTCAATCCGGGTGACGCGCGCGACGGCAAACAGCACAAGCTGAAAGTGAGCATAGATGTTGATGGTGATGGCACGTACGACGACAAGGAGTACGTGATCCAGGCGCGACAGTTCTACAACTCACCGAAGCCTGACGCCGCAAAGCAGTAAAACGTTAGCCGCGGATCTATCCGTTAGATCCGCGGCTAAATAATTCCGTAAATCCTGAGTCGAAACTCATCATTAAACGAAACGATCTCCGCCTTCCGGTTTGAGAATCGCTTCGCCTCACGCAACAGCGCCGGTAATCCCTGTAGACTGAGTTTCAAACCATACGCAGGGTTCGTTAACACCGCCGCCAGACGCGGATTCAACCGTTCGGGCATCCCATACCGGATCGCTTTTTGTGCAACCGGCGAAAACCCAACACTGCGACGCGAATTAACAAACTCGAGCGAGTGATCGAAGACGTTCATCCGGCTCGGAAGATCTCTCAGCGCCAGATCTCTGTGCGCAAGCATGTTAGTGATCGCTTCCGCCACGACGCCACGGTGATAACTCGCACGCGCCTGCACCGGTGACTCTTCCGAAAAACCCTTCGGGCGCACTTCCGACAGATCACAGTACCTTCGCAAAAAGAGCGTGAGGCCCTCGTAGAGCGTAACCATGTTGCCGACTAACTTGACGCGTTCAATCACTGGCGCCTGCAAAGAGTCGCCTGAGAATCTTGTCGCCGTTACTGAAGCACGCGGCAGCAGTTCCGCGACACGCTCGTCACGACCAAATAAAAGCAGTCCCGCGACTGTCGGAACAACTTCCTGCCCATCGTTTGTGGCCAGCAGTAGATCACGCTCGAGCACGTCTGTCGTCGGATATCCAACAACCGACGCTTCCTCGAATGCTCCACCTTCAAACTCGCGCAGGTAGCTCCAGAGATGAGCCTCGTCGACGTCGGCCATAGTTGCGCCAAGCGCAGGCACGTCTTCGTAACGTAATGGCCTTGCCTCCTCCAGCAGCGTTGAGATCTCTTCGCGCGAGGCTTCACGCTTCTCTGCACCGATACGCAGATAAAAACGCCCATCGCGTGTTCGATACGGACGTCTCTTGCTTTCGATATCAAGCGCCACGATGCGACGTCCGTTGTCGAGCGCGATGCGATCGATGAACGGAACCAGCGGCGGCTGCACCTCTTCGCGACAAATCCTTACGAGGTCTTCCTGAACTCTTTCCGGATCGTCAACACCTTCAACACGCAACTGATCGTTCACGCCAAACACGATCACGCCACCGCCCGTATTTGCGAGCGCCACGATCTCCTGCGCGATCTTTTCCGTGTTTGAGAGCTTTACTTTGAGTTCGAGAAACGTGTCTTCACCGCCGCGGATGAGCCGCAGTAATTCGGTTCTGGACGTTTGCGGTGCAGGGGTCGAAAGAATGTATTCCTGAAAGGAACGCTCGGTGGTGGGTTCGTGTCGCTGGTTGCTGCGAAATCTTCTACGAGCCATTTGTGTATTGACGGGGCTCAAAACCCGCCCGGACGCCGCGAAGCATCACTGGATTCAAAGTACCGAGTCGGTAGTGTAACAAAAACTATCCGCAGATTCACAGAAGACTATTAATCCCGAATGAGCCCGACCCGAGAAAGGGTAATGATACGCGTGGCCGAACAATTATGAGACAGCAAACGAACGATTGAGATCCTGTGATCCTCCTCTCGTAGTCCTTCGGTTAAAATCACAATCTATGAGTCAAAACTTAATTGAAAAAATTCGTACTTACATCGAATTTGACGCAGTGGAAGAACGATTTATCAGCAGTGTTTTCAAATTGAAACGTTTTGCCAAAGGCGAGCATTTTCTGTTAGCGGGAGATGTTTGTCGGGAGGCGGCTTTTATCGAAAGCGGAGTCTTTCGGTTTTATATAAATACTGACGAACGGGAAGCGACTTACTACTTTGCGTCAGAAACCGAGTTTATCTGCGACTATCCGAGTTTTCTCCCGCAGTGTCCCTCAGACAAAAACATACAAGCACTGGAACCGGCAGAAATCCGCGTGATTAGTCGTGACGATTTACAAAGATTTTACCAACAGATTAATTTCGGCGAGCGTTTCGGCAGATTGATCGCAGAAGAAATCTTCGTTGATTCAATTCGGCAACTTGGTTCTTTTTATCAGGACAAACCGGCGATTCGCTACCGAAATTTTGTGCAACGTTTTCCTCAACTGGTTCAGCGTCTCCCCCAGTATTACATAGCGTCATACGTCGGTATCAAACCGCAGTCTTTGAGCCGCATCCGGCGGCGTTTTCTTGCTGAAAAATAATCTTCCCGCAAAACCGATTTTGTTAACCGAGGTGAATGAATCATTCGCCTCTTTTTTATATCGTTTGATTGTCAGCGTAATTGTGGAGGATGAAAATGGAAACAGATAGCTTCAAACTTAAAAGAAATTCTGCGCTTTTTTGGTTCACGCTAGCCATTCCCGTCGGAATAATCGTTATCGGCATCAATTTTATAGTGAACCCAATCGGTGCATCGTCCGGCTACGGAATCCCAATTCAGGACCCAAATAGTTTTCCATTTATGTGGATTAAAGGCATTCGAGACATTTTCTCTGGACTCGTCATACTGCCTTTTTTGTTTAGTGGAAATCGAAAGGTGACTTCAATACTATTCGCAATTTCTATTTTTGTTCCGTTCAGTGACGGACTTGTGATCATCAGTCATTTAGGCTTCGCGCCACCGCTTTTGATTCACTGGGGGACCGCTCTTTATATGATTGTCGTTTCATATTTCCTTTTGCGAAAACGGAATATGCGTAATGAGGTTAATACTTGAGAGGATCGGCGCCGAGCAGAGCCGCTCGCTGAGTAGTTTTAGGCAATAATTCGACATTAATGGGTCTATGAAGTTCTTGCTGAATTGATCACACTATGCGACATGAAAATCGCAATTGTGACGGGTGGAAGTAACGGCATCGGGAAGGCAACGGCATTGGAACTGGGAAGGCGTGGGATCAGTGTGATTCTCACGTTTAATTCCTACGAAGACAGGGCGGCGGCGGTAGTACGAGCGATTGAGGAAAATAATGATGTTCGTGCGGTTGCGCTTAAATTGGACCTCACCGAAAGGTCGTACTTACCGGCGTTCATCGAAGAGACCAAAAGGAACCTTGACGAAATTTGGAATCGGACCACTTTTGATTACCTGGTAAATAACGCCGGCACGGGTGGTCCAATGATGTTTACGGAGATGACCGAAGAGTACTTCGATCACATTCTGAATACGAACTTCAAGGGACCATTTTTCCTAACCCAACAACTGGTCCAACTCATGGAAGACGGAGGATCCATCGTCAACGTTTCAAGTTCATCGAGCACCGGGGCCTTTCCCGGATACTCCGCCTATGGTTCGTTGAAGGCGGCAACTTCCTCATGGACTCGATATCTCGCTAAGGAACTCGCACCGCGTAGAATCCGGGTAAATGCGGTATCTCCCGGGCCCACCCATAGCAACTTCGGAGACGGGGCCTTCGACAAGCATCCGGAATTTATCCAGCTAATGGCTGAGCAAACTGCTCTGGGAAGAATCGGCAAGCCGGAAGATGTCGGACGAGTGATTGCGAGTGTCCTTTCCGAGGACTTCGATTGGGTAACCGCACAGGATATCGTGGTCTCAGGTGGGCATCTTCTTTAATCTTTTATTTCCAATTGTTTCAGATTTGAAGCATCCAGAGCAGGAGGAGCGCCAAAGAATCTTGAATACTCACGATTAAACTGGGATGCACTCACGTAGCCGACTTTAAAGGCCGCCTCCGATACGGAATGATCGCTGAAGACAAGGAGCTTTCTTGCCTCAAGCAACCGCAACTGCTTTTGAAACTGAATCGGGCTGAGGCCGGTTATCTGTTTGAATTGGCGATGAAATGTCGTTACACCCATGCCCGACTGTTTAGCGAGCTGTCTTACATCGATCGAGGCGGCGTAGTTTTCACGGATCTTCCGAATAGCGCGTCGTATTTTGGAAGCCATCCCGTCCACCAAACATAACTGTCTTAGGCGCCATCCCTGCGGACCAGTAAGCACCCGAAACAGAATCTCGCGTTCATAGACCGGGGCCAGCGCAGGAATATGCTTCGGCGTGCGCAGCAGCCGCAACATCCGTAACCATGCGTCGACGAATTCCTCTGTCGCATCGCTTGCAAAGTTTGAAGGGGAAACTGTTTCGCTGTCGAGATCATTCGGAGAATCGTTGAATAGCTCGAGCAGATTATTGTGATTCAAGTAGAGGCCAAGCGATAGATATGGTTCGCCGTCTGGTCCCTGATCCACCCGCCCCGTCGCCGGGGTCTCGGTAGGAATGACGAAGTATGACGGAGCGTTCGCCCGGATAACGTGATCGCCGATCGAAATCGTTTTGCTTCCCTGAACCACGAACCCGACCATTGGTTCATAGAGAGCGGCGAGCTGATGTTCTGGTACCTCTCCCTTGATAATCAGGATTCGTGGAAGCTCTGTCGGCGTGGGTTGATTTGTTGCGTCGACCGTAAGCTGAGCGATTTCGTTCAGGCTTCTTTGTATAGGTTTCATAGGAGAGATCGAGGCAGTTTCTATTAAGTTTCCTTAACCTGCATCCCGCGCTGGGCTGTTCTCCTGATGCAGAACTAAAAAGCCTCTCATTCATCCGCCGGTTCGCGCACGACGTCCAGAATCTCAATCTCGTGGCGGGCGAGCAGTTTTCCTTGCCAGTTGATCATGATTGAGTAGAGACCGACTGAAGCCAGCGTGAAGACTAATAGCGCTAAGTACTCGTTGAAGAGGCTGCTCGTCGAGTAGCCGATTAGCGTGGCCAGTGCCGGTGGAATCATCATCACTACTACCAGCGGTATGAGAGAAAACCCGACGACACCCGACCTGTTCAAACGCTTTCCATAATTCATGCGTTTCGGAAAACGAATCGAAAGCCAGTTGCCGGCAGTCGAACTAATCGCCGCAAAAATAATGAACGTTAACGACAGAAACAGCAGGTTGCCAGGCGTGGTGTCCCGAAAGAGAATGACATTCAGAATGAGCAGTACCAAGGCAAAGACGAACGCAATGAGAGTGATAACGAGATTCTTTCCCAAAAGTATCTTGCGTCGGTCGACAGGCGAAAGAATCAAGGTCCGCATTCCGCCTTCTTCGAAAGCAAACAGATTCGACGAGAGTCCGGCGAGGATCAAAAAGACGTAGACCAATCCACCGATCAGAAGCAGACCCGAACCATAAGCCTGGAACCCAGTGGAAACACCGCGCCGAACGGTGCCAAACTTTTGCCGGTTAACCAGGCGAATGAGGATAATGATTAACGGCATCAGCGCCATCATTCTCACCTGCGCGTTACGCAAGGCGTAGCGAAGTTCTTTTTCAACGATGGCAGAGAGATCGGGCGGCAGAAACGGCAGTTGCCAGCCGGAATAACCCTCGCTGCTGGTAATCGGCGCTGAAGTCCTTTGCTTTTGCCGCCGTTCAAGACCAAGCGCCGCTCGGCGTGCGATCCAGTAAGTCGCAACAAGCAACGCGATCGCATAAGCACTGAGCGTTATGAAGGCAACGGCATAGACAAGCGGATCGCTGGCAACGTCAACCAGTAAAAGAAACGCGGCTGCTCCCGGAGGAGTCCAACGCAACGAGCGGAAGGACTCAGCGTGTTTGAAAAGAATTGGGGCCAACTGACCTATCGCGGCAAACCCCAACCCGGCGATGGCGCCAATTAGTGCAATGATCGTTTCACCACGTGAACGTTTGCGGCGGAGAATTGACCCAATAATCGTCGAGAGCCATTTCGATAACGTCACACCGAAGAGCACGCTCGGAACCGCGGCGATCAGCGAAGTCAAAAGATTACCTGTGCCGAGTCCCGCACCAATGCACAGCGCTACCACAGCGGGCACAAGGAAGACCGAGTGCAACGTCGTGAACTCGCTGACGAAATCTACCGCGAAGAGTTTGCGGAGCGTGATCGGATACATCAGCAGTTTGCCGGCGTCAAACTGCTTGCTACCGCCGAGACTCAACGGCACGGTGGACCAAATCAAATAAATGACCCCGAAGATGGAAAAGAAAATGAACTCTGTCGAAGCACCGGCCGAAAGATCGCCCGCTGCTGTACGTTGCAATGCACCGCCAAATCCTTCCGGTTCGGTGAGCGAGTAAGCGATGAAACCCAGAGTCACGGCAAATATGAGAGCAAATGCAAAAGCGAGCAGCATGCCGAGAATCGACGCGACTCTGCTGACAACTGCTTTGGACGTGCGAAGCGAGTTGCGCAACAGTCGCCACTTGAGCCAGATTAGGGTGAGAAGTTGAGACATTGATTAATGATCCAGAACGCCTATGTCGGACTCGGTTCCAATCTCGGCGATCGCGCCGCGTACCTGCTGCTTGCCGTTCGCGGCATGCTTGACGCCGGTTTGGATGTTATTCGACTCTCCAGCATTTACGAAACTGAGCCGGTCGATCACGAAAACCAGCCGCCGTTTTTGAACATGGTCGCGGAGTTGCGCGGCTCGACATTGCCCTCGCCGGATCAAATGATGGCGCGGCTGCTGCGAATCGAGTATGCGTTGGGCCGCACGCGGGACGTCCCCAAAGGGCCACGCACGATTGATCTCGACTTGCTTTTCTTCAAGGATTATCAATCAGATACGGAATTCCTGACGCTGCCTCATCCGCGCCTCCCGGCCCGTCGTTTTGTGCTCGTACCGCTGGTGGAACTGGCTCCCGGTCTAATTCATCCGGTCCTGGGCAAACCCCTCAGCGAACTGTTATCACACACAAAAGACCGATCACGGGTGATCCGCTGGACGCCGTCAAACTGAGCGCCAATACCTCAGATTGATCTGTGTAATCTGTGGATACTATAATGCCCCCACTTGTTAGCACGCCCACAAAAAGTCCAAACTCCTCGTTTCACTGGCAATCCAATTGTCCACACATCGTGGTGTAAAGAGAGCTGAAACATGCCCTATCTGAAACCAGAACGACCTGAAAAGGTCAGTGCACCGTCTTTACGATCAAGCAAACAACGCGGCGAACGTCTCGTGTGCCTGACCGCGTACGACTACCCGACCGCGCGTATCGTGGACGAAGCTGGTATCGATATCATCCTCGTCGGCGACAGCCTCGGCAATGTCGTGCTGGGATATGGCAACACTGTTCCGGTGACGCTCGAGGAAATACTGATTCATTTGAAGGCCGTGCGACGAGCTGTTCAACGCGCCCTGTTGGTCGCGGACATGCCGTATGGAACTTTCCACACGGGCGACGACGACGCAGTGCGAAACGCCTTGCGTCTTGTTAAGGAAGGTGGTGCGGAGGCGATCAAACTCGAGGGCGGTCACAAGCGTGTGCACCTTGTGAAGCGTCTGGTGGACGAAGAGATCAGCGTGATGGGCCACATCGGCCTGACGCCGCAGTCAATCAACCAGCTCGGTGCTTACCGCGTGCAAGGTAAGACGCCGAAAACAGCGCAGCAATTGATCGACGATGCGAAGGCGATGGAAGATGCCGGCGCATTCGCCGTCGTACTCGAAGTTGTGCCTCGCGAAATCGCACAGATGATCACTGAGACGCTCAGCATTCCGACGATCGGAATCGGCGCCGGTGTTCATTGCGATATTCAAGTGTTGGTCCTGCACGACATGCTTGGGCTTGGGTTTGGTAAACAAGCTCGCTTCGTGCGACCTTATGCAAACCTGCGCGAGGTCATGACTGATGCAGTAACCCGGTATGCCGACGACGTGAGAAATGGCACCTATCCGTCCGAAGCAGAGTCGTATGCTCTGCCCGCAGAGACTGCCGAAGAACTTGACATCGAGATCCCGTCGAGAGACTCAAAGGCCGAGAAGTCCTAAATCCAAACCTCAACTATGGAGATCATTAATCGCCGTCAGCGCATGAGTTCAGTTGCGCGCAAGATCCGTCGTGAACAGGATCGCACTGTGGGCCTGGTGCCGACGATGGGCGCACTTCACGAAGGCCATCTGAGTCTCGTGCGTGAGGCGAGACGCATGTGCGACGTGGTGGTCGTTTCTGTTTTTGTAAATCCGACTCAGTTTGGACCAGGCGAAGACTTCGAGCACTATCCGCGTGACTTAACAAAAGACACTGCGCTGTTGACGGACTACAACGTCGATTACATCTTTGCGCCTCCGGTTGACGAGATCTACCCGAAAGGCTTCTCGACTTACGTTAATGTCGAAGGGCTTTCAGAGCAGCTCGAGGGCTCGTCGCGTCCGGGACATTTTCGTGGCGTCGCAACGGTCGTCACCATCCTGCTCAACACAATCAGACCCGATTTTGCTTTCTTTGGTCAGAAGGATGCGCAACAGGCGTTAGTGATTCGTCGTCTCGTCAGAGATTTGGCTTTCGACACGGAGATAGTGATCCTGCCAATCGTTCGTGAGGATTCAGGGCTTGCGATCTCGTCGCGCAATCTCTACCTGACTCCCGACGAGCAGAAGTCAGCGACGATACTTCATAAAGCATTGGTCCAGGCGAAACAGGCCTTCAAGGACGGCGAACGAAATTCGAGTCGTCTTATCGATTTGATTCGACAGACAATCGAATCCGAACCGCGCGCGCGGTTGGATTATGTCAATGTTTCTGATGCAGAGACGCTGGAAAAATTAGACCGAGTCGACGAGCGTCCGACCCTCATTGCACTCGCTGCGTACGTCGGCAAGACTCGACTGATCGACAATGTGATATTAAATAAAGTGAAGAAGAAAGACGTTGCCGGCCCACAGTAAGAAACACATCCGTTTCACACTCAACGGCGAACCCGCGGAGGTCGCCTTCGCACCGCACAAGACACTGCTCGAAGTTTTGCGTGAGGATCTGAATCTCACCGGCACAAAACACGGCTGTGAATTGGGCGAGTGTGGCACGTGCGCGGTGCTCGTCGATGGGCGTTCGATTCTCTCGTGTTTGATGCTGGGTCTCGACGCCGAAGATCGAGAAGTTAAGACCATTGAAGGAATGGCGAACGGCGCCGAGCTTCATCCGCTACAACAAACATTCGCGGATCTCGGTGCGGCGCAATGTGGTTACTGTTCGCCGGGTTTTCTGCTGGTCGCGGAGGAGTTGCTGGAGAAGTCGCCGAACCCATCGCGCGCTGAGATTCAGGAAGCGCTATCCGGCAATCTGTGTCGCTGCACCGGCTATATTAAAATCTACGAGGCGGTAGAGCTTGCCGCGGCGCGCATGCGTGGCGAAGAAATGGAACTGCCAAAAGAAAGTATCTACGGCCTCGAGTAAATCTGCGTAATCTGTGGACAAAAAACTGAACATTGTCGGCAAGCCTTTTCGCAAAGTCGATGCTCGTGCGAAGTGTGTCGGACAAACCAAGTTTGCAGACGACATCGTTTTGCCGCGCATGTTGTTCTGCAAGATGCTTCGCTCACACCTGCCACACGCGCTGATCAAAAGCATCGACGTTTCGAAAGCGCTCGCACTTCCTGGTGTGTTTGCTGTTCTCACCGGAAAGGAACTGCCAATTCCTTATGGCATCCTGCCCGTAAGTCAGGACGAGCACGCTCTCTGCATCGACAAAGTGCGTTTCATCGGCGATCCGGTCGCGGCTGTCGCGGCGATTGATGAAGACGTCGCGTTCGACGCGATGAATTTGATCGAAGTTGAATACGAACCACTGAACACAATCTCGACGATCGAAGAAGCGGTGCTGATCGAGGAGCCACGCATTCACGACTACGGTGACGTCGGCAACATTCATAAGAAGGTGTCGCTCGAATTCGGCAACGTTGAGGACGGATTCGCCGAAGCCGACCTGGTTCGTGAAGACATTTTCTTTTATGAAGGCAACACGCACCTGCCGATGGAGCAGCATGCGGCCGTTGCGCACTTCGATTCAGACGGCAAGATCACGCTTTGGAGCTCGACGCAAACTCCGCACTACGTGCATCGCGCGCTCGCGAAGGTTCTCGGCTTGCCTGCCAGTCACATTCGTGTGATTGCAACGCCGAACGGCGGCGGATTTGGCGGCAAGAGCGATCCGTTCAATCACGAAGTCGTGGTTTGCAAGCTCTCGATGATGACCGGACGTCCTGTAAAAGTAACGCTCACGCGTGAAGAGGTGTTTTATTGTCATCGCGGCCGGCATCCCGTGTTGATGAAAGTCAAAACCGGGGTGAAGAACGACGGCGCGATCACCGCGATGCACTTTCAATCGTATCTCGATGGCGGTGCGTACGGGAGTTATGGCGTCGCGAGTACGTTCTACACCGGCGCACTCCAGACGGTTACGTATGACGTGCCGCGCTATAAGTTTCAGGGGATTCGCACGTTTACGAATAAGCCGCCGTGTGGTCCAAAACGTGGGCACGGCACGCCGCAGCCGCGTTACGCGCTCGAAGTCCAGCTCGACAAAATCGCTGAGCAACTCAAGCTCGATCCGGTTGCGATTCGTCGCAATCATCTCGTTCCACCAAACACTGTGACCGCCAACTACCTGCGCATCGGTAGCATGGGGTTAGGCGCGTGTATCGACAAAGTTGCGGAAGGCTCGCGCTGGAGCGAGCGCTTTACGTGGGACCAGAGCAATCGCAAGCTGCCGTTTGGCAAAGGTATCGGCATCGCCTGCAGCTCGTATATCTGCGGCGCCGGACTGCCGATTTACTGGAACAACATGCCGCAATCGGGCGTGCAGCTTCGTCTCGATCGACAAGGCGGCGTTTGCGTGATGTGTGGTTCGACCGATATTGGCCAGGGATCGGATTCGATTCTGGCTTACATCGTCGCCGAAGTCCTCGGAATAGATCCGTTTGATATTCGTGTCATTACTGCTGACACCGATCTGACGCCCGTGGATCTCGGGAGTTATTCGAGTCGCGTAACATTAATGACCGGTAACGCCGCGATTCAGGCGGCGGAGCGGGCGCGCGAGCTGTTGGTGATGGCTGTTGCGGAGAAGCTGGGTGTTCCCGTCGAGAATGTTTCACTCGCCGAGCGCCGCGTGTTTGACGTCGAGAATCCCGACGTTGGTGTTTCGTTTGCGGAAGCGATTGTGCTCGCCGAATCGAAGTTTGGGACGATCGGCACGGTTGGGTCTTACACACCACCGGTTTCGCCGGGCAAATTCAAAGGATCCGGAGTTGGACCGTCGCCGGCTTACAGTTACTCCGCTGCTGTTGCAGAAGTCGACGTCGATCCCGATACGGGCATTGTTGTCGTCGAGCGAGTTTGGATAGCGCACGATATTGGTCGTTCGATCAACCCGATGCTCGTGATGGGCCAGGTTGAAGGTAGCGTCTACATGGGTCTCGGCGAGATCCTGATGGAAGAGATGGTGTACCGCGACAATCGAAACGTCGTGCACAAGTTTCCTTCGATGCTCGAATACAAGAGTCCGACGACGATGGAAATGTGCGACGTCAAGACGTACCTCATCGAAGATCCGGATCCGAATGGACCGTACGGTGCGAAGGAAGTTGGACAGGGTCCGCTACTGCCCGTGCCACCGGCAGTAGCGAATGCCGTCTACAACGCGGTCGGCGTGCGTATCGACGAAGTGCCGATCACGCCGGAGAAAGTCATGCGCGCCCTGAAAGACAAAGCTCGTGGACGCGGCGGTCGCTACGGCCCCGACTCAGTCCCACCCGTCGCCTGGCCCGAGCCGTTGAAAGTCTTAACACCGGCTGAGGGTGGAGACGGTAGCGAGATGCCGCGCGTAGCTGTGCACTCATGATGCGATTGCCCAAATTTGAATATCACGTTCCGCAGACCATCGCGGAGGCGGTGAGGATTATGGGCGACGCGGGTCCAGCGGGTCAGTTCGTCGCCGGTGGGACCGATCTCTATCCAAACATGAAGCGACGACAGCAGACGCCGAAGACTGTAATCTCGGTAATGCGTCTCGCGGAACTCAACCAGATCACAGGAGACGGAAACAGCGGCTTGCGCATCGGCGCTTCGGTGACACTCACGGACATCTGCGACAACCCGATCATCAATCGCGACTATCCGGTAGTCGCTAAAGCCGCCCGCACCATCTCGACACCCATACTCCGCAACATGGGAACGATTGGCGGCAACCTGCTACTCGACACTCGCTGCAACTATTATGATCAAAATTACGAGTGGCGCAAAGGCATTAACTTCTGTCTTAAGAAAGACGGCGACGTGTGCTGGGTCGCGCCCGGAAGTTCAAAGTGCTGGGCGGTTCAGTCGTCGGATCTCGTTCCGGTGATGGTCGCCATCGGCGCGAAGTTGCGCTTCGCTTCAACGCTTGGCGAACGCGTCATCGATGCGGCAGGGCTATACAACGACGATGGGATCGATTATCTCCACAAGCGTCCCGACGAGTTGCTTGTCGACATTCAGCTGCCGCCAACCAACGGCTGGCGTGCGTCATATCAGAAACTCCGACGGCGTGGCGCGTTCGATTTTCCTGTGCTGGGAGTGGCCACATGGATCTCGACCGATCGCGACACCGTTAAAGACGCTCGCATAGTGCTCGGCGGTATCGCGCCGTCTCCGGTTGAGATCAAAGAAGCAGCAACTGCTTTGATCGGAAATCCGCTGACTGACGAACCGATCCAGGCAGCCGCTGAAGCCGCGTACATCAAAGCCAGACCACTCGACAACACAGACTTCGTCTATCAGTGGCGCAAGCAGATGGCGCGTCAATACACGCTGCGTGCGCTGCGCGACTTAATCATGTGAAATCTTCTAAATCCTGCGCCGCAATCCTTCTCGCCGCCGGGCGCTCCAGTCGCATGGGCGCTTTCAAACCGCTCCTCCCTTTCGGAAACAAAACTGTCATCGAATGCTGCATCGACTCGCTACGCGAAGGTGGCGTGGAAACGATCGTCGTGGTGCTGGGCCACCGCGCGGATGACGTCCGCAATAAACTGACCGGAGTTGATTTCGCGATCAATCCGGACCCGGACAGTGAAATGGGCGCCTCGATCGCAGTGGGGATGGCAGAACTCTCACAGGACGCCGACGCAACCTTAATCGCTCTTGTCGACTACCCGGCCGTTCCGGGAACCGTCGTTTCAACCATCGTCGAGGAATGGACAAAAGGCGCTCCCATTGTGATACCGACGTGGCAGGGTCGTGGTGGTCATCCGGTACTTGTCGATCTCAAATTCAGGTCTGAATTGTTGAATCTGCCGGCAAGTGGAGGTTTGAGATCGCTCTTTGAATCTCATCGCGACGGGGTCAGGCGCGTTGCGGTCGACTCGCCGTTCGTTGCTCGCGACATGGATACGTGGGATGATTACAAGGCCTTACACTTGGAGGCGACAGGCAAAACGGCACCCGAGCCCCCGCAGAATTAGACCAACGAATCTCTGGATGCACTCATCTAATGCCACATGCCGAACGTGAACAAAGCGTGCGGCGAAGGAGAAAGATGGTTCTGAGCCACAAAAGAGTACACAAGGCACGGAACAGAAAACGAGTTCTGGCCGGATTGATGGTCGTCCTGGCGGGTTGCACAGCACTTGCGCAGAATCCGAGCGGCCAAAGAGTGGATTTCTCACTTCGATCGATCGACGGACAAACCGTTAGCTCTGAGAGTCTGCGCGGCGAGATCGTGGTGCTGGCGTTTGGCGCTTCATGGTTGCCGTTGTCCAGAACTCAACTTCAGGGCGTCAGAAAACTGGCTGATGAGTACAGCAATCGCGGCGTGGTCGTTTACTGGGTCAGCACCGAATCAGACGATCCGAAGTCAAAGAATTTCGCGAGCGACGAACAACTGCGCGGGTTCTCGCAAAAGTATGGTCTGAAAGTGACAGTGCTCAGAGATCACGACGGCTCAGTTTCGAAGAAGTTCGGCGTGGACCAACTGCCGTCGATCGTGATTCTCGACAAGGAAGGCAATATGTCTGGTGGGCCAATCGGCGGTCTCGATCCTAACGGAAATCTCGCCGGACAACTCGCCTCCCGGCTCGATAAGCTCTTGTAAACCTCTGCCACAGATTTACGCGGATGAACGCGGATCTGATAACCTCTCCTCACAATGGCTTTCACTCGTATCAATCCCGACTCTCTCGGTGCGCCCAGTGGTTATTCGCATGGTCTCGTTGCGGATGCGAACGGGAAACTGCTCTTTATCGCCGGACAGATCGCCTGGAACGAACAGCAGCAAATTGTTAGCGACGACTTCGTCGAGCAGTTTGATCGAGCACTCGGAAACGTCGTCACAGTTTTGACTGCGGCCGGTGGACAACCGGAGCACATCACACGCCTCGTCATTTACGTCACCGACAAAATCGAATACCGCGAACGAACGAGAGAAGTTGGCGAGCGCTATCGAAAGCACCTCGGCAAGCACTTTCCGGCGATGGTCCTGGTCCAGGTGGCCGGACTACTCGACGATGCAGCGAAGGTTGAAATCGAAGGCATGGCGGTGCTGCCGGCATGAAACAACCAACCACCTTTCTCTACGAACAGGATGAACAAGGCATCGCGACGATCACGTTGAATCGTCCGGAACGACTCAATGCGTTGACGTTCGAAGTTTATCGCGAGCTGACGGATTTGTTTAGGAAGTTGCGCGATGAGCCTGGCGTGCGAGTGGTGATAATCACGGGCGCAGGCAGAGCGTTCTGTTCCGGCGGCGACGTGCACGACATTATCGGCGAATTGTTCAGCAGGGACATGGAAGGCTTGCTCGAGTTCACGCGCCTGACGTGTGAGCTAATTCAAAATATTCGCGCACTGCCGAAACCTGTGATAGCGAGTTTGAATGGCACGACCGCGGGCGCAGGCGCCTGCATCGCGCTTGCTGCTGACATTCGTTTCGCGAGTGAAGAAGCAAAGATCGCTTTCCTGTTTGTAAAGGTGGGACTTGCCGGAACTGACATGGCAGCGTCATATCTGTTGCCGCGCGTAGTTGGACTTTCGAAAGCGACCGAGATGCTCTACACGGGGGATTTCGTGAGCGCGGCCGAGGCTGAGAGAATCGGTTTGTACAATCGCGTCGTGCCGGCTGGAGAACTGCCCGCCGCCACTCGAGCTTTTGCGGAGAAGTTGGCTCGTGGACCAGCCTTCGCACTCGGCAAGACAAAAGAGATGCTCAATCGTGAACTCCACATGAACCTGGAAACTGCGCTCGAAAGCGAAGCGCAGGCGCAAGCCATCTGCATGCAGCACCCTGATTACCGTGAAGCATACGAAGCGTTTGTCGCTAAGCGCGAAGCAAAGTTCAAATGACCGCCAATGGATGACCGCCTGATTACAGAACTTCCCTTCTTCACCGTAGAACACCGCAATCTTGTGCAGAGTGTGTCGCAGTTTGTGGCCCAGGAGATCGAGCCGCGTGCCGCTGACGACGAAGATGTCGAGGGAGTGGCGCGAGAGTTTGTTCAACTACTGGCCCAGGCTGGCCTCTTGAACTACTCGGTTGCCGAGTCGAAGCTCGACGTACGCGCGCTTTGTTTGATCCGCGAAGCGCTGGCTTATTCTTCGTCACTTGCCGATCTGGCTTTCGTGATGCAGGGTCTTGGCACCTTCGCGATTGCCCGCGCCGCGCCCGATCACGTCCGCGACTTTTGGCTTTCGCGCGCCGCAAAAGGAAAGGCGATCGCTGCTTTCGCACTCACCGAGCCTAACGCAGGTTCCGACGTCTCTGCGATTCAGACGACCGCACGACGCGACGGCGAAGCGTATGTTATCGACGGCCGCAAGCGCTTCATTTCCAACGCCGGCATCGCAGACTTCTATACTGTGTTCGCAAAAACAGGAACACGCGAAGATGGGCGTCCAATACTCTCTGCTTTCGTGGTCGGCTCAAAGATGCAGGGATTCCGCGTCGTTGAACGCACGGCGATGATGGCGCCGCATCCGATCGGAGAAATCGCTTTCGATTCGTGTCGCGTGCCTGCCGAAGATATGGTTGGAAACGAGGGCGACGGTTTCAAACTGGCGATGGAAACGCTCGACACCTTTCGCGCGAGTGTCGGTGCAGCCGCCTGTGGCATGGCCCGTCGCGCACTCGATCACTCCGTTCGTTACGCGTCCGCGCGCAAACAGTTCGGACGACTACTCGCCGAGCATCAACTGGTCCAGGCCAAACTCGCCGACATGATCACAGAGCTCGACGCCGCGCGCCTACTCGTCTATCGCGCCGCCTACGCCCGCGACACCTCCAGCGAAAGAGTGACTCGTGAAGCCAGCGAAGCAAAACTTTTCGCGACTGAAGCTGCGAACAGAATCATCGACAGCGCCGTCCAAATCCACGGCGGCGCCGGCCTCGTGAGCGGCACCGTCGTCGAGCGTCTCTATCGCGCCGTTCGCGCCCTGCGCATCTACGAAGGCACCTCCGAAATCCAAAAGCTCGTCATCGCCGGTCAACTGATTAAAGAACATTGAGGTTTCTTCTGTGCCTTTTTGTGGCTAAAAATGAAAATCAATATCATTGGTGGTGGGCCGGCGGGGTTGTATTTCGCGATACTGATGCGGAAGGCGAGGGCGTCGCATCAGATCAAGATCTATGAGCGGAATGGGCCCGATGATACGTTTGGTTGGGGTGTTGTTTTCTCCGGAAAGACTCTCGCTAACCTGCGCGCGGCGGATGAGGTTTCACATGCGGAGATCACGAGGCAATTCGAGGCGTGGGACAACGTCGATGTCGTCCATCGTGACGCCAAAATCTCGATTCACGGCAACAGCTTTTCCGGAATCGCACGCCTTCAGCTACTGAAGATTCTCCAGCGTCGCGCCGAAGAGCTTGGGGTCGAAGTTGCGTTTCACAGTGAAATTCAGGACATCGAATCGCTACGCCAAGACTGCGATCTCCTGCTGGCCGCCGACGGCGTCAACAGCACGGTGCGGTTGCGTTACGCTGAGCAATTCCAGCCTGACCTCGACTTTCGTACGAATCGCTATATCTGGTACGGCACCAATCAACTGTTTCACGGCTTAACCCTAACGTTTCGTGAAAACAGCGCCGGCGTTTTCGCCGCACACTCATACAAGTTCAGCCCAACCACGAGCACATTCATCGTCGAGTGTGATCCGAAAACGTGGGACAACGCCGGCTTCGAGCGGATGAGCACCGATCAAACTCTCGACTACGTCGGCGACGTTTTCGCGCAAGACCTCAACGGTCACAAACTGCTTTCAAATAACTCGAAGTGGATCAACTTTCTGCTTGTTAAAAACCGGAACTGGTTCTTTGAAAACGTTGCGCTCATCGGCGACGCGCTCCACACGGCCCACTTCTCAATCGGCTCAGGAACGAAGCTGGCAATGGAAGATGCGATCGCACTCGCCGAGTCATTCCAGCAAACAGCTAACGTTTCCGAAGCCTTAACTCACTTCACGCAAACACGCCGCCCAATCATCGAAGACTACCAATCAGCAGCCTTCGAAAGCATGCGCTGGTTTGAAAACGCGGCGTCATACATGCACCTGACTCCCATCGAGCTCGCCTACATCCTGATGACTCGCAGCGGTCGCGTCACCCACGACGATCTGAAACGCCGTTCCCCGGACTTCATCGCACAGTACGAACAATCCGTAAACAATCCGCGTTAATCCGTGGCAACCCAGGGCGGTGGCTCAAGACGTCGCCGGCCCTCGTCAACCGTCGCAATCCCCTCTTCATCGAGACCCACACGATCCCACAACTTGCACGTCACCGGTCGATGCGCCTGGTCCAGTGCTTCGCAGTAATTCGTGTACGTACAACGTCGCACCTCATCACCGCGGCCAAGTCTGACCTTAACAAACCAATCCGGATCGGCAAGCGCCTGACGCGCCATGCCAACGACATCCGCCTGTCCCAATCGCAAAATCTCTTCGGCTTGATCGAACGTCGAGATTCCTCCAGTCGCGACAATCGGCGGCGCAAATCCTGCCTCGTTCACTGCCTTCTTGATCGCCGCAACGAGCGGCACACTTCGTCCAAATGGTCCCGTCGCGTCCGAGAGCACAGTCGGCATACACTCATACCCGCTCTGGCCCGTGTAAGGATAAACAGCCTGGCCCACTTTCGGCTCCTGCGCGTCTTCAAACTTTCCACCTTTTGATAGCGACAAGAAATCAAAACCCGCAGCCGCAAACTCCTTCGCGTAATAGATCGCATCCTCGACTCGACTGCCGCCCTCAATAACTTCATCAGCGAGAAAGCGCACGCCGACGGCGTAATCGTCACCCACACGCCTTCGCACTTCACGATAAACTTCTAGCGGCAGACGCACGCGATGCTCACGCGATCGACCATATCCATCATTGCGATCGTTCTGCGCGCTCAAAAACCCGGCCATCGTGTACGCGTGCGCGTAGTGAAGCTCAACGCCATCGAAACCAGCCTCGCGTGCTCTTTCCGCGGCTGCAGCAAAGATCCCGGGCAGCTCTTGCGGCAGTTCGCGAATGTGTTGCAGGTCAGTGTCCGTCACACGCTCTCGATAACCGAAGCGAAGCGCCTCCAGCTCACGCGGCCTGAGCACGAAGTCAACAACTTCGTCGCTGGCATTGAGCAGGTAGTCGCGTACGTTTGTATCCGACTCCGTTAGCCAATCCGTGTGCTCGGCAACTTCCGCCAGTGCGCGACGATGATGCTCGTCAACTACCAAAAAGCGTTGAAAGTATTTCGCCTTCTCAGGACGGCGTTTGACTGCAAGGAAGTCGATGATTTGAATAAAGAGCAACGTCTGCCCGTCGCTCGCTTCGCGCACAACATCCACGAGTTTGCGCAGACCGGGGATGAATCGATCGTCGCCGATGCGTAGTAAAGGACCGCTCGGTATGTCGCGGACGCCGGTGGCTTCAACGACAAGCACTCCCGGCCGTCCTTCGGCAAAACGCTGATACCAATCGAGGTTTTGCTGCGTCACAAAGCCGTCTTCAGTCGCGCGCCAGGGTACCATCGCCGGAACCCACGTCCGGCTTCTAGCTTCGAGCTTGCCGATCGCAACAGGACTAAACAGTCGAGAGCTCGCCGCTTCGTCCGCTGTCGGCCAGCGCGTCTCGAGTATCGGGTGCTTTATTGGATTCTTGAATTTCCACATTTCATCTCGCCACAGATTACACGGATTACAGAGATATGCCGAATCTGTTAAATTAACCGAAGCAGGAGGACAATGCTTGTCTGACGAATTATTAAAGTGGCGCGGCGAGTTTCCCATTCTCGACAAAGCTGTCTATTTGATCTCGCACAGCCTCGGGGCGATGCCGCGGGCGACTTATGAACGGCTTCAGGAATATGCGGACGTCTGGGCGAGCCGCGGCGTGCGTGCGTGGGCAGAAGGTTGGTGGGACATGCCCGTCACTGTCGGCGACGAAGTCGCGCGCATCATTGGCGCCGACACGGGCACGGTCGTAATGCATCAGAATGTTTCCATCTGCCAATCGCTCATTCTGTCCTGTCTGAAACCGACGCCACAGCGAAACAAGATCGTCTATTCTGAACTGAACTTTCCGTCGGTGATGTACGTCTACGAGGCTCACGCGCGTGACGGCAGTCTCAAGATCGACATCGTTAAATCCGACGACGGCATGACTGTTCCACTCGAACGAATGCTCGCCGCGATCGACGAGACAACTCTACTCGTTCCGTTCTCGCACGTGCTTTTCAAGAGCGCGTTTCTCCAGGACGCAAAGGCCATTATCGACAGGGCACACGAAGTCGGCGCGATGGTCGTGCTCGACACTTATCAATCGGCCGGAACGGTTCCATTCAGCGTGAAAGAGCTGAACGCAGATTTTGCCACAGGCGGTTCTGTCAAATGGCTCTGCGGTGGACCCGGCGCGGGTTATCTGTACGTTCGTCCCGATCTGCAGACAAAGCTCGAGCCCAAGACAACCGGTTGGATGGCCCACGAATCTCCATTCACATTCGACACTTCACTTCGGTACGCGCCGAACATCACCAGGTTCCTGCACGGCTCGCCTGCGATTCCGGCTCTTTATGCAGCCCAATCGGGTTATCGCATCATCAATGAGATCGGAGTTGAGAAAATTCGCGAGAAGAGCATGCGTCAAACGGAGTACTTGATCAATCTCGCCGAAGAAGCAGGCTTCAAGGTTACGAGTCCCAAAAATGTCAGCCAGCGTGGAGGGACGATCACGATAGCTCACGAGCACGCCGGCGCGGTGACAAAGGAACTGATTCACCGTGAATTTATTGTCGACTACCGTCCCGGCGCCGGCATTCGCATCTCACCACATTTCTATACGACTGACGACGAGCTGGAGCTTGCTATCAAAGAGATGAAGAAGATCAGCGAGAGTGAGAGTTATCGCGAACACGAAGCAGCGGGGGCAGCGTTCTAGATGCCCAACAACTACGGCGACAATCCGCCCCTCTCTTACAACAAGTATCTTCGTGTTCAGGATCTGATCAATCTTCAGGACTGTCTTTCGTCTCCCGCTCATCACGACGAGCTGTTGTTCATAACCGTTCACCAGGCGTATGAGCTCTGGTTCAAACAAATTCTGCACGAGCTAGATGCGGCTGTTCAGTTACTCGAAGAAGATCGCGTGCCGGCGGCGACGCGTGCTTTGAAGCGCGTTGTCGAAATCGAAAAGCTGCTTGTAAACCAGATTCACATTCTCGAGAGCATGACGCCGATCAGCTTTCTCGCGTTTCGCGATCAACTCAATCCGGCGAGTGGGTTTCAGTCGATGCAGTTCCGTGAGATTGAATTTTCATCCGGGTTGAAAGACCAAAGTATTCTGCGCGAGTTCGCCCGCGATCAGTTTGCTCACGAACGGTTGGAGGCGCGCTTCGCTCAACCATCTCTGGCAGAATGTTTTTATCGTGTGCTGCAGCGTCGGGGTTTACAGGCTCCGCTAAGTGCGTCGGACGTCGATCAGTCGCAACAGAAAAAGGATTACGAAGCTCGTACGCGAGCTGTGCTGGAAGTCCTGACTCACTTTGAAGATCGGTACGAAGAGTTTCAACTTGCCGAAGCATTGCTCGAACACGACGAATACTTCGCGCTCTGGCGCTCGCATCACATCAAGATGGTCGAACGCATGGTGGGCGCCAAGCGTGGCACTGGCGGATCGGAAGGAATCGGGTACCTCAAAACCACTCTCGATAAAAAATTCTTCCCTGAACTCTGGGAAGCGCGCACTTATCTCGACGTCCGTCATGGCGAGAGCGGTTGTCCGTTTGCACACTGATCAGAGGAACCGTTAATGGAGAAAGATAGACGAGCAGCTCCGCGGGTGAGAGTCAAATTGCAGGCTCGCTGGGAAGGTGTGCTCTCGCGCGAAAACGCAACGGTTACCGATCTCAGCCGCACAGGCTGCTTCGTACTCACCGGCGGCAAGGTTGAAGTAAAAGAACTCGTCTGGCTCGAGATTCAGCTCACGGATACTGAAAAGGTCAACTTCTGGGCTGAAGTTGTCGACGAAGCTTCGGAGATTGGCTTCGCGTTGAAGTTCAATTCGAGCAGTCCGGAAGACGAAGAGGCGCTGACAAAATATTTAGAAGGACTGTTCCGATCGCAAGGGCAGATGAAGACCTAGAGACCCCCGCTTTGCACAACTCTTTTCCTGAACGCTTCAACATGGCCGATTACTTCCTCTACCACAACCTGGAGGAAGGTCGGGAGAACAAAGTCTGCCTGTACTTCGAAGATCGAAAGTGGACCTATGGAG
This sequence comes from Pyrinomonadaceae bacterium, assembly GCA_036401595.1. Lineage (GTDB taxonomy): Bacteria > Acidobacteriota > Blastocatellia > Pyrinomonadales > Pyrinomonadaceae > PSRF01. The sequence goes on from DASWUM010000107.1 coordinate 26,054, forward strand.
AAGTCGCACGTCTCTCAAATCAAACCGGCAACACGTTACGCGAGCTCGGCGCAAATATTGAAGATCGTGTTTTGATGGTCCTGCCTGACTGTCCTGAGTTTGTTTGGACATGGTTTGGAGCGGCGCGGATCGGGGCAGTGATAACGATGGTCAATCCGCTCCTGCCTGCCGCGGATTACGATTACTACCTCGATTACACGCGAGCGAAAGTCGCCATTGTTCATTCCTCGGTGTTGAAGACGTTTGCCGAAGCAGCGGCGAGCGCCCGCTATTTACGAAGTGTTTTGGTTGTGGGTGATGCCGAACTACCTGATAGCGCGAGCATCAAGTGGACCACATTCGGCGAGACAGTCAACACTTCCTCCGAAGAATGTACGCCGGCTGATACACGACGCGACGATATCGCGATCTGGTTGTTCACTTCCGGTTCGACAGGCCATCCAAAAGGCGCCGTCCATCTTCAGCACGATCTACCGTTCAACACTGAAGTATTCGCAAAAGCCACGATGGGAGTCAGTGCTGACGATCTCACGGTCTCCGTGCCCAAGCTCTTCTTCGGCTACGCCACCGGCACGAACCTGCTGTTTCCATTCGCCGTGGGTGGTGCGACAGCATTGTTTGCAGAACGATCGACAGCGGAAAAGTTGTTTGAAGTCATAAAGCGTTACAAGCCAACAATTCTCACGACTGTTCCCACAATGATCAATTCGATGCTGAACGTACCCGGCGCTTCGGCCGGCGATCTGGCGAGTCTTCGTTTCTGTTACTCAGCCGGCGAAGCACTGCCGCAGGAACTCTACGAACGCTGGATGAATGCCTACGGTGTAGACATCTGCGACGGCATCGGCTCAGCGGAGATGTTTCACATCTACATCACCAACCGGCCCGGCGATATCAAACCCGGCAGTCTGGGCCGCATCGTGAATGGCTACGAAGCAAAGATTGTCGACGCGGACGGCAACGAGGTCTCAACCGGTGATATGGGAACCCTCAAGATCAAAGGCGACTCTGCTGCACTCTGCTACTGGAACGCTCACGAGAAATCGAAAGAGACGTTCGCCGGCGACTGGTGTACTACTGGCGACCAGTTTCATGTCGACGAATCCGGCTACTACTGGTATCACGGCCGAACGGACGACATGCTGAAGGTTTCAGGTGTGTTTGTCGCTCCCGCAGAGATTGAGAATTGTTTGCTACAACACGAGGCGGTGTTGGAGTGTGCCGTGGTGGGCCATGAAGCAGACGGCCTTGTGAAACCAAAAGCATTTGTCGTCTTGCGTGAAGGCTTTGATAGCGGCGATCAGCTCACCGAAGAGATCAAGCAGTTTGTGAAAGACAATATCGCGATTTACAAATACCCGCGCTGGATCGAATTCGTCACTTCCCTCCCTAAGAACGATCGCGGCAAAATCGACCGCAAATTACTAAAGACTCAATCCGTAACTTAATCCGCGTTTATCCGCGTTACCGTCTTCGTTCCAGGTCGTAGTCGCGAAGTCGCCTATACAACGTTGAAGGAGAGATGCCGAGGATCTCTGCGGTCTTGCCTCTGTGCCAACCGGTCTGTTCCAAAGCAGCGAGAATCTGTTGACGCTCAACTTCCCTGAGCGAACCGGGTGTGGACGCAACCGGCTGAGCAACAACCGGGGCCTCACCACTCACAGGCGGAGCAGCAACACTCGTCATCGGTGCAGCCGGCACTGCCGGACGTGTCACTTCAGGCGGAAGCTCCGAAAGCGTGATGCGTCCGTTGTTGGACAGAATCACTGCGCGTTCCAAACAGTTCTTCAATTGTCTTACGTTGCCAGGCCAGTGATACAAACGCAACGCCGTGAAGGCTTCTTCGGTCAACTCCGGCGGATGAGTTCCGGCAACTACCTTGAGCAGATGCCGCGCCAACGGGTCGATGTCTTCCGGACGCTCCCGCAGCGGCGCGAGACTAATCTGAAATCCATTGATTCGATACAGCAGGTCCGATCTGAACACGCCATCGTTAACCACAGTATCGAGATTTCGGTTGGTTGCAGCGACAATACGAACGTTGACTTCGACTTTCCGGACGCCGCCAACTCGGAAGAACGTGCGCGTCTCAATTGCTCGGAGGAGTTTCGCTTGCAACTGCGCCGGCAGTTCGGTGACTTCGTCGAGGAAAAGTGTTCCGCCGTCGGCGAGCTCGATTAGACCAAGCTTTCTGCCCTTCGCCCCCGAGAACGCCCCTGCTTCGTAGCCAAACAGTTCCGACTCGAGCAGCGACTCCTGAAACGCCGCACAGTTCAGATCCACAAACGAAGCGTCAGCACGATTCGAGAGCCGGTGAATCGCATGGGCCACAAGCTCTTTTCCGGTTCCTGATTCGCCGGTGATGAGCACCGAGGCTTCCGACGGCGCTACGCGCTCGATCAGTCGAATCGCTTCCTTCATCACTTCCGACACGGAAACGATCTCGGGCAGCGCCGATTGCCGCGCGAGTTGTTCGCGCAGTCGAGTGTTGTCGACTCGCAGTCTGCGTTTATCGGCAGCCTGCTTCACGCGAACGTCGAGCTCGGTGATGCTGTAGGGTTTCGTGAGGTAATCGTAAGCGCCGAGCTTCATCGCCTCGACAGCGGTTTCGACCGTCGCCTGTCCGGTCAACATGATCACTTCCGGCGGATTAGGCCGTTGATGAACACGCCGCAACAGCTCCATGCCGTCGATGCGCGGCATGTTGATGTCACACAGCAACACGTCGACGTTGCTTTCTTCGAGCTTGCGCAACGCGGCCTCGCCATCGGGCGCGGCTTGCACACGATAGCCCAGCCTCTCTAATTCCTTTTGCAAAACGAGACGAAGATTGGCTTCGTCTTCTGCGATCAGAATTCGTGCCTGCTGTTGCTGCTCACTCAAACTGTCTGTTCCTCGCTTAGCTTGACTGCGGAAAGGGTAATCGTGAAAGTGGTGCCTGTTCCCACGGTTGATTGCACGTCAAGAGTGCCGCCATGCTCGGTTAAGATACCATAACACACGGCCAGTCCGAGACCAGTTCCACGTCCAATTTCCTTCGTCGTGAAGAATGGTTCGAAGATTTTGGGCAGGTTATCCGGTGGAATTCCGACCCCCGTGTCGGTCACTTCCACCACCACCTTCTGGTCGTCATTTCGTCCTACGATCGTCAACGATCCACTATCACCCATTGCATCCAGAGCATTCGTTGCCAGGGCGATGACTGCCTGCTGCAACTGTCCCGGATCACCCGAAACAGGACGCAAATCGTTAGCGAGATCGACTTTGAACTCGATGAGTGGATTCCGTTTCTGATGCGACAACAGCCTGACCGCCGATTGGATCACGTCTGCGAGATTGATGGTCACGTGGTCTGACGTACGCGTGCGGCTGAAATCGAGCAATCCCATCGTGATGCTCTTACAACGAAATGCTTCGCTGCGAATCAGACCTAGGTATTCGCGCAGATCCTCGAGTCCAGGTGAGCCGTCAAACTCGCCGTCGTTCACACGCGCTTCGAGTGATTCGGCACAGGCTGAAATCGTCGCGAGGGGATTGTTGATTTCGTGGACCACACCCGCGGCGAGACGACCGACCGCGGCGAGTTTTTCAGCCCGCGCAATCGCGCGATTTGCCTCGACACGATCTGTTACTTCCTCGCCGACAGTAATAACGTGACTTACGTTACCCGTGTTGTCAGCCCACATCGGAATCTTGCTGATGACCCAGTGACGGATGTCGCCCTTCGGCGATGGTGTCTCCTGTTCGATACGTTCGATCTCGCCGCTTTCGAACACGCTCTCAAACTCTTCCTCCAACACGTCGCGAGGCTGTCGCGTGAGCACCTCAAAAACATTCTTGCCGAGCACCGAGCCGCGCGGAATACCTAACTCGCCGAGCTCGCGATTTCGGTTCCACGCCACCACTCGATACTCACGATCGATGGCATAAAGCGACAACGGCAGGCTATCGACGATTGCTTCGATAAATCTCTTTTGCGCTTCACTTTCCGCCGTTCGTCTTTCAACTTCCCGCGCCAAACTGACGGACGTGTCTCGCGCCGCCTGGTACAGCGAACAGATGTGCGCAGCGAGCGAAGTCTGTTGCGCGGCTGCTTCTATTAATCGTCGTTCTGTTTCACCGCAATCTTCGCGTCTATCAAACGCTACGATCAGCGCGCCCTTCGAACGTCCGGCAAATCGAAACGGCGATACGTATTCAACGGCGTGAGCGTCGTCACGAAGCAGAAACGAATTCTTCTCCGTGATCATGAATGAGTTTGCCGACTCAGCCGAACGTAGCCAGAGATGCATTGCATCGATGTCGAGCAAGGTTGAGTCGTCGGCACTGCCTTCTCGATCAAAAACGCACATGGCGTGTTTGTCGCGCCCAACTATCACAAACGCCGCGCACATCGAAGCGTCGATCGCTTCGAACGTCGCACCAGCAACACGACGGACCAGTTGTTCGGGTTCGAGCGCACGCAGCAGACCGCGTCCAATGTCTGAGAGGAATCGGAGTTCGCGATTACTTCCGATCAGCGCCCATTCGCGTTGCGATGTGCGCACGTGCAGACTGACGCGCGACAAGAGCTCGCCGGGAGTCGAAGGCTTGGTGATGTAATCGTCGGCGCCGGCCGTGAACGCCTGCACCTTGCGTGCTTCGTCGTCGCTTTCAGAGAGCGCGATGATTGGCAGCTTGCTCGTCGTTGGCTGGGCACGCAGCAGTTTGCAGAGAGCGAGGCCATCGACGCCGGGCATCTCTAGATCGAGCGCAACGAGATCGCAGCGTACACCTTTCAGCACCCGCAAAGCGGACGATGCTTCGGTGGCAGTTACAACACGATAGTGTGCAGTCTCGAAGATTTCGCGGAGCCTGTCACGGGCTGCTGCGTCGTCATCAACTATTAGGAGTGTTGCACTGTGATTTTCGGCGGGAGCTACCATGCTTTCTGCAGGGCATGTCGTGAAAACACGCCACATTGCGATTGAAAGCGATGAGTGAGGAGTATGTCAAGATTTATCCACAGATTACGCAGATTCTAATAATCATCTGTGTAATCTGTGGATAAGCCCGCCGCTGCTGTTAGAAAGCCGGAGAATTTTGCAGATCGGCGTCAATCGGCTCATCCCCAATCCGCGTCGATCTGTGGCTCGATTTCATCCGATACATTTCGTTGTCTGCCGCGATTACCAGTTGGTCGAGAGTTTCGCCGTGGACACCAAAAGTGGCAGTGCCGATGCTGATTCCGACCCGCGCAAAGCGGTTTTTGCCAACTGGGAGCGAGAACTTCGACACGGCGCTCTCGATGCGCATGCAGAGATCTTCAACCTGTGCGCCGACGACTTCCTGCACCAGCGCGACAAACTCGTCGCCGCCATTCCGCGCCAGAAAGTCGTACTCGCGCAACTGTCCCTGAATTAACTGGGCTATTTCGCGCAACATTTTGTCGCCGACTTTGTGCCCGTATGTGTCGTTTACGTTCTTAAACTCGTCGAGGTCGAGCATCATCACCTGAAACGATCGATCCGTGCGCCGCGCGCGCGCCGCTTCTTCGTCAAAACGCAGCGCCAGGTAACGCGCGTTCGGCTGGCCTGTCAGCGGATCAGTCAACGCATTCGACTCTGCTTCGGCGTGTTGCATCGCATTCCCGAGCGCGTCTGAAGCGAGCCGTGTCACCGTTTCCAGCAGTCGCATGTGATCGTCGGTGTATTGCTCAAGATCACTGGAGTAGACGGAGAGTGCGCCTAACAACAGGTCATCCTTGAACAACGGCAGCGACGCCATTGAACGATACTTGATGGCCGCTTCGGGATTAATGTCAACGAAATCAAGACTCGGATGAAGCTGGTTGACAGGACTGCGATTCGCGAGTGCAAAGCCGGTGACGCCTTCGCCGAGCGCGATACAACGGCCGGCTAACTTTTGAGCATTTTTGCCAACCACGTGGCGAGCAGACGCATAGCCTTTGTTCTCGTCGTAGAAGTAGACAACGCAGGTATCGAACGGCACCACGTGGCCCACCTTGTCGACGAGTATCTCGAGCGTGTGTTCCACATCGAGCGAAGTCCCAAACGTACGCGCGATTTCATACAACGCATACACTTCGCGATGCGCTTTCTTGATCTGATCGTAAGCAATGTAGGAACCACGCTCACGTGTCTGAGTCATGTCCACTTCACTCAGTTGAATCGGCGGCTCAGTCGAGTAATTAGCAGGCTGATGTTCGAGACCAAGCCGTGCAATCTCGGCTTCGAATCGTGGCAGGTGTTTGATGAACTGTTCCACCACGACCGGATCGAAGTGGATTCCTGCGCCGCGAAGTAACAACGCAGTCGCTTCGTCGAGCGTCATGCTGCGTCGAAACGGCCGATCCTCACGAATTGAGTCGAAGCAATCGACCACTGAGATGATGCGCGCGGTGATCGGGATTTGTTCGCCACGCAGTCTGTCCGGATAACCGCGACCGTCCCACTGTTCGTGATGATGCCTGACGATCGGAACCACCGGATACGGAAACTCCACCCGACTGAGGATCTGAGCACCTACAACCGTGTGGATCTTCATCTTTTCAAACTCTGCGTGTGTCAGAGGTCCTGGTTTGTTGAGGATGTGCGGCGGCACCGCTAACTTGCCGACGTCGTGAAGCAGTGCACCTGCTTTCAACGCCGCGATTTCATTGGCGCCGAGTCCAAACACCTCGCCCATTCCGGCGGCGTAAATCTGCACGCGGCGAACGTGGCAATGACTTGTCTGGTCTTTTGCGTCAATCGCAGTGGCGAGAGCTTCGGCCGTCGCGAGATGAAGCTGGCTCAGTGCTTCGATCTCGTTTGTCTTTGACTGCAAACGAGACCGAGCACTGCGATAGATGAGATAAGTTGCGAGAATCGAAATGGGAGTGAGAATGAGAAAGGGCAAAAGAAACGTGCCGTAGATCAATTCGAGTCCAAGCGGAACAGCAAGCAACGTCCACGCAATCCATAGCTGGTTCGCGTGCCACCACTGTGTCAACAACTCGCGCACTGAAGCTACCGGAGATAGAACTGGGAGCAACTCAGATCTATCTCCGGTGAATTGGGCAAGTGGCAGCCCCTGTCGGGCGGGCTGCCGTGCTGGGTGAGATGTTTCACGACTCGTTGTTGGTGTCATAGAACTTTGCGGCTACGGACCCCGTGCGGAGAGCCCGCGAAGCCTGAAGGCTTCTTCGCCGCGCTGTGCTACTTTTCAACTATCGTGCCGCGCGAAATCCTGCGATTTCTCGATGAAGTTGTTGGCTTTATTCCATTCTGACAGGTCAGATTGAGAAGTTCAGTCAAGCTGATAAACTAGCCGGGCATCGATCTGCGTTTCATCCGCATTCATCAGCGGCTACATAATGGAAGCTCGTCCTAAACAAGTTGGATATATCGATCTGCTGCGACGCAATCGCAGCTTCCGACAACTGTGGCTCGGTCAGGTTGTCAGTCAGATGGGTGATTGGTTCGACACCCTCGCGCTCTACACGCTCATTCTGCAATTGACTGGTTCGGGTCGCGATGTTGGTCTGCTGCTGGTCGCGCGCTTTGTGCCGAGTTTTTTCTTTGGGCCGATCTCGGGCGTGATCGCTGACCGGTTCAGCCGGCAGAAGATCATGATCATCTCCGACATTTTGCGCGCGTTCGTTGTTCTCGGATTTCTTTTTGTTCGCCGCGCCGATCAGCTATGGATAATCTACGTGCTCACCGTTTTGCAGCTCGGACTCTCAACCTTTTTCGAGCCTGCAAAAACGGCGGCGATTCCTTCGATTGTCGAACCTCGTGAGTTAATCACTGCGAACGCGATCTCTTCGGTGACGTGGTCAGCAATGCTCACGCTCGGCGCGGCGATCGGCGGCCTGATCACCAGCACACTCGGAACAAACGCGGCCTTCATTCTCGACGCTGCGAGCTACGTACTTTCGGCAGTCCTGATCGCCAGCATTCGCGTTCCGAAACGTCCGAAACGTGAACGACAAAAACTGTCGATCGGTCGATTGCTGGGAATAACTGAGACAATCGACGGCATCAGGTACGTCAAAGATCGGCCAAAAGTCCTCGCCGCGTTGCTGGTAAAACCGGCGTGGGGTCTGGGCGGGGGAATACTTACGTTATTGGCTGTCTTTGGTGAACGGATCTTTCCGATAGGCAAGAATGCCGGCGGCGGAATTGGCGTCCTCTTTGCGGCGCGTGGAATCGGCACCGCCGTTGGTCCGCTCGTCGCGAGGCGACTTTCCGGCGAGGGCGAGAAGGGCATGCAAGCATGTATCGGCATTGCCTTTCTAATCGGCGGCGCCTTTTACATCGCCTTCGGTCGCGCAACGAATTTCATCTTCGCTCTGGTTGTGCTTGGAATCGCGCACTGCGGCGGCAGCATTCTGTGGGTTTTCTCCACCGTGATACTACAGAAAGAAGTAGTTGATAACTTTCGCGGACGTGTCTTCGCTGCGGAGCTGGCGCTCGTGACGTTGACCATGGCAGCGTCAAATTACGTGACTGGCGAACTGCTCACGCGCTTCAACATGTCGCCACGCACAGTGACGGTCGGGATCGGCATCATCTTCTTGCTTCCCGGTATCACGTGGTTTCTAACCCGGCGCTGGTGGAATCGAAGTATGCGTGAAGGGCCAAGCCCAATCCGGATTGACAAGCAAAAGGCTGTACATTCCTCAGTAGGTAACGACTGATATGCGAATCAAAGTCGGAGTAATGGGATCGGCGGCGTCTGAGAGTGCCCGACTGGAGACCGGCAATACACTCGTAGCCAAGGCCGAACGTCTCGCGCAGGCGATCGCAGGCAAGGATGTGGTGTTGCTCACCGGAGCTACCACCGGCATTGTTTACGTCGTCGGCAAAACAGCTCACGACGCCGGTGCGTTTCACGTTGGAATCTCGCCCGGGAGCAACGAACACGAGCATAGCGAGCTCTACAAGTTGCCGGTTGATGCGTGCGACGCGTTGATCTACACGGGATTTGGGTTGAAAGGGCGAAACGTCGTGCTGGTCAGATCGTGTGACATCGTGTTGTTCATCGCCGGTGCGATGGGATCTCTCAACGAGTTCACGATCGCGCACGATGAAGGGAAAGTTATTGGATGTCTGACCGGAACCGGCGGCGTCGCGGACGAGTCGGAATATCTGCTGCAACACTTTGGGAAGCGGACGGCAGCCCAAGCCTTTTCAAGTGATGACCCGGAAAAGTTAATTAACGATTGTCTGAGCGGATTGAAATGACTCATATCATCGCGCGTCACGCGAGCCAGCCACTAATCGCATCCGATTTCGACAATCCGATCTGGCAGCAGTGCGCACCAATCACTATCGAGCACTACTGGTCCGGTGAGCCGGCTATACCTGATCGTCACGCTGAGGCGAGGATTTGCTGGTCCGACGAAGCGCTTCACGTCCGCTTCATCGGCGTGCAACGTGAGCCGCTGGTCGTCTCCGACAATCCTCAAACCGACAAGAAGACTCTTGGCTTATGGGATCGCGACGTCTGCGAGATTTTCCTCGCACCCTACGCCGCGAATCCCGCACGCTATTTTGAGTTTGAAGCAGCTCCAACCGGCGAATGGATCGACCTCGGCATCGTGGTGAAACCCGATGGTAGGGAAACTGACTGGGACTTCGCCTCAGGGTTCAAGACAGCAGCAATACTCGAGCAGGAGCGATTGACGATCGGGATGAGGATTCCGTGGAGTGAAGCTATTCCAAAACCAGCCGCCGGGGATGCATGGCGCGCGAATCTGTTTCGCTGCGTCGGCCCGGAAGCTCCTGAGCGTTACCTGACATGGCGACCGACACGCACCCCTGAACCAAACTTCCACGTACCTGAGGTCTTTGGAATATTGCAGTTCGAACTGTAGGGGCGGCCCTCCGTGGCCGCCCCTGTGTGGAGTTCAACGAAGGGGCGGCCACAGAGGTGTTGATTATCAAGACATCCTTTACACCTT
>DASWUM010000108.1:0-23280 GCA_036401595.1 Pyrinomonadaceae bacterium
GCCCCCCCGGGTGGCCCGCCCCTACAGCACGTACTAATGGTCCAACAGTGACTTTTGAACTATAATCCCAGCGCTCTCACAAGCAACGACGTCTCCCCTCTCGCCGACAAAGGAGTTACGACATGCGATATGTAATCCCTGCGCTATTGTTGATTTCACTGCTATCCATTTGCGTCTCAGCACAAACGTTTCGCGGCACGATTCTCGGGACGGTCACGGATCCGAATGGAGCTCTTGTCGCGGGCGCAAAGATCACGGTCAAGAACGCGAACACCGGCCTCGAACGTTCCGCGACCAGCGACGAGAACGGAAACTATACCGTCGCCGAGTTGCCGATTGGTGTGTACGAGGTGCGTGTCGAACAGACAGGCTTTGCATCGGCCACGGTGACCAACGCTATTGTCGAAGTTGCTAACGAGCGACGCGTCGACGTGGCCTTACAGCTTGCCTCGCAACAGACCACGATACTGGTTGCTACAGACGAGCAGGTGCAAACTACCAGCAACACGCTGGGTGGTACGATCACGACCAAAGCCGCCGCAGACCTGCCGATCAACGGCCGCGACTTCACCAAATTTCTGACCATGGTCCCGGGCGCGACCGGCGATCCTTCAGGCGCAACCGATTCTCCCGGCTCATTCGGATTGTTCAGCGCGAACGGCAATCGCGGGCGGGCAAACAATTATCTGCTCGACGGCACCGACATGAACGACGGCTACCGAAACCTCCCGGCGATCAACGAAGCCGGCGTCTTCGGAACTCCAGCCACCATTCTGCCAATCGAGGCCATTTCCGAAGCAGCGATTCAGACAAACGTCGAGGCCGAGTTTGGTCGTAACTCCGGCGCAACCGTTAACATCGTTACCAAGTCGGGCACAAACGATTTTCACGGCTCACTCTTCGAGTTTTTCAGAAACGACAAGCTCGACGCACGCAATGTCTTCAATCCAAAACCGAATCCGCAAACGGCCTTCAGAAACAATCAGTTCGGCGGCGCGGTTGGTGGTCCAATAAAACAGAACCGAACGTTCTTTTTCTTCGCCTACGAAGGCCAACGCGAACGAGTCGGGCTGAATTCAACGGCGCGTGTTCCCGATCCGCGCGAGATCGCGGCGCTGGGTGGTCCAACAAATCCCGTGATTGCGCGTTTGCTCGCTCGCAATCCGTGGCCCGCGCCGAACCGGCCGTTACCACTCTTCGATAACAGCGGCGAACCAAATCTCTTTGTCACTACGCCGGCTTCGAATGACGTCGACAGCCTGATCGCCAAGATCGATCACTCATTTAATAAGGACAACCAGCTTACCGGTCGCTATTTCTACGGCACGAGCGAGCAGTCGTTTCCACTCGCGATTCTCGCCGGCAACATTCTGCCGGGTTTCAATACGACCACACCGACGAAGGTCCATCTCGTTTCGATTTCTTATTTGCGAATTCTCTCGCCAACCAAAGTGAACGAGCTGCGTTTTGGCTTCAACCGTTTCAAGGAAGGGTTCTTTCCCGAAGATAACGACTTCGATCCGCGCTCGATCGGTCTCAACACCGGCATCACCAACGATCAGGACTTTGGTCTGCCGCTGATTCGTATCCAGGACGATTTGGGGATTGCCAACATCGGCGCCACGCTCTCCGTCCCGCGTGCGCGCACTGACATTAACTACCAGGTGATCGACAACTTCTCCTGGAAGCTAACGAAACACGATTTGAAGTTTGGTTACGAATTTCGCCGCACGACAGTGGATCAGTTTTTTGATGCCGGTTATCGTGGTCGCCTCGACTTCGGCTCGCTTGAAGACTTTCTCTCCGGCACACTGAGCGGTGGACGTGCCGCGCGTGGGAATTCGAATCGTTTCACGTTCCAGAATTCGCACGCGGGCTATTTGCAGGACACGTTTCGCTACAACTCACAACTCACGCTCAATCTTGGATTGCGTTGGGATTACTTCGGCGTGATCGACGAGCGCGATCACCTGCTCAGCAACTTCAACCCTGCCACTGGCCTCGTGCAAGTTGGTTCGCCAGGACTTCCGCGTCTCTACGATCGCGACTGGAATAATTTCTCGCCGCGTGTCGGCGTCGCATGGAATGTCCACGGCGATGGCAAAACCGTGGTGCGCGCCGGCTGGGGTCTCTTCTACGACGCGTTTTCACAGGACTTTTTCGCCGGACAACTGCCGTTCAATACCTTCAACCCGGGTCCGGCTTTCAATCCGGTTGGACCTGCGCCGGTGCTCTTTTCGTTTTCGACTACACCCACGGTCCAGAACGGCGTGCCGATCTTTACTGACTTTCTCGACTCGGACGTGTTCGCAGTCGATCCGAATCTCCGCACTCCGTACATCCAGAATTACAACCTCAATATTCAACGAGAGATGTTCAGAAACGCCGTGCTCGAAGTTGGATACGTCGGCTCGCACGGCACGAAGCTCTTTCGCTACCGCGATATCAATCAGCCGCTGAATCCGAGTGTTTCGTCTGCGCGGCCATTCGACAACGGTCCATTCGCGCCTTCAGGCGGCACCTTCTTTTATGTGAACCAGCTCGAGACAACTGCGATCTCAAATTACAACGCGCTGCAAACAACTTTCTCGGTGCGCGATCGCAAGGGCTTCTCGACGCAGGTCAACTACACCTGGTCGCACTCGATCGACAACGCGTCAGACGGCCAGGACTACGTTGCCAATGCAACGCAGCCCGATAACAGTCACTGCACAAAGTGTGAGAAGGCAAACTCGAACTTCGATAATCGACATCGCTTTGTCGTTACGGCGAGTTACGCGTTGCCAAACTTCTCCGAGTCGCATCCGCGTTTCGGCAAAGGTTGGCAACTGAACACGGTGGTGACGCTTCGCACCGGCAATCCGTTTCACCTGACATTGTTTGACGATTACAACAACACCGGCGAGTTTTTCCCGCGACCGGATGTCGTCGGCGATCCGTATGCAGGGACGAGCGCGCCCGATCGCTTCATCAATCTCTCCGCATTCCAAGTTCCTTGCACGCTCGATCCGGCCGGTGACGGCAGCGCGGGTTCGTGTATTCCCGGCACCTGGCATTTTGGATCGCTGGGTCGAAACGCATTGCGTGGCCCCGGTTATCAAAACGTCGATTTCTCGATCTTCAAAGACACTCAGCTCACTGAAAAACTCAGGCTGCAACTCCGAGCTGAGATCTTCAACATCTTCAACCATCCGAATTTTTCGAATCCCTTGCTGCCGAGCTTTGCCGCGGATATGACGTCGTCTGTCGATCCCGTAACGGGTCGAGGGACGGGTTTTCTACCGATCACCGTCACACCTGACGTCGGCATCGGCAATCCATTCATGGGTGGCGGCGGGCCACGAAATATTCAGCTCGCGATGAAGTTTATTTTTTAGCCACAAAAAGGCACCTAAAAGCACAAAGAAGAAATGTTATGGCGCGCTGGGACGGCATGGTGAGTGCTCGAAGAGTTTGAGGCTTGCTTTTAGTTTGGCCGCCAACTCGGTGTTCTGTTGCTGTTCGGCGGTAGCGATGATGCGGTGTAGCCAGTCGCTCGCTTCGGCACAACGTCCGAGTCCTACGAGCGCGCGCAACTCACGGTCCAACAACGACCAAACGCCCGCATCATTTGGTTCGACCTTCAGAGCAGACTGAAGATGCGCGATCGCTTGCTCGTGTTTGTTCTGGCCGGCTAAGAGAATGGCGAGGTTGTAATGCGCGTTGACTCGGCCCGGCTCAATGCGGATAGCTTCTTCAAACTGCTTCGCCGCACCTTGCGTGTCACCAAGCTGTGACAGCGTCGCTCCGAGGTTGATGCGAGCCGTCACACTGTCAGGGTTTGCAGCGACCGCTTTGCGAAATTCATCAGCCGCTTCCGCGTACTGGCGCGCTTCGAACGCCTGCTTTCCACGCGCGAGATGTACGCGTTCGCTTTCAACCAAATCCTGAAGACCGTCAATAAGCGGATCGGACACTCGCACGCCGACCGGACCTTGTTGGGCCAGATGAGCTTTGACTTTTTCGAGATCGCCCAGACCGCGATACGCCATCGCCAGCGAATAGTGAACGCGATTGGCGCTCGGCACCTGAGCGAGTGTTTGATTGAACTGCTGAATCGCTTCAGAGTAATTACGTTCAGATAGCGCGATCTCTCCCAGACCGTAATGTGCCGCGGGATCGTTCTTGTCGATCTCAAGTGCTGCCAGAAAACTCGCGCGCGCTTCATCATAACGACTCAGGTTCAGAAAGGTGTTTCCAAGATTCACCGGCACCGCGACGTAGTCGGGTCGCAAGGTCCGCGCGAGTCGATAACGACGAATCGCGTCTTCCATGCTACCAACCCGTCGATCGATATCTGCCCTGAGATAAATCCAGCGAAAGTCGTTGGGAGCAAGGAAGTTCGCGTTGAAATAACAGTCGCGGGCCGACTGGATGAGTTGATACGCGTGATAGAGCTGGCCCAGCTTGCCGAAGGCTTCACTCAGTTCCGTCGTGGATGTGGCGGGATTTTTGGCAACGACGATGAGCGCGTTTTGCTGCTCTTTTATCTGCTCGCGAACGCTCACTTCGAGGTCTGATAGGTTTGGCCAATATAATGCCATCAAACCTTCTCGAGGTGGTTTTAGCGTCTTCTCAGGTACTTGCGAGTGAACGGCGACAGCCGTGGCGAGTATGAGACACACCAAAAAAAGATTTCTCCCGCAACGGCGCAACGGCGCAACGTAAGATTTGAAGCTCATGATTTTTCGTTGCGCCGTTGCGCCGTTGCGGGAGAAATCTTCGTGCCTTGCTTCAAAGTAGTGTAGCGATCAGTTTGGAGGTCCTTCAACTCTTCAACTGTCCCATCCGGCCAATGCACCCTTAATTTCGGTACTCGTGTATTCGCCCCCAACCCCACGAGTACACGCGGATCGTTTCCCACCAGATAACTCCCATCAGTCCGCACACGACGCCGCAAAGTATTTTTCTCGGTTATAACGATCTCGACTTGCGCCCCCAACATGTCCCGACCGCTCTTACCGACGAGCCTTAGTCCCAGCCAGTGATTCTTGTTCCCCACTTGATTGAGCAACAACCTCGCCGGACCGTTGTTATTCGTTACCAGCACATCAGTATCACCATCGTTGTCTACATCACCCAGCGCCGCCCCACGGCTGACCTCAAGCGGTTGTAGTTCTGCCTGATCCGTGATCTCGACAAAACTCCCCTTCCCCGTGTTCCGAAAAAGCTGATTTGGTTGGCCCAACGGAAACGGATTATTCACGCGCACGAGCTCAGGTAGCAGTTGCACGGCTCCATTCGCAACAAACAAATCTAACCAACCATCGTTGTCGTAATCGAAGAAGAAAGTACCGAAGCCGGTGAAACGACGTCCGGGCATTCCGAGGCCAGCCTCGCGCGTGCGATCCTCAAAGAGCGCCTTGCCTAGGTTCAGAAACAGAGTGTTCGTCTCGTCCATCAGATGCGTAACGAAGATGTCGTCGGTACCGTTGCCGTCAACATCACCAACATCGACACCCATGCCAGCCTCAGTCTGTCCGTTGCGATTAACTGCGACACCGGCCAGCAGCGCATCGTTGACGAAGGTGCCGTTCTTCTGATTGGTCCAAAGCTGGTTTTGATCGCCGTCGTTTGCCACGTAGATATCGATCCAGCCGTCGTCGTTTAAATCAGCGGTGACGATTCCGAGTCCGTGTCCAAAGTCTTTGCTGACTCCTGCTGACACCGTTACATCTTCAAAGACGCCGTTGCCTTTGTTGTGAAAGAGTCGATTGCCGGGCGCGCGAAAGACACGTGGCGTGCAGTAGTCCTTTGCCGTAGTGGCGGCGTAACAGGCAGGACTATTCGCAGTCGTGAAGTCGGCGTAGTTCACCACCATCAGGTCGAGCCAGCCGTCGCGATCGTAATCGAAGAACGAAGCACTCGTGCTCCAGCGTGGATCGTCCGTGCCGCTTTCCTTCGTGACGTCGGCAAACTTTCCGCCGCCTTTGTTCAGGTACATCTGATTGGTGCCGAGGTTCGACACGTAAAGATCCGGCAGTCCGTCGTTGTTTATATCGCCGACGGCGCCGCCCATTCCGTAGCCGGTGGCGACGATGCCACTCTGCTGTGTCACGTCTGTGAATGAAAGCTTCCCGGTGTTGAGATTGTTGCGGAAAAGTTTACCGCGCGGTGACTCGGGACCGCGCCACGGAAAGAGCGTGTTGCCGGGTTGAGTATTCGGTTCCAGAACGTTGCCTTGAACCAAAAACACATCGAGGTCGCCGTCGTTGTCAAAATCGAAGAGAGCTCCGCCGCTGCCTGTGATCTCAGGCAAGTAGAACTTCCCCGTCATGCCGTTGTAGTGCTGGAATTTAAGTCCGACTTGTTCGGCGACTTCTTTGAATACGACTCTTTGTTGACCACTAGCGGAGAATGGGAGCGCGATTAAGGCGGCCAGCAGTATCGCGATGGTCCTCATGGGTGAGGATTGTATCCACAGATTACGCAGATCGATTAATAAAATCTGCGTAATCTGTGGAGAAGAAGTTTAGTTAACGACGTTGGCGATGATCTCGACGACGCTAAAGTCTTTCGCGAGGTCGGTGTTAGCGGGACGGCGTCTCGGTAGTTCGCGACCGAGGTTGTCCGGCAGCCAAACCTGCGAGAGGTAATACTCACTGCCATATCGTCGAAACGTTAACCTTGGCTCGTTTGCAGTATGGCTGGTACCGCGTGTGCGCTGACTCAGCACAACCGCGTTTGCCTTACCGTCAGTCTTCTGGACGCGGATCGTCTGGTTGTCCGCAGTAATTTTGTACTGGCCCGCAGGCAGAACCTTGCTGCCGACGTTGAAGCTAAACGGCACTGAAAACGTCTTGAAGTTTTGAGCATTTTGCGCCTGCGCTGAAGCCGCGAAAGCCAGCGCCAGGGCCATGATTACAGTTAGTCTTATGATTGTTGCTTTCATTCCATCTCCTCCCGAGCTGAACCTATTCGAGTTCGGCTCTCCACATCTAAGTAACGCGAAAAAGGATGAACGGTTGGTCCGAAGAAGAGGAAATTATTTTGAAGCTCAATGTGGACGGCGTTTTGGCAGGTACGACTTTCTGATCAGGCGTAGTTTAGCGATACGGTCTTTTGTGTAAGGCAACGTCGAGTTTTCCAACACTGCGTAGTGGCGTTTTCGTTCGCGATCAGTTTCGGCGAGCAGGAAAACGATCTTCTGGCCGGTGAAGTATTCCTGTTTGAAGCCGGCTTCGGCGCCGTGGAAATATTCGATCGCGTCGCCTTTCTTGAACTTGCCCTTCAACGACTCGAGCACGATCGCGTTGATCTTCCAATTCTCATAGCCGCCAACACGGTTCGTGATCTCCGCGTGCTCGATGCGAACGTGCGCCACTACTTGAACGGATTTGTAGTCTTGTCTCAGGTAACTCAGCGAAGGCCAGTTGTCGTCGTCCTGAACACCTGGACCAAACGGCAACACCAGCAGAATGATTAGGATCTTGAACATTGAAGTTAGTTGGAGAGGATTTACAAGATTGAGGCAGGATTTTCAAGACTAATCTTGTCATCCTGAGAACATCTTGTTCATCCTGTCCAACTAGCCGCCGGTACTCGTCACGCGTATCAACATCGACAACTCCGGCCGCAAACTCGATCGTCGCCACCATCTCGGGATGCCTCGCGATAATCCGTCGCGCACCTTCGTCCGCTGTTAGTGAGGACAGTTCGTTGTAAAGGTCCATTGCGAAGAGGGCGGGCACGCCGCGCACAGCGCCATAGTCTGACGCTACGATCGGCATGCCCGTTTGGTGGTAGGTCTCAATCAATTTGTCTAAAACAGCAGCAGTCACGAACGGCTGATCGCACAACATGATCAAAACCGCATCATCACCAGAAACCTCAGCGAGCCCAACCCGAACTGAAGAGCTCATTCCACTCTGCCAGTCTGGATTCTCGACGATCGAAACAGGCAAACCTTCGAGCTCGCGTCTCATTTCCAGAGCGTGACTGCCAATCACGATCACGACTCGATCGCACGTCGACGCAACGGCAGCGTTTGCGGCGCGACGAATGAGTGTCTCCTCACCGTAACGCAGCAACTGTTTCGGACTTCCAAGCCGTGTGGATCCACCGGCCGCCAGGATAATGAGACCGACGCTCATTGGTAGAGACTAAACTTTACACGCAATGCTGACTTCCATTTGCGCGACGGGCACTGAGAACCGCGGCACCAGCGACGTCTCGATCGTACAAAACGATTCGTGAATGGAGCCTTCGCGTTCGCTTAATTTCGTCCCGGTTCGGGCCGACATCACCGCTTTAATCTCACTCACGATTGAGAGCGCAATCTCTTCCGGAGTTTCGGCGCCGATGTCGAGACCGACCGGCGCGTGCAAACGTCGCAACGCGGCATCAACGTTCAGCGTGTCTTCGGCTGCCAGTTCCATCACGAGCCGTTCGGTGCGGCGGCGTGGTCCCAAACATCCTAGATACCGCAAAGGCAACGGCAGCACTTGTCGCAATACCTCGAGATCGTGGAGGTAGTTGTGCGTCATTAACACAACAATCGTACGCTCCAGCAGTGACACCTGCGACATCACATCTTCCGGCCGGCACAACAACACCGCATCGGCTTTCCGGAAACGATCGAGACTCGACGCACGTGCGCGCGTATCGACCACGGTCGTATGCCAACCAAGATTCCCTGCCAAATCGACAATCGGCAACGCATCAAAACCGGCGCCAAAGACAACGAGCCGCACACGTGGTTGCACAACTTCTAAAAGCACGTCGACATAGCCGTTTGCTACTTCGTAACGCCTGATACTGTCGCTCGCAAGCCGGATTGCCTCACTCAAATCGTCGAAGATCGACCCGGAAACCAACTCTCCATCCACCGTGCCGTCCGGAAACAGCAGGGCGCTCGTGCCGATCGTCGTGTCGACGTCACCTTCAACGCGAATCACGGTTGCAATCGCGCCCGCTGTAGTGCTTTCGGAGCACTCGCCGAGTAGTTGCATCAAACTCGCGATGCGTTCGTTTGTGGCGGGTTCGATCAGCACCTGGACCACGCCTTTGCAGCCCAGTCCGAGGCCCCAAACGATGTCGTCGTCGCTGTTGGTGTCGTACTCGACGAGAATCGCTTCACCTTTTGACATCACCTTTGCGGCACGCTCGCAAACGTCCTGTTCGAAGCACCCCGCACTGAGAATACCCGTGGTTTCGCCGGTCTCAGAAATCAACATCCGCGCGCCGGGACGCCGGTAAGATGAACCCTCAACCGACACTACGGTAGCGAGTGCCGCACGCTGTCCCGGTTCCAGCTTTCTAAACGCCTCAACGATCATCTGTGCTTCATTCATCGCGAATCCTCTCCTTTATGAACCTCCTTGGAGTGCGCCGACTTGTCGGCGCTTTGGCACCAAAGCGGTGCCAAGGCACCGCACTCCAGGGAGGCGACTGATTCCATGGAGTATTGATTTTGTGCACGACTGCTTCACAACAGAATTGACGTGTCTGAATGCGCTTATTGTTCAAAAATTGAACATTTGACGCATCACGCAATGGGAGGGTTTTTAAGTACCTCTGCTGGATAGGAGCCGCATACCACGATCGGGTTAGCTACAAAAGCACAGAAAAAGCACATGTTTTGGACGGCATCGGAGAGTAATCTTTCCGAAACTTTGGAGGAACAAATGTCGCAGCAAATGGACATGCCGATGCGCACGCTGGGTCGCACGGGAGTGAAAGTTTCGCTCGTTGGTTTGGGCGGATGGCACCTGGGTTTTGACTTTATCGACGAGAAATTGAGCATTCGCATTATTCGCCACGCGGTGGATAACGGTATCAACTTCATGGACAACTGCTGGGACTACAACGACGGCGCCAGCGAGCAGCGCATGGGAAAGGCGCTACGCGATGGATACCGCGATCGAGTGTTCCTGATGACGAAGATCGACGGCCGTACCAAACAGGAAGCTGCAAAGCAGTTGGACGAGTCGTTAGAGCGCCTGCAAACCGATCATATCGACCTGGTCCAACACCACGAGATCCTTCGTTTCGAAGATCCGCATCGTATTTTCGACGATCGGGGCGCGAACGCTGCGCTGATCGAAGCGCGCGATGCCGGGAAGATCCGATTTATCGGTTTTACCGGTCACAAAGATCCTCGTATTCATCTCTACATGCTTGAAGTGGCGAAGGAAAATGGGTTTCAGTTTGACACCGTACAGATGCCGCTCAACGTCATGGATGCGCACTACCGGAGTTTCGAAAAGATGGTCCTGCCCGAGCTAGTCAAACAGAACACTGGCGTCCTCGGGATGAAGGCGCTGGCAAACGGAACGATTCTGGAATCGAAGACTGTGACGGCGATCGAGTGTCTTCAGTATGCGATGAATCTGCCGACGTCTGTCGTGATCACTGGTTGCGAGAGCATCGAGAATCTCGAGCAGGCATTAACGGCGGCACGAATGTTCAAACCGATGAGCGAAGAGCAGGTCAAGAGTCTGCTAAGCAAAACGGAAAAGGCGGCAGCGCGCGGAGAGTTTGAATTGTTTAAGACGAGTTCGATTTACGACGGGACGGCGTCGCATCCGGAGTGGTTGGGTGAAGAGCCGCCGGAGGTTCAGCGCGTAATACAGACCGGCTAAAGTGTTTCAGGTTCAGCGTCGAGAATTATTTGAGGTTCCTGACGCATGAGCCGGCGAAGTAAAAGCGGTTTGTCGAACATTTGTTCGAGGCCGCGCACGATTGCGTAACGCGGGTCGTCTGCGATGCGGACCGGAAGTTTTGTTTCTTCTCGCAGATAGTCGTCCAGACCGCCGAAGAGTGCGCCACCGCCCGTCAGGATGATGCCGCGATCGTAGATGTCGCCCGCGACTTCGGGTGCAAGCTCACCAAGAGTCGAACTAATGCCTTCGACGATCCGACGCACCACTTCCTGCGCCACCGGGTAAATCTCGCCGGCAGTGATCTCAATCGAGCGCGGCATTCTCGTCAACACGTCGCTGCCGTTGACCGGGATTTGCTGGGCGAGGTTTGCAGGCAGGGTGGCTGACGCCAGCTCGAGTTTCAGACGTTCGCCGGTTCGGGCGCCGATCAACAAGCCGCGATGACGTCGAACGTGATTGATGATGGCGGTGTCGATGTTCGAGCTGCCGATTCGATCGGCGCGGGCGCGAACGATTTTGCCGCTCGCGACGATAGCGACGTTTGTCGTGCCGCCGCCGATGTCGACAACTGCGGAAGCGCGTGGTTCGTCAGGACTGATGCCGCAGCCGAAAGCCGCCGCGAGACCTTCTTCGATCATGCCGACACGACCGACGTGTGCGTGTTGAGCAGCACTCAGCAATGCACGTCGTTCCACCGGCGTGACATCGGAAAATACGCTCATCACTGCGCGACGACTGAAATGCGACAGACCGCCGCGAGCTTTGCGGACAAAGTGGGCCAGCATCTCTCGCGTTCTTTCAAAGTCAGCCACGACGCCGTTGAGCATCGGAGAGATTACTGTCACACCACGCGCTTCGCGTCCGTACTTCTGTTTTGCTTCGTGTCCGATATCGATCATCTCGCCGGTGACAGTATCGACCGCGACCAGCGATGGTTCGTCGACAACTATGCCGCGTCCACGAACAGAAATGATCGTCGACGCCGATCCCATGTCTATCGCCATCGAATCCGACACAAGATTTTGCAATGCCTGCATGCGCCGAGCTTAAACCAGGCCACAAAAAAGCACAAAAGGCACAAAAAGCACAAAAAAGATCGCAAAACCGGGCGCGCCCAAATAATCTTTTGTGCTTTTTGTGCCTTATGTGCCTTTTGTGGCTTACTTAACCTTCATGACGACGAAAGTAAGATCGTCATAGAGAGACATGCCGCTGCACCACTCTTTGACACGGCGCACGACGACGTCGCGGATCTGGTCGGCTGATAGAGTCTTTATCGACCTCAGCGTGTCCATGATGCGGCTGGTGCCAAACTCTTCGCCTTCGACGTTCAGCGCTTCGCTAAGACCATCTGTGTACAAGAACAGCAGATCGTTGGCTTTCATCTGCACTGTTTCCTGCTCGTAGGCGGCGTGCTCGAACGCTCCGGCTACTAAACCGCCTGACGTCAGTTGGCGCACTTCGAAATCCGAGTCAGCCTCGAGATAGAGCGGCGGATTGTGACCGGCGTTCACGTATGTGAGGAGCTGTGTTGCTTCATCAAACGTGGCGTAGAAGAACGTGACGTAGTGCTCGCCGTTAGTGGAGTTGAACAGGAGGCGGTTCAATTTGCCTACGATTGACGAGAGCTCGGAATGCGCAGGGCTACTCGAACCATTCCGCGCCGTCAAACTGCGCAACGTAGCCTGCACCGTCGACATCAACAACGCGGCAGGCATTCCTTTGCCGGCGACGTCGGCAATCGCCAAACCAAGCTGGCTGCTGTTGTCGAAGTTGATGAAGTCGTAATAGTCGCCACCGACACCACGCGCCGGCTCGCAGAAACCTGCGACCTCCATCCCCGCGCCTTTCGGCGCACACGACGGCAGCAGGCGCTGTTGTACTTCCGCGGCGAGCGCGAGTTCACGACGCATTCGTTCCTGAGCCACCATCCGCTCGGTGAGTCTGGCGTTATCGATGATGAGCGCCAGTTGAGCCGCGATCGACATCAGTAGCTCGCGATCGGCAACCGAGTATTGAAAACCGCCGCGTCTTGGTCCAAACGACAGTATTCCGACCAGCTCGTTCTTTTGTCGTATCTGGACCAGCAGCGTCGACTTGATCGCGCGCAGTACGTCGTGCTCGCTTGCGCGTTCTTCGCGGTTCGAGGGTAAAACCGAATTGAGCGCCTGCGCCCAGGTTTCGATTTCACGCGGCTCGATGAGCAGAGGCGTCGAGAGATTCATGAGCCGCCGCACCACGAACGCGCGTTTGTTCAACTGCAACGGTTTTCCGGGAGGGCAGTTTTCCGCCGCGCCGGTTAGGACACGGAGATTGAAGTTTCCACTCGTATCGTCGCGAATGAAGATGGCGGCATTACTCGCGTCAAGTGCGTTTCGAACCTTCTCGGCCACGCGCTGGTAAAGTTGATCGATACTGGCGACGTGTTGTGAGCCTTGGCCGAGGTCGAAAAAGATCTTGCGCTCGTCGTAGGGCGCGGGAGCGTAATAGCTTTCGATCTTTGGCAACAGCCAGCGACGAGCGACGATATGAGTTACGACAAAGAGAACCAGCAACAGCACCGAAACCACGGTGTCCATCCGGCCACCCCAGCTATCGATGAGCCGCAGCCGGCTGCCTGAAAAGACGGCGACATAAACGACGAGAAACACCAGAAACTCGATCGAATAGTAGATACGTTTCAGTGTGAGGTGGGCTTTGGTGTGTCGCCAGAGACGCCGCGCCGCTTTTCGCGTGGGCATATTTAAGCGCGGCAAAATCCTCATTCTCCTGAGACTCCATCCGAAAAAATGGTCTGCAAAAGAAGTACACCGCCGGGATTCGTTATCTGACAAGGTATTGCTGAAGGTTAGTGAGATTTAAGGCGTGGAGGTTTCAGTTAGAAACCCGCCCACGTCCGTGGGCGGGTTTCATCCGCGTTTATCTGTGGCTTAATTCATTAAAGCTACGCGCTGGCTGAGCGATCTTGGGTCGCCTCAGCAGCTTCGCCAATGATCTTCGCAACGGTTGCAGGCTGAGAGACAAACGGAACGTGACTCGACTTCACCTCATGAGTCGTGGCCTTCATCCGCTCGGCAAACATGCGTTGCAACTCGGGATTGATTGCGTGATCCTCCGTTGCTCGCAGGTACCAGCTCGGAATGTCTTTCCAGGCCGGCGCGTCGTAGATCTGGCCAAAAATCTGCGAAGCTATAGGTTTTTGTGTGGCCGCCATTATGCTCAGATCACGCTCGGAAACGTCCCCCGCAAATGCATCTTTGAACTGCGCGCGATCGATGTAGAGGAAACCCGCCGCATCGGGAACCAGGGCGGCGCCGATCTTCGAAGGATATTGCTGGAGTAGAGCACCCAGGTTTTCCCCAGCATCGGGCGCGAAAGCAGCCACGTAAACCAGCGCGCGAACATTCGTTGCCCCAACAGCGGCCTTCGTGATGACAGCGCCGCCGTATGAATGACCGACAAGCACGACCGAATTCTTTTGCGCATCAATCACGCGACGAGTGGTCGTAACATCGTCGTCATACGATGTGAGTGGATTCTGAACCGCAATCACATCGTAGCCTGCCTTTTCGAGTAGGGGAATAACCTCTCCCCACCCTGAACCATCTGCAAACGCTCCGTGAACAAGAACGACTGAAGTCTTCATATTTAGTGCTCCATCATTTATTGGGATTTTCGATTATTATGGTGAGCTTGAAGAGTTTCTGCATCCCGCGTTTTGAGTGTTTTTAACTAACACTAAAGTGTGATGTAAACTGGATCGCTTTTTTGAGCCGTTTCGTGCTTCTCTGTGGCAAATCTAAAAGACCCCAACAACAACCAAATCGATATCAGCCGTCATATTGACACCCAGGA
Organism: Pyrinomonadaceae bacterium; assembly: GCA_036401595.1. Lineage (GTDB taxonomy): Bacteria > Acidobacteriota > Blastocatellia > Pyrinomonadales > Pyrinomonadaceae > PSRF01. The sequence goes on from DASWUM010000108.1 coordinate 14,499, forward strand.
AGCAGCGGGTGAGTCGACGCATGTGATCGGCGAAGGCACCGGCGACTTTCCGACTCACAGAACCGAGGAAGCCACCGGGCGCTCCGCACTGCTGGTCGGAATGGGCATTCTGATCAGCCGCATTATTGGCGTCATCCGGCAAAGGGTCTTCGCGCATTATCTCGGCACGTCTGATGCTGCCGGCGCATTTAGTGCCGCGTTTCGAATTCCGAACTTTTTGCAAAACGTTTTTGGCGAAGGAGCGCTCTCGGCTTCGTTCATTCCGGTTTACGCAAAGCTACTAGCCACCGGTGACAAGAAAGAAGCGACGCGTGTCGCTAATGCTGTCTTGACGTTGCTCTTCTTTGTCACGTCGGTGATCGTGCTGATTGGAGTCTTAACAACTCCTTACTTCGTCAATCTCTTCGCTTATAGTTTTACCCCTTCCACGAAGGCTCTCACAATTCGTCTGGTTCAAATTCTCTTCCCGGGCGCCGGACTGCTTGTGTTGTCCGCCTGGTGTTTGGGAGTGCTGAACAGTCATCGCAAATTCTTTTTGTCCTACACGGCGCCGGTTGCGTGGAACCTCGCGCTCATCGCGACCTTGATCGTATTTGGCGGCGGTGAAGATCAGGCGCGACTGGTGATCATGGTGGCGTTCGGATCCGTGCTTGGCAGTGTCTTACAGATTCTCGTGCAGTTGCCGACCGTCGTGAAACTCCTGAAATCTTTGCGGCCGGTCATCGATACTTCCGACGTCAACGTTCGCACTGTGTTGACGAATTTCATTCCGGTGTTTGTCAGTCGTGGGGTGGTCCAGATCTCAGCCTTTGTCGATGCCATGCTCGCGGGACTGATCAGTCCACAGGCAGTCGCAGCGTTAACGTATGCGCAGAGTCTTTACACTTTGCCGGTGAGTCTTTTCGGGATGTCGGTATCTGCGGCTGAACTCCCAGCGATGTCAGGCACGCTTGGCAGTAAGGATGAGATTGCAGTCAAACTTCGCAGTCGTTTGAACGCCGGTTTACAGCGCATTTCGTTTTTTATCGTGCCTTCGTCGATGGCGATGTTTGTCTTCGGCGACGTGATGACCGGGGCGTTGTACCAGACCGGCAAATTCAAGCACGATGATTCGGTTTACATTTGGGCAATCCTGGCAGGGTCAACAATCGGGCTGCTCGCTTCGACACACGGACGTCTTTACTCGTCAACTTATTACGCGCTGCACGACACACGAACGCCGCTTTGGTTTGCGACGATTCGCGTATTCCTGACTACGGTGTTGGGTTATGTCTGCGCGATCATGTTGCCGCCTGTTATCGGGATTGACCCGAAGTGGGGCGTGGCGGGGTTGACCGCCTCGGCCGGTATTGCGGGTTGGATTGAATATCTGTTACTGCGACACTTTCTGAACGCGCGGATTGGCTCCACCGGTGTCGCAGCGATCTATTTAGTCAAACTCTGGGCGGCGGCCGGTATCGCAGCGGCAGTCGGCTTCGGTCTCAAACGAATTCTTCCACCGCTTCATGCGATTCCGCTTGCGATCCTCGTGCTGGGAACGTACGGCGTTCTCTACTTCGCGATCGGCGCCGGGTTCGGCGTGCCTGAAGCGCATCGTATCCTGAAAAAGTCCATCGACATTCCGTCGAGACTGCTCGGCGCGCGAAAGAAATAGCTACTCACGACGGCGTCGCTCAAACAAGATCGTGTCGCGCCAGACGCCTTTGAGCATCGCAATTCGCTCGCGTCTGCCAACTTCACGAAAGCCACACCGCAAGTGCAATTCGATGCTCGCAACATTTTCCGGGAAGATTGACGCCTGCAGTGTCCAGATATCGTTCTTTTCTGATTCGTCGATCAGCGCCTCGAGCAACGCGCGACCGATGCCCTTTCCGCGCGCGGTTTCAGTCACATAAACCGTCACTTCCGCTACACCGCGATACACGAGTCGCTTCGATACCGGACTCAGCGCGGCCCAACCGACGACACTCTCCCCGTCGCGCATCACCAGTCGTGCGAATTGCAGATGGCCCTCGTTCCAATTCTCCCACGATGGCGCATCCGTCTCGAACGTGCTGTCCCCACCGTGAATTCCTTCGAGATAGATCGCACGCACCTGCTCCCAATCATCGGCTCTCATTTGATCGATCATGTGCTTCTTTGTGGCCAAATAATATGCCGTGATAGCATGAGGCGCCTTTTTCCCCAAGCCCAGTAGGAGAACCCGTGTGAGCAATCTCGACTCAGTTAAGGCCATTTACCAGGCATTTGCCAAAGGCGACATCCCTGCAGTCCTTGGCTTCTTAAGCCGCGATATCGATTGGACCGAAGCCGAAGGCTTCCCTTACGCCGGAACTTATCATGGACCAGGCACAGTGCTAACCGAGGTGTTTATGCGTTTAGGCAGTGAGTGGAATGGGTTTGCGGCGGTGCCGGACGAATTCATCGACGGCGGCGACGCGGTCGTCGCGTTAGGCAAGTACAGCGGCACGTACAAAGCTACCGGAAAGAGTTTTCAAGCCAACTTCGCGCACGTCTGGAAGTTTCAGGACGGAAAAGCGATTCGCTTTATTCAGCATGTCGACACGCTGCTGGTCCATCGCGCGCTCCAACCTTAGCCACAGATTTGCACGGATTGTTTACGGATTCGATCCGTAATCAATCCGTGTAATCCGTTTCCTGATTTATCCTCTCGGAATTACTGCGGTATTTTGGAACGCGGCGATCACCCAACCTTCCTTCTCCTTCGTCATCATTAAAGTCAACATCGCATCCTGGTTGAGTTCGTTGGTCGGACCGTCTCTATGTCCGCTGACGTGAACAACCGCGACGTCGGCTCTAAGAAATCGGATCTGTTTGACGTTCAGCGTAATCTTTGTGTCTTTGTACACAGTGTCAAAGATCTGTTGGTGCGCGGCCTGGATCTCGGCGCGGCCTTTGAGATACCTGCCATTAATGACCACGTAATCCGCATCCTCGGCGAACGGCTTGGCAAACAGCGCCCCGCTCTTCGTATTCCAACCCGTCTCGAGCTGTTTGACGCTCTCCCGCATCGCCGCCTCATCCGCCGCGCGACTATCCGTCGCGTCAATGGTCTGCCCCGAAAAACCCATCATAAGCAATGTTACAAATACCAATGTCTTCATCATCGTCCTCCGTTAATTTGTGGCCCCATCGCCACTCACCTCCGAAAGCGACAAAAGAAAACAAAAGCGGCCAGCGCCACAAAAAGGCACAGAAAAACACAAAAACGCATCAGAACGGACTGATCACTCTGGCTTTGACTCCCGCCAATGGCATTTAGCTGAACACGACGTTTGGCTTTGCTCATGGATTCGAATCCCGCCAACGGTAGTTGGCGGATTGTTCAAGTCCTTTCTACAACCACATGCCCCCGAGCGCGTTGAATCCCGCCCACGGCAGTGGGCGGATCGTTCAAGTCCACACTATTCATTCCGAACTTAGCCACTTCATGATCAGTCCCGTTGTCAGATCTCCACACGTTCCGGCGTATGCGGAAGCGTTCCATAACTGGTCCATACCGTTCACGATCAGCAAGTCCGGATACCGCTTGCCGATGAAATACTGCCCATTGTTCATCAAGCACAGCGCCACGTCTTCGATGCGAAGTTTGGGCACGATCCTGACGATCAAATGCAAATGATCTGGCACGATGCTCACTTGATCGATTGCAAACTCTCGTTTCGCTGCAACACGTAGCCAATATTCAGTCAACGCCGCCCCAACGCTCGAAGTAAACACACCCTTCCGTCCTTTGGTGCAGAACACGAGGTGATGGCTCAGATCAAAGCTCGCGTGATCTGCGGACAGAATCACCGGCGTCTTCGCACGATACTTGTAAACCGGCGGCAACACCCTATTCACGTAGCCGTGATGTGCAGCCTGCCTTTCCAGATACGCTCGCACTGCCGAAGTACGTACACGCCCGCTGCTGCGCGCCGCGGTGCGTACGGAAACAAAGGTAGTAATGAAGCTGATACGCCCATGTGAGGGTCGAATACGGTGTGAGGTACATCGCACGCACAATAGATTTGTTTTGTCCGCGATGCAAGGTGAACAGGTTGGACTTGAATGATCCGCCAACTACCGTTGGCGGGATTCAAATCTTTCTTTGGGATGTGGGGGTTGTAGAAAGGACTTGAACGATCCGCCAACTGCCGTTGGCGGGATTCGGCGTTGAGCGACGAGTGCAACCGCAGGAGAGAAAGAGAGAGAGAGAGCCAGAAAGAGCCCGCACGCAAGTCTCATTCAAATACTCTTAGCCATTCCTTTTTGTGCTTTTTGTGCCTCTTTGTGGCAGAATTTCGCCCGATGCCCGAGATGTCGCCGCAGGAAGTCACTCAACTGCTTGCTGATTGGGGTAGAGGCGACCGCTCCGCGCTCGATAGACTCTTTCCGCTTGTACATTCGGAACTACGGCGAATCGCTCAACGCCAGATGAATCAGGAACGCGCCGGTCACACCTTGCAGGCGACCGCGCTCGTCAACGAGGCTTACCTGAAGCTTGTCGGTCAGCAGGAATTTGAATGGCAGAATCGCGCGCACTTCTTCGCCGTTTGCGCCCAGGTGATGCGCCACATCCTGATCGATCATGCGCGTGCTCACAGGCGCGACAAACGCGGCGGCGGGGCGATCCAAGTTTCACTGAACGACGTCGCGGTGATCGCAGCAGATCAGTCGTCGACTGTCCTTGCTCTCGATGAAGCACTGCGCCAGCTCGAAACTCTCGATTCGCAGAAAGGCAAGATCGTTGAGCTGCGTTACTTCGGCGGTCTGAGCATCGAGGAAACAGCAGAAGTACTCAGCATCTCACCGCGAACGGTGCGTCGCGAGTGGCAGCGCTCGAAAGCGTGGCTCTACCGAATGATTTCCGAAGGGACGGAGAATGAAACCCGACCGCTGGCGAAAAGTCGATGAACTCTTCGAGGCCGCACTCGAGCACGAACCCGGCCGTCGCGCCGCGTTTCTCGATCAGGCCTGCGGCAGCGACAGCGATCTTCGACGTGAAGTCGAGAAAATGCTCGACTTCGAAAAGCACTCTGAGGACTTCATCAAGACAGACGTTTTCGACATCGCCGCGAGATTGATTACTCAGCCGCCCGTCAAAACACCAACTACTTCCGACTCAATCGACGACGCGCGATTCATCCCCGGCGACGTTCTGCTGGAACGTTATCGCATCGTGGGCCTGCTCGGACGCGGCGGCATGGGTGAGGTCTATCGCGCCGACGATCTAAAACTAAAACAGGCCGTCGCGCTCAAATTTCTCCCTGCTTCACTCAGCGCCGACGGCGCCGCACTCGCACGCTTCTACAAGGAAGTCAGCGTCGCGAGGCAGATCTCGCATCGCCACGTGTGTCGTGTTTACGACGTGTCAGAGTTTCAGGGCGAGCACTTCATCTCGATGGAGTATGTTCGTGGCGAAGAGTTGTCATCGTTACTCAAACGCATCGGTCGCCTGCCGCAGGACAAAGCGATCGACGTATCACGCCAACTGTGCGCCGGCCTCGCCGCCGTCCACGAACGCGGTGTGCTGCATCGCGATCTGAAACCGGCAAACATCATGCTCGACGAGCACGGCGAAGTACGCATTACTGACTTCGGCATCGCCGCACTCGCGAGTGACGTTGACCGTCGCGAAATGTCAGGCACGCCCGCATACATGTCGCCGGAACAACTCGAAGGTCGCGAGCTCACACCTAAGAGCGACATCTATTCCCTCGGTCTCGTGCTTTACGAAGTCTTTACCGGCAAGAAAGCCTTTGAGGCTTCGAGCATGCAGGACTTACTGCGACTGCGCCGTAGCGACTCGACGCCGACCAGTCCCGCTCAATATGTGCCCGAACTCGATCCACTGATCGAACGAGTCATCTTTCGTTGTCTTGAAAGAGAACCGTCGAAACGACCTGCTTCGACGCTCCAAGTGGCCGCAGCACTGCCGGGCGGTGATCCACTCGCGGCTGCCCTTGCTGCCGGCGAAACCCCATCGCCCGAGATGGTCGCCGCCGCGCCAAAGCAAGGCGGTTTGAAACCTGCAGTGGCGGTAACATTACTTGCTGCGGCGGTGGTCCTGCTCGTCGCCACGTGTCTGCTGTCGCGCAGTACGACCCTGTACCAGCAAGTGCCCTTAAACAAGTCGCCCGAAGTGTTGAAGGATCGCGCTGCGGAGTTGGTGAAAAAGTTTGGTAGCACGCCGACGCCATTGGACACCGCATACGGCATAGGTCTCGATCGTGATTATCTCAAATACGTTCACGACAGCGACCAATCGCCCGGACGATGGAACAGATTGAGCAGCGGTCAGCCGGCTGCAATCTATTTCTGGTATCGACAGAGTCCGCGTCCATTTGAGGTAAATGATGGTGGACAAGTAATCGAAGACCAGCCGGCACAGGATCTCTCCGGCATGACGACGGTGACTCTCGACACGACGGGACGCCTTCGTTCCCTCAACACCGTGCCACCTGCGAAGAGCTCGAATCCAGATGCGACCACCGACTGGTCGCCCTTGTTTGTCGAAAGCGGGTTGGACCAGACAAAGTTTCAACCAGCTCCCAACATCTGGACGCCACCACATCAAACCACGACACGCGCAGCATGGGATGGCTCATATCCCGATGCGCCAGATCTCAAAGTACACATCGAAGCGGGTGCGTTTGAAGGCAAACCTGTTTACTTCGAGATTTTTGACGCATGGGACCAGCCACGTGACGCACAAGTTTCGATAGTTCGTTATCGCCAACGCGTCCTCGTCGTCTTGCTGCTGACAGTTTTCATTACCGTAGTAGTCGGCAGCTCGTTGCTCGCGTTGCGAAACGTGAAACTCGGCCGCGGCGATCGCAAAGGAGCTTTTCGACTCGCGGCGTTCATGGCGGCCGTCTTCTTCGTGCGTTGGGTGTTCTGGTCGCATCACGTATCGAACGAAGCTGAAGCGTTCAACTTCATCGCGGGAGTTCAGAATACCCTGGCCTGGACATTTTTCTTCTGGGTGGTCTATCTCGCCTTCGAGCCGTTTGTGAGACGCCGCTGGCCGGATCGGATCGTTTCGTGGAGCCGTCTGCTGGCAGGTGGTTTTCGCGATCCACTGGTTGGCCGCGATATTCTCATCGGCGCGGTGTTTGGCCTCGGCGTTGTGATCTGCAACTTCTATCTGGCGAACGCGGTGCCGAGGTTGTTTGGCTATCCGCCTGGAATTCCGTGGATGGATTCTCCCGCCACGCAGCTACTCGGCATTCGTTCGTTTGCATTCGGCATCACGCAACAGATCTTTGGCGCGCTTTTGCAGTCGTTCATGCTGCTATTCTTTCTGTTACTGCTGTTTATCATTCTGCGACGAGAACGAATCGCGGCGGTGGTGTTGACGCTGATCATGGCTGTGGCGTTGAGCCTGACACACGAAACCGCTGCCGGTGTTCCGTTCGCCTGTATTGCGGTGTTGCTGTTGATGTGGGCGTTGTATCGCTACGGCTTGCTGGCTCTGGTCTCAACGATCTTCTTCGTGCACCTGACTATCTTTTTCCCGATCACGTCTGACCTCTCCGCGTGGTATGCCGCTGATTTCGTGCTTGCGTCGATCGTCTGTCTTGCGCTCGTCGGTTTCGCCTTCTACACCTCGCTGGCGGGCCAGCCACTTTTCCGCAGCTCGATCTTCTCCGATAATGCTTGAAGCATGTGCGGCCGATTTACACTCAAGGCGCCACCGCGTCGAATCAACCTGGTTAACTTCGACGACGAGTATTTTCCACCTCTGCCGCCGCGCTACAACATCGCGCCGACGCAGGAGGTTCTCAGCGTCGTACAGCGCGAAGGGATTCGCGATGCGAAGCTGCTTCAGTGGGGCTTGATTCCGTTTTGGAGCAAAGAGCCCAAAGGGATTATCAACGCGCGTGTCGAGACGATTTCAGACAAGGCGAGCTTTAACGAGTCGTTTGCAAAGCGTCGCTGCCTGATTTTTGCAGACGGATTTTACGAGTGGGAGCGAAATGGAAAGATCTCGCAGCCGTATTACTTCAAGTTGAAGGACGGCGAGGCTTTTGCGTTTGCAGGTATCTGGGACAAGTGGCGATCAAACGATCGCGTGATTACTTCGTGTGCAATCATCACCACGAAAGCGAACGAGCTACTCGCAACGATTCACACGCGCATGCCCGTGATCCTGCCGCCCGAGTTATATGATTTCTGGCTCAACGAAGACTCCAGAGAACCCGAACTAAAAGACATTCTCACACCCTTCCCTGCCGGGGAGATGACCAGCCACGCAGTCAGCTACGAAGTGAACGACGTTAAGAACGAAGGCGAGCATCTCCTCCGACCAGTCGAACCCAACATCGGCGTCAATTTGAAATTGTTCTAACCTTCCGGGGCGACGAAGTTTGCATCACGCTTGATGGCCCAACCTCCGTCAGGTTTCTTTTTAAGGATCGTGAGAATATGGCCCGAGTGTTTTTTCGATTCACCGGCTTTGGTAAATGTCACCTGCAGAAAACTGCGCATCCACGCCCACTCGCCGGTCACTTCGATCTCTTTGATATCGATAGTATTGTCGATTTCGATATCGCTCATCTGCTCGTTCGCGCTTGCGAAAGCCTCTTTGCCGAATGGCTCTCGCCGTGGCGTGATGAAAAGAACGTCATCTGTCATCAGGTTGAGAAGGGTTTGAGTATCGCCTCGCTTGCTCGCTGCTAGCCATCTCTTAATCATCTCACGGATTGCCTGTTCGTCGTTTTGCATGAGTTCTCCTTAACTTGCTTCATGCTACTCGGAACGTACTGTAGGGGCGGGG
>DASWUM010000109.1:0-5509 GCA_036401595.1 Pyrinomonadaceae bacterium
TTCCACGCAGGGGCGGCCACGGAGGGCCGCCCCTACAGTTCGCTGAACAGGATTCACATCCTATCGGCTAGGTGCTTTTTCCCCGTTTGGACCGGCGATATTCAACCGTTCGCGAAACAGGTTCATTAGTAGCAACGTACCGATGCCGCCACCACCATCCCCACTGCCGCCGGTCGCCATAACATCGGGCGTGATGCGGACGTTTTTCTCGCCGATAACCTTAAGCGTCTCAACCAGCGCGACACCCTGTGGACCAAGCGCGTTGACCTGCTCGCGATATGCGACGCCCTGAGCTTCACCCATCAAGCGAACTTTCTCAGCTTCAGCGCGACCGGTCTGCGAGATGTAATGAGCCTCGCCCTCGCCCTCGGCTTTACGCTGCTCGGCGCGTTTGCCCGCGATCTCCACGCCGACAGTCGCGGCCATGAGATCCTTCTGATTGTCGGCCTGTGATTTGGTCTTCTCGAGTTGAATGCGTTTCTCTTCCGCCTCGCGTTGAGCGTTGTACATACTCTGACGCTGCTCTGCGAGAATCTTCTCGGTCTGAGTCTTCATCAACTCCTCTGGAAGATGAATGTGGCAGATGAGCACGTTCACGACGTCGACGTGATACTTCAGCAAGTGTGCCCGCACACGAGCCTCGGCGCGTTCCTGCTCTTCGTGTCGATTTTGCAGGTACGCCATCGCCGACGATTCCGAAGCCTGGTTGCGGAAGATTGAGTCGATCAGCGGATGCATCACGTTTTGAATCAAACGTTCGATGCCGCCAATCTTCGCCACCATGAACGGTGCGTCTTCAGGTTTCACACGAAACACGACGCGTACTTCCAACTGCATCGTGAAACCGTCTTTCGAAATTACTTCGAACGGATTGAACGTGTTCGTTACTTCGCCTGCCGTCCACTCGACAGTTTGATTTGTCGTTGGAATGATGATCGGCGAAACAGCCAGGGTATTGACGTAGTAGCGACCGGGGCCGACCACGCTTTCCTGAATGCCTCGATAACCTTCGGGTACGACGTATGCTTCGTGGGCGCCCTCGTCCAGACGACGATCTGCGGGATCCCCACTCATCAACTCGGCCTTGATTTCATCTACCGTGCGGTTGTCGTCAATCTTATCCAAACGAGCAGCGGACTGCTCTGCCTGTTCTTGTTCCTCTCGTTCCATCCTTTGTCGGACTTTAGCCGCCATCTCTCGACGAACTTCGTCAGACGGATCTTTGCCGACGTTTGAAACCACTACCGCGACTTCACCCGGCTTCACTTCCTTCGCTGTCTCAGGAATAACTTTGAACAGCAGCGGATTGATGTAGTAGGTGCCGGGCAGCAGGATGTCTTTTTGTGGACCACGCTGGCCGCCTTTACCAATGAACTCGTGTCCATCCTGGAAGTTGTCATGCCCCGCGAACGATTCTGCGACGTAGTCGCGCGGATTGAGTGGGGCTCCATCTAAAGCTTCGACGAGACCAATTCCATTCTCATTGATGACAGTTGCATCGAAGAGCCGGACATTGAAGAGTCCCGGCTTGGCCTCGTTGGATCCTTCCATCGATCCTGATTGCGTCAGGATGCGATAGACACCAGGCGTCAGAATATCGACCTGCGGTCCTTTCTGGCCGCCTGAGGCGATGAACTGTTCGGCATCCTGGAATTGCCGATGGTCTAAAATCGCTTTGCCAAGCAGGCGGCCTGGATCGAGCGGATCGCCGTCGGCAGCTGTGATTACGCCGACTTTGCCCTGAGGCACCAGCGTCGCTTTTGCCACTGAAATGCGGAAGAGATAAGGATGTATGGGCCACAAGCCGGGAGGAAGCGTACGAAGTTGTATGCCTTTCACTCCGCCGCGTTTGATAAACGCGATCGGGTCCTGAAAGTTGTTGTGCGCATTCTGTGCTCGGTCAGGGGCGAAGATGCGACCCGGAGGCATGGGCTCACCGTCGACAGCTTCGATAATTCCCATTTCATCTGCGCCAATCTCAATGAGCGGCACTTTCCGAACGACTTTTTCAAACGGAAACTTGATCAGATGCAAGCCGGGCTTTAGCACGTCAGCTTGAATACCAACCTCTCCTTCAGTAGCTACCACTCTTCCCGGTGGCATTTTTGCACCCAGGTATCTTCGTTCCTTGATTGCAATTTCGCGTGCGCCGACGTTCACGAAGATTCGGTTCACGACGATGAGGAAGACAACCAGAAGAACGAACGCTCCGATGAGCACAGGTATCAGCGTTTCAAGATTTTCCATTGCTTTTAGTCTCTTTCAATTCAACTGGAGGCAGTTGATTAGTTAAATTGTTGTTTCGAGCTCACGCTTTGCAGTTGCGAGGGTGCGCTTCAAAACGAAGCCGGCACCTGAGCTGCGCGTGTTCGACGAAAGCACCCAGTATTCACCATTGATTAACGAGTGAAGCTCCTCGGCTGAGAGATTCGGCAGCTTGTCGTTGCGCCATGAATTCAGCGCGAGTTCAACAGCTTGCCGGTATGTTTCCGCGTCGTCGGACAACGCAGCCAGATGGAGCATCTTTGCTGTTGAATGTCTGTCAGGAGAGTCTTTCCAGTAATCGATTGTTCTTTGAGCCAGTGCTTTATTTACTGGAAGTTCATTTCTTGTTACATGAGAAACCAGTGAAAGTAGTTTTGGTTCCGAATCTGTTTGCGCGACGAAGATGTTCAGAATCTCTTCATACAGAGTTTTGTCGTGCAGCGCGTGTGCCTTCTCGAGAGCGTTCTTCTCACCTTTGGTGGCACTCTCGATTACCATCTTCTTTGGATCTTCGGTCGCGCTCGGCAACTGAGCAGGTTCGATGTCGGGAAATAAGCCAGTTGGCGGCGGCGGTAAAGGTAACTCGATAGTTTGCGATGTGTTCGCAGGTTTTTGCCAGAAATAAATGGCGATTGCGAGTAAACCGAAAACAAAAACCGAAGTAATAAGAAGGGTGACCATCGCGGTCCGGCAAGGCTACTTTAGTGCTGTTTGAGCGTCTGCCGAGTAATTTAGTTATACGCCTGTCCGTATGAAAAGTTCAACCACAGATTACGCAGATTGTACGAACGGATCTGAGTAATCTGTGGACTATCTCGAAGCTAAAGCCCTGAAGAATAACGGGTAAGTGGCCAGCGACTGGGCGCGGTACTGCGGCCGAAAGCCGAACAGAATCACGCGGCCTTTGCCGATCGTCACTTCGACGAATGCCGCCTTGCCTTTGATCAAATCGCCTCCGACCAACCAGCCCGAAAGTAGCGGATCTTTGTCGGTTGGATACGAAGCAAGTATGCGTACATTTGCCGCAGGCACACTTGCATTCGGATCGTTCGTCACTTCAAAGACTGGTGAGTCTTCGGCCCACGCGATCATCTCTTCGGTCATTCCCATCCCCCGTGCGTACGACTCGTCGAGTTTGATTCGAAGTATCGAGCCGGGAACGTAGAAATCCGTTCGTGGTAAACCGGCTACGACGTTGCGCACCGGAAGTTTGAACTGCTCGATCGCAAAGTTCGAGGCGCGATTCAGAAAGATCAGTGTGCCGCCTGTTTCGACGAAGTAGCGCAGATTCTTAACACCTTCAGCTCCGAGACCGCCGGTTAATTCAGGTGGCATGGCGCCGGTTCGATAACCTTCGAGCAGAGTGCGTGCCGGCTGATCGGGGAAGAGGATCGTGTAGTACTTTACCGTTACACCCGCTGATGGTTTGTAGACCGTGGTATTTGCGCGCAACTCTTTGTCGCCGAGCACGCCGTACGAAATTTTTCGAGAGTCGAGGATCCATTTGGTCCAACCCTCATCCTGATTGGGAACGGATGAATGATAGATCGCGGGCAGGTTTTGCTGGCGGCCGGTGCCCATTTCAACCACCTGCTCAGTTAATTGGAATCGTTCTGGTGTGTATCTGAACGGCGCTTTCACTGGACGGACGTTGACGCCCATCAATAGAGGCAGCGTATGCGCCGTGACATCGTATGGAGCGATGGGATGCCCGGTTTCGTCTCTCAGGTTTGGATAACGCTGCACTTCCAGGAGCGCTTTGGCAAAGGCTCCGTACGGTTGGTCCATTCTCACCAGTCTTGTGTTGTCCGGAAATTCACGATCTCCGATCTTGAATTTAGGACTGGCTTTGGGGATTGTCACTTCAACTCCGCCCCTCTCGAGAATCTTGATTAACGACGATGCCCGTTCGTTTGAAGCCTCAATCAGAAAGCCGTAAAGCTCGCCAGGCCGTCGTGGACGCACCGCCTCCTTTCCAACCGAATAAAAGCGTTGCAGCCATTGCTCGCGATTTGTCGCTGCGTGGTCCAACAAGAGAAACGCCGCCGTAGTCATATACTTCGTGATGTCACTCAACCGCCACTCGCCACCACGCCACAGCGGTCCAAACTTCGGCGACTCCTTCTGCGGATCGTAACCTTCACGCGAACGCAGCTCTTCAAACTTCAACGTCATCGGCGAAGCGATACGCGCGGACGCTGTCTCAGATAAAACTCGCACGCCACCGTGGTAGTGTGAATAAGCACGCGCGGGAGACCAGGCGTCGTAAGTCGAGTTAGTAGTGATGCCTTCGAAGCCTTTGGCGCGCATCTCGGCGGCCATCCAATTCCCGAGTTCTGTGTAACCCTGAACGAGCGCGCGCGGTACGTTCGGTTCGACCGGTTGCATGTATGGCGGCAGGAAGAGACGCGAGCCGAAAGAACCCTGTTGGTGGATGTCGTGGACGATCTGTGGATGCCAGACGTTGTGAATCTTGTCCACCGTGATCTGTGTCTCGACTTGTGTGAACGCATACCAGTCGCGGTTGTTATCGTGACCGGTGTACTTGTGATAAAGCTCGGGCGGATCTGTGCCTTCGAAAGGCGTCCCGAGTGTCTTGTCGTACCAGTTCTTCACGATATCCACGCCATCAGGATTCAGCGACGGAACGAGCAGAATGATCGTGTTGTCGAGAATCTTCTGAATTTCAGGTTCGGTTGACGAAGCGAGCCGATGCGCGATCAACATGCTCGAGAGATACGACCCGACTTCGGTCGAATGGATTCCGCAAGTGATCAGAACGATCGTTTTCCCTTTACGAATCAACTCCGTCGCTTTGCGATCGCGTGTTGCTAATGGGCCGAGTTTGCGTGGATCGGCAAGCTGGTCCTGAATCGTCTTGAACTCTTCCAATCGTGCCAGATTTGCGGGCGAGCTAATGGTCGCCATCACAAACGGCTTTCCCATCGTCGTCGTGCCCAGCGTTTCGAATTTCACTCGGTCACTGGCCGTATCGAGACGTTGGAAATAATCGACCACCTGGTCCCACGAAGCGAGTTTCCGATCTTCACCCGGCGTGAAAGCAAGCACCTCGGCGGGCGTGGGGACCTTGGTTTGGGCCGTGGCGACTCCCGTCGCTAGAAAGAGAAGCAGCAGTGTTAGGGTTAGAGTGCGCATGAGTGTGGGGCAGTTTATCAAAAACTGTAGGGGCGGCCCTCCGTGGCCGCCCCTTGGTTTGAATGCCACGCAGGGGCGGCCACGGAGG
>DASWUM010000110.1:0-5551 GCA_036401595.1 Pyrinomonadaceae bacterium
TGGAATCCAACCGTTAAAGCGGCTAGCTCAGGGCGGCCACGGAGGGCCGCCCCTACAGTACGTTCCGCGTGATCTTATTCGGCTCGGAGGGCACTAATCGGATCGACGGAGGCGGCGCGGCGTGCGGGCAGGAAGCTCGCCAACAACGCTGAGGCGCCCAAAACACCCGCCACACAAACAAGCGTCGCGATATCCCACGGCGGCGTGCCAAACAGCATCTTCCGCATCAGCGACGCCGCGACAACCGCACATCCAGTCCCGATCACAATCCCCGCAAGCGCCAACACACCCGCTTCTCTCAATATGAGTCGATACACCATCCCGCGTTGTGCACCGAGCGCGATGCGCACTCCAATCTCGCGCGTACGCTGACTCACCGAATACGCAATCACGCCATACAACCCGACCACTCCGAGCAACAACGCCACCGCCGCAAAACCTCCTACGAGCCACGTCGACGAACGGCGCAAGTAAACCGCCGGCGCGTCGCTGACTCGCGCCGTCATCGTTGTCTGGCTGGAAATCGTAATCCGCGAGTCGATTCCACGAATGGTATCGGCAACGACCGGCATGAGCGACTGCTCAGCGCCTGCCGTCCGAACCACGACTGAAAACCCAAAACTCGGTTGCTGATTGAGCGCGTAGTAATATGCCGGCCAGATCTCAGACTCCAACGTCCCTTCTCTGATGTCGTCGACGATGCCGATGATCTCCTTGATCGAATTCGGGGTCAGCGCGAGATCGCCGAAGCGCTGTCCAATCGGATCCTCGCCGGGAAAAAATTTCTTCGCGAGAGTCTGATTGATTACGACGACCTGCGGCTTTCCCAGGTCCTCCGCGTCGGTAAACATTCGCCCTCGCAGCAGGTTTGCCTGCAGCGTTGTGAAGTAATCGGAAGTCACGCCTCGTTGATTGACTTCATTGTGCTCACCGTTGAAAGCGCGACCGACAAACCTGACCCAATCAGTGTTGCCATTGAAGGACAACGGCAGCCTTTCGGTTAAAGCAACCGCGGTTACTCCGGGCAGTCGTTTGACCTCTTCCACCACTTTGCGTTGGAGCGCCACGGCTTTCGGATCTTCTCCGTAAGCTGAGACTGGCGCCTCGACTCTCATCGTGATCAGATTCTTTGTTTCAAAGTTCGCACCTACTTGCAACAAGCGATAGAAACTCTTGCCGAGTAAGCCGGCGCCGACGAGCAACACCATCGCCGTTGTTAATTCAAGGATCACCAGCTTGGATCCGATGCGCGTCCAAACTTTCCCGGCACTACCTCGCGAACCCTCGGCCATGCCTTCTCTCACGTCCAGAGTCGAGAGTCGAAACGCCGGACTGAGTGAGAAAAGGACGGCTGCAAATCCGGCGATGGCGAAGGCAAATAGGAGCACGCGAGGGTTCAATCCGAGTTCGGTGAGATACGGCATACCGGCCATCATGTCTTTCGGTATGAGCCCAGTCAGGATCTTCATGGTCCAGTACGAGCTAAATAGACCGATAACAGTTCCGACAGCAACAATTACCAACCCTTCAACCACAAACTGCCGAATCAAACGCATTCGAGTTGCGCCAAGGGCACGTCGGACCGAGAGCTCGCGTCGACGTGTTTCAGAGCGCACGAGTAAAAGACTGGCGACGTTGATACACGCGATTAGTAGCAACAAACCGACACCACCGAGTAACAGCAACAGGATCGGCTTAACGTCACCGACAATGATCTCAGATAGTGGTGCAACGGTCGCGCCCTGATGTCGATTTGAGTCGGGATATTGAATTTCGAGATCTTTGGCGATGCGTTTCACATCGCCAAGTGCTGCGTCTATCGTGACACCGTCTTTGAGACGCGCGACACCGTGCAAGCTGTGGCAACTCCGCCTGGTGAGGCAGCCGCCGCTCGGGTTAATCGTCGCCCAGAACTCAGGATTTCCGACTGGCGCAAAATGAAATTTTTGTGGCAGCACTCCGATGATGAGGTAAGGAGTCTCATCGAGAGTGATCGATTGGCCCACAATTTCCGGTTTACCACCAAAACGCTTTTGCCAGGAAGCGTAACTGAGCATCAACGTGCGCGGTGCGTTAAGCAAATCTTCGCTGTCATTGAAATCGCGGCCCAGCATTGGTGCCACGCCAAGCGTGCGGAAGAAACCCGCGCTCACACGTGCGCCGTCAATCATCTCCATGCCCGTGGATGTGGGGAGCACGTAGTCACGCTGGCTATAGATGTCGAGTGAGTCGAAGACTCTGTTGAGTTTCTTCCAGTCGAGATAGTCGGGATAAGAGAGCGAAGCACGCGGAATTTCCGGAGTTGTTTCCGTCACATAAAGAAGACCTGCCGGATCCTTGTACGGCAAGGGCTTGATGAGCGCGGCATCGACGAAAGCAAAGATCGCGACACTTGCGCCGATCCCGAGCGCCACCATCGTGGTGGCGGTAATAGTGAAGGCCGGATTCTTGCGCAGTTGTCTCAACGTGAAGCGTAGATCTTGGACCATGCTTTCGACGAATGGAATCGTGGCGCGATCGCGATACGCTTCCCTGGTTTGATCGACGCCTCCAAGCTTCATCACTGCCACGCGCTTTGCTTCCTGCGGCGACATCCCGGCACGCACGTTGTCATCGATGTGCATTTGCAGATGACTCTCGAGCTCATCGGCGAAGTCGTCGTGTTTCGTAAAGAGGCCTCGAAATCTCAGCAGCCAGGCGCGCAGTTGTCTCATGACTGGTCCTCCACGGGCGCGAAGAAACGCGCGACGATGGCGGTGGTTTGATTCCACTCTTTCTCTTCTCTTTCGAGTTGCTTGCGCCCCGAACGTGTGAGCTTGTAGTACTTCGCCTTGCGATTGTTATCGGAGAGACCCCATTCAGACGCGATCCAGCCTTCCTGCTCCAGCTTCAGGAGGGATGGATACAGCGTTCCGTAATTGAGACAGAGTCGATCACCACTGATTTGCTCGATCCTTCGAGCAATTCCATATCCGTGCAGCGGTCCGAGCGAGTCGAGCGTCTTCAGGATCATCAGGGCAAGAGTTCCCTGCCAGATTTCATTCTTGGTTGACACGCGCTTTGTTCTCCTATGGCTTGGCCATAGGACTATACAACGGCTCGTATGGGAAAACAAGAGGAGTCTCGATACTCTTGAGACGTCGTGACCGCCGCTTGTCATGTGACCACATATTGTCACTAGCGTTCGCCACTGGCGTGGACCGTCCCTGAAATTGCTGAAGATTTGCGAGGAGTGTCTGCGGCAGCAAAGTTGCGAACCCATGCATCCGGAGTTGCAGAGAGCTTATTTCGGTTTTCAAAAAGAAAGGGATTAATTGCGATGGCTAGCAAACGGTTGGCGGGCAAGGTTGGGATTGTAACTGGCGCTTCGAAAGGTATTGGCGCTGGAATCGCGAAGTATCTTGCGGCTGAAGGCGCTTCGGTAGTGGTTAACTACGCATCTTCGAAAGAAGGCGCCGAACAGGTAGTCAAAGAAATTACGAGCGAGGGCGGGAAGGCAATCGCTGTCCAGGGGGACGTCGCAAAAGCAAAGGACGTCGAACGCCTCTTCGCGGAAACAAAGAAAGCATTTGGTCAACTTGATATCCTCGTGAACAACGCGGGTGTTTACGAGTTCGCCACACTCGAAGAGACAACAGAAGAACAGTTTCAAAAAATGTTTGGAATCAATGTGTTGGGTTTGATTCTGTCCACGCGTGAGGCAGTGAAATACTTCGGTCCGCAGGGTGGCAGCGTCGTCAATATCGGTTCAACCGCAAGCCAGTTGACGCCGCCGGCGACGGTCGTCTATACGGCAACCAAGGGAGCCGTTGATGCAATCACTCGCGTGCTGGCGAAGGAGCTTGGACCAAAGAAGATCCGCGTCAATTCGATCAATCCGGGGATGGTTGAGACTGAAGGCGTTCACGCTCTCGGAATTCTCGGCAGTGATTTTGAGAAAGAAAATGTGGCAAAAACGCCACTGGGTCGCATCGGTCAGCCGGGCGACATTGCTCCGGCTGTCGGGTTTCTTGCGTCTAATGAAAGTGGTTGGATCACCGGCGAGCTTCTGCAAGTCGCGGGCGGTCTCCGCTAAAATTGTTTGGGCGGCCCTCGATGGAGAGCCGCCCAAAGTTTTTGCAAGTTCGATGTTTGTGATCAGCCTTTGCTGCCCGGCATCGGCTCGAGTTCGTAGTAACCGCCGGCTTCCATACCTGACAAGAACAAGTGACCATCTTTGATGCTGAAGTTGCGCACCGCCGCACCTTCTCTCACGATCTGGTCGTGCAGCGATCCGGCGCTACACCTCGCGCTTGTCCTCGACCACGATCCAAACTGAAGTTCACCCTTTGCGTTCACTTTCCACGTGCTGCTGGCACGATTGCAGTCAACCTTCGCCACCACGCGGCCGTTGCTGTTGAAGGTGATCGTGTATTTCGATTTATCGTCCGGCGTGAAGATCCTCTCATCCGGCCCCTGAAACTTAACCAACTGCCACGACGTCCCACTCAGCGGATTTCCACCCGACCTCTGCCCATTTGAAAATATATTGACCCCAGCGAAAGTAATCGCGACAATCATCAACCGTAGCATCATTCGGCTTGGATTCGTTTTCATAGTTGTCGCCTTTCTTGAAACGCCAGGGTTAGCCGTCTGGAACTGCCTTGTATCACGATTCTTGGTACCGGTCGAGGTCGACGGGTTATGCTAGTGCAACTTCGAAGAGTTCTTCATCCTCATCATGCTGAACGACACGGACACTCCGCTCGCATATTTCATCTCGTTTCGGACCTACGGCACTTGGTTGCATGGCGACGAGCGTGGATCCATCGATCGGTTTCATAACCGGTATCGTGAACCATATCTACCGCCGAATAAGCTTTGGCAACGCCACAATCGCGAGCAACTCAAGCAGGTTCCATATGTGCTTGGAGCACGAGAGCGAGGATCGGTTACTAAAGCTATCCGCGACACGTGTGAACTTCGGAATTGGTGCCTGCACGCTCTCAACGTGCGGACGAATCATGTACATACGGTTGTGACAGCCAACTGCATTCCAGGGCGGGTGTTGAATGCCTTCAAAGCAAACGCTACGCGCCAGTTAAGAGCTGATCAGTTGTGGACGCATCGGCACAGTCCATGGTCCGAACGAGGCAGCAAGCGACGATTGTGGAATGAACAAAGCGTGGCAAACGCGATCGACTACGTGCTGAACGGCCAGGGTGATGATCTACCAACCTTCGACGATAAGTCTTGAGGTTTATTGAAACGGGAATGGTGTTTGGATGGGGTCAGTACCGCCCGCGGTAGCGGGTGGGTCACCGATCAACATGCGAACCTCTGGTGATCGTTGCAGCCGAAGTCGACCCACCCGATACCGCGGGCGGTACTGATCCCAACCAAGTGCGACGCAAGATTGAAAGCGCGTGCAGCCTCAGGACTTGGCATACCCTAGACTTGAAACCTGGCCTACAGCAGTCGCGAGACTTGGCATACGACATAAGCCCTGGTGAAACAGCAATCGTGCTTGGACGGGGTCAGTACCGCCCGCGGTAGCGGGTGGGTCACCGAT
>DASWUM010000111.1:0-35554 GCA_036401595.1 Pyrinomonadaceae bacterium
CCGCCCTTCGATTGAGTCGTGTTCGCCGAATCCGAGATCGTCGATTCTTGAATACCTGGTGCTAAAACCAATGGCGGCCACGGAGGGCCGCCCCTACAATAACGCCCAAATCACCTTTACAGGGACGGTGGTTAATTGAGAGTTAAAGGGGTCTCTGAGCGATAAGAACTGAGGACAGCAACAGCCTGATCCGATGTAACTCCCGGAAACCAAGCGAGAAACTGCTCGACGGTTGCACCGGATTCCAGGTTCTCGAACAGCGCCTTGACGGGCACGCGAGTACCTTTGAAAACCCATGCACCACCGACCTTACCTTCGATTCGCTCGACTTCTGGGCAACTACTCCAATCCAGCATGTAGTACATGGTATTCTTGCCGTCTGTAACAGGCAAGGCTAAACGTCCACCGGCTATCTATGCAAATTAACTTCACAGTGAACGGCGAGGAGCGCACCGTTGAGGTGTTTCCGATGGCGCGCTTGCTTGACGTGCTGAGGGAACAGCTTCATTTGACGGGCACCAAGGAAGGGTGTGGTGAGGGGGAGTGTGGCGCGTGCACGGTCGTTATCGATGGGCGGATTGTGAATAGCTGTCTCGTGCCGGTGGCGCAGGCGAACGGCGCTGAGATTACGACGATCGAGGGCGTTGCTGTCGACGGAGAATTGCATGCAGTGCAGCAGGCGTTCATCGATCACGGCGGCGCTCAGTGTGGCATCTGTACGCCCGGAATGGTCCTCGCCGCTGTGGATCTGCTCAAGAGAAATCCTCAACCAAACGAAAGCGAAATTCGCAACGGTCTCGCCGGTAATCTTTGCCGTTGTACCGGCTACATGAAGATCTTCGAATCGGTAGTGCGGGCATATCAGAAGTGAGAGCCTTCATTCCAAATTACGATTTACGAATGCCCCGCTCGCTCGCGGACGCGCTGGCACTGCTCAAAACCGAACCGGGTGTTTGGAAACCTTTCGCCGGCGGTACGGATCTGATGGTGCTGCTCGAAGCCGGTAAGTTGGACCACCGCAATTATGTCAACATCTGGGGCCTCGACGAACTACGCGGAATCGATGTAACTGATACTCACATCACGCTCGGCGCACTTACGACTTACACTGAAGTTCAGTCGCATCCGATAGTGCAAAACGAGTTTCCGATGCTGTGTCAGGCCGCAAGTGAAACCGGCGGGCTCGCGATTCAAAATCGAGGCACAATCGGCGGCAACATCGTTAACGCTTCACCTGCCGCAGACTCTCCGCCGGCGCTGCTCGTCTACGAGGCGGAGATCGAACTCGTATCGACCGGCGTTTCACGCTGGCTTCCGTACAACGGTTTTCATACCGGCTACAAGCAGATGCTCATCGGTCCGGATGAGCTGCTGGCTCGCATTCGCCTGCCGCGCAACACGCACGGCGCGTCTCATTACTATCGCAAAGTCGGCACGCGCAAAGCCCAGGCGATTTCCAAGGTTTGTTTTGCCGGCCTCGCGCGTATTGACCAGGGACGTATCGAAGATGTAAGAATCGCTGTTGGAAGCGTGGCGCCGATAATCGTTCGTTGCGTAGAAACTGAAAACACGCTGCGAAGACAAACACCCGGCGCTGAAACCACTCAGACAGCCTGCGCCAGCCTGTCTCGAGAGATCTCCCCGATCGATGACATTCGCTCGACAGCCAAGTATCGTTTGCAGGTCGCCAAAAACCTGCTCACTGACTTTCTATCAACTTTAGAAACTTAGCTCTCGTTTAGTTTTAGATGTCATACTCACCGCGCACAGCATTTTGGCGTTGGCCAAGTTTATTACTCCTCATCGCATTCAGCGTGACCGGCGTGAGAGCGCAAGTGGGTGAGAATCTCGATGGATTCATGAGTGGTATTCGAGCCAATGCTTTGAAGGGCGCGGTGATTTTTCAGCGGAGTGAAGCGAAGTATATTCTCGAGCCTGGCATAAGGTTGGATGAAGGCGATTTCGTTACCACGGGTGCCGATGGTTTCGCAGAGCTTCTGTTACAGCCGGGGAACTTTCTGCGCCTCGGCATCGACACTGAATGCCAGATCTTCAGCGATCAGCACGACAAGATCCGGCTCAAGCTCAATCGCGGTACGATTAGTATCGAGATCCTGGAACGAGGCAGTTTGTCGCTCTATTCGCCCGAGCAGGCCAACGAGCTAATTCGTGTGATCACGCCGAGTGCCGAAGTGTTCATCACTCGACCCGGCATCTATCGCATAAACGCTTCCACACGCGATCGAACTGAACTGATCTCGCGAGACGGTGAGGCATTGATTAACGGCCAACGGGTGAAAGAGAAACGACGCGGCGTGACTACAAATGGAAGCGTCGCGACAAACGAAATCGATGCACGGGTCGAAGACGGCTTTGACCGCTGGGCTCGCGAACGCGCCGATAGTTTAGTCAAAGCCAACAAGTCGCTGAAGCGCGAGTCCTGGACGAAGAAAGCCAAAGAAGGTGTTAATCCGGTGGCGGTGGAAGCGCCCGAAGAGGAATCGAACGATAATCGTGGACGCGTCATTTCTGCTAAACCCGGAACGGTTAATTTCGTGGAGAGTGGTATCGAGTTTAATCACGGCGGCGAGTGGCAGCCGCTGGTTGAGAAGTCACAACTCAGCACTGGCGACACGGTGCGTACCAGCAAGAGTAGTTTTGTAGAGCTGGTCATGTTTCCTGACATGCACCTGCGTCTTGATGGCTCATCCGAGATGTTGTTCAAAGAGCTTTCAAATGACGCGGTCTCGCTCAAACTCTTGCGCGGCTCTGCGATTCTCGATGTCGCGCGCTTTGAACGAAAACAAGTGCCGCAAATCACGGTCGGTGGACCATCGAAGTCCGTTGTATTGGACGATCAGGGAAACTACCGTATCGACGTTCAACCGGAAGGCGAGGCGATCACGATCCGTGAAGGCAAGGTGATCTTCAACGAACGATCGGTGGGCGCGTGCCACAGGATCACCGGCGATAATGTCGTTGATTGCGAAAAGAGACGTTATGACAATTTTGATTTCTGGAGCCAGCATCGCGGTGAAGGACAGATGTTCAATGGACGCGTGACGGTGGCGATGGTGACTCAAATGATCCGAGTGCGCAGAAATCGATTTAGAAATACCGGATTCTGGTTTCAACAACCGGGACAAATGTCTTACACGTTCGTGCCGTTTACGTCGCTGTTTTTCAAGTCTCCGTATGGAGGCAGCTACTCAACCGTGCTTGCACCCCGGTCTGTCGTGAACAGAGTCTTTCTCGGCGCCGGACCAACGTTTCGTATTGGACCACAAGCCGAGCGGCCCTGACCGCGGTCCACTCTTCTGTGCCCTCGGTGGGCTAAAGTTCGAACATTCCCCAGAGCTGACAGGAAACAAAGATGACACCTGAGATCCCCTTCAAGCGAAAAGTAGTGGAGCCCGTTCAATGTCTCAAGAACGGATGGGAACTCGTAAAAGACCAATACTGGTTATTCGTCGGCATGTGTTTTATCGGTCTCCTAATCGGAGGAGCAGTGCCACTCGGAATTTTACTTGGACCAATGATGTGTGGTCTGTATCTGTCGTTCTTCAAGAGACGACGCGGCGAGCCGATTGAATTCGGAACATTGTTCAAGGGCTTCGACTTCTTTGGTCCAAGCCTGGTCGCAACGTTGCTACACATGCTTCCGATCGTTGCCATCGTCGTGCCCGCTTACTTTATTTTCTACATCAGCATGGTGGTGGGAATGATGGCGTCGACGCAAAGTGGCGGCGATCCGAACCCGGCAGCGATGTTCGGCGTCATGGGTGCTTTCGCTGTCTTCTGGTTCTTCGTGATCGTCATTGTGATCATCATCTCGATTGGATTCACGTTTGCCTATCCGCTCATTGTCGACCGCAAGCTCCAGGGCTTTGATGCCGTCAAACTCAGTTTCAAGGGCGCAATGGCGAATTTCTGGCGACTGCTGGGAATGTCGATACTCTCTAGTTTGCTGACTCTCTGCGGCGCGTTGCTCTGCTACGTCGGAGTGTTCTTGGTATTTCCGATCGCCTACGGCGCGATTGCGTGCGCGTACGAACAGGTCTTTGGACTCGCAGGTCCTGGTGAGAATTACGAGAACCTGCCACCGCCACCGCCGCAGTTCGAATAACTCGAGATGGCGGCTCCCGATCTAATCATCCGCGGTCAAAGGGTTGTATTGCCCGAAGCAATCGCTCCTCGTTCGATTCATATTCGCGAGGAGCGAATTGTTTTTGTGGGTGACTATACGGACGTGGTTGACGGCTGCGAAGTGATCGAAGCTGCGGATGATTCGGTGGTAATGCCGGGATTGGTTGACACGCACGTACACATCAATGCTCCCGGGCGAACTGAGTGGGAAGGCTTTCGTAGTGCCACGCTGGCCGCTGCCGCAGGTGGTGTCACCACGCTTGTCGACATGCCGCTCAATTCGATTCCTCCGACTACAACGCTTGCCAACTTCGAGACAAAACTCGCAACCGCGCGTAACGATTGTTTTGTTGACGTTGGGTTTTGGGGCGGCGTCGTCCCGGGCAACACTGCTGAGCTGGCGCCGATATTTGCCGCGGGCGTGGTTGGGTTCAAGTGTTTCCTTGTTCCGTCGGGCGTGGATGAGTTTCAACATGTCACCGAGGCAGATCTGCGCGAAGCGATGCCGGAGCTTACGCGACTCGGCGCGCTGCTGATTGTTCACGCTGAATTGCCCGAATCAATACGAACCAACGGATCTGATGGCGACTATCAAAGTTTTCTCAACTCGCGTCCACGCGTTGCGGAGAATGATGCGATTGAGTTGATGATTCGTTTGAGTCGTGAATTCGACACGCGCGTTCACATCGTTCATCTTTCGTCAGCCGAAGCGCTGCCGCAGTTGCGAGCAGCGCAGGCAGCGGGAGTGAAGATCACTGCGGAGACGTGTCCACACTATCTGCACTTCACTGCGGAGACAGTTCCTGCTGGCGCCACTGAGTTCAAGTGTTGTCCGCCCATTCGCGAGGAGACGAATCGAGAGCAGCTTTGGGATGGATTGCGAGACGGGACGATCGATTTCATTGTCTCGGATCATTCGCCGTGTCCGGGAGAGATGAAGTTGCGTGAGAGTGGAGACTTCATGAAAGCGTGGGGTGGAATTGCGTCGCTTCAGCTTCGCTTGCCGATCGTGTGGACCGAAGCGCGCCACCGCGGGTTCTCGCTCGAGGATGTGACGCGATGGCTCTGCGCGAACCCGGCACGGCAAGTTTCCTTCGCGCCACAAAAAGGATCGATCGCCGTTGGCAGTGACGCCGACATCGTCATTTGGAGCCCCGATCATCAATTCACCGTCGCCGCCTCCACCCTCCACCACCGCCACAAGATCACACCGTATGAAGGCGAACTCTTGAATGGCGTCGTCGAAAAAACTTTCCTACGCGGCAAAAAGATATATGATAGCGGCCACTTCACGGCCGAGCCTCACGGCCACATGTTGCTAGCCACAAAAGGCACAAAAAGCACATAAGGCACAAAAAGAAAGTTAGAAATGAAAGGAACCTCACATGAATACCAATCCTCACAAACTTGAGATACTGGCGCTTTGTAATATCATTCGCCAAACGAGTTTTGAGATTCATAAATACTTGCGCGCAGGACACCGCGAATTGATTTACGAAAACGCACTGGCGCACCGGCTGAGAAAAAGAGGCATCGCAGTTGAGCAACAGCAGCAGGTCAAAGTGTTCGATGAGGACGGCACCTTACTCGGATTCTTCAGGACTGATTTAATGATCGACGACCGTTTGATCTGCGAGATAAAAGGTGTCCGCGCACTAGACGATGAGCACATCGCCCAGATATTGGGTTATCTGCGAGCGTCGCGAATTGAACACGGACTGTTGATTAACTTTGGCGCTGCACGACTGGAAGTTAAGAAGTATATTCTCAATTAGTCAGACCTGCTTTTTTGTGCCTTTTGTGTTTTTTGTGCCTTTTGTGGCTAAAAAATGGAATTCACTGAACTGATCGATCTTGCATCTGAGCGGCTGGGTGGGGCAGTGCTGGCTGCGAATGATGATTTTTTTGCCCCCAAGGAGAATTTGCTCAAGGCTAGCGCGCCGATATTTATTGCGGACAAGTACACCGATCGTGGCAAGTGGATGGATGGATGGGAGAGCCGGCGCCGCCGGACACCCGGCTTCGACTGGTGCATCATCCGCCTAGGCCTGCCCGGCATCATTCGCGGCATCGTTGTAGACACCGCCTTTTTTCGTGGCAACTATCCCGAACACTGCTCGCTCGAAGGCGCAACCTTCTCACACCTGCCCACCGAACAGGAACTAACGAGCGACGACGTACACTGGGTGCCGCTCCTGCCACAAATGCAGCTTAGTGGCGACAGCCAGAATCCATTTCCAATCAGCTACGACGAACGCGTCACACATCTGCGCTTCAAGATCTATCCCGACGGTGGCGTGGCACGACTACGTGTTTACGGCGAAGTCGTCCCTGACTGGGAACAACTAAAACGCCCAGGCGGCTACATCGATCTCGCTGCTGCCGAAAACGGCGCCCTCGTGCTCTCGTGTAGCGACATGTTCTTCGGTCATCGCCATAACATGATCATGCCGGGACGTGCGGCAAACATGAGTGATGGCTGGGAGACAAAGCGGCGTCGTGGTCCAGGGCACGACTGGGCCATCATCAAGCTCGCCCGCCCGGGAGAAATCAAACGCATCGAAGTCGACACATCTCACTTCAAAGGCAACTTCCCCGAGAGCTGTACGCTCGAAGCGTGCAATCTTCCTGACGCAACCAGCGAGTCGCTAACGGACCTATCAACCCCATGGTCCAGCGTTCTACCACGCACTAAACTCCAGGCCCACACGCGCCACTTCTTCGATCAGGAACTGTCCGACACGGGCGTCGCATCGCATCTCCGTTTCAGTATCTTTCCTGACGGAGGCGTCAGCCGCTTGCGTGTCTACGGCACGCTGGTCGAGTGATCTCAATGCGTCTGGCCCCGTTAAACTCGCTAAACTCACTAGGCGCTGACGAAGCAACGGCAGAGTTACGACAATGCTGTGGCTCGAAACGGTGGGCCGAGCAGATGTCGAGCGATCGTCCATACGCGACCGTCGAGGACTTGCTCGAACACGCCGATCGCACTTGGTGGTCACTCAATCCCGACGACTGGCTCGAAGCCTTTCGCAGCCATCCCAAAATCGGTGAGAAGAAAGCGAGCGACAACGTATCAACGCAATCGCGCCACTGGTCCGGCCAGGAACAGGCCGGAATGAACAGTGCCTCGCAGGAAACGGCTGACTCGCTCACCGAACTCAATCGTGCCTACGAGCAGAAGTTCGGCTTTATCTTCATCATTTGTGCCACCGGCAAGTCGCCCGGCGAAATGCTGGCAGCGCTAAAGGAACGCCTTCAGCACGACTCCGACACCGAACTGCGCCTCGCCGCCGCAGAACAGGCCAAAATTACCGCATTAAGATTGAAGAAATTACTCAATTCGGCGTAATTCACCCGCAGTTCTTTGATAAACTGCACGCGCCGATGAGCACGATTTCGACCCACATACTCGATACGTCCAGAGGAACGCCTGCGAGTGGTGTGGCGGTCTGTCTCGAAATACAGAACACCGACGAGAGTTGGACCGAGTTGAGCCATGCATGGACCGACACCGATGGCCGCGTGAAGCCGTTCTTCCTCGTCGATCGACCGGTGTCCAACGGCACGTATCGGCTGGTTTTTGATACCGAACCATATTTCTCTTCGCTGAGTATCAACTGCTTCTATCCTCAGGTAACGATCGTCTTCAACGTCGACGATGGTGCGCAGCATTATCACGTTCCACTTCTGATCAGTCCTTACGGCTATTCAACTTATCGCGGGAGTTAGTAGTTTGCATCTTTGCTCCTGAGAGCAGAGCACAAATACAAAATGATCCTTGACCCAACTCTCAGTGAATGGCTGAACCTGCTACTTCGCTGGATACACGTCTTCGCCGGAATCATGTGGGTGGGCACCACCTATTACTTCACCTGGCTCGACGCACGCCTGACGGAAGAAGAAAAAGCAGCGCTCAACACGGGAACGCCGGCCCAAGTGTGGATGGTCCATAGTGGCGGCTTTTACGTTGTCGAACGAAGAAAAATGCCAGACCTCGTTTCACGTACGCTGCACTGGTTTCGCTGGGAAGCGGGCATAACGTGGCTCAGTGGTTTCGCGTTGCTGGTCCTTGTCTACTATCTCGGCGGCGGCGCGCTGATTGATCCGGACGTGCGCGACCTCAGCCTCGGGGTAGCGGTAGCACTCGGGATCGGAATTATTTTCGCGTGCGGATTTGTTTACGACATGATGATGTTGTCGCCGCTTGGTCGCAACGAGAAGTTGTTCGCGGCCATCGCGTATGTGCTGATCGTGGTCGTGGCTTATGGTCTAACGAGAGTCTTCAGCGCGCGCGCTGCTTACATTCATCTCGGCGCAATCTTCGGCACGATCATGGCGGCGAATGTCTGGATGCACATCCTGCCGTCACAGAAAAAGATGATTGCGGCCCTCAAAGAAGGACGAAAGCCTGACGAAAGACTTTCGGCGCAGGCCAAGTTGCGATCGAAACAAAACACCTTCATGGCAGTGCCCGTGGTTTTCATCATGATTAGCAACCACTTTCCGGGCATCACCTACGGCGATCGAAACAACTGGATCATCCTCTCGGTGCTGGTGCTTTTGGGTTGGATTGCTGCGAAGTTTATCCGACGAGCATAACGATCGTGCCGCCCGACAACACAACTCAACTCCTCAATCAACTCGATGAGCTGAAAAATCAATTCAGTGAGGCCGCCTCACGTCGTATCGAACGCCTTCTCAAACAAATCTCGCGCAAGAAGTTCGACGACACCGACTCGCTCGTTTTTTATCACGAGATCCTTCTGTTCCTGCGCGCCTATCCGCAAACAGCTTCAATTGTTAGCACGACGGAAAGCGAGCTGCGAGGTTTCTCAAATCGAGTGGCGCATCTGATCGAAAACGATGTCGATACTTCGCCACTGCAACATCCCGAAATCTCCGGAATCGCCGGAACTTCCGTCATCGACACGTTCAGCTTTTACATCGTGCGCTGGCTTCTGAAGCTTTTCCCGTTGCAGGTCAAAATCGATTGGGACTGGTTTGAAAACGAGTACCGGCTCGCAGAAACGTGGCCGCGCTTCATGCCGCTGTTGGAAGAAGACGCTTTTGTCGAGGCACACGTTCCTTATCAAAAATGGCTGGAAGCGGCGCGGAAAGGGCGTTCGGAAGTGTCGTGGCTCGTCGCGCGCTTTGACGAATTGCCAAAGCCTGACAAGGAACGCGCCGAGCTCTACGATTCGCAGCAGCTTTATGTCTCATGGAAGCCGCGTTACAACGTCTCACGCACGGGTCTGCGAGTCGCCGCCGGAAAGTTGTTTTACCATCGTGGTCCATTGATTCAGCGACGTGATGTTGATTTGCGAAAAGAGCTCGCCGCGCCTTCGCCAGTGTTGCAAAAGTTGTCGCCTGCGCTAGGTGAGAAGGCGCTGAACAATGCGCGCATCGCCTCGACGATTCGTTATCGAGAGCTCTACGGCTTCACCCACGGCGATCCGAAATATGTGTACCGCGTCGAATTAGGCCGTGGTGTCGAATTGTTTCTGTCCGGTCTGCCGCCGGAGAAACGTTTGCCGCTGCGTGCGTGTCACTCGGCAATGATCTACAAGAACGGCGTGCCGATCGGTTACTTCGAAGGGATTTCGCTCTTTGAACGCATGGAGAGTGGGTTCAATTTGTATTACACGTTTCGCGACGGCGAAACGGCATGGCTGTATGCACGAACGCTGAACGTTTTTCTTCACTTCACTGGCGTGCGTGCGTTCTCGCTCGATCCTTATCAAATCGGACACGAAAACGAGGAAGGCATCGAATCAGGCGCCTTCTGGTTTTACCGCAAACTCGGGTTTAGACCGACACGCGAAGACACGCTGCAACTGACGATCAAAGAAGAAGAAAAGATCAGGACACGCCAGGGATACCGCACATCGGCAGCGACATTGCGGAAGCTGGCCAAGAGTCCAATGATCTTTGAGCTCGATCGCGATCGCGTTGGGGATTGGGATCGGTTTCAGATTCGGAATATCGGTTTCAAGGCGCAGCGCGGGTTGAGTGCGGAAGAACAGGGTGCGCTCAATAAACTCTATAAGGCCAAAAAGAGTCGTGAGGAGACAACGTATCTCCGAGCAACACAAAAAGATAAGCAATTGCGAGGCGTGATAATCAAGCTTGGATCTTAGCCACAGATTTCACGGATTCTTATTTCGATGAACACAGATCGATCTGGTGTTCGAGAATTTTGGACTCTGAGAAGTTTTCGAGTTTGTTGAAGTAAGCTGCGTTTCGATCGAGAGCGTTTCGCGGGATCAGGCCGACGATTTCGGCGCTTTCGATTTCCACACCTAACAGATCTGCTTCGCGTTGAACCGCGTCGTATGCAACGGTCATTCCTGTTACCTCATAGTTGATCAGATTCATCGACACCTGGACCAAGCCACGCGTTTGCAAACGAAAGCCGAGTGCTTTGAGGTAAGGCAAACCGCCGCTGCGCGCTCTGATTGTGCGTGCAATCTGGCGCGCGATGGCGACGTCGGAACTGCGAAGAATGACGTTGAAAGCGATCAGAAAGGGTCGTGCACCGACTGCAATCGCGCCCGCAGACTCGTGAACGCGCGCCAACCCCGCGTCTGGTGTCCGGTCAGGATTGATTGTGATCTGTTCGCGCAGCAGCTCCAACGCACCACGACGGACATCTTCCAGATTCACGCGTTCCGGACGCATCGCCGCTCGCTCGTAATAGTAAACAGGGATCGAGAGGTCGCGCGCGATGATCGCACCGGCTTCGTGAGCAATCCTGACGCAGTTGTCAATCGACACACCGTCGAGTGGCACGAACGGCAACACATCCGTGGCCCCGAGCCGAGGATGCTCACCTTGATGCGTGCGCATGTCGATAAGCTCTGCGGCTCGTCTAACAGCACTGACTGCCGCCTCAACTATCTTTTCCGGCGGCGCGACAAAAGTTATGACCGAGCGATTGTGATCGGGATCGATATGCGTGTCGAGAACGCACGCCGGCTTGACTGAAGCGATCGCGTCGGCGATGGCGCGAACGGTTTCAGGGCGGCGGCCTTCGCTAAAGTTAGGGATGCACTCAACCAGTCGTGGCTGCATACAGATATCTTAGACAGGATTGACAGGATTTTGTATCTTCTTGAACGTGCCTCCCGATCGATTTATCAACAAACGGAAAAACGCGTGGCAGCGGCTCGAGGATCTGCTGACCTTACTCGACAGCTCGTCACTCGGCCGTTTGAACCGCGACGAGGTCCGCGAACTCGGACGTATTTATCGTCGCACGGCTTCGGATCTCGCCATCGCACGCGCTGAGTCGCGCGATCCGCGTCTGGTTAACTACCTCAACAGCCTGGTCATTCGCGCGCACGGCCGCATTTATCGAGCTGACGCGCAGGGCGGCCAACGCATCCGGCGATTTTTTACTCGCGAATTGCCGCAAACTTTCCGCCGCACCTGGCGCTACACGCTGCTTTCGTTTTCGATCTTCGCAGTCTTTGCGGTCTTTAGTTTCGTGGCCACGCGTTACGATCCGGAGTTTTCCGAACTTGTCGGAGTACCACCAGCGTTTCGCGAAACGTACATCGAAACGCAAACGCACTGGTGGGAACGACTCAACGAGTCGAACCAGGAAGGCGCGAGCATGATCATGACCCACAATATTCTGGTCACGATCTACACCTTTGCCTTCGGGGCCACTTTCGGAATCGGCACGATCGTTTATCTTGCCTTCAACGGCGCCAATATCGCCTCGGTGCTCGCGCTGACTTACCGCGCCGGCTTTGGTAAGGATCTGGTGACGTTCATGGTCGCGCACGGCGTGGTCGAACTTTCGTGCATCTTTATTGCCGGAGGCGCCGGACTCCTGATCGGGAGTGCGATGATCATGCCTGGCAATCTGACGCGCGCCGACGCACTTAAGACGCGCGGTATGGAAGCTGTGCGGCTGATGATTGGAGTTGCGGTTCTGCTCGTGCTCGCCGGTACGATTGAAGGCTTCATCTCGCCGGTGCCGATGGATCCGAGGATCAAGTACAGCATTGCGATCGTCACTGGCGTGGCGCTCTATTCCTACCTATTGCTTGTTGGTCACGAACAAAAAACTGACTAGCTTAATTATGACGCGCTCGAACGTACTGTAGGGGCGGCCCTCCGTGGCCGCCCCTGTGTCGAATCGTGTTCGCCGAAGCGAACGCCGTTGCCTTTGAGAAATTGATGAGTTCCACGCAGGGGCGGCCACGGAGGGCCGCCCCTACAGTACGTTCAACAGGGTTAGAGCAGGCCGCGTTCTTTAACTCGCAGGTATGTTTCCAATAATGCAGGGGCGAGGGCGGCGGCGGTTACGTCGAGGGCGAGGCCTCCGATCGATTCGACCATGCGAAGCGCGGCTTCGCGATGATGAATGATCTCTTCGGAAACAGACTGCGTGAAGAGTTCCTTTACAGATCCGGGCACCTGCCGTACGACTGCCTTCAAATCCCGATCTGCAATCGTCACTACAAGCGGCAAATGACGAGGCCGCAGGATGTGAAGAGACGTCAACAACTCTTTCGAACTTTCCTCATCCACCAGGTCGGTCAACAAAACAACGAGGGATCGGCGTTTACTGTTCGCGGCAATAAACTCGAACGCATTCGCATACGAAGGCTCGATCATTTCCGGCTCGACCGCGTAAAGAGCTTCGAGCGCGGCGTCAATGTGATCGCGGCCTCGACTCGGGGGCAGATAGCTCTTGATGCGACGTCCAAAGACGACCAGGCCCGAGTTGTCGCCGGCTCGCGCGGCTGCTGAAAACAAGCTGAGTGTTGCGTGTACAGCGGAATCGAGTTTTGTCTCCTGTTCGATTCGCGCCGTCATCAGCCGGCCTGCATCGAGCGCGATCAGGATGGTTTGATCGCGTTCGATCTGATACTGGCGCGTCGTTAGCTTTCCTCGTCGCGCTGTCGCTGTCCATGAAATGTGTCGCAACTCGTCACCACGAACGTAGTCGCGCATCGATTCAAACTCGCGGCCTTCACCACGCCACGACGTCTTGCGATGCGAGGACACTACGGAGCGAGCGCCGAGGGCTTTGAGTTCTGCTTCGCGAGCCCGCCGCATGTTCGGATAAACCTTAACGGTCGTGGGCTCAACTACTTTCGTTTGACACCAAATCAACCTGGACCGCGATCGGAAGCGCACCGCAGTTTGTCCAAACTCAAACCGGCCACGCTTCGGTGGTTTGACTCCGTAGATGAGTGTGGCTGAGGTCTGCGCATCTACGTTGACGAGGCCTTCACGCATGCCAGTCAAATTCATCTGCGGCGGATACTCGTCTTTCACCATCAACGCCACGGATCGGTTGGACGCGTTTTGAATCTGGATGCGGACTTCGGTTTCGGCACCCATTGCGAAGCGACTGCTGAACTCGCGCGAGATCATCAAACCATTCGGAAGTTTGCAGAATCTTGACTCGGCAATTGCAGCGCCGAGAAGCAGGAGGTCATAGCCAAGCGCAACCCAACGCAGCCACGGTTGCTGCCACGACAACGATAACGGCACAAACGCGAGCGCGACGAGAAAGTAGAAGAACTTTGTAAAAACGAAGCGCAAGGTGATTATCAAATCCATCCACAGATTACGCAGATTCTGTGTAATCTGTGGATGGCCTTTATTTTATCTGGGAACTTCCGCTGACTTGAGAATATCCGTGATCACCGAATCGGGTGTGACGCCGTCGAGTTCAGCTTCGGCGCGCAGTGTCAAACGATGTCGCAGCACCGGCAACGCAACATCGCGCACGTCGTCGGGAGTAACAAAATCACGCCCGCGAATTGCCGCGAGGGCCTTCGAACAGAGCAAGAGCGCTACCGAAGCGCGCGGGCTCGCGCCGTAATAAATGAACGGATGAACGCGTGTGCGCCGGACCAGATCGACCGCGTAACGTTGCACGCCCGGCTCCATCTGCGCACGTGCAACCTCGGTGCGAGCTTGAATGATGGCCGTCGGATCCGAGAGTGGTTGTATGTCCACATCGTCCAAACGCTTTGAATTGAACCCCGCATTCCAGCGCGCCACCACCTCACGCTCGTGATCTTCGTTCGGATACTCCAGCAGAATCTTGAGCTGGAAGCGATCGAGCTGCGCCTCCGGCAACGGGTATGTGCCCTCGTATTCGATCGGATTTTCCGTCGCCAGCACAGTAAAGATCGGTGGGAGCTGATACGCGTCGCCGTCGATAGTCACCTGTCGTTCTTCCATCGCTTCGAGTAACGCCGCCTGAGTTTTGGGCGGCGTACGATTTATCTCATCGGCGAGCAGAATGTCCGTGAATATTGGACCGCGACGCAGGTTGAATTCCGAGGTGGCGATATTGAAGATGTTGGTGCCGGTGATGTCGGAAGGCATCAGATCCGGCGTAAACTGAATGCGACTGAAGCTCGCATTGATGATTCGCGAAAGCGTTTTGACGGTCAGTGTCTTCGCCGTTCCGGGTACGCCCTCAACCAGAGCATGGCCCTCCGCCAGCAATGCGATCAAAATTTGTTCGATCGCATCGTCTTGTCCGACGATTACTTTCCGCAGTTCACTTCTTATGTGTTCGACAGTAGAGGAGACGGTCTCAGGCATCGGTTGTCCGTTCGCAAAGTCCAGAGTTTCAAAGTACGAAGATCAAATATTTTCTGCTGCTTGTCGCGTGTCACGCAGGCGTGTAAAGAGGCCCAGTCGTCTTTCAACGTCGCGCAGGCGTCTCACCAGATCGATCGCCTGTCGCGATGTAATCTGCGCTCCGTTGATTGCTTCTTCACATTGACGCATCAGAGTTTCCAGTTTTTGCTCGTCAATCGACGACCGCTCAGCGACACGTGTAGCAATCTCCGAGCGCGAGCTGTTGTAGTCGAGTCCGGCGTGGCGAGCGAGAACGCGGCGCGTGCGTGTGTAAATGTTTTCGATAGCAAGATCGAATGCTTTCGAACGCTCCTGCAATTCCGCCATCGAAGCAACAAACTCCAGAGTCGAGCGGCGGTCTACTTGCGCCAACGGCAAAGGACGACCGAAACGCCTCGCCTTAGTCCACAATATCAGCAATACCAGGAGCGCGATTTGTGCTCCGAGAGCGAGTACTGGCGTACCGGCAAAATAGGCGGCGAATGCGTTCTCAGTAACGCCCCGGCCCTGGTGATATTCATCGAACGCAATCAAGCCGTCTTGTCCTGCAATCGTATTGATCGCGAGTTGCAAATTATCGTTCAGCTTGATGCCATTGTTACTGACGATGTATGGGTCGCTGAGAATTACGATTCTACCCAAACCATACGAATAGTCGACGAGTATGGCGCCCTTACTGTCGGCGACGTGGATGACCGGTGATGGCGAGATGGACGACGTCGTTACTTCCGGCGGCGGCTCATCGGCTTGCGGTTTCGTTAGATAGCCTTTCGGCGCAATTCTTCTATTCCGGGGCTTCTCGTCCGTGCCGACTTCTTCCGTCGGAGGAACAACTTTTAGCCGCGCGGCAAAACGAGAAGGCATTACTGACTGAATACTGCCCGTCAAAACTGTCGGCTGGACCGGTTGTAGCGCAGTCACACCGTCGGTCATCTGGCTCGAACTCGCCGGATCCACTTCAATGTTTGGCAGTTCCTGTGCGCTTGAGTTGATGGCCCAACCCATCGACTCCGGCGCGAGGTTATGCAGCTTGCGATCGATCAGTACCAAACGCCCTCCCGCTGCGACCCAATCGCGCAAGGAGTTTTCCTCGTCCTCAGTCAATGGGATCTGAGTCTGGCCTACGACGACAAACGTTTTCACCAGCTTGCCCGAGTCGCTCATCAACTTCTTCGGCGCTTCACGCCAGCGAATGATCTTGTAGCCCGACTCGTTGAGAAGGTCGTGTATTGCGCGTAGTCCGGTTGGTCCGGAGTGATACGTCGAACGATTCGGAGCTACTTCAAAGTCCTGGACTTTGTCCTTTTTCAGATGACCGATCGAGTTCAGAATGACGAGCAAACCCACGATCACGACAACAGTAATGATGATGGTGAGTCGCTGGCGCATCGTTAGTTGGCTCCGCCTTCCAGAGCAGCGAGGTAGCCTGCGCGGAAGTCTTGCCAGTCACTCGGAGTGGCTGCGACAAAACCATACCAATGGAGTTCGAAGCTATTGGTGAGCCCTCGCATGCGTGAATGAAGCTGGGGCATGGCACGCAGTGAATTCAGATAATCACGATTGGTTTTGTGGTGCGCAAGGCTCACTAGCTTGCGATCGCCCAGTTCAACAAGTAACGCGATGTAGGCCTTACGAATCGCGGCGCGCAGATCGCCCTGACGGGCCAGCGCTTCAGCATCGGAGAGCAGATCCTTCGCAGTAGCGTCTGGCTCGAGCCGTTCACCCAAAACGATTCGAGGCTCTTTGATCTTCTTACGCTTCGGGTTTCTCGATCTGCCCAGGAACCACTCGAGCACAATCTTCAACACAAAACCGATTACCAGAGCCGCGAGGCCCAGAACGAGGATCCGCGCGATGATGCTGATAAGGTCGATTCGTCCCGGGTTGATGTTTCGTTTTGGGAACAGGCTTTCCAACCATCTCGCGATGTCCTGAAGTAAACGAACGAGTGCAGTTGAGCCACGCTCACCCGTGGCATATTCGGGACGCTTCAGGATGTTGTCGAGCCGGGCTTTCGCCTGCTCTTTGCTGTCCACTTGTCGTCCGGGACTCTGACGCTCTGCAACTCTGGTTTCAAGCGAGCGAAGTGTCTCGAGGATTTGTGCGAGCTTGTGCGAGCGACTCCCCGACTTGTTGAGTTCGTCGAGCGATTTGTGCAACCACGAATTGTCGACGTTGTAAGAGTCTCCCTCAAATTCGACTGTCTGATGTTCGGGCAGTATTGAACGAACTGATTTGCCCGATTCTTCAAACCTGTACTCCAGATCGCTCTCTGTCGAGCCGTCTTCGATTTCAGTGAGTGTTTGTAGAGTGTCGATGGCCAGTTTGAGGTTCTCTTGATAGTTGGATAGCGGAATAGCGGCAGCGTTAGTGCAAGTGACAAGCAACACCAGCAGCGAAACAGCCAGGGTTCGACGCCGCGATGTTGAGAGTTGAAACATTAATTACCTGATGTCCAGCACACGACCGGTTGATCGCGGTGGCGGCGGTAGTTGTTTACGCTCCATCGAATACAGTGCCGTTCCCAGTGGTGAGGAAACATCAATCTCCGGCATTTCCGGCAGTTGCCGCGCTGCCATCAATTCGACGTCATAGCCTTCATGTCTGACGCGTTCATCCACATAGAGTAGCGACAGTCCGAGCATCCACACAGG
Organism: Pyrinomonadaceae bacterium; assembly: GCA_036401595.1. GTDB lineage: Bacteria > Acidobacteriota > Blastocatellia > Pyrinomonadales > Pyrinomonadaceae > PSRF01. Next base: position 17,424 of record DASWUM010000111.1, read on the forward strand.
AGTTAAAAGTATCGAGCCCAATGGACCAATGATGCTGTAGGAGGTTGTGTACCACACTGGCCACTCGGCCGAATTCGTGGCATCGAACCCGAAAACCGAGCCGATGATGTAAATGAACACAACCAGCAGCATCACTGCCGAGAGGGTTGCGAAAGTTGTAAAGAGTGTCATCGCCATCAGGCGACGCATGTTGCCACGCGCGAGCGTAAAACTACGTCCAATGGCATCGAATACTCCCTTGCCCTCGACCAACATAACCTGGGGAACGTACGCGACTTTTCCGACGACAAAGAAGAATGTCCACAGCCAGACAGCAAGCCCCGCCAATCCGCCGATGATATACAGAATCACAATCAACCAAATCGGCGCAATCATTGACAACCCTGCCGCGGCAAACACAAAGACGAGGAACACGATTTCCGCGCCGAATATCGATCCGTACAGGACGCAAGTAATGAATATGCCAACCAGTATCGAGGCGACCATCAATCCCCAGAAACGAGCTTTTATCGCGGCATACGTCGCACGAGCCGTTACCGGATCGTTGCGCAGGAGATGCGCGACGAGCGTGCGCGTTGCGCCTCCCATCACGACGAGAATCAGCAGGTAGCCAGTTGTCATGATTCCAAACGACGCAAGCATGAGAAGAATATTCCAGAAGAGTTCGCCCTGGTCGGAAACGATGAAGATCTGGCGCATGCTGATCGACAGAAGCATCCAGCCGGCAGCGATGATGATGACTGGTGGAGCGGCAGTCCTGATCAGGACAAACAAGTGGCGACGATACAATCTGAGCGCCCGATCAATCAGATCGCCGGCACCCAACGGCGCAAGAGGAAGCTGACTCGCAAACGACGAAGACATCAATAACCTGACTGTAACGCCCAGGGCGATAACTATTCCATTAACGCCGAAGGCGTTCGCTAACCTCAGCCCAGGGTTGGAGAGCAGCGACAACCCTGGGTACACCACAAAATGAGGAATGAACCCTGAAAGGGTTCGGCAAGCGCGGAACCCCTTCAGGGTTTCTTAACACTCTTGATTGCTAACCCAGGGTTGTCGCTACGCTCCCAACCCTGGGCTGGGGTTAGCGAACGCCTTCGGCGTTAGATTGCAATCCTAGTCTGAAATTGCGAACGCCTTCGGCGTATCTGTCGGAAAGCGTTCGTACGTAGTTTACAGGATTATGAGATTAACAGGCTGGATTCTTTGAGTTTTTGTGATCAGTACTCGAGTTTGCCGTCGAGCATCATGTCGGAGACCTTGAATCGCATATTCAATTTTATCGACGTCCCAAACTCTGCGACAAACCGAACGTCATTGATCTCGGGGCTGAGAAACGGACGCTCATTGACCATCCGAGGAAAGATGAAGCGGGCGCCAAATCCATCCTTACCGGGAGGCACATACTGCTCGAGAAACAATCGCTTCCCATCGTTTCGTTCCAGGTACGTCGAGTTCTTGAGCGTTCCCGTTGCCGCACTCTCGATGATCTGCATCGCTTTTCCGAGCGAACGCTTGTCCGTGCCCTCGGTCGTTACCGCGATGATGATCGCATCCTCCGACAGGACCTCGGCAAAACTGTTCATACGAGCCGCCATCTCAGGGTCGAGGTCCTTTTGTCCTAACTGCATTATGCGGATGAAAGCCTGGCGCACCGGTCTCGCCGAAAAGAACCGAATGCCATACTTGATACTGGTTGCCTGATTCGTAGCACCCTGCTCCAGCCGTGAGTTTGCATTTGGAGCTCGACCACCCGAGGTACGCGCATCAGTGGTGGGTTGAAAAAACATCTCGGAGAGATCCGTATCAACTTGAAAGTGTGACCAGGGAGAATCGTTGAGGATCTTCTCGGCATCCTTCTTGGTCCACTCTTTCCATGATTGCGATTGCTTTTGCCCGATTGCTGTTTCAGCCACCACTACAGCGAGAAGCATGAGCGTTAGCACAACGGGGAGTCTCTTATTCATTCACTGGGCCTTTCTAAACACTAATGCTCCGCCTGACTAATACTCCAATTTGCCCTCGTACATCATGTCCTGAAGTTTGTATTTCGTACTGAGATTGATCTTGCTGCTGACTTGCGCAACGAATCTAACATCACCTGCGTTTGTGAGGAAAGCCTCGCCATCAACCTGGCGCGGGAAAACAAACTTTGCTCCGAGCCCGTCGTTCGTGGGTGGCTTGTAATCCATGATGAAGAGACGTTTGCCGTCGTTGCGCTCGAGGTACGCCTGGTTCTTGAGTGTTCCGTGTGTAGCACTCGAAAACGCCTGCAACACTGGCCCCGCAAAGCGATTGTCAGACGCATCAAACGTAACCGTCACCACGATGAACTCGCTGAAATCGCGTTCGACAAACGGCCCAAGCTGTTCGCGGACACTCTTATTGTCTTTCTCCTGAATTTCGATCATGCGCGCAAACGCCTGGCGAATGGGTCGAGCGGAAAGAAAGCGCACGTGATAGTTAACGCTCATCGACTGATTGCTCGCGCCCCTATCGGTGCGGTTGTCTTGCACGGCTCGACCTGCAGTCGGACCGCCTTGGCTTGTTGTTGTCGACTGCCCGATCGAAGACGTACCTGCATTCGTCGTCGGCGAGTAAGTCATCTCAGACGTGTCGGTATCGGTTTGTGTTTGCGCCCAGGGAGACGAATTCAACATCTTGTTGGCCTTGCCTTTGTCCCACCTGGGCCACAACTCTTTATCCTGCGCCGCGGCTATTCCGGCGAGGACTGTCACAAGGATCAGAATCGATAATTTTTTCATCAGTACTCCAGTTTCCCGTCGTACATCATGTCAGACACTTTGTATCTGACGTTCAGCTTCATTTTTTCACTGAGCTGGGCAAAGAAACGAACGTTGTCACTTTCCGGAGTTAGAAACGGTTTGCCTTCGATCATTCGCATGAAGACAAACTTGGCGCCCATACCATCGGGACCGGGCGGACGATAATCTGCCAGCACGAGGCGCTTGCCATCTTTTCGCTCGAGATAAACCTTGTCTTTCAATACGTCCGCGGTGGCTGAGGTTAGAAACTGCATCGTTGGATCAACCAACTTTGGATCTTCAGCCTCCGGCATTACCACAACCACCACGTAGTCAACAAATTCGCGATCGACAAAACCTTGTAACTGTGTGGAAAGGTTCTCATCGGCATCAGTCTTCTTCAACAACAAGTAGCGGGCAAATGCCCCACGTACGGGTTTTGCTGATAGAAACCTGGTTCGGTATTTGATTACTCTGGACGGACTGGTCTTAGGCGCTTCGCCTTCGCGCGACAAATCACGATCCCCCACTCGCGTGATCGCACTTGTCGGCGCCGGTCGGGATTCGTCCCCTTCGGTTTGCGTTTGTCCCCACGGTGAATCGTTGAGAATTTTGGCGACTTCTTTTTCCGTCAACTCGTTCCACGGTTTTGATTTTTGACCCAATGCAGACACGGTGCAGAGCGCGAGCACCAGAACAGTAAAAAGCACTCTCCTCATTTGAACACCTCGTGAAAATTTGATTTCTGAATGCCGGGTGAAAACAAGAATTGAGGAGAGCAGGCCGTCCTGCTCTCCTCACTGAACCGATCACAACTCCATCGATCAGAAGTTGAATCGAACTACTAACTGGACCAGACGGCCACCGGGATCGTTGGTGGTCGAGATGTCCTGGTAAGCAGCGGTGTAACGAGCAAACGTCGCCGTTCCGAATCCGCCGAGCGTGTTGATGTCGTTCGATGCCGAACCAATGAGGAAGTTGATGTTGTTGAAAGCATTCAACATCTCTCCGCGTAGTTCGAGGTTGGTGTTTTCCGAGAACTTGATTCTCTTAACGATACTCAAGTCAGAACGGAAGAACGCCGGTCCCTTGAGAACGAGATTCTGGAAACCGCACTCGCCAGTGAAACCAAAATTACAATTCAGACCGGCAGGCGCGATGTAACGTCCAGTCGGTGCTCCCTGATTGTAGATCGGGCCCGTTGTGCCGGAACCGTAAGCGGTATTGAACGCCCTGAAGGTGTTTTGACGAATGTCGAAAGGCAACGCCCAAATATTGCCGCGGATGACGCCATCGGCGTCGGCTTCAGTACGGTACACACCGACTGCTTTCTGAAGCTCCTTGGCGGTCATTCCGACCAGTTGCACGTTACCCAATGAGAAGGGTGAACCGGTCTGGACACGGATGTTGCCATTGAATCCCCAGCCACCGAGGAGTCTGTCGACCCAACCATTTGCGCCGCCGAGGAACTGTTGACCACGTCCCACGGGCAGTTCGTAAATGAAGTTGGTCTTGAAAGCCTGGGTGATATCAAATGGTGTTACGCCCCGACGATTGTCCAACTCTTTGCGAAGCGTGGCCGGTTGATCGAAAAGATCCGAGTTGCTCGCGTACATGTTTGAGAGCGCCTTCGAGAAGGTATAGCTCGATTGCACCAACAAACCTTTAGCAAAGCGACGACGGAATTCGAACGTCAGACCATCGTACGTACTATTTCCTTCGTTGGTGAATATAAACGCGCCGCCGCGTTTGCCTGGATTAACAACGAAGAAGTTGTACGGAATACCAGCCGCGATCCGGTTTGGATTGAACGTCGCCTCGTTCGTCGTTCCAGCAATGACGCCGGCGAATGTAAGCGCATTCGAGTTCAATGGATTGAGCGGCGTGGTGAAAGCCGTGTTGGCCCAGAGCGTGCCGCTGTAAAGCGTGTTGCACGTTCCAATCGTATTGCAGTTGCTGGCCGTCGACGGAGCCTTTCCGGTCAAGTAACCGAGCAGGTTTGGAAGTGGAAATGTGTTTGTTCCTGGTCCCTGATAACGGAACTGGATTCCGCGACCGGCCGCGATGTTCGCCAGCAGGTTCTTCTGTGCCAGATTGATCTCATTGAGAAAATTGTTTTCATACAAATTCGTCTCGTTGAGATTGTACTGGCGCCAGAGATCGCTGCCGCGATTTCCAACGTAGCGAACTTCCACCACCATGTTGGAAGTGAGCTCGCGCTGGACGCTGAACGTCCACGACTTCACTCTGCCTGTCTTCATGTCAGGCGAGAAAGTATTGGCCGGATCGGTGATGCCGCCGAGGCTTGGATACACCGGTACCGTTGCCAGATTCGCCGGACGTGCCGGTACTCCGTTACGGAACAGGTTTCCAAAGCTAAGTGGGAACGGTGTTCCACTCGTGCTCTGGTTGGCTGTCAGCGTGCCGCCTGGATTCGAGTTGAAGAGACTGGTGAAGGCGCTCGTTCCTTCGCGAACAAATGCGATTGAGAAACCGCCGCGAAGAACCGTTTGGCCGGAGTTGCCAAACAACTTGTGCATGAAGCCGTCGGTGCCTGTGTTCGGACTCCAGGTGATGCCGACGCTTGGCGCGAAGTTTCCGTACTCCGTATCAAACGTTTTCTCACCCTGTGAGAACTGAACGAATCTCGTCGGTGTACCGGTCAAGGTGCCTGGCTTAAAGAGATTGCCTGCGCCCGACTCGCCGAAGATCTGATCAAACGATTCAATTCTCGAGAGACTATCGTTCAAAGGTTGGAACGGACCTTGAACTTCCCAACGCAAACCGCCCGTTAACGTAATGTTTGGACGGAAGCGCCAGGTGTCCTGACCGAAGAAGCCGTACTCAGTTAACTGTGCACGGGTGATCAACGAACCGAGGTATTCATACTTGCCTGTTTCTTCGTTCAAACGAGTGTTGGCCGTGATCGCATTAATGCGACCAACCAACGTCGCGTAGAGCGAAGCTGCAGCAGCTTGCTGACTCACCGTGTCCTGCAATGTTGAGAACGCACCGAATGCAGTTGCATCACCGGCGAGCGTGCCGCTGATACCGAAACCGACGGTCGGAACCACCGTGGTGTTCTGTGCCCAGTAGTTAACTCTCGTCACGGTGCTGCCGAATTGGAAGGAGTGATTGCCCTTGATCCAATTGAGCGTGTCGGTGAACTGTTTCACTGGCGAGTTGCGACGCGACGGAGCAGTCACAACTGTTGCAGTCGAGATGCCCGGACCGCCAATTCCCAGAGCTACATTACCCTGGTTGCTGAACTGGCCTGCGTTCACCTGCGGGAAGAACAATGAAGTTCCACCAGTCAAACCAAAGCGCGCCTCGTTGACGAGGTTTTGCGAAATGGTCCAACGCCATGCAGTCGAGTTGGAGAAGCGGTTCGAATCCTGACTACCGAAGTTCGGGAAATCCGGGAATGCCGGGTCCGCGCTGTTCAGGAAGTCGACTTTCGAACGGAACTGTTGATAGTTCCAAATGTTCTCGATGTGATGATTCTTCGCAACCGTGAAGTCAAATCGAACCGTTGGGAACTTGCGAGTCTGACCACCAGGATTAAAGAAGGTCGCCTGTTGCAGGTTCGGGTTCGACGTCTGCACGAAAACCGAATTCACACCGGCCAACGAACTGCGCATGGACGCCAACAACGCGCCGATCGTAGGATCGATAGTGCCTACCAATGTATTGCTGGCATTCGCCGCCATCGTCAAAACGTTCACAGAGCAAGTGAAGTTAGGCGCTGTTGCCACGCAGGTTACGCCTGCCGGTGGAGCGGCGGCATAACTTGCGCTCGTGGTAGTGAAGCGATGGATTCCCGTCTGAGCCAATGGGCTCAGAATTGTGCGTGTTCGCGGCGAGCTCTTTTCCGGCAGACGATACTCTTCGTAGTTGACGAAGAAAAACGCTCTGTCTTTGCCATTGAATAAACCAGGAATGGTGATTGGACCACCAATCTTGCCGCCGGGTTGGTTTAGAAGAATGCGCTGTTGCGGTGCTTTCTTAGTTACAAAATCCGCAGCAAGGTCGCGATTGTTGAACCAATAGTTTGCATTGAGCGCAGGATTGCGGTGATACCAGTAGACACCACCGTGATACTGGTTGGAGCCGCCCTGGGTGACAAACTTGATTTGTACCGCACCCTCAGCCGAGCTCTCGGCGCCCGGAGTGGAAGTGGAAACTGTTACCTCGGCAATCGCATCGGTTCGCGGTCTGATGTAGGTGAAGAAACCGTCACTCGATTTGAGGAGGTTGTCTTGCACGTTGATTCCGTCGAGGGTGATGTTAAGCGCGCCCTTCGGCAGTCCGTTCACGGATGAAGTGCGCGGGCGTCCGGGTGTTGCCGTGCCGGGCATCGACAGAACGAGGTCGAGTGCGTCGCGAGAAGCCGTTGGCAAATCGCTAATCTGCCGGCCAGTCAGCGTAGTGCCAACTGTGGCTGATTGCGTTTGCAGCAATTCGCCGCCGCCAACGACCGTGACGGTTTCATTCTGCGATCCGATTTCAAGTTCGACATTGATGGTCGAGGCTTTGCCCACGTCGATCTTGATTTCGGTGACTGCAGCCTGTTTGAAACCTGCGGCAACTATCGTGGCCGTGTACACGCCCGACGACAACGTGGGGATACTGTAAGCTCCGTTATTGTTGGTCTGTGTGGAAAACTCCTGATTGGTACCAGTGTTTTTCACCGTCACGGTAGCACCGGCTACCACGGCACCCTTGGGGTCGGTCACGGTTCCTGACAGTGTTCCTGTCGAGGCACCTTGTCCTAACGCGGGGAGTGCGCAAAGACCAACGGTCAGGAGTACTAACAGGTACTTCTGTAAACCGTTTTTCATCACCTAATCCTCCAAAATAGATTTAGCCCTTTTGCTCAACAAAGGAAGGCCGTGCTCAGCACCCGGTCCTAATGAAGAAGCCGAACGAATTATCGTGACTAATAAGCTGTCGCATCGTGCACTCCCTTAAGAGCGATAAGAGCTAAGGACCCACCTGAACGAGGTACGTTCGAGGTGACAACTCTCAGTTCCTATTAAGCTGTTGGGGACTAGCGGATTGCGCTAAAGATTGTTCGTGAAAACGAGTCGCAATAGGCGTGCCCGTTGTCTGAGGAAGGACGAGGCAGCATTTTGCAGGGGTTTTTGAGAATGACGCTTAACGGAGATACGATTTTTTGGATCTTCTTGCAAATATATGAATCGCGAGCCACGGATAAGCGCGGACAAAGGTCCGGATTTTATCTGCGTTTATCCGTAGTTAAAATAACTGTCGGGTTACGGCTTCAGTGAGCGTTTGCTCTGTTCGAGCACCTTGCGGAGGTTGTCGGCGTCGGGCGCGGTCGGGACCAGCTTCAGATAGGTCTCCAACTGCTCGACAACCCGGTCAGGCTTTCCTCGATCCAGATAGATCGCCGCCAGCAACCGGTGCGCTTCGCTGATTTCGCCCGGCTTCAGTTCGGTGCATTTAAGAAGCGCCTTCTCTGCTTCGTCATTCCTACCCAACTTCTGGAGCGTGCGGCCGAGATAATAGTATGCAAAAGCGGAATCGGGTTTGACCTTCAACGTTTTGCGAAGAAGCGATTCTGCGTCTTTAAATCGCGTCAACCTGAAGAGTGCGACCGATCGATTGAGCAACGGTTCATAGGCCTCGGGATCGATCTTCAATGCCTGCTTGAACGCATCGTCAGCCTTATCAAGCTCGTTCAAACGCAGGTGCAACATCCCGATCAAGTTGAGCGCAGTGACAAAACGGGGATACTCCTCGACAGCCAGCCTCAGCTCCCTTATTGCTCCCTCATAGTCTTTCTCGCGGGCCAGCTTTGACGCAATGTCATAACGGTCAAGCGCCTTCTTTGGAACTCCGGCATTCGCGGCGCTAACGACTGAAGGTTTCGTAGTCGCTTTAGAATTATCAGCGAATCGTAAACGGATCGATACGGAATAGGTTTCCGGTGCAATATTCCGGTCCCTTATGATTTCAACCTGTTGATTTACCGGCTGGTACTCTTTTTCGCTATCGATGATGACTGTATAAACTCCGGCATTAAGACTGCTAAAGGCAAATCGTCCTCTGTCGTCAGTCAATGCAATGATCTCGCCCAAGGTCGGCGAACTCAGCTTGAGCCTCATCTTTTGAGTGATCGGAAAACCATCCGGTGAGTAGACCGTGCCGACGATGTAATTATTGCCTCCGAGACGCGTGTTGGTAGTATCTGCGCCTGCGATCTGAGCTGTTGTGACAGCTGAGGAATAAAAGAAAATAGCACCCAGGAACAACAGTCGCCGCGTCAGACTCGTGATTGGTAAGCCCATGACACTCGCTCCGTTCTGGCAATTTTGTTTGGCCTAACAATACTACCGATTGAAAAAGCTTGCAAAAAAGGCGTTGCCAATTGCTTGACAACGCCTCTTGAAAAACTAACCTTGCGGTTAGAAGTTAATACGGATCATGAAGTCCGTGATGCGGCCGCCCGGATCGTTCGATCCGTTCGGATCCTGATACGCCCAGCCATTCAACATTTGTCCAAACTGACCGGTAAAGGTAGTGATGTTATTCACGTTGCCAGTCCAGCCGCCCAAACGCCAGTTGGTGTGATTGAGCACATCAAACATCGTCATACGGAACTCAACGTTCGCACGCTCGCTAATGTTGAATTTCTTTCCGATTGACGAGTCGATCTTGAAGAACTTCGGTCCGAAGATAACGAGTTTGCGATAACCGCATTGACCCGATGTCCGCTGTTGACAGTTACCGAAACCAGCCGGAGCGATGAAACGTCCGGTCGGAGCCTGACCTGTAGCATAACCAGAAACGGTGTTGCCGGTGGTCGTGAAGGCCCGAATGGTGTTGTCGATAATGTCCGAAGGCAGGTAGGTAACATTCGCCACTGAAGTTGCGCCGTTAGGCTGAGTGACGGTGGTGTTGAAGTACACACTGATCGCATCCTGCAATTCCTTGGCATCCATGCCGACAAGCTGTACGCCTTCCATCAGGATCGGTGAACCACTCTGCCAACGAACAGTCGGTGAGAGCGTCCATCCACCCAGGACGAAGTCGGCCAGCCAGTGTGACGACGACAAGTATTTGCGATTCTTACCGAACGGCAAATCCCAGGTGGCGTCAAACTTGAAGGCATGTCTCAAGTCGATCTGCGAGAACGACTTGTCCAAATTACGGGCACGCAGCGCGTTGTTCGCGGCGTTGCTCTGGTCGCCGGCACCGAGACCGAAGAACGTGGTGTTGGCGGAAGCATACGCGTTAGTGAACGACTTGCCATACTGGTAGCTCGCCTGGAAGCGAAGACCAGCAGACATTCTGCGACGAACTTCAACCACGCCTGCGTCAAACCAGCTCTTCTCGGAGTTGTCGAACTGGAAGCAGAAACCGAGAGTGGTTGGACAGTTGTGGAAGAAGTTAGCAGGACGGCCTGCTGCCGCGCCGTTGTTCCTCGTGGCTGAGGTATTCGCGAGGTTAGCAGCGAAACCTTGCACATTCGGATTGGCGGCTGACAGGAAAGCCGTGAACGTGGTGCTTGCGAAGTTTGCGTTCGCATAGTTACCTGCCACGGTCGGATTAAGATTTCCCGGCACCAGATATGACATCAGAATGGGTAACGGGTTCGTTCCGGTACCTGCTCCGAAGTAGCGGAAGTTAACGCCGCGACCGGCATTGATATTGGCAATCAGGTTTTGTTGGGCGAGAGCAAACTCAGCACCGAATCCGTTCTCGATCGCGTTGGTTTCGTCGAGAAGGTACTGTTCCTGCATTTCCTTGCCACGGTTTCCGATGTAACGGAATTCGATGACAGTGTCTTTCCCAATTTGACGCTGATAGCCGAAGCTCCAGGAATCAACGTATCCAGAATGGAAATCCGGAGCGAAACCGAGAGCGGCGTCTGCCGTTGTCAGGGCTCGCGGATAAACAGGAGTGGTAGCAAACGCTGGCGCAGTTACGTTCGGATTACCGGGTGACCGGAACAAAGTTCCGATGCTCAGGTTACCCAAAGCAACACTGCGGTTAACTGAAAACTGTCCGCCAGGATTCTGGCCGACGCTGTTCTCGACGATCAACGTACCCTCACGAATGAAGGCACGAGAGAAACCGCCGCGGAACACGCTGGTGCCATCGCCACCGAACAGTTTCTTTCCGAGACCGCCAGTGAAGCTCGGACTCCAAACAACACCAAAGCTTGGTGCGAAGTTGTTCAAGTCATCCTTAAACGCCTTCTCACCGATCGTGTTGCCACGAACAGTTGGGATTGGACCGGTCAGGGTTCCGGGGCTAAACAGATTGCCTGGACCCGAAACGTCAAACACCATGTTTGGATCGGTCAGGATCGCATAGTTTGCGCTGTTCATCTTCGCGCCGATTTGCGGCTGCCATCTGAGGCCGAAGTTCACGGTCAGATTCTGGCGCAGACGCCATGAGTCCTGTCCAAAGAGACCATTTGTGTTTTCCTGAATCTCAAAGTGACGGTTGCCATTGAGCGTATATTTACCATCAGCGCCCAACACTGCGTTTCCACCGAAAGTGCTGACACGTCCGGTAAGAACAGCATACAGATTCTGAGCGTTGGAAAGCTCAGTGGTAGTCGCGCCCGGCACGGTGTTAACGCCGGATGGAATGTTATTGAACGCAGTCAAGACCGCGTTGTCACCGGTGACCACACCCAAACCGATCGTTGGAACGAACAAGCCGACTGAATCCGAAATGGTCTCAATCTTCTTGATCTGTCCACCAAAGTTGAAGGTGTGATTGCCAGTTACCCACGTCACCGAATCCGAGAAGTCCTGGGTCGGCGATATGCGCGAACTGAAGGCATTGCGGATTGTCGGATTGGTTAGACCCGCGCCGGCGAGTGAAATGGAGTAGCCGTTCATCAGGTTGGTGAAGAACTCTGGTCCACCAACGAGATCGAAGCGGGTGCTGCCACCGAGCCAGCCGGCCAACTGTGCGTAACGGAATTCGTTAACCACACTCTTGCCGAAGCTCGAACGAACGCCGATCGAAAGCGAACGACGATCTGACTGTTGGGTACCGGCGTTGGCCAGTCCCGGGAATGCCGGATCGACGTTGTTCAGGAAGTCGACGTTGGAGCGGAAAGGCTGATCGTTGAAGACACCGTCGATTGAATGGTTCTTCGTGATGTTTCCGTCCATACGCAGCACGAGGAAGCGTCTGCGCTGTTGGCCGTCGTTAGCAAAGCTGAAAGGCTGACGGAAGAAGACACCGCCAGTGCCCACTGGCTGGAACGAACCTCTCAAACCAGTCGCAGTGCGAATGGTATTGAGCATGTTGTTCACAGTGGGATCGATCGTGTTGGTGAGACCGGCGCCGGCAGCGATATTGAACAAGTTCACGGTGCTGGTGCCGTTGGTTCCATAACGGAAGATTCCGTTCTGAGCTTCTGCCGTCAAGACCTGTCGTTGACGAACCGGGGAAGCTTCGTTGAGGTGGAAGCGCTCGTAGTTGAAGAAGAAGTATGCTTTTCCTCGACCCGAATCCCACCATGAACCTTTACCTTCGCCGAATTTCAGCAACGGCAGTGGGCCACCGAAGCTGCCACCGAACTGGTTCAAGCGCAACTTGCTCTTAGGCGTGTTGAAATAGTTGTTCTGGAAGTTGGCAGTGTTGAGACCTTCATCGCGGTGCTGCCAGAAGGTGCTGCCGTGATAGTCGTCCGTTCCACGACGCGTTTGGAATTTGATACCAACGGCGCCGTCGCCAGAGCTCTCAGCTCCAGGGGTCGCAGTGGAAACAGTCACCTCGTCGATCGCATCGATACGCGGACGAATGAAAGTGAAGAATCCGTCTGACGATTTCAGGAAGTTATCCTGCACGTCAACACCGTCGATCTGAATGGTGAGCGCGCTCTTCGGCAAACCATTGATCGAAGACGTTCGCACCACGCCTGTGGTCGTGGTACCTGGTAACAGTGTTACGAGATCCAATGCATCGCGTGACTGAATGGGCGTCTCGAGGATCTGACGACCTGTGATCGTCGTTCCTACCGTCGCCGTTTCCGTCTGCAGTACTTCGGCGCCGGAAGCGATGATGACAGTCTCATTAATGTTACCGGACTCGAGTTGTGCATTGACGGTAGCAGGGGTTGCGACGTCGACCTTGACGTTCTGAATCACAGCCGTTTTAAAACCAGTAGCCGTGACCGTCACTGTATATGTCGGGGTACCTGCGGGAACACCGGGCACTGTGTACACGCCGTCACCCTTCGTGACTGCGTTGTACGACTGGCCGGCTTCACCTTTGACGGTGACGTTCGCACCAGGAACAACCGCCCCGGCTTGATCAGTCACAGTACCGGAGATAGAGCCGGTCGTACTCTGGGCTTGAATAACGATCTGGCAAGTGACTAAAGCCAGAACCGCCATCAAGATCGTTGTGAACTTTCTCATTTTCCCTCCTCAAGAGTAATAAATATCGAGCGAGTTACCAGCTTGATTAAGAGCCCTCCCGAAATGACGCCGCACCTGCCGCTTAGGGAATTCGATTCGCACCAGGATCGATCGAGGACCCGATCAGGGCTTTTTGTTCTGTCTAAATTTCTCGTTTACCTAACAAGACCGCGAGGAGGCTAGATGCTCCTGCGAATCGGAGGACGTATGCAATCTATCGGACGTGGCAAAAATCAGGCCACCCTCCCTGCATACGTTTTTGCAGGGAAATATTCAAAAAACTGTACCGGTTCGGACCAAAATTTCGGAGAAAAATCTAGGTTTCTGAATCACGACTGGAGTGTGTTGCTGACGGCCTGAGCCGCGGTTGGCTGAAAATGAGGCTTTGATACTGGATTTACGGCGAACCCGCTATGGCTCGGCCTTGATGACCTCGAATTCGAAGGTGAGTTCCTTGCCACGAAAAATCGTAGATAGATAGAACTCCCAGAACTTCCGGGTGAAGCGAAACGAGGGCCAGCGCTGATCGAGATTAACAACGAACTCCATGCCCAACGCACGCCAGAGATTCGCAAGACTTACGCGAGTTGTGAGCGGCTTCAACTCTGCGGTGGTGTAAAACGGAAATGGCGTGCGCGAAGGAATGAAGCACGTAAACGAATAACTGTTGAAGTGATTGCGATGAGTTGGATCGGTAGCCCAGTCGGGATTCGAATAGTGCGGTGTAACGATCTTTAGCTTGCCACCGGGCTTTGTAATGCGATGCAACTCATTCACGAATCCGAGCACGTCAGGAACATGCTCGATCACATGCCGGCAAATGATGTCTTCAAATTCATTGTCAGCGAACGGATACGGAAACACTCCGAGATCGTGAATCACATCTGCGTGACTCATGCGATTAGCATCGATCCCAATCGCGCCGGGAAATTTGTTTTGACCACAACCGACATCAAGGATCCTTTTCTGCGTTGACGCCGGTGAAGCACTCTCGATCATGAATTAGTTTTTGTTCAGCAACAGCGTGGCTAACTCTTGCAGGTTGACAGCGTGGACCGGTTGGCCCAACTCGCGCGACACTTCACTCAGTTTCATTCCATCCAACATGATCGCTTCATCGCTCTTGAGCATCTGCTTTGGTATGCAGACGAAGTTGCCTGCCACACGGTCGCGCGCGCTCAGCAGATCTTGTCCAGTCAACAAACCTGCGACAGAAACATCGCCGCCGAAGTAACCGTTCTCGAGTGGCTCGACGATGAGCTTGGTTTGGAAGCGTTCGTTCAACTCGTCGATCATTTCTTTCAGCACCGGCGCGAAGAGAGTCCCGGTGAAGATCGTGCCTGATTTGTTTTTGCTGGTGGTCCAGTCTTCGCGATCGAGTCGACGCACAAGTTTCGCGAATTCGTTTTTGAACGAACGGACCATGCCGACGCCGTCTTCGATCTGTGGATAGTCACCGTAGTGAGTTCGTCCCGGAATGCGTCGTCCTGCGCGGAGATAGATCTCGTCGCCGAGTAAAGCGAAGTTCGTTCCGAGTTGAGCGTGGAGATCTTTCTGAATCACTCCAACCTGATCGATCACTTCGCGACAGAACTCCGGAGTCACTCGCGCCAAACGCGGATCGGTGTTGTAACGAGTCAGACCAAGCGGGACGATCGCGACACTCGTGATCCGTGGATACTCAGCAGCGAGATCGCGGATCGTTTTCTCCAACACTTCGCCATCATTGATCCCTGGACACAACACAACTTGCGCATGCACTTCAATACCCGCGTCGAGCAGTCGCGCGATCTTCGCCGAAATGTCAGCTCGCTCTTTATCAATCCCAAGCAGATACGCGCGCACATCAAGGTCCGTTGCGTGCACGGAAACGTACTGTGGCGAGAGACCCTGCTCTACGATGCGACGCATTTCATCTTCGGTGATTGAAGTTAGCGTCGTGTAGTTGCCGTAGAGAAAAGAAAGTCGCACGTCTTCGTCCTTGATAAAGAGCGAAGGACGTGCATCGGCGGGATTGCCGTTACAGAAACAGAAGATACATTCGTTGGCACACTGCCGCGGAACGATCTGTTCGAATGCGAGTCCGAAGTCTTCGCCTTCCGCTCGCTCGAGTTCAACTTCCCAATCTTCGCCGCTCTTCTTGCGCACTTCGAGGACGAGATCGGTCTCACCGGCGGTGTGAAAACGAAAATCCAGATAGTCACGAACAACCCGGCCGTTGACCTTTATGATTCGGTCTCCGCTTTCGAGATCCATTTCGGCGCCGAGGCTGTCGGGCGTGACTTCGCTGATCTCGACCCCACGGCGACGAATGCTTGTGACTGCTGGTGTTACTGCAAATTCGTACATAAAAAGAAACAATGACTATAACAGAAGTGCCGGGCAAGCCCGAAGCACCTCCTTGGAGTGCGGTGACTTGTCACCGCTTTGGCAACAATACTAAAGCGCCAACAAGTTGGCGCACTCCAAGGAGGCGCCTATTTTCAGGAAGAATGTGAGGATTAGTTGTTTGATGGCTTTTGGAACTATTACCGCTATTTGATTCCAAGCAAATGCCCCTGCTTATGAAAAAACCAATTTCCCTAGCCCTGCTCGCTTCTCTTCTTCTTGCGTCTCTTGCTTCTGTAAACGCTCAGCAAACCGCCGGTGTTTTGCCGATCAAGACGTCAATCATCGACACTCCTGCCGGGCCCAATGCGGAACGGCAGTTAACCGAGATCTACCGCGTTGGCGCCGGCGACGTGCTCGACATTCGCCTACCCAATTCGGCCAATAACAGGTCCACGTTGTTCACCGTCGTTGAGGACGGTGCCATCGACCTGCCCGTGGCCGGTGGACTCATTTCCGTGGCTGGACTGACGCCTGAGGAAATCCAAAACACGATCTCTGCGGAACTCAAGAGAAGGGCCGTGGAAGAGAACGCCAAAGTTTTGGTAGGCGTGCGCCAGTATCTCAGTCATTCGATAACGGTGACCGGACTGGTAGCTTCGCCCGGTACTCGGTTTCTCAGACGAGAAAGAGTTCCCCTTTACGTCGTCCTGGCTGAGTCGCAATTGCGAAACGACGGCGCGCGCATAATGATTCTGCGTGGCGGCACGCCCAGCCCGGTTTACGACCTAAGCGACCCGGCAACGCTCAACCTAACCGTTCAATCAGGTGACGTGATCAACGTAACCAACCGGCCGCAGGAGTTCTACTACATCGGTGGACGCGTTGGTTATCCCGGTCAAAAGGTGTTTCAACCTGGCGTCACATTGCTTCAGGCTTTGCTGGCAGCGGGCGGGACTGCCAAATCAGACAACAAAATTGAGCTTTCGCGTGAGGGCTCCGAGGGTCGTCTGGTGACCACTCTATACACTCTCAAACAGATCAAATCAGGAGCCGTACAGGATCCCAAGCTTCAGGCTGGAGATCGCATCGAGGTTCGGTAAGCCGGCTGGCTCAATTTTATTGACATTCCCCTCCCTCTTTGTTAGTTATTCAGGGCGCTTCGACCCCTGACAATCCAACGATCTAAACGTGGTTGTTCCAACTTTCACTAGTGGACAAGTTCGATGAACAATAAATTTAAGCCTGCCCTGATTGGCGGCGTCTTTATAGGCGTGTTGTCAGTCATTCCGTTCGTCAGTGCGGCGAACCTCTGCTGCTGTCTTTGGGCGATCCTGGGCGGCTTGTTGGCGACGTATCTTTATGTGAAGAATTCGCCGACGCCTGCCAGCGCGGGTGACGGAGCAGTTCTGGGAGTGATTGCCGGAGCGATCGGCGCGGTAATCCACTTCGCCATCGGTATCCCGGTTGCGCTGGCCATGGGACCGGTGATGAGAGACATGATCGTTCGTCTCATGCAGAACGTCGATCCGCGTCAGGCCGAAATGATGCGCCAACAGTTTGAAGCTCAGGGTAACGCTATCGCGCCGCTAATAATTCAATCGCTGGTCATAAGCGCCCTGCTGTTAGTCTTCGCTATACTCGGTGGACTGCTCGGCGTGGCAATTTTTGAAAAGCGCAAGAACGCTCCGCCACCACCGCCTGCATTTACCCCTGGCGGCGGGCCCGGATACGCAGCGTAAGCGCGAATCTCAAGCTAATTCATCTATCGCTGGAATCTTTCAAAATTAGTTTTTCAGGAGAAACTGAATGTCTCAAGAATGGACTCCCCCGCCCGATGCCGGCGCGCCTGCAAGCGTTCCCAATTATTTAATTCCCGCTATCTTGTCGGCGGTTTGCTGTTTCCCCCTCGGAATCATCAGCATTATTTTCGCTGCTCAGGTAAACGGAAAAGTGACTGCAGGCGATATGCCGGGCGCATTGGATGCGTCGAAGAAAGCTAAACTTTTCAGTTATATTTTTCTCGGTCTCGGCATCCTTGTCTGGGGCGGCTACCTGATTTTCGCGTTCATTATTGGTGGCCTGAGTATCTTCGCAAACTCGTAGACCCAGCTCGGAGACCGTATAGAAGATGAGCAGATACTGCACCAAGTGCGGCGCCGTCAATGATGAGATAGCGCAGTATTGCACGAACTGCCAGGCTCAACTAACCGCACCAATCGGCACCGGCTACCAACCGATGCAGTCTGTCAACGTTGGGGCGTTGCAGGATTGGCGAGCAATGGGAGCCGATAAGAAACTGGTCGCCGGGATCCTCGCCATCCTGGTTGGCAGTCTCGGCATTCACAAATTCATTCTTGGCTACACGACGCAGGGCGTCATCATGCTGCTGGTGTCTGTTTTGAGCTGCGGCATCCTGGCGATTGTCATGAGTGTCATCGGAATCGTCGAAGGGATTATCTATCTGACTAAGTCTGACGAAGACTTTGTGAGAACGTACATACAGAGTCAGAAGGGCTGGTTCTAGCTGTTCCAGCCTCCGCCCGTTGACCTCACTTTGATTCATCCAGCGAACTGTAGGGACGGCCCTCCGTGGCCGCCCCTTCGTGGAATTCGGGAC
>DASWUM010000112.1:0-43048 GCA_036401595.1 Pyrinomonadaceae bacterium
CCGCGGTAGCGGATGGGTCAGTGATCAGCATGCGAAATCAACTATCAATCGAGAACCTCAGCGTTAACCCATCCGCTACCGCGGACGGTACTGACCCCGTCCAAGTGCGACGCCCACTGCCGGGCACGGTACGGACTGTATCCAAGTGCGGGTTTGGACTTTAAGGCAGGCCACGAAGAATAAATGAGCCTATTAGATCAGGTAACAGTTTCGCCACAGCAATCCGTACTACAGGTGATGGAGTGTATCGACCACTCCGCGAAAGGTATCGCACTCGTGCTCGACGAGCACCGCCGCCTCTACGGCACGGTCACTGACGGCGATATCCGGCGCGCGATCCTCGCCGGCATGGACCTCGAGCTTCCGATTAGCGAACTGCTGCGACAACGCCAAACCGCATTTGGCAGCGCCATTACTGCTCCGCCCGGCACTGACGACCCCACACTGCTCCACCTGATGTCCGAACACGACGTGCGGCACATTCCGATCGTCGATGAACAGGGTTGTGTAACGGACGTCGCTTTCTTGACGGAACTGGTCAAGGAGTATGAACTACCGCTGCGAGCCGTAGTGATGGCCGGTGGTCTGGGCAGCAGGCTGCGCCCTTTGACTGAAGAAGTACCGAAACCGATGTTGCCGGTCGGCGACAAACCATTGCTCGAGCACATTGTCGATCAACTCAAGCAAGCCGGTATCCGCCACGTCAATGTCGCCACTCACTACAAGAGCGAAGTAATCGCCGATCACTTCAAGAACGGTGAGGCCTTCGGTGTCGAGATCCGATACGTTAAAGAGGATCAACCGCTCGGCACTGCCGGCGCGCTCAGTTTGATTGAAGATGCGAATGAGCCCCTGCTCGTCATGAATGGCGATATTCTGACGAGAGTCGACTTTCGCGCGCTGCTCAACTTTCATCGCGAACACAAAGCTGATCTGACGGTCTGTGTGCGACAGTATGAGTTTAAAGTTCCTTACGGCGTCATCGATGCTGACGGCGTGATGGTAAAAGGAATTTCCGAGAAACCGGTGATGCGGCAGTTTATCAATGCCGGAATCTACCTGCTCAACCCGCAGGTGCAGCAGTCGATTCCGAATGGCCAACCGTACGACATTCCCGATTTGATCGAGCGTCTGGTGGAAGAGAAACGCACCGTGGTTTGTTTTCCGATTCGCGAATACTGGCTCGACATCGGAAAGGTCGACCAGTATGACCAGGCTAAAGCCGACATCGCTGCCGGACGCTACTGACCGTGGGCGCCACCTTGGAGTGCGCCAACTTGTTGGCGCTTTAGTATGTTTACCAAAGCGGTGACAAGTCACCGCACTCCAAAGAGGCATCCTGACTTGTGAAACGAAAAAGTACGCTGTAAACATGAGCTGGACGAGCAAAAAAGTACTGGTAACTGGAGCCGGCGGATTCATCGGTAGTCACTTGACGGAACGACTAGTCGAACTGGGCGCTAATACTCGCGCGTTTGTGCGTTACAGTTCGACCGGTTCGTGGGGCTGGCTCGATCAATCTCCGTTGAAGAACGACTTTGAAGTCGTGCTCGGCGACATCCGCGATCAGGACACGGTTGCAAACGCACTCAAGGACGTCGAGGTTGTTTTCCACCTGGCAGCGCTGATCGCAATTCCCTACTCTTACCACGCGCCACTTTCCTACGTGCGTACGAATGTTGAAGGCACGCTCAACGTGCTTCAGGGCGCACAACGGATGGGTACGGCAGTTGTGGTCCATACTTCAACCAGCGAAGTCTATGGCACTGCACGCACGGTACCGATCGACGAAAACCATCCCTTACAGGGTCAATCGCCGTATTCCGCCACCAAGATCGGCGCCGACAAACTCGCCGAGTCGTTTTATCTCTCGTTTGGGCTCCCGATTGTCACCGTCAGGCCGTTCAATACTTTTGGACCAAGACAATCGGCACGCGCAGTCATACCAACAATCGTCACTCAGGCTCTGAACGGCGACGAAGTTCGTTTGGGCAGTCTCGAACCCACGCGCGATTTAAACTTTGTTGCGGATACTGTCGAAGGATTCATCAAAGCGGCGGAAACACCGAAAGCGATTGGCGAAGTCATCAACCTCGGTACAGGTCGAGAGATCTCGATCGGAGATCTGGCGTCACTGATTCTCAAACTGATGAATCGAGATCTGCCGGTCTCGTTGGAAAGCATCCGCGTGCGGCCTGAAAACAGTGAGGTCGATCGCCTTTGCGCCGATGGCCGCAAGGGACAATCGATTCTCGGCTGGACGCCCAAATACTCACTCGAAGAAGGACTAACTGCTACCATTGAATGGATACGCGAAAACAGTGAACGATACCGAACAGGAATCTATGTCGTATGAGCCCGGCGCCGCGGTAGCCGAGGGCAGCATTCCTCTGTGCGTGCCCGAGCTGCGTGGAAACGAGTGGCGTTACGTCAAAGAATGCCTCGACACCGGATGGGTGTCTTCCGTTGGTCCATTTGTCGAACGGCTTGAAAAAACAGTTGCGACGTACGTAGGCGCGGCGCACGGCGTGGCGATGTCCACCGGCACTGCAGCACTGCATGTCGCTTTGCTGGCGGCGGGAGTGAAGCCTGACGATGAAGTGCTGGTTTCCGACTTAACGTTCATTGCCCCAGCGAATGCGATTCGCTATGCGAACGCATGGCCGGTGCTGTGCGACGCCGAACCAGTCCACTGGCAGATGGACGCTGCGCGCGTTATCGACTTCATCGAAAACGAATGCACTTGGACGCAAGGCGCCTTGCTTAACAAAGAGAGCGGGCGACGTGTCAGCGCGATCATGCCGGTCCACATTCTGGGTCATCCCGTGGATCTCGATCCGATCATCGAAGTGGCAAACAAGTACGAGCTGGCGATCGTCGAGGACGCAACTGAAAGTCTCGGCTCCGAATATCGTGGTCGCAAGGTTGGCAATCTTGGACACATCGGCTGCTTTAGTTTCAACGGCAACAAGATCATCACGACCGGCGGCGGCGGCATGCTCGTTACCAACAACCCGGTCTGGGCCGCTAAGGCGAAATACCTTTCAACACAAGCGAAAGACGATCCGATCGAGTACGTTCATAAAGAGACGGGATTCAACTATCGTCTCAGCAACGTTCAAGCTGCGATGGGTTGTGCGCAGATGGAATTGCTGCCCGAGTTTGTTGAGATCAAACGCAGTATCGCTGCAGCTTATAGGGACGCTTTTGCCCATCTACCGGGCGTGACGATGATGCCCGAAGCAAGCTGGGCGCGCAGTATCTACTGGCTCAACACGGTACTGATCGATGAAGAAGAATACGGCGAAGACAGCCGCACGTTGATGAAGCGACTCGCACGTCGCGGTATCCAGGCCCGGCCGTTGTGGCAGCCGTTGCATCGATCCGAAGCACTTGCCGGCGTGCAAAGTCTCGGCGGTGAACTCGCCGACGACATCAATCGCCGGGCGCTGAGTTTACCCAGTTCAGTTGGTATGACTTCGGATCAAATCCGGGAAGTGATCGCGGCAGTTTGTGAATCGGGACGAGTAACGCGGTGACGATCGCGGAGCGCATCGGCAGTTCGTGGGAGCGCGATGGTGTTTCCGGCATGTTGCAGCGTAGTGCGCTCTATTTCGTGCGGCGTTTCGGCTGGCGCGCCGACGCGTGGACCCGGCATCTCGACCATCGTTTGTCGGAACAGGCGATCCTGCGGCAGTACCGATCGTTACTGGAACGCAATGAAAAGTTTCGCAACGTTCACAAAGGCCAGCGCTGTTTTGTGATCGGAAATGGCCCGTCGCTGAAGCAACAGGATATTGGTCCGCTTGCAAACGAGATCACGTTCGTTGCCAACTATTTTCACCTTCACCCGATTATTAGCGACACCTGGCAGCCGTCGTATTACTGCCTGACCGATCCGGTATATTTTGATGGTCGGGAGCCGATTGAGCGTGAGATCGTCAAAAGAATACCGGCGGCGCCATTTTTTGTGCCTCATTATGCAAACGATTTTCTGAAAACGACTAAAGCTCTGCCTGAGGATCGAACTTACTACGTTGGACTGTGTGGCGGATTGGAAGACGAGACCAACGACTTGCCTGACTTCACAAAAGTCACGCCCGGCGTTCAAACTGTCGTGCAATTAGCGATCATGGCGGGCATGTTCATGGGTTGCACCCGGATTTACCTGATGGGCCTGGACCACGACTGGCTAACGCAGTGCGGTGTGACGAACAATTTCTACAGCAAAGATGAAGTAAAGAATCAGCCGGATCCTAATCTCTGGAATTACAAGTCGCTAATGGAAGCCATGACAATCATCTGGCGTGTTTACGAAATGCACCAGCGCATTGCAATGAAGCATGGCATCAAAATCATCAACCTGACACACGGCGGTTTTCTCGACGTCTTTGAGCGGGCCCGGTACGAAGACGTGATCGCCAGTTAATAGCCTTGATTAACGATCTCAAAAGTCTGCTCTTTCTGATGCAGAACAAGACGAGGCATCGTCACGCAAGGATCGGCTTCGGTACCCGCGTGATCGATTCGGAGATCAGCGCCGAAGGCGTCGAGATCGGTAAGGATTGCTACGTCGTCAATTCGCAGTTTGGCAAAGGGACGATCGTCAAGGAAGGCTGCGCTGTCTTTAAATCGAAGTTTGGGAATCACACAGCCGTGTATCCAAACTGCTCGGTTAGCAACAGCAACTTCGGCGACTACAGCTATCTGGCTGAGAACTCGCAGGTCGGCGGCGTTACGCTCGGACGTTTTAGCTCGATCGGACCTGCGTTCATTTGTGGTTACGGCGAGCATCCGACTAACTTCGTAACCACCAGTCCGGTGTTTTATTCAACGCGACGACAGTGTGGAATTTCATTTACCGAGACGAGTAGTTATGATGAACAGCACCAGACGATCATCGGCAACGACGTGTGGATTGGCGCGCGCGTGTTCATCCGAGACGGTGTGAAGATCGGAGACGGGGCGCTGATTGCGGCCGGCGCGGTGGTAACGGCCGACGTTCCGGACTATGCGATCGTTGGCGGCGTTCCGGCAAAACTAATCAGGCTCCGTTTTGCTGAAGACGTCGTCCGGCAGCTTCTCGAAATCAAATGGTGGGATTGGGACGAAGAACGGCTGCGGCAGGCTCAGCCGCACCTCGCGCAGCCTGATGTTAATTCGTTTCTCGATTGGGCACGGTCCGCATCCACAGATTACACAGATTGATTAATAGAATCTGTGTAATCTGTGGATAACGGTTTTCGCTAAACACATAATGTTGAATTCAATCAAGCAAGCACTGAAAAAGACCCTTCCCGACGACGTGATTAAATTCCGGCGCGATCTCGAAGCCCGTCGCGTGTGGGAAAAACAGGGACGGCCGTCGCCGCCTCCGCACATCGTCAAAGAAGAACTGATTCGCGACTACGCGCAAAAATTCAACACGCGTGTCTTGATCGAAACCGGCACATATCTCGGCGACATGGTCCACGCCATGAAAAAGTCGTTTTCGAGGATCGTTTCGTTCGAGTTGGACCAGCAACTAGCCGCGCAGGCGCGCACCAGGTTCGCCGCCGACAGCCACATTGAGATCATTCAGGGCGATAGCGGCCGGCTGTTGGGCGACGTCTTGAAAACAATCGAGGAGCCATGTCTATTTTGGCTCGACGGTCATTATTCGGGAGGCATCACTGCGAAAGGATCACTCGAAACGCCAATCAAAAACGAACTGAACTTCATACTCGCTCATCCGATCGAGGATCACGTGATTCTCATCGACGACGCTCGCTGCTTCACCGGCGAAAATGATTACCCAACGATCGATGAGTTGCGAAACATGGTGAACGCGCAACCGCGCAAGCGGGAGTTCAGCGTGGAACACGACGCCATCCGCATTCTCCCCGCCTAAGTCGACAACATGAAAGTTTGCTTCCCAATGTGGATCGGCCGCCGCCATCAGGGACTCGGAAACGAGCTCATTCCCTGGGCCAAAGCGTTTATTGCCAGTGAAGAATTGGGGATCAAGTTTTTACCGCCCGCACTCGGGTTGAACGATCGCAAGTACTACGAATACTTCGGCACGTCGCGATTCGACTGGATCTATTACGCTGTCCTCAAGAAAATTCTTCCCTGTTACGTCTTCACTGAAGACGAGTACATCGCGACGGGCGAGAAGGATTTTGCGCGCGCGGTTCGCGTGTATGCCGAAAAGAAAGGACTCGCGAACAAGAGTTCTTACGCGCTGCTGACTGAAGGTTTATGGGGCAACTGGTATTCGGTGCGAAAGGCGAGACACTTCGTGCTCGCGCAGCTCTATCGCACGCGTCACCTCACCAGTAATCTTTATCAACTCGATCGTCAGATCGTAGACAAGCGATTGCTCGTCGGTTTGCACATTCGCATGGGCGACTTTCTACCCGTTGCAAACCCGGCTGAGTATCAGGGTCTCTGGAACACGCGCGTGCCACTCGCGTGGTACGTCAACATCTGTCGGCAATTGAAACAAGCACTCGGCGAGAACGTCACATTCATGCTGTTGACTGACGGAAGTGCGGCTGAGCTGAAAGATTTTGTCGACGAATTCAATCCGATTACCAACTTCGGCCAGCCGAATTCAGTCGTGAGCGATCTGCTGAGTTTGGCAACCGCCGACGTACTCGTCTGCTCCATCTCGTCATACAGCATGTGGGGCGTGCTGCTTTCCGGAGCACCGTATTTTTGGTATCTGCCAAACTTGCGTGATCTCGACGGTTATCTGACACTCTGGCAGGAACGCATCGCAGGCATCGGCGACGATCTTCCTGCGCACGAGATTTTGCCGCGTGGAATTCCACTCGCCGAAAACGGACGCATCCCCGACTCCGTCCTCGATTACTTTCGCTTAAAAGTTAAACTGAACTCGCTTTCACTGGATCTAATCAGATCCGGCGGCGTACCTCTCGATTACGAAACGGTGCGGAACGGATGCATTACCACTTAATCGGAATCTGCGGAACCGCGATGGCTTCACTTGCCGGCATGCTTCAGGCACGCGGGCATCACGTCACCGGCTCTGACTTAAACGTCTATCCACCGATGTCGACTATGCTCGAAGATCTCGGCATCAACGTCGCCCACGGATACGACCGCAACCACCTGACGCCATCGCCGGACTGTGTCGTCGTGGGAAATGCGATTCCGCGTGGTAATCCGGAAGTCGAAGAAGCACTCAAACGCAAACTCCTCTACCGCTCACAGGCAGAAGTCGTGAAGGAAGAGTTCATTCGCGGCCGTCATTCGCTCGCGGTGGCGGGAACGCACGGCAAAACAACCACAACGAGCATCGCCGCGTGGGTGATGGACCAGGGCGGATTGAATCCGACTTTTTTGATCGGCGGTGTGGCGCAGAATTTTGGCAGTAGCTTTCGTGTGACTGACAGCGATTACTTCGTCATCGAAGCGGACGAGTACGACACGGCTTACTTCGACAAGGGTCCGAAGTTCATGCACTACCTGCCTGAGCTCGCGATCGTCAACAACATCGAATTCGATCACGCCGATATCTATTGCGATCTCGATGCGGTGAAGCTTGCCTTTCGACGATTCATGAATCTCGTGCCGGAGAACGGCAGGTTGATCGTGGGCTGGGACAGTCCGAACGTGCGCGCGGTTGTAGAATCGTTTGGTGAAAGACTCTTTACGCGAGTTGAGACTTTCGGCACGGAAAGCAGCGCGAAGTGGCAAGTACGTAATGCTGAATTCGGCGAAGGTCTCTCGCGGTTTGAAGTGTTTTGTGAGAACCAGTCGTGGGGTGAGTTTGAGACGCCACTGCTGGGCGAGTTCAATCTGCTCAACTGTCTCGCCGTGATTGTCGCCGCTGACGCATGGGGCATTAGCAAGGAACAGATTCGTAGCGCGCTTGCGAGTTTCAAGAACGTGAAGCGACGCGCTGAGGTGCGTGGTGAAGAACGCGGTGTCGTGGTGATCGACGACTTCGCACACCATCCGACCGCCGTACGCGAGACACTCCGCGCATTACGCGCACGGTACAAAGATCGTCGTCTGATCGCCGTGTTTGAGCCTCGCTCGTGGTCCTCTCGACTCGCAGTTTTCCAGGAAGACTATGCAAACGCCTTTGCGGCCGCAGACTATGTCGTCATTGCAGCGGTGTTCGACAGCCAGAAGGTCACAGAAAAGGGACGCGCGCTTGATACCGCTGCATTAATTGAGGCGATTTCGAAACAAGGAAAACCTGCGTTAGCCCTCCCTGATGCGGATAAAATCGTCACGCACCTCAGGCCAGAGCTACGCTCCGGCGATGTTGTGGCCGTTATGTCCAACGGCGGCTTTGGCGGAATTCACGAAAAGATCCTCAGCGCCCTACGCCAAGACTGAATTAGCCACGGATGACACGGATCTAAATCGGATTTTCAATCCGCAAATTCCGCAGCTACACACTTTCACGAAATCTTCGTAACGCTCTCGCAGTCTTACTCCGCTAAAACAGTCTTCTCTATAGAGGCATGGAGGCCCCCGCAGTGAAAAACTTTTCGATTTTCGAGCAGGCCCTAAAGCACTCCGGCGTCGAAAACATCGAGAATATCGGTGAAATTGCCAGCCTCGCCCGACGTGATTTTATCGAGCACGAGTCTTTCGTCTGCCACACCACGACCGCATCGGTTGAATATGGATGCCTGATGATCGAGAACGCGATTCTGCTGCGCACAAATCGCTCGGGTAGGGTTTACGCCGGAGTCGAGAAGTTCTCAGCGTTGCAGCCGATAATCGATCGCTATATGCGTATCGCCGATGTGTCGGAGTCTGTTTATCTTTTTGGTGAGGACGACTGGAAACCGCCTCGACATCCAAACATCAGGCTGGTCGCGCTGGGTAAAGACTTTCGTCTCGCACGTGAGTTGTTTGTAATTACGCACTCCAAATCGCTGAGTTGTGCTCTCGTCGCGTTTGATGAAACGCGCTCCGACAACTTACCGGAACAAGTCAGATATTGGGCTTTGAAAACAAGTAATGCGAGTCTGGTTGGTGCTCTCGCAAACGCTGTCGAAGGTGTGATCGACTGGTCGCTCGCAGCTTAGTTTGACGAAGCGGGTTCGGTTTGAGGTCGTTCTACCAGTAACGGCACCGCTATCGTGTCGAACTTGCCGGTTGGAGTCTTCGGCGCTTCGACTCTTGACGTCAGTACACGCCGAATCTTTTGCGGCAGGAATTTGGCCGCGATGAGCGTTGCCGACCCGACTAATTCCACCACGTCGCCACCACCGCGCCAGTGTTCGCGCACAATGCGCGGATCGCTAACACTCATCAGTCGCAGCAACGTCAAACCAATTAGGTAAAGATCGTCGACCTGGCCCACGAACGGCAGCATGTCGGGAATGAAGTCGAGCGGGACGAACGCGTAAACGATTGCGCCCGCAACCAGCAGTCTCTCTTTCGCCGGCACCCTCGGATCCACCATCAACCGTGCACTCAGCAAGAGCAGATTGGGGATGATCAGCACGAGATTGGTCATTCGACTTCGCAAGTTCAGGTCTGACATGCTGAGGATTATACAGATCTGTGCTGATCCGTGTAATCTGTGGCAACATAAACATCCATGGACATCCTCGACCGAATTCGACAACGGGCCGCGTCAAGGCCGCAACACATCGTCCTGCCGGAAGGAAACGATCCACGCACGGTCGTCGCCGCCGCTGAGGCGACGAGTCAACGCCTCGCACGGATCACTGTGCTTGGCGAAGATGAAAAAATTCGCGCCATTGCGAGCGAGAATCGCCTCGATCTTGGTGGTGTAACCATCATCGATCACAAGCGTGCCGCTGATTTCGACCGAATGGTTTCGCTCTTCCACGAGTTGCGCCGAGCGAAGGGTTTGATGGCCGACGAAGCGCGCACGCTCGTGTCTGATCCTTTGTACTTCGGCAATCTGATGGTGCGGTCCGGACTGGCCGACGGCTCCGTTGCCGGTGCTACAAACACAACCAGTCACACGGTTCGTGCTGCCCTTCACTGCATCGGCGTGCGTTCGGGATTCAAACTGGTCTCGAGTTTCTTTTTGATGGCTTTGCGCAACAGCGAGTTTGGTCACGATGGGGCGATGATCTATGCGGATTGTGGGGTGGTGATCGAACCGAGCGCTGTCGAGCTTGCTGAGATCGCGATCGCGGCCGCAGGTTCGTGCAAAGCGTTGCTTGGTGCTGAGCCGCGCGTAGCGCTGCTTTCGTTCTCGACGAAAGGAAGCGCGAAACACCGGCTCGTGGATAAAGTTGTCGAAGCAGTGAGAACCGTGAAGGCACGCGCGCCTGAGTTGCAGATCGACGGTGAGTTACAAGCAGACGCGGCGTTGATTCCCGCCGTCGCGCAGTCGAAGGCGCCGGGCTCGTCGGTTGGTGGACGCGCAAACGTGCTCATCTTTCCCGACCTGCAATCCGGAAACATTGCGTATAAACTAACGGAGCGTTTGGCTGGCGCCACGGCGATCGGCCCGATACTTCAGGGTCTCGATAAACCGGCCAACGACCTGTCGCGTGGCTGTACCGCGCGCGACATCGTTGATGCAATCGCGATAACGGCTGTCCAGGCGCAGGCGCGAAAAGATCAAAACTGAGCTTTTTGCGGTCTTTGTGGCAACGTTCGATCCGCGTGGGCATCAAACAGCCGATTCCCGAATGTCTTGGCTGAAACTTACAACTGGGCTTCTAGTGATGGCGGTGCTTTTCGCCTTTGCCGCCACGCAAAGCTCCAGCCAACAGTCCGCTAACCCGTCACCGTCTCCATCCCCGTCGCCAAGTCCTGAAGAATCGGTCAAAGTCTTTACGGAAGAAGTCAGGCTTCCGGTGGTCGCGTTCGACTCGTATGGGCATTACGATCCCACGCTCGAGCTCGACGACATTCTCGTGCTCGAAGATGGTGTGGCACAACAACTGCGTAGTCTCAGGCACGTACCCGCAAATGTTTTGTTTCTGCTCGACACTGGTGGTGAGTTGAGTGGGCTTGGTGGAATGTCGAAGAGCACAAGTCTCACGCGTGAGGTTGCCACGCGATTAGTGATGAAACTCGAAGACGGTGCATCGATTGCCGTGATGCAATCAGGTAATGCGACCGAGATGCTGCAACCGTGGACCACTGACAAGGCCACTGTTCTCAAGACACTCAAGAACAAACTCATTTCCACCAAGCGCTCGCGAATCTCTGACGCGATCGTAACTGCGGGCTTGCAGTTGAAAGATCGGCCGGAGGGGAGTCGGCACGTTGTGATGATCACCGACGGCGTTGATTCACCCGGCGGGAAAGTCGATCGCTCCGAGGCGATGCGCAAACTGATGGCCGCACGCGCTACCGTGCACGTGATCAGTTACACGGAATTTGTGAGGCAGAAAAACCCGAAGAATAATTCGTCGGTCGCAGCCGGTCCGCGTCCAGCGAGTTCAGATCCGATCAGGGCCACCGATCCCACCCAACCTCCGGGCCAAAATCGTTCCCCATCATATGGCATTAGCATTCGCTTCGATCCGGCGATGAAGCGACAGCGCAAGGCTTACGAAGCTGAAGTGAAGAAGAGTCAGCAGGCGTTGAAAAATATTGCCGATGAGACGGGCGGAAGAATGATGTTGCCGGTTGATGGTATGGAGATGTTGGCCCAGGCAAATGAGGTCGCCCGCGCGATCGGCGCGGAGTACGTCGTCACCTATCGCCCCAAGAGACCACTCGCCGAAGCCCAGCCCGGCGAATATCGCCACATCGAAGTCGCCTCACGCCGCGTCGGCGTCAGCCTCCAATCCCGTCGCGGCTACCTCGTGCCACAGCCGAATTAGAGCCACAAAAGACACAAAAAGCACATAAGGCACAAAAAAGGTCGACTCTCTTTTATGTGCCCTATGTGCTTTTTGTGCCTTTTGTGGCCCTTTTTGTGGCTCTAGATAGCGGCTTCCAAACGAGCTTCCATCATTTGCATAACCTGGCGCACGTCGAATTGATCCGGCTTCGGCATCAACGACTGCCGATGCAGCTCTTCCCAATCTTCCTTTGGCACTCGATGGAAGGCTTCGACCACTTTCGGATCGAATTGTCTGCCGGCCCAATCGTCAAGTTCCTGTGACGCAGCTTCGTATGGCTTGCCGCGGCGATAGACACGATCGCTCGTGATCGCGTCGAAAGCGTCGGCGACCGCAAAGATGCGAGCGTTGATATCGATCTCTTCACTTCGCAAACCGAGCGGGTAACCGGTGCCGTCCCATTTTTCATGATGCTGGGCCACCACGCGTGCCGCGCCTTGCAGAAATTCGATACCACGCAGAATCTGTTGACCATGCAGCGGATGTTCGCGCATGCGCACCCACTCTTCTTCAGTGAGCTTCGCCGGCTTACGCAGAATCGAATCCGGCACGCCGATCTTCCCGATGTCGTGCAGCAACGAACCAAACTCGAGCGCCTTCATCTCGTCACTATTTAAACCATATTCGCGTCCGAGGCGCAGACTATACGAGACTACGCGTTCCGAGTGACCGTGAGTTTCAGAGTCTCTGGTTTCGAGTGCAGCAGTCAGCGCTTTGAGTGTGGAGCGATAAGCGCCCTCGAGAGAATTCAAAGCTTTATCGAGTTCGATCGTTCGCTGTTCGACGAGTTCTTCGAGATGGTTCTCGTAACGCTGCTTGGCGACCACCAGATCGTGGTGTTCCAGCGCGCGTTTGACGACCGCTTCGACCTGACGTAGATCGAATGGTTTCATCAGATAATCGAACGCGCCCAGTCGCAGCGCACCGATCGCGCTCTCGACCGTCTGCATGCCGCTGATCATCACCACAACGGTGTCAGGCGCGAACTCTTTGACATGCGGAATCATGTCTAACCCGCTCATACCGGGCATGGTGATGTCGCTGATCACCAACTGGAATTCGCTTTCGTGCAGACGCGTCAAAGCCTCCTCAGCCGATCCTGCTCGGATACAGTCGTACTCTTCACTGAGCAAGTCGGCGAGGATCTCCGTTATTTCAACTTCATCATCAACTATCAGAATGCGGGGCGACACAATTGTCGGCATTTGGTCTCTCCTGAAAAAAGGCAGGACATGGCGGATTGAAGATAGTAGAGCTCAACCAGCAACGGTGAGTGTACGTGGGTAAGGGGCTGGGTAAGGCCCCGCCAAAACCTGGCTCAGGCATTCTAGCCCTTTTGTCACTCTCGTGGCAAACATGTTTTTACGTTCGAAGTAAAGCTATGTGAGAGAGTTACTTAAGATCAACGACGGGCGATTGGAACTGGCATTTTGTATCAAGATTTGATTAAAACCTGGCGGCCGTGGGAGTGTTGCGCTCCGTCCGAAAGCGCCGTATTATGTGCATCCTTCAAGCCGGAGTGGCGAAATTGGTATACGCACCAGACTCAAAATCTGGCGTCCGTCAAGGACATGTCGGTTCGAGTCCGACCTCCGGCACCAATTCCTATCTAATATGAAAACCGCTTAGTCTTCCGGAACTTCAGTGTCAGCGATGTTCGACACGGCTGAGTTATGAACGATCAGTCTGGGATGACCATCTCTTTTTATAAACACGAAGACCTTATCAACGACCACCTCTTTGCCGCCGACGGTCACCTCTGCTTGTCTTAAATAGACATTACCCATGGCGATGCCGATGTTGCCGTGGACTTGAATTGCATCCTTCCCTTCGATCTCGTTGTCGAAGTCTGCCGATATCCATCCTTTCTTTATGAAACCGTCGTCCTGAGGGAATTCGGGATCTTCGCCGATGAAGTAAGCGAGTGCGCCTTGTTTGGTCGTTCTGAAGTTTTGTGGCGCCATGGCAAGGGTGGGACGGAAAAATACTCTACTGCCGCCGAAGTCATATAAACGGTCGAGGAACTTTTCTGCCTTATCTCGATAATCACCACCGTTTCGGTAGGTCTCGCAGATATGGATCAATCCGTTGCACCAGGCCCGCTGTGCGTCGTTGATTTCTTTCTCGGTGATGTCGGTAGACGCTGAGGGTGTAGTCATGTCGCTGATTCTCCTTTTTGACTGTGACGGCAAAACTGTGGACAAGATCGGGAGGACTCACGCTGGGTGCGAAAGCGTGCGCGACTCTATTCGTTTCCGACGCAGTATGTCAATAAACCATCGATGTACCTTTTTGTCCTATTGACAGTCTGTGCAAATAAGTCCTAAATGCGCATCGTCACGGTTCGTTTCCTCGCCCGCTACGGACTTCACCGTCAACCACTCCCATTGCCCACGCAGGTAAATCGATCATGAAAAGAATCAACAGATGGTATCTATGGACCACCGTCATTACGTTTCTGTTCGTGCTGACTTTCGGCAGTCAGGGTTCACGTGCGGATCAGGTGAAGAGTAAACCCTCAACCAAAGCGACTTTTGATTTCGAGCGATACACAAAGAACAAACCGTTCCGGCTCAACACGCTTCCGACAACTCCGTATGGTCCACCGTGGGCCGACATAACCACGGCGCAGTCAAACTTTCTGGAATGCAAAGGCGCTTCAATCGCGCTCTGTTATTACTCCGGTCCCGGACCCACAACTCCTTGCACAATCGACGGACTCGGTATCGCCAACTGTACCTGCTACGCGATTCCGAGCGGCGAACGTTACCTTGTCGACATCAATGCGATTTTGAATCTTGACGTGTATCTCAAAACCGCCGCCGTCTGTGGCAAGGACGGCAGCAAGTGTCGCCCGACCGGAAAGCTCGAGGCGCCAGTCTGTGACGCGATCAACAACAACACTCTGATCCCCGGCGCAGACCTGGTCTCAGCTTTTAGTCTCTACCTCGAAAAACAGATACACATCGATCCGACAACCTGCTCCACACCGGCCGCCTATGCCGGCTGCATGACGGCTCCCTGCAAGCGCACCGGAAAAACGGATCCAAACACGGGTCTTCCGCTCGTGCAATGCGGCTGCCCAACTTTCACTGGACCCTATCAGGTAGGAACAAAAATCGCGCAGGACCAATGCGTCCTCGGCGGCACCTCTATCTGGTCCGCCGCCTACCAGCCCCCGTCAGGGCAGTAGATTATTTTTGCAGCTTGAACACGCGGACGGCGTTGTCGTGGAAAACGGCGCGCCAGTGTTCTTTGGGAATGGCGCGCTTGTAGGCTTCGACGTAAGGTTTCATTGAGACGAGGGGCCAGTCGGTGCCAAACATCATCTTTTTAGGGTCTTCGATGTAGCCAAAGATCCACGCGATCGGTCGAACTACGTAAGTATCGACTTTCTCTTTCGGCATCTGATCGAGATTTCCTGTCAGCAACGCAGAGCACTCGACGTAGACATTTGGATTCTTGTAAGCGACTTCTGCTGCGGACTCGATCCACGGATTGCCGCAATGCGCGATAACGAAGTTCACCTTCGGATGATCGACGGCTACCTCGTCGATTGTGAGCGGATCGGCAAACTTGAGCTTGGCTTTTGTCGAATAGGTATCGCCCGTATGAAACACGACCGGCACGTCGTACTGTTGAGCCAAACGGTAAACCGGTTCGTATCGCGGGTCGTACGCGTATCGGTGGGTATAACCCAGATAGATCTTGATACACCCGTACTTGCGCGACTTCAATCCATCTTCAATCCTCTTCACATCGACCACATCGCCGACCCCGCCGCAGTAAATAACATTGCGACTCTTGAGATCATGAAAATTCTCACCCGTCGCGGATGTATGCGCAACGGCACCCACGATCCCAGCCTCGCGCCATTCTTTGAAATACTGCTCCTCAGTTTTGGGATTACCGGTATTTGGATCAGTATCGCCGGTAAACGACGTATGCGTGTGAACGTCGATAATCGGAATAGCTTCATCCTGGGGTGCTGGTCCGGATTGGACGTTAGCTACAGCGAGGATTGCAACGACGAGTGTGAATAGAGTGATTCGAAATGGCCGCATGAGTCTCCAGTAGGTGATCCGCGAGTTTATTCAAACAGCTCGCGGACATTCTACCAGTTACGGGCCAACTACCCCGCAATGCGTTCCAGCAGTTTCGGGTTCGCGTCGAACGAGTGGTACTGGAATGGATAGTCTTTCTTGTACTCCCTGATGAACTCCGGAACTTTGGTGAGGACGTTGTCGATCGATTTCATCATCTGCAACAACATTTCCTGACAGATATCGGCTCGCATCTCTTCCGGAAGCGTAGCCGGCACGCGGCGGTTGATGCGTACGAGTAGATCGTCAAAGGCGGTCCGTCGTTCACGCACGAGTGTTTGCCAGCCAGGCCGCTTTTGACACTTCTTCGTGTGATAAAAGAGCTGCCCGCAATCGCAAAGACGCGGCTCGTTGACCTGAAGTCGTAACCGCGCGACCGTGCGGTGATGACAACTCAACTGTTTCACGATCTGCTTGTCGAGATAGCCAGCCTTTATGAGCGCGAGAATTTCCTGTTCTCGTTGAAAGATTCGCGAAGCATCCCGGTAAGACGCAGTCATCGCTTTACACTTGCGACAACGAAACGAGTGTCGCCGGCCGCAAGAATTGCGAGAAAACCGGTGCATCTGAACACGGCACTGAACACAAAACGGATGCTGCCACTTCGAGTCTTCAGGAGTCAGCGTGCGACAAAGCGCGCGGGGACCAAGAGTGAACTCGATACGAGTCGCGATGCGACAAGTAGGACACGAAAAGTTCTTTCCATGCCGCGTCATTGGCTGACGACAAGTGAAACACCAGGCGTTTTGCTCCGCCTTCCGCTGTCCGCGTTTAGTCTTTAGTTTACGTGGTTGACCGTACCGCACACCGCACCTATGCAGTCGATGAATTTTCAGCAATGTCGGATTATTTGCTTCTCTGACTTTTGAACACACTCCTTCGACCTGGGGTCATCGACTCGGAGTAGTTCTGGCTTTCAGTTTTTAAAGAATCAGCCGGGTTGCCGCAAAGAAGCTGGTACTACCAAGTAATGGTTCAGAGACCATCACGCAATTTGGGAGGTGTTCCAAGGATAAATAATTAGTGCGTAAATCTCGAAATGATTGCTCAACACCTCTGACACAAATATACCGCCTTTTGTCACGGCAATTTTTGGTTTAACGGAACTGTTTCATTGCGATCATCTTGCGGGAACGCGGATGAAACGCGGATCCGCGTGTATCCGCGCAGATCCGCGTTCAAATTGACGGCCGACAACGGTCAGGATGCGAAGCAATCGGTTAGATTGACTATCACAGCCTCACTTTTCCCAACAAAACTAGTTGGCACGCGAGTGGCTAAAGAGGGCGAGGCGTGACCGCCGCAACGTTTGACAACCACGAGTGGTGAATCCCCAGTTACCCGCTTCGATCCATCAATTTCAAACGCCTCCTAACTAGGTATGTTTCTCGAACGCACGTCTGACATCTCCCGCGCCGGCCAAAAGTTGTGGCCCCTGCCGACATTCGTGATTCCCAGCGCACTCGTGTTGTGCTTCATCGCGCCCCATCTTCTTGGCTCGACACTGACCCCAGTTGCTGTCGTTCTCCTTGTTGCTCAGATACTTTTCAGCGTCTTCGTTTGGATTAGCTGGAGAGGAACGCGACATCAACTGGCCGGTGTTACACACGAACTTTCGAGCCTGCAAGGTATCGTCGATGTTTCTCGCGACGCGATTATCGGCGTCACTCCCGAAGGCGTGATCATGAGTTGGAACCGCGGTGCACGCGGAATTTACGGCTACACCTCGAAGGAAGCGCTCGGTTCGCAAATCTCAGTGCTTTTCGATCACCGTCGCGGCCAGGAAGCTTCGCTGTTGTTTGAAAAAGTCGCGCGTGGCGAGAACGTCACGCAATACGAAATGGTCCACCTCAAAAAGGGCAGAACCCCAATCGACGTCTCTCTTACCATCTGCCCGATTGTCGAAGGCAAAGCGATCACCGGTGCGTCGGTGGTCGCTCGCGACATCACCGAACGCAAACGCGCCGCCGGCTCTCTTGCCCAACAAGCCGCGGCGATGAAAGCGTCGATGGATGGCATGGCTATCATCGATCACCTCGGCGTCTGTATTTATATCAACGACGCTTACGCAAAAACTTTTGGTTACACAGATCCCGAGCGCTTAATCGGCGCGAGCTGGGAAATGTTTTACTTTCAGGAGGAGTTGAATCGACTCAAAGAACAGATCATGCCGGCCGTTTGGCGTGACGGTTCGTGGCGCGGTGAAGCGATGGGTCTGAAACTCAACGGCGGCACCTTCCCACTCGAGATTTCGATCTCGAGCGTCGACGGTGGCGGTCTGGTGCAGGTCGTGCGCGATATCACCGAACGAAAGAAAATCGAAGAGACGCTGCGCAACAGCTCACTCAAAGACGACCTGACCGGCTTATTCAATCGTCGCGGACTACTCAAGCAGGCTGCGCCTTACTTCGACTTCGCACGCCGTCAAAAAGAAAATCTCTTACTGCTCTTCATCGACCTCGACGGTATGAAGCGCATCAACGACGAGTTTGGACACAACGAAGGCGACAACGCTCTCATCAACACCGCCGCGATTCTTAACCGCAGCTTCCGCAGCTCCGACATCATCGCGCGTCTCGGCGGCGACGAGTTCACAGTTCTTGTAACCGATCTCAACGCAAGCAAAGAAGAAGCGATTTCAAGACTCAACGAGAACCTCAAGGCGTACAACGCGTCTGAAACGCGCAGTCATAAACTCGCCTTCAGTATTGGCGTCGCGACACTCGAACCGGAGCGCATGACGTGTTTCGAAGAGTTGCTCGAACAAGCCGACCAGGCGATGTACGAACAGAAGCGCATGAAGCGCCGTCGCGCCACGGAACGCAATCAGAATCGACAGCTCAGCGATGGCGTCGAAGCGACAACCGATTCACCGTTCGCCCCCAATTCGATTCCCTTCGCCCTCTCGGCGAATTCAAAAACCTATGGCGGCACGTTTGATAACGCCGCGATCGGAATGGCCGTCGTATCGGTTGACGGTAGCTGGCTTCAGGTGAATGAGTCGCTCTGCAAACTGCTCGGCTATTCAGAACAGGAACTGCGTGCTACCAGTTTCCAGACAATGACGCATCCGGACGATCTGCGACACGTGCAGTCGTACATCCAGCGCGTGCTCGAGGGTTACATTCAAAGTCACGAGCAGGAGAAGCGCTATATCCACGAACAGGGTCACACGGTTTGGGTGCAATGGCACGTCTCGCTGCTGAAAGATTCGGAAACCGGAACGAAGCGTTTGTTCTTCCAGGTGCAAGACATCAGTGACCGGAAGGTTGCAGAAGAAAAGCTGACGCAGGACACGCTGACAGGTCTGCCCAACCGCGCACGGTTCTACGATCTGCTCAAGCACAGATTTGCACGCAAACAGACCAACAAGGATCGACAGTGCGCTGTGTTGCTGCTCGACGTCGATCGCTTCAAGCTCGTCAACGACAGTCTTGGAAACGCGAGTGCAGATCAACTGCTCGTGCAGATCGCGCAACGAGTCAAGACGTGTATGCGACAAGGTGACGTGCTGGCGCGTGTCGGCGGCGACGAGTTTGCCGTTCTGCTCGACGACGTGTCGGGTGAAGAAGAAGCATCGTCGGTGGCCACACGAATCCAGCAGGCGCTCGCAATCTCGTTCAACCTGCACGGCGAAGAAGTCTATACAACACTCAGCATCGGTATCGCGCTTGGCGCAAATTACGCCGAACAAGTTTCAGACATGCTGCGCGATGCTGAGACTGCGATGCACCAGGCCAAAGCTCGCGGCAAGGCGCGTTATGAAATCTTTGGACGCGACATGCACGGCGAGTTGATGAGCCGCTTGAAGATGGAGACGGATTTGCGACGCGCGTGTGAACGCGACGAACTCTTCGTCGACTATCAACCGATCGTTTCCCTAGAAAACCGCACCTTGATTGGATTTGAAGCGCTTGTGCGCTGGCATCATCCGGAGTTTGGACTCGTGCTACCGAAAGATTTCATTCCGGTCGCCGAAGAAACCGGCCAGATCCTGACGATTGGACAACGAGTGCTCGAGTCAGCGTGTAGACAGGCGCGCGACTGGCAGACAACTTATCCCGCGGCGCCGCCGCTTTTCGTCAGCGTCAATCTCTCAGTGAAGCAGTTTAATCAGCCGGGTTTGGTCGAAAACATCGCGAGCTTGTTGCAGGAGTTTCAGTTACCCCCGCGTTGTTTGAAACTCGAGATCACAGAGTCAGTATTCAGCGACAACATCGAGGCTGCGGTCGGATTGTTGACGCAGTTGCGCGAACTCGGCGTGCAGTTGAGCATCGACGATTTCGGCACCGGCTATTCGAGTTTGAGTTACTTGCAGCGTTTCCCCATTGATACTTTGAAGATCGATCGTTCGTTCGTGACGCAGATGATGGAGAACGAGGAGAACCTTGCGATCGTCCGCACGATCGTAGCGCTCGCGCAGAATCTTGGCATGGACGTGGTTGCGGAAGGTGTCGAGACCGAAGACCAGTTGAGCATGTTGCGCAAGCTGGAGTGCGAGAACGGACAAGGCTACTTGTTCTCGACGCCAATCGGCAGTCAGCAACTCGAT
This sequence comes from Pyrinomonadaceae bacterium, assembly GCA_036401595.1. Taxonomy (GTDB): domain Bacteria; phylum Acidobacteriota; class Blastocatellia; order Pyrinomonadales; family Pyrinomonadaceae; genus PSRF01. Next base: position 20,469 of record DASWUM010000112.1, read on the forward strand.
CAGTTCATTGCGACTTACAACGTGATTGAAGCCCCGACGGCGCTAGTGGCGTGAGAGTATTTAGCCGCGAATTAGACGGATGAAAGCTGATAAAGATCTCTGCCTGCGTCAGCGACGATGAGAGTGTCGGGATCGGAGCGCAGTGATTCGTAGTTGAATGAGCGATAGTCAAGGTAGCCGAGGTTGACTCGTTTACACGTTGCTTCATCGAGTCCACTGGCCATCGTGATCTTGTAACGCGGTACGATCTTTCCTTCGTCGTCTAATCTCCCCGCATACGCAACGTGAGCCAGGTGCGCCGCAATGCACAGGTTCTCGCGCAACTCCTCGGACACACCGAGCATATCGCGCACGCTTTCGAGTGGTGCGTAGCCGTACTTCTCGATCAGCGCGCCATGAGTTTCTGAGAGCTTCGTCAAATGCGGCGCGTAAATGATTAGCTCGCCGCCTGCCTCGATAATCGCACCCAGCTTGTAACTCGCTTTGCCGCCAACCCAGAGCTCGTCGTAATGAGGATCGAGCAGCGCAACGACACGTTTGTATTTTCTTCCCGTATAGCGAATGTGGATCTTCCGGCTGAGTTCGGCCGCACGTCGAAATGCTTCGCGAATCTCGCCGGCGAAGAGTGCGTAGGTCACGAGTTCGCCGTCGATTCGGGAGACAACCGTATTCAATGAAATGATGCGCGCGGGTACGAGATCGGCGGCGGCTTCGATCAAGCGACGTGTCGGCGTGTCGACCTGGCCGATGATGTTTTCAATGCCCGCGAGCGCGCCGAGCCAGTGCGTTGTGTGCGTTAGTTCTGGCCCCGCAACACCGGGGAAAAAATACTTGGCACCGCCGGCAAAGCCTGCGACTTCGTGTGGCACCGTCGCGCCAAACACAAGCACCGTATCGTAAATTCCCGGCGCCAACAGCTTATTCAGACTCACCGGCACCGATTGAGAGATCAAGCCGTTGGTTAACTCACTCACTGTTTCCGCACTCAGCTCACCAAGCGTGATCAGTTCGTCAGGGTCGTCCCAGCGATGATCGAAAAGTTGCCCCGAGAAACTTGTGCAACCGACCTTGGAAAGCTTTTGCGACTCGGACATCGGCGGGTGAGTGCCTTGCGCGACGAGAGCGTCAAACGATGCTACGCCACGTTTCGTCAGAAACTCGCTGGCCACAGGAAAGAGTTGATGAGTGTTATCGTCGCGAGTCTTGTCGGGAATGATCGCGAGCACGCGCTCGCCGGGTTGAATGACATCAAGCGCCTGCTCAACTATCTCGGTGAGTGTTGATAGATCTAACCCATCGATGACCAAATCCGTTGCCATGATCTGTGTAATCTGTGGTTACAGCGACACCGTCTGCTCGGCCCAAAACTGAAATTCGCGGTGCTTGTGTTCTTCCGCTTTCGCCTGTTTGCCACCGGCGACAAGACAAATCTCATCAAACACACGCTGGCCCACTTCGTCGATCGTTTCGGTGCCGTCAATCACGCCACCGGCCGACAGATCGAGATCGTTCTTCATGCGCTCGAAGACAGGCGAGTTTGACGCAAGCTTGATTACGGGCGCGATCGCGTTTCCAATCGTCGTGCCTCGACCCGTTGTGAAAACGACTACTGTCGCGCCAGCAGCAACGAGTCCGGGCGTCGACTCCTGATCGTATCCCGGACCTTGCATGAGATTAAGACCGCGAGTCCTCCAAGTCTCGGCGTATTCCAGCACGCCTTCGACACGGGTCGTGCCCGCCTTCGCAATCGCGCCCAACGATTTGATCGTGATGTTCAGCAGGCCACCGGCGATGTTGCCGGGACTCGGATTGTTGTTGAGCACGGCGCCAAACTTCGAAGCGTACTCTTTGTACCAATCGACCATGCGATAGACCGCGCGGCCCGTTTCAACGTCTCGAGCTCGATTCGCGAGTAGATGTTCGGCACCGCAAAACTCAGGCACTTCGGTAATCAACACCGTGCCACCGGATCGCACAAGAAGATCCGCCGCGCGGCCGAGTGAAGGATTCGCGGAGATTCCCGAAAACCCGTCGGAACCGCCACACTTCACGCCCAGCACGAGCTCGCTGATCGAGCATTCTTCGCGCGCCACGCGATTCGCCTCGGGCAACATGCGCTCAACTTCCTGCAAGCCTTGTTGAATCGCCGCGGAAGTGCCGCCGACATCCTGAATGCCAATCTTTGCAACCGGCTTGTCAAACGACTTCTCTCGTTTGAGTAAATATTTTTCCACCTGCGACAGGTTTGTCTTCTCACAACCAAGGTCGATCAGGATCACGCCGCCGACGTTTGGATGATCGGCATAGTTCGAAAGCGTTCGCAGCATCACATCGATCGTCGATCCGTCCTGACAGCCACAACCTTTGTTATGCGGGATGGCAACGACGCCGTCGACGTTTGGGTATTTATCGCAATTGTAGAGCGTGAACTCGGCGATGGTTGAGATCTGCTGTGCTTCGTGAGACGCGCACATGCTCGTCGGGACGATCAAAACGTAGTTGCGCGTGCCGACGCGTCCGTCCGGACGGCGATAACCCATGAACGTGCCGCGGTCTGTTGCGGGAACGTAATCCGGTGGTGGTGTGTGTAGATTTTCCGGCAGGTCTCTGACGATGGGAACGTCGTTCGTCATGTTGGCATGCGTGATTTGCTCGCCGCTGCTGATGCCTGTCGATGTGCCGATGGGCTGACCGAACTGTGTGACGAACTGGCCGGCGGGAATGTCACGTGTTGCAAAACGATGTCCCGGCGGAACGGCGTCGCGAAGTTGCACTGTTCGGCCGTCCGGCAACACGACTTCGAGACCGGCGAATGTTTCGTTCTTCACGACCGCCACATTGTCGTTCGCGTCAACAATGATCGCGTAATCGCTGATCGCCTTTAAAACCTCTGGATTACTCATAACCTCGATTCAAGTTCACAGGAAACTTACCGCTAGCCTTCACGCGCCTCGCGCACTATCTGCAAAAACTGCTTCGCTCGTTCCGTAACGACATCGCTCTGTCCTTCGCGTATCGCCTTGAGATCCACGAGGTCCGCTCCGACACCGAGAGCCGCCGCACCCGCGCGTATGAAATCAGCAGCAGTTTTGAGCGACACACCACCAGTCGGCACCAGCTCGATCTGCGGCAACGGCGCCTTCAACGCTTTCAGATAACTCGCGCCGCCGACAGCGCCCGCCGGAAACACTTTCACGAAATCGGCGCCCGCATTCCACGCCTGGACCACTTCTGTCGGCGTCAACGCGCCCGGCATCACCGCGACGTCGAGTCGACGGCAACAAGCAATCGTTTCGAGATTGAGCGCCGGGCTCACGACAAACTGCGCGCCACTCGAAATACACGCCTCAGCAATTTCCGGATCGAGCACCGTGCCCGCACCGACGAGCGCGTCTTTTCCATAACGTTTCGACACCTGCTCGATTACTTTGATCGCGCCAGGGACAGTCATCGTGATCTCGAGTACCGAGATGCCGCCTTCTCGGATCGCATCGATCACGCGCATCGCTTCGTCTGTACTCGCCGCGCGTACCACGGGAATCACGCCCGTGTCTCGAATCTGTTGGATAACCTCTGTTTTGATCAACGCGCCACCCTCGCCGTTCCGCCCTTCATCACACGCTCCACTTCCGAAAGCGTCGCCATCGTTGTATCGCCGGGCGTCGTCATCGCGAGCGCGCCGTGCGCCGCGCCGCACTCGACCGCCCACTGTGGTCCACGGTCAGTTAGAAATCCATAAATCAGACCGGAAGCAAAGGAATCGCCGCCGCCAACACGATCGAGAATCTCGAGGTTCTCGCGAACTGGAGCCTGATAGAGCTCGCCGTTTGCATAACAAACAGCGCCCCAATCGTTGATCGTCGCCGTCTTCGCGTGCCGCAGTGTCGTAGCCACGACTTTGAAATTCGGAAACTCACTCACGACGCGTTCGATCATGCGTTGGAAGTTGCGCACGTCGAGTTTCGAGTGATGTTCGTCGAGTCCTTCGACTTCGAATCCGAGCGCCGCAGTGAAATCTTCTTCGTTGCCTATCATTACATCGACGAGCGGCGCCAACTCACGATTAACAGCAACCGCTTTTGCCTGACCACCGATCGACTTCCAAAGTGATTCGCGATAATTCAGATCGTAAGAGATCAGCGTGCCGTGTTTTCGCGCCACTTCCATCGCTTCACGCGCCACTGCCGGCGTCGTTTCCGACAATGCGCAGAAAATGCCGCCCGTGTGAAACCAGCGCGCTCCTTCAGCGCCGAAGATCTGTTCCCAATCAATGTCGCCAGGCTTCAGTTGTGAAACCGCCGTGTGCCCGCGATCCGAGCAACCGGCAGCCGCACGCACGCCGAAGCCACGCTCAGTAAAGTTCAGACCGTTGCGAACCGTGCGACCAACGCCATCGAACTTCACCCACTTCAAGTGGGATTGGTCCACACCACCTTGATAAATCAGATCCTGGACCAAACGCCCGACAGCATTGTCAGCCAGCGCCGTCACCACTGCCGCGTCCAACCCGAAGCAACGCTTCAGCCCGCGCGCGACGTTGTACTCGCCGCCACCTTCCCAAAGCTGAAAACTACGCGTCGTCGCAACACGCCCCTCACCCGGATCGAGCCGCAGCATCACCTCGCCGAGACTCACAATATCCCAGCGACAATCATTCTTCGGTTTAGCCACAAAGATGCTCATAATTTTTTAGCCACAAAAAGGCACATAAAGCACATAACTGACTAAATGCATAATAAAAAATATTTTGTCCTTCTGTGCTTTTTTGTGGCTCATCAAAGATTAGCGGGCTCGAGCTTTGGTGACAACAGGTGAAAGACGAGTAGCGCTGCCAGATATGCTGAAGCAGCGATTATGAATATCGGCACATAGCTTCCGGTTCGCTCGAGAATCTCGCCGACAGCGCGGGCGATCATCATACCGCCGACCGCGCCAGCCATGCCGCCGATGCCCACCACCGAACCAACCGCACGGCGTGGAAACATGTCCGACGTCGTCGTAAACAGGTTGCACGACCAGCCCTGATGCGCCGCGGCCGCCACACCAATCAGGATAACTGCGACCCACAGATTTGAAGTTTGAGCCGCAAAGACGATCGGCACAACTGCGAGCGCGCAGATCAACATCGCGAGTTTCCGGCCCGCGTTGACGGTCCAACCTCGCTTAATCAGCGACGAAGAGAGCCAACCGCCGCCGATGCTGCCGATATCTGCCAGCAAGTAAACCACGACGAGCGGCAAGCCAAAATCTTTCAGACTGAGTCCGTGACGTTTGTGTAGGAAGTCGGGAAGCCAGAAGAGATACACCCACCAGATTGGATCGGTCATGAACTTTGCCAACGAGAACGCCCAGGTTTGCCGGTGCGGAATGAGTCGTGCCCACGGCACTTTGTCGACTGGATCGGGAGGATCGCTCTGGATGTATTCGAGTTCGGCTTTCGACAACGATGGATGCTCTTCGGGGCGCCGGTAGAGTGCCCACCACGCAAACAACCAGATGAAACCGATGGCGCCCGTGGCGATGAACGCAGCCCGCCAACCGTATTTGATCGTAATGATCGGGACCACGAGTGGTGTGACGAGTGCGCCGATGTTGGTGCCGGAGTTGAATATTCCAGTCGCGAGAGCGCGTTCTTTTTTCGGAAACCACTCGGCGACTGTCTTGATTGCAGCGGGGAAATTTCCAGCCTCGCCGAGGCCGAGGAAGAAACGAGCCACGCCAAAGCCCAACACGGTGTGCACGAGTGCATGGCCCATCGCCGCGAGGCTCCAGAAGATGATGGCGAGCGAGAATCCTTTGCGCGTCCCGATGCGATCCATCAATCTTCCGACGCCGAGAAGCCCAATCGCGTAGGCCGCCTGAAAAGAAAAAACGACCCAACTGTAGCCAATTTCGGTCCAAGGGATTTCGTCGTGGATTGTTGTTTTGAGAATCCCGATGACCTGGCGGTCGATGTAGTTGATCGTTGCCGCGAAGAACAGGAGGGCGCAGATGACCCAGCGATAGTGGGCCACAGATGAACGCGGATTGGTGGCGGATACGGTTTCTGATCTCATCGGCCTAGCCATCCTCCGTCGACCACTAGAATGTGACCGTTGATGTAATCGCTGGCGCTCGATGAAAGAAAGACAGCGGCGCCCGCGAGGTCCTCGGGTTCGCCCCAGCGTCCTGCGGGAATTCGTTCGAGGATTTGGCGGTTACGTGTTTCGTCGGCTTGCAGGGCTGCGGTGTTGGCGGTGCGCATGTATCCGGGAGCGATCGCGTTCACGTTGATCCGGTGTTTGGCCCATTCGTTCGCGAGTGCTTTCGTGAGTTGGGCCACTCCGCCCTTCGAAGCAGCGTATGCAGGAACGGTGATGCCGCCCTGAAACGAAAGCAACGAAGCGATGTTGACGATTTTGCCGCCTTCGCCACGCTCGATCATCTGCTTGCCGGCAAGTTTCGAAAGCCGAAAGACGCTCGACAGATTAACTTCGATCACCACGGCCCAATCCTCGTCCGAGTATTCCGCGGCAGGCGCACGACGAATCGTGCCGGCGTTGTTGATGAGAATATCGATGTGGCCGAAACGCTCGAGCGTTTGCGCGACGAGATCCTTCGCTGTTTCGGGTTTACCAAGATCGCCCGTGATTGCCTGGGCCACGCCGCCGGCGCTCTCGATCTGATTGCAAGTCGCTTCGGGAGAACGCGTGTTGCCGTGACATGCGACGTGTGCGCCCGCCTCAGCCAGTGCGATCGCGATGGCAGCGCCAAGACCCGTCGACGCACCGGTAACTAACGCAACACGCCCTTGTAATTTGAACTGATCGAGAATCAAATCCGTGTAATCTGTGGCTAAGACTGGAGAAAGTCCTCACGAAGCGGGGAGAAAATGTCGATCAAAACCACTTCTTCATCCATCATCGTGGCGCCGTGCCAGCAGTTTGACGGAAAGTGCAGCACGTCGCCCGCCGAAGCGATCTGCTCTTTGCCCTCGATGAAAAATCGCACGCGCCCCTGTTCGACGATCGTCATCTGCTCGTGTGGATGATCGTGTTCAGGCGTCACCAGAAATGGCCGGAAGCGGAAACGGCAAATCATCATCCGGTCGCCGACAAGCATCTGCCGCTCGATGCCGTCGGCCGGATGCTCAACCGGAATGTTGGTCCAATTCAGGTGACGCGCGAAGTTGAAACCGTTGCCGTTGCCATTTCCGTTGCCGTTCTTTTCCGAAGCGGTGTTGGACATTTCTGTTTCCTCTACTTCTTGTCGCTGACAGCTTCCAGACCCGAGCCACCGGCAGCATATTCAGGTTGCACATTCACAACCCCGTAGAGACGATCGTCGCCCTCTTTGATCGCTGCCATCATCCACAGAAAGTTTATTTGCCCGCCCGGCGCAGCGACGTTTGGGTGATAGCCCTGCGGCATCAACACACAATCGCCTTCACGCACCACCTGGACCAACTCGGGCTTCTGCGGATCGGTGTAAACAAACTGCACTCCAAACGACGGCGACGGCATGTCGATGAAGAGATATGCCTCTTCGAGCAGTTTCGAGTGTTCGTGCGGAGGCCACGACGTCCAGTTGCCGGGCGTCGAGAACGTCACACCAGCCATGATGCGGCCCGCTTCGACATTCGCGCCGATGAGCACGTTCAGGTCGCGCTCGGCGGGTGGCTTGCCGGCGATCAAATGGAGTTTCGGGTTCTGACGCACTTCTTTGTAGGAGACAAACTTCAGCGGGTAGCGCTTCGCGACGGGCGCGGAGACTTCGGCGAGATCGCAGCCTTCCGGGGCGTCGACTTCAATGTCTGAATCACGCGGGACGTAAACCGCGTCGTAGCGATCGAGTTCGAACGTTTCGCCCGCGGCGCGGACGGTTGCCTTGCCGTTAAGATTGATCAGTCCGACTTCGTGATCTTCGCTATTGAACTTGATCGGCGCGTCGCCCGCGGCAATCGTGATGCGGCCGTAGTGCAGGTAGCGCGCTGCGGTTGCGCCTGGAGCGACGGCCGTGCGGCGGCCTTTGCCTTCGTGCGTCTTCGGCACAAAGCAGGTTTCTGGGGTGATTGGGTTTTGCATTACTTCCTGATCCATGAATACTCCTCGTGATCTTTAGACAGGATTTACAAGATGATTCAGAATTTACATGTAAATCTTGCTCAAATCTTGTAAATCCTGTCCCAACTTACCGCGGCATCAATACCAGCTTGTATTTCACCGGCGCTTTAACATCTTTCGCTTCGAACACCAGATGCAACGGTATCGCACCATGCACGCCGCGTCCGAGGGCGCTGTTACCGGTCGCGTGTATCGATGTCTTCAACGGAAAGTTCGAATCGAACATCCGAACATCCAACGTTCCCTTCGCCGAGCTGAAATGATCAACTCGCACTCCGTTCACGATCCCGGTTTCAACCTGATCGTGCGTCGTCGGCACAACCAGTCGCCAACGACGAATCATAACCGGCTCTTTTGAACTCAATGTTTCCTCGCGAATCAACGCGCCGTTTTCAATCCGCCAAACAACTTCGCTCGTGAGCCCAACATCCTGAACCTTCCCCGGCGCTCCTCCAACCACAGCCCACTTGGTCCAACGAACACGCAAGCTGCGCCCATCAGCGCCAGGCTCAATAGCATCAGCACCATCAGTCGCCACGACCGTGCGCCCATCGGCAAGCTCGACGTAAGCCGTCAACACCGGATAGATCTGCTCGACTGGCGCAGCGAAACCCGGCAAGCCGTGCGGCACCGGCAGATAGTCTGACATCCCCGGCTTTGGGCCAGTCGTTATCGGCAACGCAAAGCGAAGCGCACCCTGTCGCACTACCCAAACACCAGCGGATCGCTCCGGCGTTCGGCGGAAGAACTCGAAACGCGCGACCTCCGGCAACGCCGGTACGACGGGAAACGTCGCAATGCCTTCTTTCTCGAGCGCGTTCACGATCGGCGTGTGCGAGTTTGCCAGCTTACCGAAAAAGCCGGTCGTCTGTTGCCACTCACGATCGCGTGAGATGTACGCATAGTTACCGCGTCCGAATGCAAAGATCGAAAGCAGATGCGCGTCGTTGCGATAGTCGTGCAACAAATAATTCCACGCCTGGTAATAAAGCGCCGCCAGGTCAGCAAGCGGCGCAGGCCTGAACTCGGGATGCGACGCGAGAAAGCCTACGATCTCGGGCGTGTCGAGATAACTGACCACGCCCTGACTGCGCCCCCAGTTGTAACCGTAACCATCTTCCGAAACGACGTCCCACCAAAGTTGCATCTGCGTCTTCAACGACGGCCGCACCTTGTCGAGCAAATCTTTGCGGCCTGCCATCTCCGCCGCTTCCCAGATGTAACGCGCGTACTCGTTTGAGTAACGATCGAAACGTCCGGTTGGCGGCGCATCATCCGCATAAAGATTGCCCTCGGTGAACTGAACCGCCGCACGATCGAGCAACTTGTCGAGAAACGCGCGGTCATTCGAGATGCCGACCTCGTAGCCGATACTCGCGATGCGCGCCGCGACGCCGAGATAATTCTCAGCGAGGTCGATGACGCGATTCGTCTTCGGATCGTAAAAGCGCTCGGGATTCAGCAACGAGCGCCACGCCTTCTGCTCTTCCGGCGACAGACTCTGCCAGAGCGGATTGGTCTTCAAGTCACGTCCGAAATGACGCAGCGCGAGCGCCGCATACAACTGCGAAAACGCTTTGCTGCCCGCACGTGACTCAATCAAACCGATCTGGCCCACCCACTTCGCCAGATCGCGTCCTGCCAGCTCGCGATTGCCGGTCGTCTCTGCGTACGCCGCCAGCGAACGCATGAACGTGCCCCAGGAAAACTCGCCCGTGGTCGGCACACCGAGAACACGATCCGGCGGCGGATCGAGCGACTTGATCGCGCTCAGATGCGCGGCGAGCTCCTTGCCGAGAAACGTATTTACTTCGTCACGGAGACTCGCCGTCGAAACATTAGTCGTGTGTGCCTGAGCGCTAACACACAACGTAACGCAGATGACACAGATAAAGACCGATCTCATTTAGAAAGTCAGCTTCAACCCAAACTGAATATTTCGTGGTGGTCCTGATGTCGAAATCGTTCCAAAGGCCGCGCTGCTGAGATTCGTCTCGAGGTCGCGGAAGTTGGTGCGATTGAACGCGTTGAAGATATCAGCCTGAAAGCGCAACTTAAACCGCTCAGTCAACCCGAAGTTGCGACGCAGCGAGAAATCCCAGGTCTGCGAGCCCGGACCTTCGATCGTGCCGACGCCGCAAGTACCCCTGCGGGTATCGGGCGCAATCGCAAACGCATCGCGTCTGACCCAGTTGTTTGGACCACGCTCGCCATTCTCAAAGAGCGGCTCGCTGCTGACACAGTCTGCGCGTCGATTTCCGAAAACAGAGTTTGCCGTTCCAGTGGCTGTCAGGTACGCACCAGATTGCAAGCGAGTCACACCACTGACCTCATAACCGTCGAGTACGGCCTTAACAAAGCCATGCGTGCGCGCAAACATTCGCACGTTGTAAGTGTAAGTCAGCGCGAAGACGTGACGGCGATCGAAGGTTGCCGGTCCGTAGTTGTACTTCCGGTTGAACGGATCTTCCGGGTTGTCGTTGAAGCCGCTCGCGTCTGTCAGCACCTTGGACCACGTGTACGAAGTCGTCATCAACAACTCGCCTTTGCGCTTCGCCATATAGAGTTGCATGCCATGATAGTTCGACGTCGAATCACTCGTGCGCATTCGGATCGCCGTGTAGCCTTTGTACGGACGCAACGCGTTCACGTTGAGGTTCGGTCCCGGCGGAAGATTGGCGCGGAGTTGTTCGAAGGTCGGCTGGTTGATGTCAGGTTGCCGAATCAAATGGCGGCCGAGATTACCCACGTAAGCGGCTTCGGCGAAGATTCCGTGCGGCAACTCGCGTTGCACGCTGAGGCTATAGCTCATCGTGTAAGGCGTGTCGAGCTTTGGATCCACCGCATTGATCTGGGCAAACGGCGCCACCGTTGTCGAACCGCCGGTGATGTTGCTCAGGTTTGCATTTTGGAACTGCGCGCTCGTCGCAAACGGCGGATTGCTGAGCGACGGGAAGATCAGGTTTCCTTCAATGCGGTCGTAATACATACCGAACCCGCCACGAATCGAAGTCTTGTTGTCATCAAAGGGCGCATACGCGAAACCAACGCGCGGCATGAAGTAATGATGTGGCTCGTATAGACCACGCGGCGCGCCGGTCGGCACGGCTCGTACGTCGGCGCTATCACCACCGATTACGCGACCAAGCTCTTCCGAAGGAACACCGTCGCCGGCACGAACGAGACCGTTGAAACGATTGCCGCCTTTAGTGGTGTCGATGTTTCCGTTTGCCAGAATCGTAACTGCCTGAGCGGCGTTGTATAGAGCCGGATCGAAGTTGGCCATGTTATTCGCCTGCGTATAGATCGGCAGGCCATATTGATAGCGCACGCCGAGTTCGAGACTCAGCTTGCGATTCACTTTCCAACTGTCCGCAACAAACGCTTCGGTTTGTGTAAACCGGAAAAAGCCCACCGGATCGAGCGCTTGTTCGCTGTAAGTTCTGAAGTTTCCGAGCAGCGCATCGGCGAACGAGTTGTTGCTGGTGCGAGTGTTGCCGCCGGTATTGAAATCGACTGAGCCCGCGTAAGTCGTGCGCGCGTTTTGATCGATGCGATTGCGGGTGACACTCAAGCCTGTCTTGAGCGTGTGATTGCCGCGCACGAGGGTGACGGTGTCGCTCGCGTTAATGTCGGTCGTCGGCGACACGAGGGAACGCGCGGCGCCGAAGAAGCTTGCGAAGCCATTGATCGTCGTGTCGGGAATAGAATTCTCGAACCGTCCGCCATTCAAGAACAGTTGCTGGAACTGGAAGCCGTAGGTTTCACGTTTCCAGAGTTCGCCGTCAGGCGGAATTCGTTGGGCCACCCACGCACCGGTTGTCTTTGCTTCGTTGATGAACGTCGGACTGATCATCCACGTGTGCGAGAGTTGAATAGAGGTTCCGGGCCGCATGCGGAGACTCGGAATCGTCGGCACTTGCGTGGTAATGAACGTGCCGAACGGATCGATCAAAACGTTCTTATCCTTAATGTAACGACCATACAGCGTGTGCTTCGAGTTGATGCGATAGTCGATGCGGATCAAATCTTCGCGATAGTCGAGCGGATTTGGTTGCTGGAACGTGATGTTGTTGCCGACCGGACTGTTTGTGAATGCAGCGGCAAGTCCAACCGCAGTCCGATAAACGTTTGCGATCGCGAGACCATCGGTGGTGATCCGATTTGTCGGAATGATATTTCGCAGCGCGACGTTATTGCCGCCAAAACAACCGGTTCTATTCGCCGGCGTGGTAACAGCTCCGTTTGTGATCACTGGCGCGACGCAGGTATTGGCAGCGTTGTTTGGATCGCGGAGCACGCCGTCGTCAGCCGTGCCGACAAGGCCGTCCGGTCCACGTAGACGGAAGGAAAAGTCGCCGCCCAGTTCAGGAAGCGACGGAACGGTGCGACGTTGTGCAGCCGAAAGACGGCGGATGTATTTCCACTCCTGACCGCCGAAGAAAAAGAGTTTGTCTTTGAAGATTGGCCCGCCGAAGCTGTAGCCGAAATTGTTGAAGCGTAATGTCGGCCTGACCGGCGCGAAGAAGGAACGTGCGTCGAGTTTATCGTTGCGCAAAAACTCAAACGCGCTGCCGTGAAAATCGTTGCCGCCGCTGCGTGTGACGAGACTCACCTGCGCGCCGGAGTTGCGACCGTATTCAGCCGAGAAATTTGCCGTCTGGATCTTAACTTCCTGGATGTAGTCGATGCCGAGATTGTTGATCTGGCTCGCATTGCTGCCCGACTGCAAGTTGAAACCGCCGTCGATCGTGACATTGTTGGTCTGGCCGCGATTGCCGTTGATCGACTGATTGTTGGTCGCAAGACTCGTGGTCAATTCGAGCTGATCGTCGTTGAGTAGTGCAACGCCGGGCACGAATGAAAGTAACTGAATGTAGTTGCGACCATTCAACGCGAGGTTCTGCACCTGCTGTTGATCGATGACGCGCGAGACTTCACCGGAAGTCGTGTTCACTGTCTCGCCCGACGAACCCACGATCTCAACAGTTTCAGAAACTTCACCGACTTCGAGTTTGATATCGACGGTGAGTCGCGCGTCGGCGGTCACGCTTTGACCCGAGACAAGTGCCTTTTTGTATCCCTTCTGCTCGGCCTCGAGCGTGTACGTGCCGACCGGAAGATTGGTGATCGTGTAGAAACCGTTCTCATCGGTTGTCACCGTGCGTTCTGAGTTGTTCGCACTGTTGCTGACCTTGACCGTTGCGTTTGGAACGGTGGCCCCATTGGAGTCCTGGACCGTGCCGGAAATGCGACCTACCACAGTTTGCGCAAATGCGTTTTGAGAAGCGACGAGGAGAAGTAACAGCAACCACAAGAGTGGCAGTCGGGATTGTGTAAAGCAACGCATCGATCTAGACCTCCAAAGGGAAAGTTAAGCCGCGGATTTACGCGGAGCTTCGCTCACAGATTGTGAAAAGTATTCAGGCAACCATTGGCGCTGCGAAGGCCGGTGCAGCAACCAGTGCAACCGCACCACGCAGGCGCGGATGATCTTCTGCGGGCACGACGTGGATCTCTGTCGCGCCGCCAAATTCAGTCAACGTTCGCTCGCGCAAGGCACTGCGAACGATCGGTTCGATCAAACTCCAGGCAGTGGTTATTTCGCCGCCGATATAAACGCGTCCGGGATCGAGCGCGTTGATGATCGAAGCAAGTCCAAGACCAAGGTAACGTGCGGTGGAGTTGATCGCTGCGAGTGCTTTTGCATCGCCGGCGCGAGCACGCGCAATTAGATCCTCAACCGAGAAGTTCGCGGTTTCGGTGTCGCGCGGTCGTTGTTCAGACAAGTCCTGACCGAAGTAGCGCGAAAGAGTTGCGAGATTCGAAACATACGATTCCCAGCAACCGGTCGCGCCGCACGAACAACGTGGTCCATCAATGCTGAGTGGCACGTGACCAAACTCGCCCGCGGTGTTGTGACGACCGCGCAGCACTTCGCCGTTCACCACGATCCCAACGCCCACGCCGTCCGACACGCTTACAAAAACAGAACTACCCGACGCGATAACGTCACTGCGCGTGGCCCATACCTGGGCGAGGGCGCACGCTTTACCTGAATTCTCGATTTGAACCGGAATGCCGAGAGCAACTGCGAGGGGATCGCGCAGATTGACGTCGCGCCACGCAAGCGTCGGCGCGTGCATCACGCGACCTTTCGCCGGATCGACCATACCCGGAACCGCGACGCCCACACCTTCACACGCGCCCACTTCCTTGTAATCGACGAGGACCTGCTTGATGCGACGCGCGAGTTCCTGAATCAAGACGTCCACTTCGCGATTGGTTTGAAAACTACTGACGACGCCGAGCTGCCGTCCCATCAAATCCGTGACGATGATGTAGGTGCGTGTCGCACGAATATCGACGCCAACAACGCAACGCTGACGAGAGTCGATGAAGAGAAACGTTGGCCGGCGACCGCGTCCGACAGACTCTCCCATGGCGCCTTCGAATATCAGCGACTCGCCGAGAAGCTCGCTGACCAGGAGGCTTGCGACGCCACGTCTAACGTTCATTAACCGTGCCAGGTCTGCGCGCGAAACGGGCTGGTGGGTGCGGATAAGATTCAGTGCGATTTGGCGATTAATTTCGCGGCTGGTACCGCGCCGTGCAACTGTGAAATCGTGTGGGTTTATCTTACGCATGGAGCTAATTGTTCTTAGTTAAGACTTATTAGGCCAACTATTTACAGGCGAAAGAACCAGCCTATTTGCTCGCGGTTTACAGGGTTTATTGGGGCGAATGATTTTGTCTAAACGCGGAACATATACTCCTCCGCATTCAGGCTGTCAAGCATTTTCTTGTTTTCATCCGTCAGATCCGTGGCCACATGAGTGACGGATTAGGAGCTCTGGAGGGACTGTGATCGTGCGGTGACGACGAGCTTTTTTCTTGCCGTCAATCAACTCGAGCAGAAGACTCGCTGCGGCCTGGCCCATCTCAGCTTTCGACCAGGTGACGGTTGTGAGCGGCACCCGCAGCATGTCGCCGTAGTGAATACTTCCCGCGCCGACGAAAGCGACATCGTCCGGAACTCTCAGCCCAGCATGGTCCATCGCAGCCATCGCACCGATTGCAGCCGGATCGTTCCCAGCGAAGATTGCTGTCGGCAATTTGCCTGCTGCGATCCACTTTTCCATCGCCATGTAACCATCTGCTTCCGTAAATCCACAATCACGTACCAACGGTTTGAGACCGGCTTTCTTGAGCGCCTGTTGATAACCTTCCAGACGTTTGTTTGCGGTGGAGACGTTCGGACCGCGCAGGTGTCCAACCTTTCGATGGCCCAACTTGACGAGATGCTCGGTCGCGAGTATTCCCACCTGCACGTCGTCAGTCGTCACGGCCGAACAACGCAGACCATCCAACAAGCGATCGATCAAAACGATATTCGCCCCTTCGGAAAGCAGACGTCGATAGAACTTCGCTTCAGTCGTCGTTAAAGCTGATGCAACGATCAACCCATCCGTCCTCGACAACAACGCTTCGATCTCGTCCATCTCCTTGCGTGCTTCTTCGTCAGTGCTGCAGATCAGGTTTTGGTAACCGACCGGGCGCGCGTGCGCTTCGACGCCGCGACAAATCTCTGCGAAGTAAGAGTGCATCAAGTCGGGAACAACAATGCCGATGAGATATGAATGATTGGTGGTGAGCGCCCGCGCAAACTGATTCGGGCGATATTTCATCTTCTGCGCGGTGGCGAGAATGCGCGCGCGTGTGGCTCGACTGATCTCCGGATGATTATTGATCGCGCGCGACACCGTCATCTTCGAGACGTTAAGCGCGCGTGCTATGTCTTCGAGAGTAACCGGCATGTGAGTTACCGGCGGTGTTTCAAACTAGCCGTTATCGCAGCTTCAGCGAGTGGATTCATGACTGCATAACCCTGCGGGTTTGGATGAAGACCGTCGTTGCTCAGCTCGTCTTTAAGAAAACCTTTGTCGTCAACCATTGCCGAGAAGTAATCGAGGTAAGTCATGCCGTGCGCAGCGGCAAACTCTTTGATCCATTTATTCAGCGCCAGAATTTTCTCCGGCGGCCGGCGCACGGTTTGAACAATCGGTTTTCCATCTCGCACTTCGTAATCGCTGACAGGAAGCAGCGAAGCAAATACGACGCGAATACCGTTTGCGGTAGCGAGCTCAGCCATTGAGGTCAGATTGTCTTCTATAGCTTCGAGCGTCATTGGACCAGTGTTGCCGGCGATATCATTTGTGCCGGCGAGTATCACGACCACCTTCGGCTTGAGCTCGATCACATCGCGGCGAAAGCGGATCAGCATCTGCGGCGTCGTCTGCCCGCTGATACCTCGATTGACGTACGGCTTGCCCGGGAAAAAACCACCATTGTTCGGACTGTCCCACGAATCCGTGATCGAATCACCCATGAACACAACACGCTTTTCATTCTTCAACGGCGCCACAGTCTTCACATTATCCTCACGATACCGCGCGAGCGCGGGCCAATCGTTCAACTTCGTCTCCGCCCTATCAAGCCTCGTCTTCAACTCCCCACACTCAGTCGCGGGCGCCGTCTGCCCAAAGCTTGCGACACCCGACAACACCAGCACAGCACAAACCCAAACAACTCTTCCCATCTCTTCTCCTTTTGTGCCTTTTTGTGGCTAAGCTCGGCTTGATCTCCATCGATCGATCGCAACTGCAACAACAATGATCGCCCCGATAATGATCTCCTGAATGTAGTTGGGCCAACCAACCTGCTGACAGCCATTGCGCAGGAACGCCATGATCAGCGCTCCAATCATCGATCCGAGAATGCTTCCCTCGCCGCCACTCAAACTGCCACCACCAATCACGACCGCTGCGATGATGTCCAACTCCGAACCGGCAGCAACTGTCGGATCGCCTTGTCGCAAACGCGACATCTGCATAACTCCGGCAAGTCCAAACAGCAATCCCGCCAATCCGTAGATCCAGATCTTCAGCCTGTCGGTCGCAATCCCACACGCGCGCGCCGCAGCTTCATTCGATCCAAGTGCAAAAACACGTCGCCCAAAAACGGTGTTACGCAAAACAATCGCGGCACACACCGCGAGCACGATTGCAATCCACACACCCGGCGCAACCAGTAACCACGCGGGTGTCGGAAACATCACCAGCAACTCATTCAACCAGGTGCCCGGCATGTTCACGGTCTGCTGATTCGCCATCCACTTGGCGACACCGCGGGCAACACCAAGCATTCCGAGCGTGGCAATAAACGGCACGACCTTCAGTCGCGTGATCACGACACCATTAACTACGCCGACAAGTCCGCCCACGAGAATCCCGCTCAGCAAAGCCACTGATGGTGGGAATCCTGCGTTGATAGCGAGCGCGGTGATAACTCCCGTCAACGCGATCGTCGAGCCAACGGCGAGATCGATACCGCCGCTGATGATGATCATCGTCATCCCAATCGCGCCGATAGCCACGATGACAGTTTGCGAAAGGACGATGCGAAGATTGTTTGGTGAAAGTAGACGCGCGGGCGTGTCAACCAGAAGAGAAAATACACCAATCACCAACAGCAACCCGAGCACCGGCCCGAGACGATTCAGCCATTGACGGAGGAGAATCATAGAGAGCATTAACCGCGGATGACGCGGATGAAAATCCGGATTTTATCCGTTTAATCCGCGGTTTAATGTAAGTATTCGTCCAGTGGCGGATGGAGTAATGTCTTCACGTCCGGTGATTCGAGATTCTCTTTCGTCACGAGCATCACGCCCGTATCGATCTTTTTCTCGACTTGCTTGCCCATCAGGTTATCGACCATCGTTCGCACACCGAGATAACCCATATTGAATGGATTCTGCACCACGATACCGTGCAACTGGTTCGCATTGATCGCATCGATAAACGTCTGGCTCGAGTCGAAACCGACAAACGAAATCTTTCCGGCTTTGCCGATGTCCTGAAGCGCCAGGAGCATTCCCGCGGTCGACGATTCGTTCGGCGTGAAGATGCCTTGCACGACGTCGCCAAAACGATTCAACAAATTCTCAGAAGCACGCTTCGCTGTGTCGCGCGTCGCGCCCGCGTATTGATCCGTCGAGACGAGTTCGATCTCGGGAAACTTCGCTTTGATTTGATCGATAAATCCGGCTTCACGCTCGCTCGTACTCGCCGATCCTTCCGCATACCTCAACACGAGCACCTTGCCCTTGCCATTCAAAAGTTGGCCCATGCGATCGGCGGCAAGCAAACCGCCTTTGCGGTTGTCAGTAGCAACGAAACTGACATAATCGTTCGACTGCAAACCCGAATCGATGATCACCGTCGGCACGCCTGCGCGAGCTGCGTCGGAAACGGGACGAACCAGTGCCCGATCGTCTAGTGGCGCGAGGACGATGCCATTGACGCCCTGCGCCGCAAAACCTTCGACCACCTGAATCTGCTGCTCGCGATCGTCTTCGCGCAACGGGCCTTTCCAGATTACTTCGACGTCGGTGCCCTGCGCAGTAAGCTCGTTTGCAGCCTTGATACTTCCGGCATGAATACTCTTCCAAAACTCGTGCGTGGTGCCTTTAGGAATGACGGCAATCGTGAGTTTCTTCTTGCCGTTTGACGTAGACGTGTTTGGTTTTGTGCAGGCTGTGAATAGAGCCAATGCGAGTAGTAACAAGAGAAGTTTGCGCATCTTGGTTTCCTAATAAGGTTTTCTCCCGCCACGGCGCCACGGCGCAACGTTGATTCCTTTTCCGTTGCGCCGTGGCGTCGTTGCGCGAGTTCTTTTTACTTAGCTTCGCTAACGACTGGATTACCCAAACCACCTATCCCCTCGATCAGCACTTCCATCTGATCCCCAGCCTTAAGAAACACCGGCGGTTTGCGTGCGAACCCGACACCCGGCGGTGTTCCCGTCGCGATCACATCACCCGGTTCGAGCGTGATCGATTGCGTTATGTGTTCAATCAACGCCGGCACACCAAAGATCAGTTGGTCGGTGTTTGAGTCCTGCATGGTCTGGCCGTTCAGTACGAGCTTGATCGATAGCTTGTGCGGATCTTTGATCACGTCAGTGGTCACGATCGTCTGGCCCATCGGCGCAAACGTGTCGCACGATTTTCCCCGTTGCCACTGTCCATCAGCAAACTGAAAATCGCGCGCGCTCACGTCGTTGAAGGCAGTGTAACCAAGCACGTAATCGTAAGCACTCTCGGCACTGACATGCTTTGCACGCCGCCCGATCACAACCGCCAACTCCGCTTCGTAATCAACCTGCGAACTGGTCGACGGCACGACCACCGGCTCGCCCGGCGCAATCACACACGTTGAAAACTTCGAAAACATGATGGGCTTTTCGGGAATCGCCATGTTGCTTTCAGCCGCATGATCCCTGTAGTTCAACCCGATGCAGATGATCTTTCCCGGACGCGGCACGGGTGCAAACCAGTAAGCGTCGCTGCTCGGAACCAACCAGCCATTCTCGCGCGCTTCGGCGAGCGTCTTTTCATCACGCACGAGCTCGTCGTGTGTCTCGCGGGCTTTTTGGAACCAGGGACCATCCATGTCAAACCACGCGAGTGGATCTGCAGGTCGATCGGCTTTATCGAAAAGCTTCTCGCAGTCCAGACGATAGCCTGTGTCGCGATCGCCGACGTGCAAGATAATTCCCATGCGTGGCGCGCGCCAGTTTGAGTCTTCAGTTGCAAAAGAGATGATGTTCATTTAGCTCACTTCGTCGATGATGACATACAACTCTTGCGGTCCGTGCACGCCGATCGCGAGCGTGAGCTCGATGTCGGCGGTGCGCGATGGACCAGTAATAAACGTAACCGTGGGACTGACTTCTTTTTCTTTGCGAATGAGCGTTAGGACTTCACCCAGTGTCCGGTAAATCTGCGACGCTCTTACGATCGCGATGTGGACGGGCGGCACGAGAGAGACAAATCGATGCCGTTCGCGGGTGCTGTCGAGCACGAGGGTGCCGGTCTCCGCAATCGCAGCCTGTACCATGCTGATGCCAACGTCGAAACGAAAAATGTCGTGTGCATTCGGCGCGATGCTGAGTTCGTCGATCTCCAGATCCGTCAGATGAAGTAACCGTTCAACTTCGGGGTTATCGGAGATCGCGATGCGTCCTCCCGGAATGATGCTCGTCAATGCCTGGGCAATTTCGTTATCGCCCCGGACGATCGTGCAATGCCCATCGACGGCCTCGAGACTCGCCTTAAATTGGCCACAGATCTCCACTGATGAAGACGGATTGTGATCCGCGTTCATCCGTGCAGATCCGTGGCTAATCTCCTGTTTGTCGAAAGGCACACTGGCAGCGAGATGCGATCGGATCGATTCGAGAATGATTTCGCGCGCTACGTTATTCATCGGACCACAACTCACGAAAACTCTTTGACTCGATCGGGCGCAGGTCACGGCCGTTGGTCCATGCCTTCGCGACGGGAAAAAATCGCTGCATCACTCGGCCCACCACTGAGCTCATCTTGTAAAGCGACGGCCGCATCATAACCTGAGCCCACATCTTGAACGCCAGCCGTTCGCTGAGTTTGCCTTTGCTCGGCGAAATCTCCGCGCGCAGGTGCAGCAGCAGCCGCGGTATATCGATCTTCACCGGACAAACTTCGCGGCAGGCGCCACACAAGCTCGATGCAAACGGGAGTTGCGCGGCCTTTTGAATCCCCATCAACTGCGGCGTGATCACGGCGCCAATCGGACCCGGATACACCGACCCATACGCATGACCACCAACCTGCTGGTAAACCGGACACGCATTCAGACAAGCCCCGCACCGAATACACGCGAGCGACTGGCGCGTAACCGGATGGGCCAACATGCGTGAGCGGCCGTTGTCGAGGAGCACGATGTGCATCTCTTCCGGACCTTCGTCACTCGGCTGTCGTTTTACTCCAGTGATGTACGACTGGTACGTAGTTAATCTCTGACCCGTACCCGAACGCGGCAGGAGTTTGAGAAACACGTCGAGGTCAGCAAAGCGCGGCAAGACTTTCTCGATACCCATCACCGCGATGTGAATACGCGGCAGGCTCGTGGTCAAACGAATGTTGCCTTCATTCTCGACTATCACGATCGTTCCGGTTTCGGAAATGGCAAAATTTACGCCGCTAATGCCGACGTCAGCCGCCGCAAAACGATCGCGCAAGGTCGCGCGCGCTGTGCTCGTGAGTTTGGCGATGTCGTCTGTGAGCGGCATCCCGAGTTCGGCGTTGAACAACTCGGCGATCTGTCCACGAGTTTTATGAATGGCCGGTGCGATGATGTGCGAAGGTGGTTCTTCGGCGAGTTGAATGATGTACTCACCAAGATCGGTTTCGACCACCTGCATCCCCGCCGCTTCGAGCGCATCGTTGAGATGCGTCTCTTCGGTCGTCATGCTCTTACTCTTGACGACCGTCTTCGCGTTACGCTCCAACGCCAGCCCACAGATGATCGAGTTTGCTTCCGCAGCATCGCGTGCCCAATGAATCTTTGCTCCGCGCGACTCAGCGTTGCCAACAAACTCCAGCAGATATCGATCGAGATGCGCAAGTACGTCGTCTTTGATCGCGCGCGCTTCGCTGCGCAAGTCTTCCCAATTCGGCAAACTCGCAGCCGCCGCTTTCCGACGCTCACCAAACAGCGACGTCGCGTTCTTCAGCGCCCCACGCAAGTGCGAATCAGCAAGCGCCGCTTTCGCATTCTGATCAAATGTTTCACTCGACAGGTGTTCCATCAATCCGTCAAAAAATCCGTGTTTATCTGTGGCTTAATAACTCAGCCAGATGCATCACCTTTACCTTCGATCCCTTGCGCGACAACCTGCCACCGATCTGCATCAAACAGCTCGCGTCACCAGACACAACTGCATTGACACCTGCGCGCTCGATCGCATCAATCTTCTGATCGAGGATCGCCACCGAGATCTCCGGATACTTCACCGAGAATGTGCCGCCAAAACCGCAACACGCATCTGCGTGCTCGAGCTCGACGAATTCAGCGCCACGCACATTTCGAATTAACTTTCTGGGCTCTGATTTAAGATTGAGATCGCGCAAACCATGACACGCGTCGTGCCAGGTTAATCGACCTTGCCATGACGCACCGACATCTTCGACTTTGAGCACTCGAACCAGGAACGAGCTCAACTCGTGAGTTTTAGCGGCGATGGCCTGCGCCCGCGGCAGCCATACCGGATCGCCGGCAAACAATTGCGGGTAGTGATGGACCATCGCCGTGCACGATCCCGAAGGACTGACAATCGCGTCAGCCTTGCTCTCCTCATAGATCTCGATGAAGCGACGGGCAACCGGCCGCGCTTCGTCGAGATAGCCCGTGTTGAAAGCCGGCTGCGCGCAACACGTCTGCCGCTTGTCAAACTCAACCTCACAACCGACGCGACGCAACACCTCGACGCTGCTCACGCCGACGCTGGTCCACAACTGATCGACGAGACAAGTTACGAAAAGCGAAACCTTCATTTATTGAGCTTCATCGAACGTACTGTAGGGGCGGGGGG
>DASWUM010000113.1:0-8559 GCA_036401595.1 Pyrinomonadaceae bacterium
GCCCTCCGTGGCCGCCCTCGGTTCGGTAATACTCGATTTGGCACACGCAAGATTCGGCACAAGGGCGGCCACGGAGGGCCGCCCCTACAGTACGTGCCGAGTCGTTATTTATTCTTTGCCGAGCAACATGCCGTATTGGCCGTCGTGGCCGTCGAGAAAGCGATTGACCTTCCAGCCGGTGTTCTTCAAAATTTCTGCGAGCTCATCCTTCGACACCAGCAGATAATCAAACCAACTGCCGATGTACCCCTTAAATCGGACACGTAGCCGAAGCTGGCCCGGCATCCGACCTCTTTGCTTGTTCAACTTGTGGTAAGCCAGATGTCCTGGATCGCTAGTCGCATAAGGATCTCTCGTGACCGCGATGATCAACGCGTCCGGCGAAGTTATCCGGTGGAATTCTTTCAACAGCCTTCGCGCCAGCTTGTACGAACCAAAGAGTCCGAAATTATTCCCCATCATGATAACGCTATCGAACGAGTTGGGCTTGAATTGGCCCACGTCTTTGATCGAGATCACCCGAGTCTTCTTTAAGCCACGTGCGCGACAAACTTTTATCGCAAGTGGAGAATTGTCGATTCCAGTGACGTCAAAGCCTTTGCTCTGCAAGTAAAGTGAATGCCGTCCCGCGCCACAACCAATATCCAGGACTCTTCCTTTGACATATTTCATTGCCTGCCTGTCGACCGGATCCCAGTCTTTGTACTCGGAGAAGTAGAGACCGCCGCCAAACTTTCCGAGCGCCATAAATCCATCGTCTCGTTCGATAATCTCAGTCTTCGGTTCGCCAGTTTTGAAATAGCTCCAAAGCTGCTCGCCGTAGCCGTCCACAAACTTCTTGTTCTTTATTAGCGTCATTTGTATCGTCTATCAGCATGTCGCCGCCGAGTGCCAAACGATATCTGATCTTTCGCGATGCGGTGCAAGCGCTCGACTCCGGCGACATTCAGAGTTTGGAGACTTTGCTCGACGAGCACCCATGGCTTGTACGTTATCGCTGTCGCAAAGGTGAACCCTACGAAGAGGGATATTTCGCGGGTGCAACACTCCTGAATCACATTGCCGGAAACCCATCCAGGTGCCCGATTCCGAAGAATATCGTTGAGATCGCGCGGCTCTTGCTCAGTCGTGGGGCGCGCGACAAACCGCCGAGGCCAAAGTACACGATTGGGCTCTTGCTCACCAGCAAACAGGCTTCTGATGCGGGAGTTGCCATACCGCTGATCGATCTACTTACTTCGGCCACCGGTGTTGAGTTAGATCTGAGCGACCCGACACTTCTCAATGGTCCACTTGGGAATCAAGCGCCAGGCACCGCTTTAGAACTCATTCGTCGCGGCGCGAAGATGGACATTCGACATGTTGCAGCGCTCAACCGGCTCGATCTAATCAAGTGTTTCTTTAGTGAAGGCGAGCTGCCGTCGTCACTCATTCCACTGCCGTCCGAGCCGAGTGATGCGAAACGGCTGATCGAACAGGCTTTCATCGGTGCCTGTCAGTATGGTCACAACAGCATCTGCGAGTTTCTGTTGGACCAGGGAATTGATTCAGCTTCCGAGGCGAACACCGGACAAACGGGTCTGCACAGTGCTGCTCATTGTGGACAATTGGAGACGGTCAAACTGCTGATTGCACGAAACGCTCCTCTCGAAGTGAAGAACATGTACGGCGGGACTGTGTTGAGCCAGACGCTGTGGTCTGCATTCAATGAACCACACCATGACCATCTACAGATCGTTGAGGTTTTGATTGCCGCCGGTGCAGAGATCAACCCCGATTGGATTCAGTGGATTGATGAGCTTCGCCACCGTGATCGCTGAGGAACGTTTGGACGCGGATCAACGCGGATTTAAAATCCGGATTTGATCCGTTTCATCCGTGGCCCTGACTCTGGTCTCGGGTGGACCAAGGTAGCTTGGTTTGAGGCCGCCGGTATCGATCACGATTTTATCGAGCACGACACCGGCGTCGACCATGTAGATCTTTAGAGTGTGAGCGCCGGCAGTTGCGACGTCGTGTGTCGAGACTCCGGTCGTGCTGGCGTTGAGCACGTTCAGCGACCACTGACGCGAAGGCGTTTGCAGATCGGCCCCGACCGTAACGATCTGCGGCGGTTGATTGTCGAAGGCGATCGCGTACCGCAACCCTTGTCCAGTCGTCATCGGGAACGTCGGCACCAGGTAACAAGTGACACTGAGTTTTCCAGTCGTAAAGAGATAGACCGGATAGTTAAGCGCAGGCGCTGTGTCGATATCTTCGGGCTTGATACTTGCAGCCGTGGTGGGCGACACGCTCACGCCGTCACCTGTCCGGCCAAGTCCCGTAATCACCGACCACATCACATAAGGGTACTTACTCGAACGAATGCCTGAAATCTGCGAATAGTGTTCAGCCTCGATTGAGGCTACGCCGCCCGTTTCGACAAACGAGTTTGCGGCCACGCTGATTTTAGGATTAAAGACTGCGACGGATATGAGCCGTCGTCCACCCGCTCCGCTTACCTGGACAGCTCCCGAAAACTTCTCTTCCTTCGGTATCTTCGTCCAATCAATCGAGACGTGCATTCGCGTATCGCGCCGCAAATCACCGCTGCTCGGGCTTAGTTTGATCCAGCGTTGGCTGGTCGCGGCTGTCCACGGCGCCGGAGAGTTCCCAGTGTTAAAGACATCGATAAAACGAGTCTCGCGCGTGAGACCAATGACGACAGGTAGCGTCGCAACTTCACCGTCTTTGAGAGGCTCACGGCGGCCTTCTATCGCAACACCGAGCCCCGGTTTCTTCACGTCAGAAGGAATTGCGGGTGCGACGGGTGTTCTTATGCGCATCGTCTGCCACATGTCGCCGGGCGGAACTTCCGACATCATGTGACGCCACTTGCCACCGGCGAGCTTTTCGTTGAAGTACGTTGTTTCGAGATTCAACAGACGTGTAGCTTCTTCGCCTCTGCGTGTCCATTCACTCGCGCTCGCACGACCCTGAGACAGATATTCACGCGCCTTTTCGAAAGAGAAGTACCGGCGATTTGCTAACGCCGAAGCACGAACCGGATATACCACCGTTTCGTAGAGCGCGTCTTTCAAAGCCGCCGGAACCACCACATAAAGACGATCCACACGATCTTTCAATGCGTCGTACGCATCGATTCGTTGTTGCACTTCGTCGCCGTAGTCGAACGCAGTCAACGCCGTCGGCTTGCGATCTTCGCTCGCGAAATTCCACTGCAAGTGTTCGGGTTTGCGTGCGTAACCAAGGCTGTAGTACTGATCCAAAATCGCCGCGATCTCGTTCGCATGCCTCGCGCCAAATTTAGAACCTGCCCACTTAACAAGAAAATCGTTGAGGTTGTTTCGCTGCCACTTCGAGATGTCCCAGCCCATCTGCATGAAAAGATCGATGCTGATCTCCGCCGGCTTAATGTCGCCAACGTTGAGCATCCAAAACTTACGAACTCCGTGATCGTAGGCTTTCGACATCTCTTCCCAGATCAACGCAGGCGGCGTGGTGTCGAGCCAGAGATACGAAAGTGGCCCGCCGAGGTAGGAGACGTGATAATAGACGCCGAAACCGCCGCGACGTTTACGTTCAGCCTCAGTCGGCAAGTAGCGAATGTAGCCGAAGTTGTCATCGGGAAAGACGATGGTGACGTCATCAGGCACCTTCAAACCGTTGCGATAGTCTGACAATACTTCTTTGTAAGGACAGAAGATCTGCGGGACGGTGCTGACGTCTTCTCTAACATGTTTCGCCAGCAACGCGCGTTGATCGTGAAAGATTTGTTCGAGCACGGTAATGCGCTCAGGTTGCGTCTTTGGACCTTGAATGGGGCTGTCGTGAATGCCACGCATACCGATCGTGTAGATGTTCTCAAACTTCCCGTTTTCCGCGACTCGCTGTTCCCAGTAACGACGCACGCCATCGGTGTTTTGCGTGTAGTCGTAATTTTCGTGCTTGTCCGTCCACTCGGTGACGTTGTTACGCAACATCGGCTCGGCATGCGAAGAGCCCATCACGATCGCGTAATCGTCTGCGACCTGTTTGTTGTCTTTGTATATGTTGAAGGCTTTGGTGCAGCCATGCATCGCTGGCCAAAGTGTGTTCGCCTTCAAACGCAACAACAGTTCGAAGACGCGCACATAAGTCTTTGGGCCAATGTCGCCAAGCTCCGGATCGAATGTCTTCGCGGCCCACGGCTGGATGCCGAGATCCTCGTCGTTAATGAAGATGCCGCGGTATTGGACCGACGGTGGTCCGGCGCGGCGCGTACCTGACTCGACAAAGAGACTTGCTCGATGCCGCGGTGTTACGTCACTCCACCAGTACCATGGTGAAACGCCGATCGCTTCCGACAGCTCGAAGATTCCGAATGCAGTCCCACGCCGATCGCTGCCTGCGATCACGAGTCCGAGGCTGACACCGGGAACAGGATTGGCAACGGTCGTCATCACGAAGCTTTCCCATTTTCCTCGCAATTGAGCGACATCAAGTTTTCGCTGGCTGACGAGTGAATCGATCAATGAGCTCTTTCCAACTGTGCCGGCGAAGACGACGTGTCCACGCAGACCGTTGACGTCGTTGCGGATCAGCGGTTTGTTGCCAGTGACGCGCTGCACGTCGGCTGCTAAATTCTCCGCGGCGATTTGCACTACTTTGAAATCGTCGGCCGATACGACGATATCCGCAACGCGCGTGCGGTCCGCGAGTTTGAAGTCTCCACTACGGTAAGCGTCACGGACCCACTTTTGCGCAGTCGCGTGCCCGCTCAGAGCGATCAGAAAAACCACACAGATGAAGATTCGATTCAGACGAGGCATGAGACGGATTATAATGCCCGTCATATGAAACGGAACATGGTGTTGCTCTCGCTTCTACTCGGCTGCGTGGCGCTGATCTGTGCGACCCCAGTTGAGATCGTTACATCACAAACTTCCAAAGGTGTCGGAAAGAGCTTTAAAGGCCCGGTCGGTCTTCAGCTTTATAGCCTGCGCGAGCAATTCAAGAAGGATGTTGGAGGCACGCTGGACCAGGTGCGTGCATTCGGCATCACGAATGTCGAGCTGGCTGGAACTTACGGTGTCGCGCCTGAGAAGTTCAAGGAACAGCTTGACGCGCGCGGGCTCAAGGCCGTGAGCGCACATTTTGGCTACGAACAGTGTCGCGATCATATTGAAGACGTTGCGCGTGAGGCGAAGTTGTTTGGCGTGCAGTACGCCGGTTGCGCGTGGATTCCGCATATAGATCCGTTCGATGAAAAGACCGCGCGTGAGGCGGCGGCCGTTTTTAATCGTGCCGGTGAAGCGCTCGCCAAACAAGGCATCAAGTTTTTCTACCACACGCATGGTTACGAGTTTCTGCCGTATGGCAATGGCACGTTGTTCGACTTGATGATGGCCGAGACGAAGCCTGAGCTGGTGCGTCTCGAGATGGACGTCTATTGGATTGTTCATCCGGGACAGGATCCGTTGAAGTTCCTGGCGAAGTACGGGAATCGTATCGACCTCATGCACGTTAAAGATATGAAGCAGGGCACGCCCGGCGGATTCACGGGACAGTCGGACGTGACCAATAACGTGGTGCTGGGCACGGGAATTATCGATTGGCCGAACGTGTTTCGCGCGGCGAAGAAGGCGGGTGTGAAGTGGTACTTCATCGAGGATGAATCGCCGACGTCGGTTGAGCAGATCCCGCTGAGTCTGCGGTATCTGGAGACGGTGAAGTTTTAGCCGCGGATCAGACGGATCTAAAACGGATTGGTGTTCGTTACGAAGGCGATCTGTTTTCCGTCGGGTGACCAGGAGGGGACGTTGATTGTGCCCTGGCCGCCGTAGACGTAGGCGATCACTTTGGGTTTCATGGTTTCTATAGGCATGAGGCGGATGTAGACGTGTTTGTAGAATGGATGATCGCTTGGGTTTACGTCTTTCAGGAACGACAAGAAAACGACCCAGCGGCCGTCGGGAGAAATGTGTGGGAACCAGTTGTTGTATTCGTCATTCGTGATTTGTTCCGAGTTGCTGCCGTCAGGCTTCATGCGCCAGATCTGCATCGTTCCCGAGCGGGTTGAGTTGAAGTAGATGTAACGACCGTCGGGTGTGAACTCTGGTCCATCGTCCAGTCCTTTGGAGTTCGTGAGATTTATTTCTTCGCCGCCGCGAGCTGAAATCTTGTAGATGTCATACTCGTCGTTTCTGCCACCGGTATAAACGAGATATTTTCCGTCGGGTGACCAGCCGTGCAGGTACGAAGGCCCTTTCGACGTGATTCTGCGCGGCGTGCCGCCAGTCACGGGAAGCGTGTAGACGATCGATGCGTTGCCGTCGTCTTTGCTGTGATGACTGATAGCGAGCATCTTGCCATCGAATGAGAGCACGTGGTCGTTGTTGTTATTGATTGCGAAGCCGGTGTCGATGACTGCCGGCGTTTTCTTTGCGAGATCGAAACGATATAAACGACCGTTGCGGTTGTAGATCAGCGCGCGACCGTCTTTGGTCCAGTTGGGTGCCTGAAAAGAATCGGTCGCGGTGTAGACAATCTGTCGTTTGCCGGTCGCGACGTCCATGACTTCGAGATTGCTGCCGATGTAGTCGCGATAGGGGACAAAGTCGTCTTTCGCGGGCACGGTAATGCGAACGTTGCTGAAGCGCGCTGTTTCGGTGACGTCCTTGTTATGCGAACACACAAACAGTCCGACGTACACTTCGTCGCCTAAATCAAGCGACACTTCTTCGCTCGACAATACATCTCCAGATCGTGCGACAGACATGCGGTAAGTATTGCCTCGACGTTCGAGTTGCAGGACATCGGCGGCTGTGACTTTCGAGCGGATTTCTTCGGTTGGCGCGCCTTTGGTTTTGCGGAATTGAAGAGATGTTAGTCCGTCGCCGTGCAGCACGGCGGAACCGTGCGGAGAGTTGTCGTCGAGAGTGGCGCGCACCATCCAACCGATCTTCCGGTGCGGATCGACGCCATTACCGACAAAGCTGGCCGTGGTGGTGAGAATGAAATTGCCTTTTAAGCGACGCCAGGTGAAGTGGAATTCATCGCGGTTGGCCCAGATGTTCGCGCCCGCGCCTTCGATCGTGTATTCCTGTTTCTCGGCGTCATACGTTGAGCGACCTGCATGAAGGGGATTGCCGACATCGTTTTGATCGGTTAACGTCCCCAACGAATTCTGTTGGAACACTATCAGCAGCGGCGCAATCAAAAGGATGAGCAGCTTTTTCATGGTTGTGCATCATACAGTATGAGGATGGCTAATCGATGACGGGAAACAAGCTTGGTGTAGGTTTCATCGGCAGCGGATTCGTGGCGAAGTTTCATCTTGAAGCGTGGCGCGGGGTACGCGATGCCGATGTGCTTGGCGTTTATAGTCCAAACACCGCACACGCAGAGGCGACCGCCGCACGCGCGCGAGAGCTTCGTGTCGGCAACGCGCGCGCATTCAAATCGATTGAAGAGATGGTGGCGGCTCCGGAGATCGACTGCATCTGGTTGTGTGGTCCAAACCACCAACGCGTGCAGAACATGCAGGCCATCTGTGATGCGGTTAGCTCCGGAAAAGGAAAGTTGATCGGCATCGCCTGTGAAAAACCACTCGCGCGCAACGTCGCCGAGGCGCGGCAGATGATCGAACTGGTCGAACAGTCAGGATTGCTGCACGGCTATCTCGAAGATCAGATATTCGCGCCGAGCGTCACGCGTGGAAGAGAGATCATGTGGAGCCGTGCGGCCGCTCTGACTGGCCGCCCGTATCTCGCACGCGCGGCGGAAGAGCACAGTGGCCCACACTCACCTTGGTTCTGGCAGGGTGAGCTACAAGGCGGCGGCGTACTAAACGACATGATGTGTCACAGCATCGAAGTCGGCCGTTTTATGCTTACCAAACCCGGCGCGCTGCGATCGAGTATTCGGCCGGTGAAGGTGTCGGCTCAGATCGCGAGCTTGAAATGGTCGCGACCGGACTATGTCGAGGTTCTCAAACAAAACATGGGTTCAGCCGTCGATTACAAGACGAAGCCGGCCGAAGATTTTGCACGCGCGACAATCAACTACGTCGACGACGACAACAATCCGCTCATCGTCGAGGTCACAACTTCCTGGAGTTACGTCGGTGCTGGCCTGCGTTTGAGTCTGGAAGTGCTTGGCCCGGAATACTCGCTGAGCATGAACTCCCTCGACAGTGGTTTGAAGTTATTCCTGAGCCGTGAGGTGAAGGGCGCCGCCGGTGAGGACCTGGTTGAAAAGCAGAATGCCGAACAGGGTCTGATGCCGGTGCTGGGAAACGAAGCCGCCGAGTATGGCTACGAATCGCAGGACCGCTACTTCGTGCAATGCTTTCTCGACGGCAAACAACCCGAAGAGAGTTTTCACGATGGGCTCGAGATAACCGAACTGCTGATGACCGCCTACATGAGCGCTGAGCAGGAACGCACGATCCAATTCAGACCTGACGGACTCGATACGTACGTCCCGCTCGTCGCGCAGGGGTTATGGACTGGACGGTAAACGTTTTTGGAGTGCGGCGGCCTGGCGCCGCTTTGGCCTCGATCATGTGTCACCGAT
>DASWUM010000114.1:0-44818 GCA_036401595.1 Pyrinomonadaceae bacterium
ATCGTTTACCCATCCGCTACCGCGGACGGTACTGACCCCGCCCAAGCGCGACGTCCTGACTTTTAGGGCAAAGGCAAGTTCGAGAATATCGCGGTCATCGGTCGTCATGGCAGGAACCCTCGGTTGATCCAGGCACCTGCAAGGGTAGTCTTCCGTCGTTGTGGCGGTCGATTACTCCTACCTGCTCACAGCGCGAAGAACATGCCATTCAATTCACCTGGTAATTGATCGAGCTCCATGACTTTGCCCGAGTAAGCTTTCGCACGGAATGTGGAAAAGTCCTCACTACCAATGAATTTATGTGCGACTTGACGTGCAAATACCATGGGTACGGCGCTTGCGGATCTCAGAATTGCCGATGGATTAATTCTGCAAGCGGCGAGGTGAACTACCATGAAGATTCTCATTGGATATGACGGTTCTGAATGCGCTGACGCCGCACTGGATGATTTGGCCCAGGCTGGGCTACCAGCGAGTGGTGAAGTCCACATTCTTTCTGTCGCGGAAGTTTGGCTTCCGCCTCCACCTCCTTCGAGTTACGAAATTATCGAAGAAGCACGAAATGCCAAGTCCCCAGCGGAACTGCAGCGGGATTTTGCAAAGCACTGTGCTGCAGCAAAGGATGCGTTGGTCCTTGCTGAGCGTGCGCGGGACCGCGTACAAGCTCGTTTTCCGAGCTGGAAAGTTAGCGCTGATTCGTCGTGTGGGTCGGCTGCCTGGGAATTGGTCGCTAAAGCTGATCAATGGAAGCCTGATCTAATAGTAGTGGGTTCCCACGGACGCACTGCTCTGGGGCGATTCGTACTCGGTAGTGTGTCGCAGCGCGTACTGACTGAAGCTCTGTGTTCCGTGAGAATTGCTCGTGGGCGTGTCGATGAACCAAATTCTCCAGTGAGAATTATCGTCGGCACGGATGGATCCGAGGCAAGTGAGGAAGCATTGAGAGCCGTGGCTGCGCGTAGCTGGCCGGTTGGAAGCGAAGTCAGGGTAGTGCTGGTTGACGATCCACTTGCACCGGAGCTCCTTGGAAAAGTAATTCCCCCCTTAGGCGACATGATCGAGGAAGATCGACGGCAGGAGCGAGTCTGGGTCGAAAAAATCTCAAAGCAGTCAATGGACATTCTGCGTTCGGCGGCGATCAAGGTAACTTGTGTGCTCAGGGAAGGTGATCCCAAACGGGAATTGCCAAAGGCTGCGGAGGAGTGGGGTGCCGACTGTATCTTCGTCGGCTCTGCGGGGTTCAGCAATCGCTTTGAAAGATTTGTTTTGGGGAGTATCTCAGCGGCAGTTGCGGCTCGCGCGCATTGCTCGGTCGAAGTTGTTCGTAAGAAATCCAGAGCAAAGTAATCCCGTTAACTCATCGGGTGCAAGGAAGCTAGACATGATGAAGATGCTTAATAACGACGAAGCGCGGCGCCTATTTCAAGCAGCGCGGGTTGCACGGCTCGGTTGTATAGTGAACGGTGAACCATACGTGGTCCCAATCAACTGCGATCTGGAAGGTGATTCGTTGTATAGCCATTCTTTGCCCGGATTGAAGATTACCGGCCTCCGTGAGAATCCGAGCGCATGTGTTCAGGTTGACGAAATCGAGAGCGATCTGCACTGGAGCAGTGCAATCGCTTTTGGTAAGTACGAGGAAATTACCAAGCCCAATGAGCGTACAGATATCCTCAACAAGCTCCTGCGTAAGTTTCCCATGTTAACACCGGTCGAGTCTGCAATTGCGATTGACGGTTCACCCTCGGAAGTGATTGTCTTTAGGATCAGTATTGAACGTCTGACAGGAGTTTCAGAAGCTTAGAGCCACACTCGCTCACCGATGCCTGACAACCAAACCGCTTCACACACGAACGGAAATATGCCGCGCGAGGGCGACATCGTTTTGCGTGATGGTTCAACCGTTCATATTCGCGTGATGCGTCCCGCGGATGAGGCCGGCCTGTGCGAGTTGTTGAATTCGCTATCGGAAGATTCTCGTTGGCTGCGGTTTTATTGCTTGCAGAACAGCGCCGGCCTGGCTGCGGAAGCTCATCGAGAGGCGAATCTGGACCACGCGTTTGGACTCGTGGCCTGCAGTGGTGAGCACGAGCGCGTTGTGGGTCACGCCTTCTATGTTGCTATTGACGAGCAGCGCGCTGAGGTCGCTTTTACAATTGCTAACGATTTTCAGGGACGCGGCCTCGGCACTATCTTGTTAGGTCAACTTGCGGAAGTCGCCGCGGCAAACGGAATCAGAGTATTTGAGGCAGACGTCGTTGCCGCGAATCATGCGATGCTGCATGTATTCCGCGCGTCAGGATTTCCGCTTGAGGTAAGCGCGAATGCGGGACAGCTTCAGGTAGTTTTCCCGACCTCGTTTACCGATGAAGCTCGCCAGCAGTTCGAACGCCGCGAGTCGATTGCTTCCGTCAATGCTTTAAAACTCTTCTTCGAACCACGAGCCGTTGCAGTGATCGGAGCTTCCCGTCAACGCGGCACCATTGGTGGTGAGATCTTTCATAACCTGTTGAGTTATGGATTTAAAGGACCGGTTTACCCGGTGAATCCGTCCGCGAGTGTAATTGAAAATGTTCCCGCCTTTTCCTCGGTTCAGGCTATTCCAGGGCCGGTAGATCTTGCTGTAATCGTTGTTCCATCCGCAATGGTAGTTGAGGTTGCGACAGCTTGCGCTCAAAAGGGAGTGAAAGCGCTGGTAGTGATCTCAGCCGGCTTCTCCGAGACAGGTAACGAGGGAAAAGCCCGGCAAGCTGAGTTGATGAGTGTTTGTCGAAGTGCCGGCATGCGACTGATTGGTCCGAACTGCATGGGCATCGCCAACACAAACCCGGCAGTGTTGCTCGATGCAACCTTCGCTCCCGGTGTGCCGCCACGTGGACGAGTCGGTTTTTCTTCGCAAAGCGGTGCGCTTGGCCTGGCAATTATGGAATTCGCCAGCTCGCTTGGACTGGGTATCTCAACCTTCGTCTCTGTGGGTAATAAGGCTGATATCTCCGGCAATGATCTCTTGCGCTATTGGGAAGCAGATGACAACACTGATGTGATCCTTCTCTATCTCGAGTCGTTTGGAAACCCCAAAAAGTTTTCAGAGATTGCGCGTCGTGTCGGACGGCAGAAACCAATCGCAGTCGTAAAGAGTGGGCGCTCAGCCGCAGGCGCACGCGCCACGTCTTCGCACACTGGTGCGCTGATCGCCGCTTCGGACGTTACGGTTGATGCGCTGTTTCGACAGGCTGGCGTCGTTCGCACAGATACGCTGGCAGAACTGTTCGACGTTGCCTCTCTTTTGGCAAACCAGCCGCTACCGAAAGGAAATCGTGTCGGAATCATTACCAACGCCGGCGGTCCTGCAATTCTTTGCGCGGATGCTTGCGAGGCGCGTGGACTTGAGGTTCCGGTTTTGTCGGAAAGCAGCCATGCCAGATTGCGAGCGTTTCTTCCGGCTGGAGCGAGTGTGGGAAATCCGGTAGACATGATTGCCTCAGCGCCTGCTGACCATTACCGGAAAGCCATCGAAATTGTCGGCAATGACGACAATGTCGATTCGCTGATCGTGATCTTTACCCCTCCACTCGTAACACGTGCTGACGACGTCGCCAACGCGATCGTGGAAGCAGTGTCGCACATCAAGAAGAACAAACCGTTGCTCAGCGTCTTTCTCTCCGCACAACCGGCACCAGTGGCACTGCGAGAATCAGGCATTCGCATTCCGTCATACTCATTTCCCGAAACGGCCGCGATCGCTTTGGCCCGTGCGACGCGTTACGAGGAATGGCGCAAACGCCGCGATACTTATCCGGCGCGATTCGCAGACATTCAGGCCGACGAGGCAGCTGCGATTGTCGCTGCGGCTCTTGCACGCGGAGAAGGTTGGCTGACGCCGAACGAGGTTGCAGGACTTCTTTCCTGCTATGGCTTGCCACTGATTGAGCAGAGAATTGTCGCGAACTCTGAAGAAGCCGGCGAAGCGGCAGAGCAGATGGGTGGAGAAGTCGTGCTTAAGGCCATCGCTCCTGACGTGCTACATAAGACTGAAGCAGGCGCAGTCAGACTTCATCTCAGCGGCAGTGACGCGGTGCGGGCAGCAGCACACGAGATGAACGAGGTGCTTAGTTCACGAGGACACACTCCCTCGGGATTTGTTGTCCAGCGCATGGCTCAACGCGGTGTGGAAATGTTAATTGGCGTGGTGCACGATCCACAGTTTGGTCCGGTTGTGGCCTGCGGTGCCGGAGGTGTTCAGGTGGAGTTATTGCGTGACGTATCCGTTCGCATTACGCCACTTTCAATCGAAGATTCCTCCGATATGATCCACGAGTTGAAGACTTATCCGTTACTGACCGGCTTCCGCGGCAGCGCAGCAACTGACGTCGCGGCTCTGGAGGAGGGATTGCTACGAGTGAGCGCGATGGTTGAGAACATTCCACAGATTGCGGAACTCGATTGTAATCCGTTTGTGGTTCATGAGACGGGTGCAACCATTCTCGATGCGCGCATTCGAGTAACTATGGTTGCGTCGCGTCCGCTGGTTGGTGTGCGTCGCTGACCTTTATCCTTCGTAGGCGAGATCGTCGTACTCCTCGTTGCAGACCTCACAGCGAAACGGATTATCCAGGCCCGAGTTTAACGCCTCCATGTAAAGACGATAACCTTCCTCATCCACAAAAAGCTCTCTGGCACACATTCCACAGCGAACCTCATGCAGGTTGGTATCAGTAGGAAATTGTGTGACACCAGGAAGTCTTTGCTGATTCTGATCTATGTAAGAGCGAAGTGTTGACATAACTCCTCCAGTTAGTTTTGTTCATTCGAGTATTGAGAGAGCTTTGCTTCATAGATGCGCGCGAGCGCGACGGCATACCGCAATGCTTCATCTGATTCGATTGACAGGTCTGTGGGACAAAGAATTCGTTCGACTTTAATCATTTTGGCCATCCCGGTTGTCTGAACGGCAAAGTTTGTGCCTCTGCAAAATACGGTGAGTTAGAGGCAGTTTGCCGGGAGAGTGCGAAAAAGGGCTATTTTGAGTGCGAAGTTTTCCTCAGTCCGCCACGATTGGTTCTGCGATTTGAGGCCGGAAGGTTTGTAACAGTCCTAGTGTAATGGCAAGAACGACAGGTCCGAGTACTATGCCCAACAGTCCGAAAACGCTGATCCCGCCGAGGACGGAGAAGAAGATACAAAGCTCGTGCAGCTTAGTTTGGTTCTTAATTAATTTAGGCCGCAGGAAATTATCTATTGTACTGATCACCAACGCGCCCCAAACGATCAGCAGCACCGCTTTGATCCAATGTCCGCTTGCCATCAGGTAAATCGAAAGCGGTAGCCAAACAAGAAATGATCCCGCGATCGGAATCATGCATACGAATGTCATCAGCACTGCCCACAAAACTGGCGAAGGAAGACCTAACAACCAGAATGCAAAGCCTCCAAGCAGTCCCTGAAGCGCTGCGATCGTTATTACGCCGTAAACACTTGCACCAACCACTTCCTGAGTTCGCACGATTATCGCTTCGCCTTGTTGCGCACTCACTGGCAGTGCCGTGGGTAACCTTTTCACAATTTGGTCGCCATCCCTAAAAAGGTAGTACATGGT
This sequence comes from Pyrinomonadaceae bacterium, assembly GCA_036401595.1. GTDB lineage: Bacteria > Acidobacteriota > Blastocatellia > Pyrinomonadales > Pyrinomonadaceae > PSRF01. Next base: position 5,597 of record DASWUM010000114.1, read on the forward strand.
GAAAACGACAAAGAATGCTTTCACGATGCCTCCCAGAATATTGCCTACCAAATTCCAGGAGAATCCCAGCATGAATTCGCTGGAACGTTTCAATTGTTCGACAAGAAATTCTTGCGACCGCAATGTGTCAATCCCAAAACGGGCCTGGAGCCAGTCAGAGATTTTTCCGAATAGCGGCGTTTGCGTGTTCATGAATTGCGAGATCTGCGTGGGTAAATTGGGGACGACTTTGGCCAGTTCCTGCGCCACAGCTATCGTCAGCAGGGTCAGAGGGAGAACCACGACCACGCTAACCAGTAAGCAAGATAGTAAAGCACTCAAACCGCGGTGGCTGATCTTCTTTGTCAATCGGCGATGGACAGGATGAAAGACAATTACCAGGACTATCGCCCATTCCAAGACTCCGATGAAAGGCTTCAGCATGAGCCAACACAGGTAAAGACCGATCCCGGTTACAGCAAGGACACCCAACCAGCGCGCTTGATCGATTTGGTTCCTCACAAGCATCTTCCTTTCAGTGGTAAAACCGGAATCGTTTCGTGTCGCCGGCGGAATGCAAACTTCGCCATCTCCACAATGCCAATCGTCAACAGCCCGCAACTACCGATGACAATCCAATCGGTTGGCGACGGTTTAACCGTTCCGAGGATTGCCGCAAGCGGTGAAAAGTAGGCCGCCAGGAACTGCAACGTCACGACGATGAGTGCGGCGATCCAAAGAAACGGGTTTCTGAAGATTCCTTCAGCAGCCGAACGTGTGCGAGAGCGACAATTAAATGTGTGGCCGAGCTGCACCGACACAAGAGCGAAGAGTGCAATAGTGCGCGAATGAGGTCCTGGGCCATAAACCCCTAGTGACCAGATGTAAGCGCCGAGTACGATCGTCGCCAGCATTCCAGCCTGCCAGCCGATCAGAATCAGGAATGGCTTTGACAAAAGAGTTCTGTGCGAGCTGCGCGGCGGTTTGTTCATGATGTCTTTCGAAGCGGGCTCCACCGCCAACGCCAGCGCCGGAAATACATCGGTAACAAGATTCATCCAAAGAATTTGCAGTGGTAACAGCGGTAAAGGCCAGCCGGCCGCGATAGCAGTGAAGATCACCAACACCTCGCCAAGGTTGTGGGAAAACATCATGTGTACAAACTTGGTGATATTCGAATAGATCGTGCGGCCACCTTCGACTGCTCTCAGAATGGTTTCGAAGTTATCATCAGCCAGTACGACATCAGCCGCCTCTTTCGCCACTTCAGTTCCGCGTTGGCCCATCGCAATGCCGATGTTGGCGCGTTTCAGTGCGGGTGCATCGTTGACTCCATCGCCAGTGACGGCGACGACTTCGCCCGCCTGTTGCAATGCTTCCACAATCCGCAACTTTTCCTCTGGTGAGACACGAGCAAACACGTCGGTGTTACGAGCGAGATACTCCAGTCGCGCGGGTTCCGTATTGATTAGCGCGCGTGCGTGAAGAGCGATGGGCTCCTGTTGGCCCAGGCCGAGCTCTCGTGCGATCGCGATGCCGGTATTTAACTGGTCACCAGTGAGCATTACTGTGCGAATGCCGGCGCGCTTGGCACGCTGTATGGCTTCGGCGACTCCCGGACGTGGCGGATCGATCATTCCTACCAGCCCAACGAAGGTATATCCACTTTCCAGCGCTTCTTCGGAGGAGTGGTCTGCATAACTATCGAAATGCTTTATTGCAAGCGCCAGCACTCGCAAGGCGCAGTTTGCCATCTGCTCATTAGCGACCGTGAATCTTGCGAGTGCATTCTCGTCGAGCAGTACCGTATTACCCGCTGTATCGCGATAATTTGAACAAGCCTCGAGCACAACGGCCGGGGCACCCTTTAGAGCAGCGAGGCGCTGACCATCTATCTTGCGATGCAGGGTCGTCATGCGCTTTGTTGAGGTATGGAAAGGTTGTTCAGCAATCTTCGGATGAATGGCACGCTCATGTGAAACGTCGAGAACGAGAGCATCCGCGACAACGAGCAGCGCCGTTTCTGTCGGATCGCCGATCGTCCGCGTTCCGTCTGTTGCCTCTGCTCGGAACGACGCTTCATTGCAAAGTACGCCAATTCGCACTGCCTGCTGCAACAACTGATCGTTGTCGAGCTGATTCTCACACTCTCCGATTTCAATGCGCCGTCCGTCCGACAGGTAGTATTCACGCACGGTCATCCGGTTCTCAGTCAGGGTGCCGGTTTTGTCCGCACAGATAACGGTAGTGCTCCCAAGTGTTTCAACCGCGGGAAGTCGGCGCATGATCGCGCGTTGTTGCGCCATGCGTAACACTCCGAGGGCAAGGATGAGTGTCGTTACGGCAGGCAGTCCTTCAGGTACGGCAGCCACAGCGAGGCTGATACCGACCTCCACCATCAACCAGAGGCCATCGCCGCGCAACCATCCGGTCAGCATCACGATCGCCGCTATAGCTAACACCAGATAAACGAGGCGTCGCCCTAACTGAGCGAGTTGTATTTCGAGTGGGGAGCGTTCCTTGGTCGAAGTTGCGACAAGCCGACCAATCTTGCCGAGCTGAGTGGCAGTTCCCGTGTTCACAACGATTGCCACGGCGCGACCGGCGGCTACAGCGGTGCCTAGGTAAAGCATCGAGCGGCGTTCGGCCAACGGCGTTTGCGCGGAAACGGCAGCGATGCTTTTTTCAACAGTTGTACTCTCACCTGTCAGTGCTGATTCTTCTGCTTCGAGCCGCACAGCTTCAAGTAGTCGCGCATCAGCAGGAATCCGATCCCCGGCGTTCAGAATGACGATGTCACCAGGAACAAGCTCCTCGGCGTCGACCGTTGATTCAAAACCATCGCGACGCACGCGGGTAAGCGTCCGTGATTGGCGCCGCAGCGCATCGAGCGCGCGACCGGCTTGCCATTCAGTGGCAAAACCGACCGCTGCATTAAGAATCAGAACAATCAGAATTGCGATCGCTTCAGCGGTATCACCAGTTGCCCAGGAAATAAGAGCAGCGATTGCGAGAAGCCCAATCACAATGCTTCCGAACTGATCGACGAGCACACGCCAGGCGGAACGAGGTTGAATCCGCTGAAGCGCGTTGAGCCCGTATTGAAGTTGTCGCTCGCTTACTTGCGAGCTAGTGAGTCCGGCGCCTGGATCGACGTTAAGCAGGAGCGAAACATCATGCGGTTCCAGCGCGTGCCAATCTGTTTGGATTACAACAGGTGACACCGGTGCTGATTTGATAACTGATTTAGCCTTGATTGTTGCGGCACTCATCACTCGAATAGGAGCAATGTGTGTGCCTCAGGTAAACGGGTTGGTTAGGGGCATTTACAGGGAAATGCTGAGAAAAACCCCCATTTCACTGCGCCAAAATTCGCAGAGCGATGTCAGTATTGATCGAAGTTAATGATGACCCCGGCACCGCGGATCGCATCATGTTTCAATGCAATTAAAGCATCGTTGACCTGATCGAAAGGAAACGTTTGCACATGTGTGCGAACTGGAATCCGCGCGGCTTCAACTAGAAACTGCCTCCCATCGTCCCGCGTGTTATTGGCAACACTTCTTATAATTCGCTCGCCATAGATCAATGAGTAATCAAATGATGGAATCGGGCTCATGTGAATGCCGCCGAGGACGAGAGTGCCGCCTTTTGCGATGGCTTTTAGCGCGCTCGGCACAAGCTCACCGGCAGGTGCAAAGATAATTGCAGCGTCGAGCCTGACTGGTGGATCTTCGGCTGAATCTCCAACCCAGGTTGCGCCTAGCTCGTGGGCCAACGCCTGATGTCGTTCGCGATCGCGCGTGCAGACATAAACCTCCGCCCCACGAGACCGCGCGAGTTGAATACAAATATGGCCGGCTGCACCAAAGCCGTATATTCCCAGACGTGCGCCTTTCCAGTCGTGCTCAGGAAGTCCGGTCAAGCGTAGACAGCGATAGCCAATTATGCCCGCGCAAAGTAGTGGCGCGGCCTGAACGTCTTCAAAATTGTCAGGGATGCGATAAGTAAAAGCGGCTGGCGCAACCGTGTATTGCGCATATCCACCATTCACAGTCCAGCCTGTAAACGAAGCTTGCTCGCAAAGGTTTTCACGACCCGCGAGACAATACTTGCACTTGCCACAAGTGCGATTAAGCCATGCGATTCCTACTCGATCATCGACAGCAAACTCTTCAACGTTAGTTCCTACCGCAGCCACACGCCCTACGATCTGGTGACCCGGAATGACCGGCGAAAGCCGCACTGGCAATTCACCCTCCACAACGTGCAGATCCGTTCGACAGATACCGCAGGCTGATACGCGCACGAGCAGTTCATCCTCGCGCACGTCAGGCACCGGCACATCAACCAACCGAAGCGGCCGTTCATCAACACTTGCCGGCGTTCTTAAACTCCAGGCTTTCATCATTAATTTCGCGCTACTGGCGTTGCGGAATATAACGCCCGTCTCAACGCCACGTCTCGCGGATCGCCACCCAGGGCTACACTCTTTCGATTCGGAATATAACCATACCCGATCTTTGCCACCGGGTCTGCGAAACCGAGGGAACCGCCGGCTCCAGGCCCGCCGAACGACGACGGATTACCGAAGGGAAACCCAGGATTTGGCTTCATGAAGCCAAGCGAAAACTGCACCTCGCTTTTCATGCATTCATCATAAAAGCCCTGGGTGGCGGGAACTGCCGGCGCCATCAACTGCTGTAAAGTCTCGGGACGCAATGCGAGTTCTTTCCCGCCAGTCGCGAAAACGCTGTAGGCACGTGCGAGCGCCCGCGCGGTGCCGACGCCACCGCCCGCAGGTATCTCAAGATTCCGTGGGTAGATACATTGTCGGTCATGGGCCAACTCGGATCCGAGAAGCGCCCTGCGGATGTTTGACTGTGGGTTCCAAACCGCTGGTGTCAGCAGCAGGGGAAATCCAAACATCATTTCGAAAAAACCAGGATCCACAAGCGGTGCGAGTCTCGAATCAGGAATTGATTCAGGTAAGCGGATATAGAAATCCAGCCTCAATGGCGTAGCGATTTCATCCTGAAAGAACTGCCCCAAACTGCGGTGTTGCGGATCAATTCGACGTAACAACTCGCCTTCGTAAAAGCCTATGGTGACGGCGTGATAAGCCTGTCGCGTTCCCGGTTCCCACGCGGGTTTCTGCCGAGCCAGGACATCTGCCAAACGATCGAGATCAGCGACCAGGCTCCTATCGAGTGGCGTGTCGAGTGCAAACAGGCCCGCCTGATGGGCCAGGAGCTGCCGAACTGTGATCTTCTCTTTTCCGTTCTGCGCAAACTCGGGCCAGTATCTGCAGATCCTTTCGTCGTAATCGAGCCAGCCTCGAGAATGGGCTACGGCGAGAGTCATCGCCGCGAGGCCTTTTGTCGCTGAGTAAACAAGGGCCATAGTGTCTTGTTCCCAGGGCTCGCCTGTCGCTTTGTTCCTCACGCCGCCCCATAGGTCAACGACTTTTTCACCTTTGTGATACACACAACACGCAGCGCCTACTTCGCGCCGCCGAGAGAAATTTTCAGCAAACGCGTCGCGCACCGCTTCGAAACCAGGTGTGACAAATCCGTGGACTTCAACAGCCTTTGACGAATCATTGGCAGAAGTCGTCCTACTCTTTTGGACCAGGAGGTAAGCTGCGCCTGCCGCAGTCAAACCGATTGCTGCTTTTGCTAGTGGATTTATTTTCATTTCTATCTCTCCTGCCAGGTTTCTCACGCGGCAGTCGCCTTGAGCTTTGCCTGTTTCGCTTCCTCGTCGGCGATGACGAGCGCGGTCCTGATCGCTGTGTCCGGATTGAGCGAGATCGATGTGATGCCCTGTTGCACCAGCCAGCGAGCAAATTCAGGAAAATCAGATGGCGCCTGACCACAGATACCAATGGGTTTTCCAGCTCGCTGCGCTTCATCGATCACATCCGCGATCAGACTGAGAACCGCACGATCATTTTCGTCAAACAGATGTGAAACAGTGCCTGAGTCCCGGTCGATCCCCAACACGAGTTGTGTCAGATCGTTCGAACCAATCGAATAACCATCAAACACTCTCAAAAACTCCTCCGCTCTGGCGATGTTGGAAGGGAGCTCGCACATTGCATAAATCTCGAGCCCGTCATCTCCCTGCTTCAAGCCATGTTCGCTCATCACGGCGATCACCCGTTTTCCTTCAGCCACAGTACGGACGAAGGGAATCATTATCTTGATATTCGTCAATCCCATCTCTTTCCGCGCGCGCACCAACGCGGCGCATTCAAGAGCGAACCCATCCGCGTAGCGCGGATCGTAATAACGCGAAGCCCCTCTAAACCCGAGCATCGGGTTTTCTTCTTCAGGCTCAAACTCTTTACCGCCGCGAAGACGTGCGTATTCATTGGTCTTGAAGTCGCTGGTGCGAACGATAACGGGCTTGGGATAAAAAGCTGCTGCGATACGTGCGACACCTTCACTGAAGCGGCGAATAAAGAACTCGCGCGGATCCTCGTCGCCGATAAGCGAAGCTATTTGCTGGACTACCTGTACGTCTTTAAGATTTGGATAACGCGCCAGCGCCATCGGATGAACACCGATGTGGTTGGTTACAATGAACTCTGTTCGGGCCAGACCCACGCCATCATTCGGAATAAATGAGGTTTGAAAGGCGCGAGCAGGATCGCCGATCGTGAGCATCACTTCAGTGTGAGTTCGTGGAACCGCGGCTGCCGAGACTTTGTCAACGCTGAAGGCCAGGCGTCCGGCATAAACATGACCCTCTGGTCCTTCCGAACATGCAACCGTGATCTCGTCGCCATTTCGCAGCACCTCAGTGGCATTTCCAGTGCCCACAATGCAGGGAATGCCAAACTCGCGCGAAACGATCGCCGCGTGAGCTGTACGCCCTCCTTGATCGGTAACGATCGCGGCGACGCGTCGCATTACGGGTTCCCAGTCTGGATCAGTGAGTCTTGCCACGAGAACCTCGCCGTCTTGCACGTTTTGCAAATCAGCGACCTCGTGCACAACGCGTACGATCCCGACGCCGATCTTTTCACCGACCGCCTGGCCGGCCACGAGTGGAGCGCCATGCTTACCAGTGAGCCTATAGATCTCGGCTGAAGCCCGTGTTGTTTTTGATGAATGAACAGTTTCAGGCCTGGCTTGAACGATGAAGAGTTCGCCGGTTATTCCATCCTTGGCCCACTCGATATCCATGGGCTGAGGATGTCCCGCCTGTGCAGAGTAATGCTCTTCGATAACACAGGCCCATCTTGCGAGCTTGAGGACTTCATCATCAGTCAGGGAGAAGCGCATACGTTCAGACTCTGGTGTGAGTTCACTGCGCGTGGTTCGGCTGCCGTCACCATAAACTAACCGCACTTGTTTGGTCCCTAGTCTTCGTCCGACGATCGGTCGATGTCCGGTCTTGAGTGTAGGTTTGAAGACCAGCCATTCATCAGGAGTGACCACGCCCTGCACTACATACTCGCCGAGCCCATAAGAACTAGTGATCAACATCACGTCGCGAAAGCCGGACTCAGTGTCAAGCGTGAACATCACACCTGAACTGGCTTTATCCGACCGCACCATCGGTTGCACCCCAACAGAAATGGCGACCTTCAAGTGGTCATAGCCCAGGCGTGCACGATAACTAATGGCGCGATCGGTGAAGAGTGAGGCAAAACATTGATGCACGGCTCGCAATAACATTTCACGTCCACGTACATTGAGAAAAGTTTCAGCGGCGCCGGCGAACGAAGCTTCCGGCAGATCTTCAGCGGTTGCTGACGATCGCACCGCTAGCTCCGGTTCATGTCCGAGCCGTTGGCAAAGCTGTTCATACGCGGCAATAACTGCGTTTCGCAGTTCCTTCGGCAGTGGCATATCGAGTATGGCAACGCGAGCCGCGTGGCCACGTCTTCTCAGTTCTTCAACGTCTTCATGATCGAAATCCGATACAAGCGAACGAAGCTCGTATTCGAGTTCGCCCTCAGCCAATAAGGCGCGATAGGCATCCGCTGTGGTGGCAAAGCCATCCAGCACGCCAACGCCCTTCACTCTTAGTGAGTTAAAGAGTTCACCAAGGGAGGCGTTTTTACCACCGACTCGAGAAATATCTTTCAGGCCGATCTCGGCGAAGGGCAGGGTGTAGATAAGTTGTCCGTGCGTTCTCATGGTTCTTTTTAAAGCTCCTCTCTTTGCTGCAAATGGCAACGTCCGTGCCCCTTGAGTGGGAGAAAAACTGACGAGATTTTCGCAGGAATGCCCAAATCTGACCGCGAGTTTCCACGCACCGTTTGCGGAACTTTGCGCATCAGGTTGGCCCATTCGATCAGTGTCCGCAAAATTTCTTCGCACAAATGGACGGCATGTTCATTGCTCAGGTGTGAGTTGATCGGAGATCGAGTGGTTCCGCATAACGCGTTAGTGCTCGATCGATAACCTGGCCGGGAAAGAGTTAATGGGAGGTCATTATGTTGGAACGACGCAGTGATGGAGATCTGAAGCAACGAATACTGACTGAATTGAAGTGGGACTCACGCGTCAAGTGGGCGAGCATTAATGTTCAAGTCCTTGATGGTGTAGTGACCTTGACTGGTTCGGTATCGAGTTATGCGCAGAAGATCGCGGCTCAGGATGCGGCACATCGTGTTGCCGGTGTGCTCGATGTCGCAAATGACATCGAGGTGAAGCCTGTCGATCACTTTGTACGCAGTGACACTGAGATCGCAGCGGCTGTACGCAACACACTCGAATGGGACGCATTGGTCCCAAACGAACTGATTCAATCAAGCGTCTCGGACGGGTTGGTAACCCTGGAAGGCGAAGTTGACTACCAACGCGAACGCACGGATGCGGAAAGTGCGATCCGGCGTCTCGCGGGCGTGGTCGGAGTAATCAACAAGATCGCGATTCGCAAACAGCGAATTAACGAACATCAGTTGCGTGAACAGATTGAGTCTGCTCTCGAACGCAGAGCCGACCGCGAAGCGGAACGCTTGCAGATCGATGTTCATGATGACGCTGTAGATATTTGGGGACGAGTTCACTCCTGGCAGGAAAAGCGCGCCGTTATCGGTTCGATCGCACATGCCCCGGGCGTGAATTGGCTGAAGGACCATCTTCGGATTGATCCCTATTTCTAGATTAATGAGTATTCATGGAGGAAAAGCAATGCAGGACAAGAACAAAGAAAAAATGGATCTGGCGCGAAAGACTCCTGAAACCGTGAATCCGTTTCAGACAATGCGTCGGTTCACAAAAGACATGGAACGGCTGTTTGAAGATTTTCAGGGATTTAGCTTCCCGACTTTCTTCAAGACGGATTTTGCGCCGTTCCGCATGGAGTTTGACCAGGGCGAATGGATGCCTCAAATCGAGGTGCTTCAGAACAACGGTCAATTCATGGTGCGGGCAGATCTTCCGGGTCTCACGAAAGACGATGTGAAGGTCGAGGTAACTGACGATGTGCTAACGCTCTCGGGTGAGCGCAAGGAGGAGAAAGAGGAAAAGCGCGAAGGCTTCTATCGCAGCGAGCGAAGCTACGGAAGTTTTTATCGTCAGATCCCTCTTCCCGACGGCGCCAAGACCGAGAATGCAACAGCGACATTTCAGAACGGCGTACTCGAGATAACAATCCCGGCGCCTAAAGTTGCAGCACCAACTCGGAAACTCGAAATCAAAGAACCAACCGAGGCGAAATCCGCCAAAGCGGCGGCATAGGTGCGTTTCTACTACGGCTGGCGGCCCGGTTTCTTTTAGAAATCGGGCCGGCCAGCCTGGTGGAAGCGATTGTCGCACCCTTGAGCGTTGATCATGAATCTCATTAATTGGCGAAAGAGTTTTCACCTGAATCGCTCGCGGCAAATTGCGGGCGTCCTGCTTTCTCATGGTTGGGATTTCTTAAGAAACAACGAACGGCGACCTGCAAGCACTACTTCCCCTGTGGCGGCCAACGCGCGTCCACTACACTTACGACTAGCTCTTGAAGAACTGGGAACCACGTTCATAAAGCTGGGTCAAATTCTTTCCACCCGTGCAGATCTTTTGCCTCCGGAGTATTTAGCCGAACTAACAAAGCTTCAGGACTCGGCTGCACCCGTTCCTTTTGAAGACATTGAAAAAGCCGTCGTGACGGAGTTGGGCCAACCTATTGAACATATCTTTGCGCATTTTGATCCTGTCCCGCTTGCGGCGGCCTCTATTGGTCAGGCGCATGCGGCCAGTCTATGGGATGGAACCGAAGTCGTTGTCAAAGTTCGGCGGCCCGGAGTGGTCGAACAGGTGAACGAGGATCTGGAGATTCTCAAGGAGCTCGCAGCCAGCGCCAGCCGGCATTGGAATTTTGCAGATCAATATGACCTGACAGGATTAGTGGAAGAATTTTCTCAAACACTACGCCGGGAACTCGATTACATTCGCGAGGCCCACAACGCCGAGCGGTTCGCCGTTAACTTCGCGACCGATCCCCATATTCATGTTCCGCGTGTGTTTTGGGAAGCGACCACCTCTCGCGTGCTCACTCTGGAGAGAATTCGTGGCGTCAAAATCAACGATCTGAAAGCGCTCGACGAACAGGGCACGGATCGCCGCTGGCTTGCTGATTACGCAACCAATGTCGTACTCAAAATGGTTTGCGAAGACGGCTTCTTCCATGCCGATCCGCACCCGGGAAATTTTTTCATCGAGTCCAGTGGCACGATAGGTTTGATCGATTTTGGCATGGTTGGTGTCATTGATGAACAGACACAGGAACTACTTGCGGAATTATTAATTTCCATCAACCATCAGGCCGCCGATCGGCTTGTGGACGTATTTCTCGATCTCGGCGTCACTCGGAAGCGAATTGATCGTGCATCCGTGCGTCGTGACATCGACCACGTGTTATCGACCTATTGGGGGTTGCCACTGGCCGAACTAAAGCTCACGGCTCTCTTGAATGACGTCTATTCGCTCATGCGCCGGCATCACTTGCACCTGCCGTCAAACCTGGCCTTGTTGCTTAAGACAATCATCATGATCGAGGGACTTGGAGTTACGCTGAATCCTGACTTCCAGTTACCCAAGGTACTTACGCCGTACACGGAGCGCCTTGTGCTCCGGCAGTATTCTCCGTTCAGATGGGCTCGCAGCTTTGGGCGCTCGAGCCTGGAGTTAGCGAAGTTCGCAGTGGAAATGCCGCAACATCTCCGGAGGCTCGCGATCGCGGCTGAAAATGGAAACTTGCAAATTGGCATGCGACCAGAGGGTTTGGATCCGGTTATCGATCGCCTTGAGAAGATTGCAAACAGAATCGTGCTCGGGGTGATTGCCGCCGCATTCATTAACGGCCTGGCGGTACTCGTATCAGTCTACAGACCTCCTGGTTGGGAACGTTGGGCCTGGGCTGTTTTTGCTTTCGGCTTTCTTTGTGCCTTGTCGTTGGGAGCGTATCTGGCCTGGAACATCTTGCGACCAAAGCACGCACGAGGATAGTTTTTTGTGCGTTTGCGAAAGCTCTATTTAATGTGAATATGTCGTCTGACTAACACCGGCATCAAAGCAAGTAAGATCAGTGTTAAGTAATAAACGCCTGCGGCAATCGGGTCGCGCGACTCAAAATATCCTCTCAGCGTAAGACCTCTAAGCGGCAAAACAATACCGAATTCGAAAACGAGCCCGAGTATAAATGCGACCACACCTGCTCCGAGCCGGTAGATTAACCGCACCGGGAGTTGAAATCTGCGGACAATCCAGTTTCCGGCAAGAATGATTATGAGCAGCATCAACGGTGCTTCTAATAGTTCAGCCATTCGTTCACCCAGACGCGGAACGACAAAGAGGATTCGAATTGGACCAAGTAGCGAGCCGGCGCCGAAAACAATGAGGAAGTAGGTGAGCGCAGCTTTTAAGATCCGTGACCATTCACTCCCGCCGTCAGTCTCGGTTCGCTCTGGTTGGACCACACGTGTCGCCGGCGCAGCTTCAATGTTGGTTTCGCGGTCATCGGGATTTGCGCGATGGCCCGTCACGTTTTCAATCTTTATGCGAAAGACAATAGGGGTCAGAGAATGAGGATTATCCCTGTGTTCTTGTGAAACGTAAGCGGGTTCCCACCACATTACTCGCTTCTGAAGAAACTCGTGTGCATGTCTACGAGCTGTCTCAAATTCCGGTTGGTCGGGGAGTTCTTCGTAGCGCCCGAAAACAATAACGCTCGACCAGTGATTGTGATCCTTGACCTCGTCAATTTCGAAACAGACCAACGGGTTAGAACGCATCCACTCTATTTTCTGCCCGAGAGTAGTAAAACAGTAGATGTGGCTATCGCCGTCAAAGGCAAAGTTCACCGGCAGCACATAAGGTTGATTATTATGCGCGCAAGCTAGTCGGCCGTACCTCGCTTGTGACAATGCCTCGTTACACTCAGCTCCGGACATCTCGTGAATGAACATACCAACACCCCATTATCTCAGCGTAGTACCAACGCCTTTCTACTTCGCAACAAGTATTCCCATTGAACTTCTTAAGAAATCTCTGACAAGCGCTCTTTGTTACTCATTTGTGGTTGCGCAAACCTTCGCAGTCAGTGAGTGAAACCCCGCTGAATCCTTTCAACCTGTTGCCGTTTGACTCTCACAATCCTTCCTAGTTTGGTCCTATCACTGCCTGAGATCACAGGCATATCCGTTGCTTATCTGCTTGATAGGAGGCTGATTACCGTGCGCAACAATAAGGCGAGAGCACGACGCAAACTAACGCTTTTGATGGCGCTTCTTGCGACATTGTGGATGGCCCACCAATCTATCGAGACGTTCGCGCGTAGTTCTAAGAGATCTGTGCAAGAACCGAGTACGCAGGAAAAACTAGAGGCAGAACAGCGGTTATGGAATCTTGGTTATTGGGCGGGACCTGTTGACGGCAAATTTGATTCGGATTCGCGATACGCTTTGATAGCGTTCCAAAAGGTCGAAAGACGCGCACGCACCGGGAAACTCAATTTGGAAGAGTTGAATGCTTTGCGCGCAGCGACGCGACCACAGCCGCAACACGCAAGGTACCCTCACGTTGAGATCGATTTAGAACGACAAGTACTGTTTGTCGTGGATGAGAACGGCGACGTCACGCGAATACTGCCTGTTTCCACCGGTAACGGAGAGCTCTACACGGATCACGGTCAAATTCACCGTGCGCGCACGCCAACGGGTACTTTCAAGGTGCTGCGAAAAATCAAAGGCTGGCGCTTGAGCTCTCTCGGCCTGATGTACTACCCAAGTTACATCTTCAACGGCATCGCAATTCACGGCAGCTTTTCGATTCCCACTCGTCCTGCGAGTCACGGTTGCATTCGGGTGCCGCTGTTTGCCGCGAAGGAGCTCAGTTCGTTGTTACCAATCGGAATCGAAGTGTTGATCTACAACGGTTCGCATTATCGAAAAGAGACCTGAGCAACAAAATCTATTGAACCCCCTAATCTTGTCTTTGTGGTTCTCATTGCCGCAACCGTTCCTGTTACTACTACCAACCTTGCCGACTGACGGCTGCTGCTCCTCCACAAGATCTAATTATTGCTCAACTCTATAACTCTGCTTTTCACCACGCTCGGCAAACTCCTATAATCACGTCTGAGATCAACTTGTTTGTTAGGCCGAGAGTGAAGAATGTCCCCCAACAACTCGACTAAGGAAATACTCGTCGTCGACGACGACCAGGCCATTCGCTGGGCACTGAAGGAAGCGCTGCAAAGTTGGGGCTTCACAGCGATCGAAGCCGCTACAGTTGCCGAAGCTAACAAGCTCTTTAACTCCCATTCACCTGCCGCAGTTCTGCTCGATATCGACCTGCCTGATGGTTCCGGGCTCGACGTGCTTCGTGAGATTAAGAACGAACATCACGACGCAATCGTGATCATGATCACCGGCAATGTCCAAATCGATAACACCATCGCGGCTCTCCGCGGCGGGGCCTATGATTTCATCGGAAAGCCGGTCAGACTCGAAGAACTCCGCGTCACGATTCGTAATGCAATTGAGACCCGGCACCTGAGACGCGAAGTTGAGCAAGTTAGAAAGGAACGGGAAAGGGAATTCAATTTCCGGCAGATCGTGGGTGAGTCTCCGGTGATGAAGAAGATGCTGGGCCTTGCAGCTAAGGTAGCCGAGAGCGATGTCGCGTCGGTATTGCTCCAAGGTGAATCAGGAACCGGTAAAGATCTCGTCGCGAAAGCCATTCATTACGGTTCGCAACGAGCAGAACGCGCGTTCGTCGCAGTGAATTGCGCAGCCTTGCCGGCAACACTGATCGAATCGGAACTCTTCGGTTATGAAAAAGGTGCGTTTACCGATGCTAAAGCACGCAAGGAAGGATTGTTTGAGCAGGCCGAAACCGGCACTCTCTTGCTTGACGAAATCGGTGAAATGGAACTTCCGTTACAGGCCAAACTTCTGCGCGTGCTGGAAGAAGGTGCTTTCCGTCGCGTCGGCGGGTTAAAAGATATTCCATTGGATGTGCGAGTTTTGGCTGCGTCAAATCGCGATCTGAAAGCAGAGAGCGAAGCGGGACGTTTCCGGCTCGACCTTTATTATCGTTTGTCAGTTATTCAGATTGATATCCCGCCACTTCGGGAAAGAGGCGACGACGTTTTGTTATTGGCACAACATTACATCGACACGATCGGCGCCCGTCTTAGACGAAACAGGAAGATCACGGGATTATCTCCTGATGCAAGAGAGGTATTCAGAAAATATCAGTGGCCGGGAAATGTCCGTGAGCTGCGTAACGTAATTGAACGTGCGCTTATTCTTGAGGACAACGATCAAATCACCACTGAGTACTTGCCGGGCGGACTATTAATGTCACCTCGTCAGTCAACTTTAACGGCTGGTGCTGACTTGCCGGCTCAGTTTGTGCTACCAGCCGAGGGAATGTCGCTCGACGAGGCGGAGCTCTCTTTCGTCCGTCAGGCCATTGAACGTAGCGGTGGCAATCAAACACGGGCAGCCGAGCTTCTGGGCATTTCTCGAGACCAGCTGAGATACCGACTGAAGAAACTCGAGGAAGTTTAGGTAACCGGGTATCCGGTGACTTGATCTTGTTCCACTCCTTCAACATTTGAAGCCACTCACATCTCCGCCAATAAGGTAATCACTGCGGTGGCCTGGATTTGCGCCTGAGTCTGGCGCCCAACGCCAGTAAGCCTCCCCCTAAAAGCAGTAGGGAAGTAGGTTCAGGAACCGATTGAAACAGGTAGGTGATATTCCCATTCTGGAAACTGAAAGTCGGCGTCCCGGCACTGTCCAAGCCAGTAAACCGCAGATTAATGACGGCAGTGCCATTACCTACAAGACTGAACGTGGGCAAGGTTGGACCACAAAATATTTGCAGGCAACCAGTTAAATTCCCCGAAAATTCGAAGGGACTCGTTATTGTTAGATCCGTGAGACTAAAGGGTATTGTGATGGGCGGACCAACAAAGCTGAATCCGAAGGTTTGTTGCCCACCCACGCTGGCGCCGGCAAACGACGCGTTCGCGCTGATCACGCTTCCGCTGGCGCAGGGGTTACAAGCTCGAAGCGGTAAAAGTCCTACCTGTTGTCCTATACCGGTGGCGGAAAAACTGTTTCCTGACAAAGTGTACACGGGCCCACCAAATCCTATAACGGTCAAACTGCCGCCCGTGATGACTACTGGATCAGCCTTAGTTGTAGACGGTGTAAACGCGACAATCAGAAGCAGCGACGCGAGTAAGACAAAAAATTTGGACATAACTCCTCCTTGGATTTAACCGCAATTATTCTGCGTTAAATGGTCAATTCAAGATTGCTTAAATGCTGTTTAGCGGTGGTCCAATACAGCATAGAGAGACAAAGACCTATAGAATAGTTTCCGCTGGGCGACGTCTGGCGTCCCACGGGTCAGTGAAATATTGCTCGTGCGCGTGATCGTGGCCGTCCGGTATGGATAGATCATGGATTGCTTTGAGTTCACTTGTTGCAAACTCTGCTGCCGATCCATCGAAAGCAATCTTACCGGCCTCAAGAACGATGACTTTGGTTTTGGGCAGGTTTGTTGAAGATGCTTCGACAATTCTGATTTCGCCCTTACCTAAAGCCTCCGCGCGGTAATTCGCCAGGTAATGGAGCTCATGGACTTTCTTGGTGACGTACAGCGATGAGATTTGATTGATATCGCGCGCCCGAATCACCAGATCCAAAACTTTGAGCGCGGCAAGAGGATCGAGACTCATGGTTGGCTCGTCCAACAACATGATTCGGGGCCAGCCGATCAGTGCACGAGCGATTTCAAGCCGGCGCTTCATTCCTCCGGAGAGCGCTTCCGGAAACTTATCTTCTTCCCCTTCGAGTCCAACAAACCGCAACACCTCGGTGACTGATCTTTCAATCTCCTGCTCAGACCAGCCGTGCTCTTCCAGCCGGTAGGCGGCATTCTCATAAACTGGGAGACCGGTGAAGAGCGAATCCTCTTGAAACACGATTCCCATCAGGCCACCACGCAGATCTATGAGTTCCGATTCGTTGAGCTGCTGAATCTCTCTGCCCTCAATAAGAATCTGGCCAGAGTCTGGTTTCAGTAGACCCATTGCCAAACGTAGCAAGACGGACTTGCCGGATCCTGACACGCCGGTCAAAAAAATCATTTCGCCGTGATTAAGAGTGAAACTTACATCATCAAGCGCGACGTTGTTGTCAAAGCTCAGAGCGACGTTGCGAAACTCAATTGCAGGTGTTTGACAATTCATGGTGATTCTTCGAGCAATGACCATGCCGTCCAGCAGATTGTTCTCACAAACACGCAAAGAGAGATTTCCTGTTTTTTCGCCTTCTACCTTAGGCAACACGCTGCGCGAAATTTCAAATCTCGTGCGAAATACCTCGCAACTTCTTCATCCTTTTGGGTGAAAACCTAATCAAGCTTAGTGGTACGGATCGTGCACTGATGCAGGTGAGGGTTTTGCGGGAGGTATGTCATGAAAATCTTGTTAGCAATTGATGGTTCGCCTTGTAGCGATGCGGCAGTTGAGGAGGTTGCCCGTCGGCCCTGGCCGGAAGGGTCTTCACTGAAAGTTCTCAACGTATTCGAGACTCCGTTGCCACCGACACCTGAAACGTGGGCGGTGCCGGCTTCTTATTTTGAGGAGATGCAGAGCGCGCTTCGCAAGCAAGGCCAAAACATCATCGATAGCGCATTGCAAAAACTCAAATCCAATAAGACTTTGTCGCTCAGTTCAATTTTAGTGCTTGGCTCACCGCGGCCAGTAATAATCGATGAGGCGGAAAGCTGGGGCGCTGATCTCATTGTGTTGGGATCGCATGGCTATAGTGTGTGGAAACGGTTTCTGCTCGGTTCCGTTTCGCAAGCAGTTGTCTCTCACGCGAAGTGTTCGGTCGAAGTAGTTCGCTGTCCAATCGCTGCCGAAAGGTCTTCAGATCAAATTACAGAGAAATCGAAAGGGCAGTAAAGATGGCAAAGGTTCTTATCCTGGGAGGTGGCTTTGGTGGTGTGGTGACGGCCGAGCGTCTTGCCGCTCAACTCGGCGACGAGCACCAGATTACGCTGGTATCGCGTAGTAGAAATTTCGTTTTCTATCCGGCGCTAGTCAGGCTGGCTTTCGGCAAATGCGAGCCGGAAGACGTTTCATTTGATCTGCGAAATGCCATGTTGAATCGGCGAGTGAACTTCATCGAAGCCGAAGTTGCTCGCATCGTTCCTCTTGAAAGAAACGTAACCATTGCGCACGGTGAAGTTGACGGAAAGCTGGGGTACGATTACCTCGTTTTCGCCCTTGGCCGCCGGCTGGCAACCGAACGAATCCCAGGCTTTTATGAACATGCTCATCACCTGCTGAACGTCGATAAGGCAATTAAATTTGGTAAAGCCATTAAGACATTCAAGGAAGGCAGAGCTGTCTTTGGCCAATGCCACACCTCTCGTTTGCCGGTTCCGGTTTATGAAAGTGCTTTTGCCATGGCGCGTCGACTGGAAGAGAAGGGCCAACGCGAGAGCGTCAGAATAACAGTTATCAGCCCGAGCACGATGGAATCGGAGTTGGGAGACTTTAACGCGGCTGCGGCACTCAGGAAAGCATTTGCCGCTCATGAAATAGAGTTCCTGCCCGACATCAGTATTGATTCCCTGACAAAAGACTCAGCGATAACAACTGCCGGAGACCGAATCAATTTCAACCTGCTCATGTTGGTACCACCGTTTCAAGGATCCTCAGCCGCGTCATACATTGGAGTTACAAACGCCGAGGGTTACATAAATGTTGACCGGACGATGCGCGTTATCGGCCAGGAACGAATGTATGCGGTTGGTGATTGCGTGAACTTCGATGGCCCAAAGATGGGCCACATGGCAGTGCGTCAGGCCGAGGTTGCGGCGACGAACCTTGCAGCGGAAATCGATGGGTGGGCGCCGGTTTCGTATTATCAACACGAAATGAGGTGTGTAATTGAGGGGGTTGGAAGTGACAGCCTTTATCTCTACAAAGACCTTTGGACAGATGAACCATCAACCGTCAGACAGGGCCGCTTTTGGAGTTGGGCCAAAAGTGCTCAGAAGAGATATTGGGAAGTTTCGCATTCATAGTTCAAGCGTTACGGAGGGAAAAATCATGAACGAGAATCATACAATTCTGTTGGCCGAAATCCCGATTGGAGAGAAGGGCGGAGTCGTTTGGAACCGTCTGCATGGAGAGCGCGAAGAGATTTGCGAAACGCTGGTAAATTTCTCCGGACCCGATTCCGATGTTTACCGTGAGTTGCTGCAAGCCCGCTTGCGGAAGATTGATGATGCTCTCGATCACTTGATGTCGGGATCTTACGGCAAATGCTCGCAATGTGGTCGATCAATAAATGAGATAAAGTTGGAGGTCGATCCGACATCGGCGCTGTGTCTTGATTGTTCCGCGAGCAACTCGCAATCGGTCAGGCCGAGCAGCGAAAGCGTCCCGACTTCAACTACAAATGTCTTGCTGGAAACCTTAAACCCGTTCGATACGATCTTGCTCCGAACCCACAACAGCGACTATCGCATCTTGCTGCTTGATCCAAGAACAGGGCGCGCTCTTGTCGAGGGCGGTAGTTATCTTCCGGAACCGAGTGAAGGCCTGGTCAAAGGCTCAGCACTTCCCGGATCGGCTTTCAACGGAGGGGCAATCTGTACAGGTGGTCGTTTGGAAATGTGGGTGGACCAAAAAGTCTTTCTCACCTCACCAATCGAGACGGTGGCGGTGAAACACAACGCGACTGCGGAATCACGGGAAAGTATTTCAGCGGCACTACATTGAATAGGTCGCACAAGCAATGCCGTCTTTACATGCAACTTGCAGTTGAGGTACTCGGCTCCAGGGAAACTTACGCAACTGTGTGAAAGAATACGCGCGGTATTCTGTCAAATTTCTTGCTGACTGGACCATCTTTGAATAGAATGACCGCAACTCTCAAGCAGATTTAAGACGAACGCAGAGTGTTTTGGCTCAACGCCCGAGAGTTCGTTCGCGATCAGCAATCCTGATCGTCCAAAAAATCGAACCAAGGGATTTCAAATAGGTTGGCATCGAGGCTGCTTAAGGGCAGCCAAGGCTGTAGGTGCTTCAACATTAGCATGAGCGGAGATCCCTGATGTTCTCAACCAGACAAACATCCGCAATCGTTGTTACAGTCGCGATATTAGCGTGCGTTGCCCTCTTGTACTCCTGGCGTGAGACTGCGGCGAAAGAGGCTGCTCCTGGAACGGTGGGGCAGAATACCCGAGATCAGTACATAGGTAGTGAAGGTTGTAAAGACTGCCACGAAGATCAATTCAAAGCTTTCTCACATACCTCACATGCCCAGCTCGCGAGGATCAGTAGCTGGAAAGAGAAGGTTACAGGCTGCGAGTCGTGCCATGGTCCTGGCAAGGCGCACAGTGAGGAAGGCGATCCTAAGAAGATCATCTCCTTCAAAAACAAATCATCAAAAGAGATCGCGGAGACGTGTTTGGGCTGCCACGCCGGCAAAGAAGAACACAACAACTTTCGGCGCGGCGAGCACTGGCGCAACGACATCGGTTGCACTGACTGCCACTCAACACATTCTCAACCAACCGGACGGCAACAAGCGGCCTCGAATGTGTTCGTGTCGCGAGCAAACGCGCAGAAACCCGGTTTCTCCGATCTGAAATTGCTCAGAAAGAGCGAGCCACAGCTTTGTCTCGGTTGCCATGGAGAGACGAAGCACCAGTTCAACCTGCCCTTCCATCACAAAGTGCTGGAAGGCGCGATGAAGTGCAGTGACTGCCACAATCCTCACGGTGGTTTTGAGCTCAAGCAAACGAGACTCGCGACCGGCGCCGATGCCGCTTGCATCAAGTGTCACGCCGACAAGCAAGGGCCTTTTGTTTACGAGCATGCCCCGGTCAAGACTGATGGATGCATTGCGTGTCATACACCGCATGGTTCGTCTAATCCGCGTTTGCTGATCACGAGTCGTGTTGCGCAACTCTGTTTGACTTGTCACAGCAACTCTCATGGTGTCGGCGCGGACGAACCCGCAGGTCCACAGCATAACCTGAACGCCCAATACGCGAACTGCACGAACTGTCATATCAAGATCCATGGCTCGCGCACGAGCCCGGTCTTTTTCCGTTAGTCAATTGAGGATTGGGCCATGAAAATATTCGGATTAGCGTTGGTTCTGATCGTGGTGCAAAGTTTGGCTATCGCGCAGTCGCCCTCACCTTCTCCGAAAAAGTCTGACTACAGCGAAACGCCGGCTGAGACTGGTGAAAAGGCGGGTGATTTCACAGTTATCTCGAGTGTTGAGGTTGGATATCGTGGGCTTCGAGTTGACGGCGATCTCAACAAGTATCAAAGCGATTTGAATTACAAGGCTGGTCCAAGAGTATTTGATAGTTCGTTCCTGCTGAAATCGACAGACGGCAAAGGCGATTTCTTCGAAACTTTGCTGGCGACTTCAACAGGATGGGGCGCCGATCCACAGGGCAATCTTCGCGTCAGTGTCGAAAAACCCGAGTGGTATCGTTTTGATGCTACTTACCGTCGGTTTAAATACTTCCGTTTTCTCAATGATTTTGCGAATCCGAATTGGGTGTTTAGTCCGGCGACGTTTAGTGTTCCACCGAAACAGTTAACAGGAGAGCACGGCTACAACACGAGGGTGAAGCTCGGAGATTTTGACCTTACTCTTCTGCCAAAGAACCGATGGATTCGCTTCACTGTTGGCTACTCGCCCGAACGTTACAGTGGACCGGCATTCACGAACTATCATGTCGGCGGAAACGAATTCATTCTCTTATCACAACTCAAATCGCGCGCCAATGACTTCCGTGTGGGCGCAGACGGTAAGCTCGGTCCCCTGAACTTTTCGTTCTTGCAGGGATTCCGACGTTTTCGGGACGACAGCGTGATCGATCTTGGAGTTACTCCCGGCATAAATTTGAATCCGACTGCGGCGAGTTTGACGAGCTTCGATCGCAACGAACCAGCGCGCGGCAGTGTTAACTACACTCGCTTCAGTTTGCAGACGCTTGTCGCGAAGAAACTCGACATCACGGGTCGCATCATTTATAGCAAGGCGAATCAGAACTACTCGTCACTTGAAAGTTTCACGGGACGAAACTGGAACCCGCGGATCACCGGCTTTCCACCGAGTCCGCCTGGTGCGACGCCAAACATTCTCAACCTCGGCCAGTACAATCTGAGCGGGAACACGGAACGACCCAACTGGCTGGGAGACCTCGGGCTCACGTGGTTGGCAACCGACAAGTTTCGACTTTCAAATACGTTCAAAGTTGAAACCTTCGAAATCAACGGCACAGCGCTTTTCGGCGATTTCTTTTCTCTGACTCGTGGCACGCGCACGGATACGATTGCTTTTAACAATCGTGACGTAAACACCCGAACCGAATATCGAAAAATTCAGAACACGATCGAAGGTGACTACCAGTTCAATAAGGACTACTCGATTCATCTCGGCTATCGATACGGAAGGCGACGCATCGAAGAGGCCATTAGTGGATTTGCCCTCAA
Source organism: Pyrinomonadaceae bacterium (assembly GCA_036401595.1). Taxonomy (GTDB): domain Bacteria; phylum Acidobacteriota; class Blastocatellia; order Pyrinomonadales; family Pyrinomonadaceae; genus PSRF01. Next base: position 27,584 of record DASWUM010000114.1, read on the forward strand.
CTCCAACGCTCCTACGGCGCTTGTGCCAAGTACCGAAACAGAGCACAACAATACGCACGCTGTCCTTGGCGGTTTCAAAGCGCGACCACTCCACGAATGGACCATCTATTTCGATGCTGAGCATGGCACGGCCGACAATGTCTTCACACGAATCGGCAATTACAACTACACAAACATTCGGGCCAAGAGCAGGTACAAGCCAACATCACGAATTTCCCTAAACCTGGCAGTTATCACCAAAAACAATTCCAATCCTTCGGAGATCGCAGGTGTTTCGCTCGAAGACTTTGGTGTGAGTGTGAAATCGAGGATCTTTTCGTCTTCCCTCGACTGGACCGCAACCTCACGCTTCTCGATCAGCACCGGCTACAACTATCATTGGATAAACAGCAACGCGAAACTCGACTACTTCTTCAACAACGTTCAGCATCCGCTTGGAAACAGTCTTTATTTTGTCAGGAACAACTTCTTTTTCATTGAGTCGGTCGCACGCGTCGCGCCGCGAGTGACCCTGTTTACGGCTTATCGAATCAACAAAGATAACGGTCAGGGAAATCGAATAGCCGATCCTACCGGCACTCCGGGAACGCTAATCGCGTCGTATCCGATGAGTTTTCAATCGCCGGAAGCACGGCTGGCAATCAAGCTGCACCACCGACTTGATTGGAATGTTGGGTATCAGTATTACAATTACAACGAAAGCACGATCGTAGGTCCACGACCGCAAAATTATCACGCGCATCTGCCTTATACGTCGTTGCGGTTCTATTTCGGCCGGCGGGAATAGTGCGTGCGGAAACCAGCGATAATCGTACTAATCACTCTTGTTCTGTCTGTCGCTTCGGCTGATGCTCAGCGCCGGGCGCAGCGTCCAATGACGGCGATCGACTACGCGAGCTTTTCACACCCTACTCATATCGGTAAGCAGAAACTCGCCTGTGACTCGTGTCACAAGTTTCCCACCAGGAACTGGAAGGAAGTGCGCAAAGGTGACGCTGCGTTTCCTGACGTAGCCGAGTTTCCCGAACATGCGTCTTGCCTGAATTGCCATCGGCAACAGTTCTTTGCGCGTGAGCGACCGGTTCCAAACATTTGTTCCAATTGTCATGTGAAGGCGACCCCGGTTGAGACTTCGCGCTACGCGTTTCCAAGTCTTGGTGACGCTTTTCTATCAACAGCAAAAGCCGTCAGCTTTGTGTCTGAGTTTCGCGTCTACTTCCCACACGATAAACATGCCGATGCCGATTGCGCCGATTGTCATCAAACATATCAGCCACAAGGCAAATCGGATGATGAATTCGTTACGAAACCGCCAAAAAACATCGGCGATGCATTCTGGTTGAAAAAAGGAACTTTTAAGTCACGGCCGCTGACTCACGCATCGTGCTTTTCGTGTCACAACCAGGAGAGCGAGCTCGCGCCTCTGCCTCAAAACTGCGATGCGTGTCACAAGCCGGCACCTTCGGAAAAGCTGACGTTAGATTTTGATCAAAAGCTAGCCACGACGATTGGCATCACGGATTGGTGGACATTGAGTGCCTGGCGCACTCGCATCTCAGCCGGCACGTTTCGACATGAAATCCATACCGATTTGAAGTGTGTGCAATGTCACAACGTGACAGCGATGAACACTACGAGTAAGGAAACACAAAAGGTGCCGGTGAAATCCTGCGGCGGCGCCGAAGGTTGTCATGTCACAGCAACATTGGATGATGGTGGAATCCTAAACTACGAGCTCGATCAAAGAAACAAAAGCGCGACGTTTGTTTGCACGAAGTGTCACCTTGCGTTAGGCACGAAACCGGTACCGGCGAGTCACCTCAGCGCGATTCCGAAGCCGGGAGCTTTGGCAACTTATCGCAGAGTTTTTGCACATGCAGTGCCACAGTCAACCGACTTCTCGCAATTCAAACACGACAATCGGAATCACGCGCGATTGCCGTGTTTGCTTTGCCATCGTCGTGAAAACAACTCGCCGCAACCGACCTTGCCTGGCAAAGCCGCCCATGCGCCGTGCACGGGCTGTCACGCGCAAGAGTTCTCAAACCCTGCAAGCGCAGTTTGTACAATTTGTCATACAGACGTTCAGAGTGGAAAGGTCAAGGCGTTTCCATCGTTGCGTAGTTTCGACGCGAGATTCGATCACGCGAAGCACGCAGGTGCTGCTTGTGCCACTTGTCATCGAAGTAATCGAAGCGGAGTCGGGCTCTCGATTCCGTCGCGGCTGAATGCTCATATCACCTGTTTCAGTTGTCACACGCCTAATGCTCAAGCAAACGGACGAAACATTTCATCGTGCAGCACTTGTCATCAGCCAGGACGTCTCGTTCGCACTGCTGAGCAAGCGCCGGCGTTTCGCCTGGGCTTCAGTCACGCAAAACATGATGCGTCTGAGAAGTTGGCTTGCGGCGCCTGTCATCAACTCAGGGCAGGGTTACCGCGTGGACGGCAAGTGTCGGCACCGTTGCCTCTGAATCATCATGCACAGGCAAGCGCATTCAGTTGCGCGAGTTGTCACAACGGACAGCGTGCGTTTGGCGGTGATGATTTCTCTGTTTGCAAACGATGTCACAAGGGTTCGGCGTGGCAGTTTTGACATTGTGGAAAGTTTCGCAGAGGGAGTGCGTAAAAGAACCCGAATGAATTCCATTTGGGTTTATTTACGAGGTTTTTGACAGGCATACTCGTTGCGCTAATAGCCCGTGAGCGGAGTTAACGCTAAGGGAGGAAACATGAATCGAAGGAACACAATACCAGTTGGAATCACATCGCTCTTATTGTTCATTTTCGTGCTCTTGGGGATTGTGCAAGGTCAAGGAGAGGTTCAGCCTTCAGATCCGGCAGCGTACTACAAGGCAAAATGTGTTGCCTGCCATGGACCGAAGGCAGAGAAGAAGTTCGATCCGGCGCTCACCGATGAACAGTACATTGATGCGATACTGAAGGGTAAGAAACCCGAGAAGCCTCCCAACATGCCGGCGTACGGTGAAAAGGGTGTCAACGCAGAACAGGCAAAAGCACTGTTGGACCACATGAAGCAACTGAGATCGGCTCAGTAGTTAGTTAGCGGCAAAAACGTCTCCCCGCCACTCCCATGCTCGTTGGGGAACCGACGGCATGGGAGGCGCACGTGTTTTAAACTAAACGAATTGAGGGCTTCCGATGGGCGAAGAAAAACAATCAGAAAAAAGATCTCCCACACTCTTCAGAAACTACATAAGCTTCGCTGGCGCGTTGATAGTGATTGCTGCGGTAGTAAGTATTCTGTTGTTGTTTCTCATCGAGCTGACCCAGACGTCGAATAACCCTTACCTCGGTATCATCACATACGTCGTCCTGCCCGCATTCCTGCTGTTTGGTCTGGTAGTTATTTTTATTGGAATGTTGATTGAGAGACGAAGACGAAGACGATCGCCAGACTCAGAAATACCACCTTTCCCGAGAATTGATCTAAACGAGCCAAAACAACGCCGCTTCGCGATCGTGATCCTGACGCTGTCTTTTATCTTTGTTTGCGCGAGCGCCTTCGGAAGTTACCGGGCTTATGAATACACGGAGTCTGTCGAGTTTTGCGGCCAGGCGTGCCACACAGTTATGAAGCCCGAGTTCATATCTTTCCACGCAACCTCACACGCCAAAATCCGTTGCGTTGATTGTCATGTAGGCCATGGTGCTGAGTCGTACGCTCGCTCAAAACTTTCCGGCGCACGACAGCTCTTTGCTTTACTAGCCGGTAGCTATTCGAAACCAATTGAAACTCCCGTTCACAACATGCGACCGGCCAATCAGACTTGCGAACAATGTCATTGGCCGGCGAAGTTTTATGGCGCTCAGCTCAAGACTTTCAATCATTACGCATACGATGAGCAGAACTCGCTGCGGCAAACACGGATGTTGATCAATGTCGGCGGTGGAGAACCAGGGAGTGGACCAGTTGCAGGCATTCACTGGCACATGAATCTTGCGAATGAGATCACGTTCATCGCCAACGATAAACAACGACAGGTTATTCCGTGGATTCGAGTGAAGGATCGAAACGGTAACGTGACTGAATACTACGATCGCTCCCGGCCGCTCGGTGCGGAGCAGATTGCCACGGCCGAAAAACGGCGCATGGATTGTATCGACTGCCATAATCGCCCCGCGCATACCTACTTGCCGCCGGATGTAGCAGTGGACCAGTCAATAGCCGCAGGGCGACTCGATCCATCGTTGCCGTATCTGAAAAGACAAATAGTTGAGGCGCTCAATAGGCCGTATGCGGGGGAAGATGAAGCTGTGAAGACGATCGCAGAGAGCCTCGATGGATTTTATCGAACTAACTACGGAGTCTTACATGCTCAAAAGTCGGATACTGTAAAGGCAGCAATCAGCGAGACGCAGCGTATCTTCAAGACTTATTTCTTTCCGGAAATGAAGACGAATTGGGCCACTCATCCAAACAATATCGGACACCTCTACTCCTCGGGATGTTTTCGTTGTCACGATGGGGAACACGTGAGTAGCGCCGGAAAGGTTATTCGGAACGATTGCAACATCTGTCACACTGTCTTGTCTGACTCAGCGCGGCCCTCGACTACTACCATGTCGATTCCGATCCAGCATCCGGTTGACCTGGGCGGGCTTGCAGATCGCAAATGCGAAACCTGCCACAAGGCCAACGAACCTTTCAAACACCCGATCAATCTCGGCGATATCTCAATGTTTCAATGCGTTGAGTGCCATCCCAGGAAAAGTAGTTAAGCCTTCTCGAGGGGGCATAACTCTTGCAGTTGAGTGTTGCAGCATTGCGATGACGCTCATCGAAACTCACGGGAAGGAAACGATGACGTCCGGTTCGATGCTGTCTCAGACCCGCATCATTGCTTATCGCCGTTACACCTGATTCACCATTCGCAGCAACACTGACCGACTGGGAATTTCGCGCAAACGTTGCGGAAGTTTTCGCAGCGAAGTTCTTTAACCTCCCGCACTTTGTACCGATCGCTCGGGTATGTCTCTTGCTGACTGAATGCAGTGTAGCGACTTAGAGGTTTGACTGGTCCATCCAGACGCTACAAAAGGAGGTCTGTATGTATATCGAAAAGAGCTCTTTTGGATTTCCACTCGCTCTAATCAAATTCTTAGCGCGACTCGGCAGCATAACGAGCATAGTTTTATTGGTCTCACTCTTTCAGGCCGAAGCGCTCAATCCCTCAGAGGTTCCGCCCAGGCAGTGGTTTGCGCTGATCTTCTTTCCCATCGGCGTAGTCATCGGAATGATCATCGCGTGGTGGAAGGAAGCCCTGGGTGTTTCAGTTACGTTAGGAAGCCTTTTGGCATTCTATTTTGTCTACGGTTACCTCCTGAGCTACCACATCGGAGGTTGGGCATTTGTGGCGTTTGCCTCTCCTGCTTTCCTGTTCCTGCTGCATTGGTTATTGCATCGAGCGGAGCAAAGTTACGCAGTGAACAAAAGTGTTAGGACGAGTCATCGCCATGCGCTTGCCACCGGAGAACATCGGTTACAAACATGACGCCTTGGTTCTAACCAGAAGGGATGTGAAATTATGCGCGGCAATAAACCATTCACGAATGTTACCTTTACAAAACGAGTAGATCGTGAAGCCGGTCGCCATCGTACGAGAAGGGCCAGGCGTGAACCAGCGGTTTGTAAAGAATGCGGGGCGGTCTACGCTAACCGTCGCTGGACCAGCGCCGCACCTGACAATAAGAATCAGCAGTGGAGTCCGGAGCAAATGACAGTTTGCCCGGCGTGCAAGCAGGCGAGCACTGGTGAGCCTCGCGGGTTTGTTTATCTCGACGGTTCTTTTTTCATGGACCACCGTGAAGAGATTGAAAATCTAATCCGCAACGAAGCGAACAGGGCAAGCACGGACAACCCGCTGGCGCGAATTCTTGAGTTTAAAGAACGTGACGGCCATAAACTAACTGTCACTACCACCACTGAACATTTGGCCCAACGTTTGGGCCATGTGTTAGAAAAGGCCTTTAGTGGTGAGGTCAATTACAACTTTTCGCACGAAAACAAGGTTGCCCGTGTGAGCTGGCAGAGAGATCTGTAGTTTTTGATGTCGCCGTCAAATTCGAGTAAATAATAGATCGGGATGATACTTTCTCAGCTCCGGACGAAAAATCGTCACCCAAACGAACATCTGCCTCCAACGATGCAACTTGCCGGCATCAGTTGACACATCCCCGAAAACTGGGCCAGCGAAATGTTAGTATTCCGGCCAGGAAGCTAACCTCAGGCTGCATAAGTTTGAAGTCTTGTGCTAGTATGACGTTCCGAAATTTTACCCGCACAAATACCCGCACAAATTCAGTGCGGAACAGGCAGACAAAGCGGGTCATGCGGACTAAGCGGAACAACTAGTTGGTTCTGCTAGAATTTGACAACCCTCACTTTTAGGCGCGTAGCTCAGGGGTAGAGCACTACCTTGACACGGTAGGGGTCTGCGGTTCAAATCCGCACGCGCCTACCAATTTCCTCAACAAACCGTCACCTCTAAAATCCACTACAAATTGCTCGCAGTTGATCACGTAAGAGTTTGCCGGTCTTAGAGTCTGTCAATCGTCTGCCGCCGGCGCGGCCGGCGAAATCTACAAAAGAGGTTTGATCGGGCTCCTTAAACTCGCAAACTGATCGGAGGTGTCCGTTTGAAGAATCTTCAAACGATTAGTTAGTTCCGAACCGGGATTTATCCGCGAAAAAACCGCAGAGCGTTAGTTGAGTGAGTTTAGGATTCGAATTTTGGTCCGTAACCGGAGTAACATGGATGTCATAATCTATCTGACGAAGGTGTTCTCAAAGTAGTTCGCAATTCCTCGAATTTTTTCAACGGGAGGCTTACCGTGAGTCAGGCAGCAGCCACCAAACCAGCGCCAACCGAACACGCGCCCGAGTTTTCACAGTACGTCACGCTTGTGGGCGAAGGCGACATAATCCAAATCCTTGAACAACAGCTCGAAAATAGCTTGTCGTTGCTGCGAACTATCTCGCCCGACAAGGCCAACTTCCGGTACGCACCAGACAAATGGAGCGTGAAGGAACTGTTGGGCCATCTCAGCGACTCGGAGAGAATCTTCAGTTATCGCGCCCTATGTTTTGCACGAAACGACCAAACTCCGCTGCCCGGCTATGAACAAAACGATTACGTGCGCGAGGGAAACTTTGATAGTCGCGACCTTGCCGACCTGGTGGAGGAGTTCGCAACTCTTCGTCGAGCAACGATTCAACTCTTTCGACCCTTAAATGAAACGGAGTGGTTGCGACACGGAAAGGCGAACGAGAATGATGTCAGCGTTCGAGCGTTGGCGTTCATCATTGCCGGACACGAACTGCATCACATGGGCGTCTTGCGCAGTCGTTACTTGCAGAGTTAGTGGTCTCAAACGAACACATACGAAAAGATTGATGCGGACCAGGAGGAGTTGATGATCAGACCAGTAAACGCTTCACGCAGCACCCACGTCTCGTTCATACACCTGGCATTCTGTGCACTAATCGTAATCAGTCTTTCGTCCGGTGTGGCAACTCAGTCAAGACTACCCGTCGACAACCTAATTCCGCGCAGCACTATCTTCGCAGACGAAGACAAACTCAACGTGCGCTTAAGTCCTGATGGGAAAACGATTGTCTATATCGCCCCGAATCCCACGGGAGATGAGGTCTTCGCCGCCTCAGTTGACGATCCGGCAAGTTCACAATTGTTATTCAGACAAAACGACGCCCCACTCGGAAATCTTCAATGGGCCTATTCCTCTCAGCAACTCATATTTTTGAAAGCAGTGGGACAGGACACTCATCTGTTTGTATTCAATCTTGGCGACAGGCAGATTCGAGATTTGACCCCGCAAACGGGAATCTCGGCCCGCATTGAAAAGCTTAGTCCCGAACATCCGCAAGAGTTGCTCATTGGTCTGAAGAAGAGTGAGGCAAGGCGATTTGATCTCTATCGTTTGGATTTACAGACCGGCGAATCAACGCTTCTTCTTAAGAACGACTCCTATGATTCCTTCCTGTGTGACGACGAGTTTCGACCCCGAGTAGCCATCCGTCGCTCCGATGAGCAGGGTTACGAGCTCTTTAGCTTAAAAACCTCGGGTAGCTGGGAACTGCTCGATCGGTTCAATTACGAGGAAGCACGCATTTCACAACCGGCGGCACTTAACAAGGAAGGAACGACACTTTACTTCGTCGACAACCGTAAGACTGATAAAGCCATTCTTAAATCGATCGATCTCAAAACTGGTAAGACCCGCGATGTCGCGACAGATCCGTTCGCTGATTTCAGAAGCGCGCTTCTTCTTCACCCGCGTACACGACGAGTGCAATCAGCATCTGCAGTTTACGGCCGTCTTCGACGACACTTTTTTGACCCGACAATCAAAAAAGACTTTCGCTATCTGAGTACTTTACACAGTGGTGACGTAGGCGTGGCGGGCCGCAGTGTGGACGATCGAGTCTGGCTCATCTCCTACCTCGACGGTGGACCATCTCGTTACTACGTCTACGATCGAATCGCACGTAAGGCGCGATTTCTATTCCTATCCCAAAGCGCTATCCAGCCCTTTACGCTGGCGCGGCGGCAAGCAGTAGTTGTGCCGACGCGTGACGGTCTGAAGCTGCCCGGTGATCTTTATCTGCCATCGTGGAGTCGTGCGAGCCGAGGGAAATATTTAGACCACCCTTTGCCGATGCTCCTTTATGTTCATGGTGGGCCAACCGTCGCCTATGACTGGGACAACTGGCTTATCAATCGCTCGTTGCAGTTGCTGGCCAACAGAGGCTACGCCGTTTTTAGAGTTGAGTTCCGCGGCGTCGAAGGATTTGGCAAAAAGATTCGCGAGGCGGGGGCGCGAGAATGGGGTCGCAAGATGAACGACGACCTGATTGATGCAGTTGAGTGGGCGGTAAAGCAAAACATTACAGAAAAGCACAGGGTCGGCCTTTGGGGATGGTCCTATGGAGGATATGCGACGTTGGCTGCGTTAACTTTTACGCCCAACGTCTTTGCCTGCGGGATGGCGATGTATCAACCTACCGACTTGCAAACCATGATGGAAACGCGGAGTGGTTCATTCAGGATCTTCTGGCGACGGCTGGTTGGTGACGAGACAACAACGGAAGGTCGGGCACAATTGCACGCGCAGTCGCCACTCTACTTCACCGAACGAATTACTAAACCTCTGCTGATTACACACGGGGCGTTGGACAACAACGTCCCGCGAAAATACTCAGATGATTTCGTGGCTGCGATGAAACAGCACCAGAAGCCGGTAACTTATCTGCTCTATGCAGACGAGGGTCACGATTATCAGCGAAGGGAGAGCTGGATCTCACTGTTCGCCGTCGCGGAGCGGTTTTTCCATGAGCATCTTGGCGGGCGATACGAACCATTCAGCAATGATCTTGCCGGCTCAAGCATGCAGGTAATCGAGGGCGAGACTCTGATCCCTGAGCTGAGTGCGGCACTCAAAAGTAGATCAAGTTCTGGCGCCGATGATTGAGAAGGATATAAAGCGCTCCTCTGATTTACGCGTGATACTTTTTCAGAGGTTTCTCCGCGTTATTTGGTATGGCGAGCTTCGGTCCGCCGATCGAATAACTTGACTGAGGAGAAACGTATGGCGAGGTTGATGCTTGGTTTTGTATTGGTTCTCGGGATCATCGTATCGCAGGGGGTAACGGCAAGCGCGCAGCGTTCGGTTGTTGGTTACTGGAAAACGGGTGGTTTGGGAATGATCAATGAGGTCAACACCACCACCGGCCAGACAAAGAACAATCGCGGTACAACGTTCTCCTACAAGTTTGCTCCAGACGGCACCTATACATTTGTAGGCTACATGGAATCCACAATGTTCGGCTGCACCACGGGCCTCTTTAACGAGATCAATGGCCGCTACATGGTTGACGGTACCACCATCTTTTTGAATCCCTCGCGCGACCTCTGGAGAAACATGTATTCATGCTTTCCGAATTCCAACCGGTCGGAGATGAAGACCCCGACGAAAAAATCCCTGGAATTCGGTTTTAAGACCGATGAATACGGCAAAGATTTCATCTGCCTGAGCGACGCAGGCGTCGAAACTTGCTACAGACGAGAGAAGGAATAAGAGAGAAGAACGAAGGCATCTTTCGTTCTATGCAGGATAAAGGCGCGCTCCTTCGAAGGGCGCGCTTTTTTGTGCTCACTTCGTCTCCGGAGATCGCGTTACCGCGGTGGTCGAGATATGGGCGTTTGTGCGGCAGATCGTGGTCGGTGGGTCATTGAAATCATTGCTTGATTGTTGTTTGATTCAAGCATGGCTCACCACCAGCTTAGTCAAATATTCGCGCTCGCCAATGAGTTCAAAGAGGGTGATCTGAACGTTGGCGGTACACGCGATGACTACATACGCGGACAAGCCCGTGCGGCGTTGGCCGGTGTGTCGCTCGGAGATATTGCCGGAACTGACTTCGTCGAAGATCAGGTCACCGAGGAACTTCATCGGTCTTTGGATCCGCAGTTGGCCGGCAGAGTGGCCCACCTTACTGTTGCTGAGCTCAAGCGAATTCTTCTTTCGCCCCAGGGCGCGAGTTGGATCGAACATCATCGAGATGGTGTGTCCAGCGAAGCTGCTGCTGCGGTTGTGAAAATAATGAACAATGAAGAGCTTGGGACGCTGTCTTGCAAGCTCTTTAATCCACTGCCCGGAAGCGATGTTGCTATTGGATCGCGCGGACATTTGGGCTCGCGAATTCAGCCTAATTCCCCAGGCGACGACGAAACTGAGATATTGCTTTCAATCCTTGAAGGGCTCGCCTACGGTTGCGGCGATGTGATTCTCGGTCTCAATCCTGCCAGCGACGATGTCGACACAATCATTAGGCTCGAGCAGTTGCTGCAGAGCGTGGTCGAGCGACTTCAGTTACCTACTCGATTCTGTGTGCTGTCGGACATCGTTAAGCAGACCGCTGCGCGGGCCCAAACAAGAGTGGATGTCGGATTTCAAAGTCTTGCCGGAACCTCGAAGGCAATATTGGGGATGGTGGGCCTCGATGTTGATGGGTTGCTCGCCCTTGCACACGGATTTGACGGGCTCTACTTCGAGACTGGTCAGGGTTCCGCAGTAACCAATCAGGCCGCCGAGGGTGTTGATATGGTTACACTCGAAGCGCGCGCGTATGGGCTTGCGCGACTCATTCGTCAACGGACCGGGAGTTGGATGATCGTAAACGATGTGGCTGGCTTCATCGGACCCGAAGTCTTCCGCAGCGGCGACCAATTGCTCCGGGCGTGTCTTGAAGACACCGTGATGGCCAAGCTCCACGGAATAACGATGGGACTCGATGTGTGCGCCACTTTTCATATGGGCATTGGACCAGATGAATTGCGGACCCTTACGGAACGGATTGTAGTCGAGTCTGCTCCGGCCTATTTGATGGCGGTTGCGGGAAACGCGGATCCGATGCTCGGCTACATGACAACTTCGTTTCGCGAACATCCGAGGTTGCGCCGCCAAGTAGGGCGCCAAATCGCCTCCGCTATGCAGCAGCGATTAATCGAGTTGTCGATGATGACGGAATCCGGTGCTGTGTCCGGCAGAAGAGCGAATGCGCTGTATGCGGTTTACCACAAAGCCGGTGGTGACACTCGTTCGCTCGATACGCTCTGCGATGAAGGAACAAAGAAGATTGCTGTGCTCACAGAACGAGGTTTCGATCTTGGTTATGGCTGCGACGAAAACTACGGTGACCCGCCCGAAGCAAATGCTCGAATTACGAGAATCTACTCAAATGCGAGACACGCGCTCTACTCAACACTTGATGAAGCCGTGATCTCTGATTCATCGCCGCGTTACATTCGAGTGCACACAAGATCTTCGGATCGGGATGACTATCTCGCCCACCCGGAAACGGGAGAGCTGATCGACGACAAAGATGTGGCTCGTATCCAGGCAATCTATCCGGCGCGGCGGCCGCAAGTGCAGGTTGTCATTTCCGACGGGCTCAATGCCAACGCGATCAATGAGAATTTGCGTTCGGTGCTACCGGGCGTACGACGCGAACTTCTGGCAGCAGGCCATCATGTTAGCGAGATAGATATAGTTATTGAGAATGGAAGAGTGCGGGCGGGTTATCACGTCGGATCGCTATTTGAAGCTGAAGTAGTCATTCATCTGATCGGCGAGCGACCAGGGACAGGGATTAATACGCTTTCGGCGTACTTAACCTATGGTCTGGATCACAAGGGGGAATCGCGTTGGGGATTGCGATCAGCGGCCGGCTTCGACCATTCGTGGACCACGGCCGTTTGCGGGATTCATCGCCGCGGTAAGCTTCCGGGGCGAGCGGTGGAAGAAATAGCGAGATTGGTCGATCGAATGTTTGTTCAGAGGTGTTCCGGCGTCGCTCTTGGACGGAGACCGTAAACGTACTTCTCCATCATTGTTGAGCCACCATTTTTTCTTCCATTCGTTTCTTGGAAGTTAGCACTGTACCGATTGCTTCTTTCGCCAGACTGAAAACGGTGCGTCGATTCTCAAAAAATACTTTGATCCATGCTCGCTTGGTTGTTTGCGGGAAATAGATGGCTCGGAAGGCAAACCGCGTGACCAGGTGAAAAATCCGCGGACCAACCGGCGCATCCCTCATCGACTGAACCGCCTCTGCATTGCGTTCGGCGTCGTACGAGTGAGCCCACGCATAATGGAGCTCGTGGTGAGTTTCCTCGATGGTCATCTTGAGAGGTATGTGGGCCATCGTATTTTTCTCAAACTTCAGCCAGTGTTTTGGCCGGACTAGACGGCCATCTTCCTGTAACCGCTTGTATAGCGGTGTAGAGGGAAATGGTGTGAGTTGTCCGAAAACCGGCAAGCCGGCAGGCCAGGTCCGAATCTGTTCCAGTATCCGCTCAGCCACGCCGGGTGTGTCGTTATCCATACCAATAATGAACGAGGTGATGGCGTAGATATTATGCTGAGCAAGACGTTGGAGCACGCCCGTGTATTCTTCGGGCTTGTTAAAGCCCTTCTTAACATCTGCCAGATTAACGGGGTCAATCGACTCCATGCCAATAAAGATGACCTTCCCTCCGGATTCCGCAATCAGATCAACCAGTTCCTGATCGCGTAAGAGGTTGGCGCTGATTTGCGCGATCCATGGAATTTGAGCACCGGCGGCGATGATGTCGCGCAGCAGCGATTTGGTTCGTTTGATGCTGATCGCAAAGTTGTCATCAACAAAAAACACCGAGATTACTCCGCCGTCAGCTTTTGCACGCGCCTTTAATGTAAGCAGTTCGTCGACAATACTTTTATTTGTTCGAAACCGGATCGAGTCGCCGAAGAATCCAGTGACAGTGCAAAACTCACAGCCATAAGGACAGCCTCGTCCTGATTCGATCGGAACAATGTGTAGCGTCCGCCAATGCGGACCGACGCGAGACAACAAGGGACGCAGGAAACGTGGGAAGAAATTGAATTGATCGAGATCGAGCGACTTCCAGGGAATTGCTGGGTACGCATGGAGACTCGGCTTCCGTTCTTTTCCATTCTCGTCAACCGGAGCGTATAGCTCCTTGAGTTCATTACGCGCTGCGTCTTCAACTAACCTTGGCCATGTTTCATCAGCTTCGCCAACCGCGATGGCGTCAGCGTGCCGCGGCCCGCCATCTCTGCCGAGCGCTTCATCAGGAACTTCAGTAACGTGTGGACCGCCCATTACGACCCGTACGCCCGCAAGACGGATTGCGTCGGCAACTCGATAGGCTTTCTCGATCATTCTGGTCATTGCGCCGATGCCCACCAGGTCGATCTTTTGCTCACGCACAAACTGAACGATTTCAGCATCGCTCATGGGACGGGCATTAGCGTCAATCAGAACTACCTCATGTTCTCGTGGAGTAAGTGCCTGAAGCAGAAACATCCAGAGATGTGGCATGAAGTTCCGAGTAACGCCATTGTCCGGATTGTAGAGCAAAATTTTCATCGTCAAATCTCCAAGGTCGACTGAAAGCCTTTTCAGCAGTGCTTGAGTTGCGTAAAGGGCAAAAAGGAAGAGGGGAAACTCGATCCGTCTTGAAGCAGGCCGTTTGCTTGTCGCTGGACTATACCACAGGTGAGTTATATGAGAATTGTGCGTTAGCGCACATAACGCAGCTCGAACGTAATTTATTAGTAATCATCTGTGTGCGAATGTCAGTTATAAAGGGAAATCCGCACGTACCTATCCATCTTGTCAATAAACTTGTCAACTCGACGCGGTACTCACCGTGAGATGACCCTGTCAAGCATCTCTTGTAAACTGAAGCTGCTGTCTTAATCAGAGCTTTCGCTACGGAGAAATCAGAAACGTGCCTTTTGAAACTGAATCTGCTGAGACCTCGCCGGAATCGCGCCAGAATCCTGGTGGGCCCTCGAATTTTATTAGAGACATCATTATCGACGACATTAATAGCGGGAAATACGAGGGAAGAGTTCAAACCCGATTTCCGCCCGAACCAAACGGCTACCTGCACATCGGTCATGCCAAAGCCATCTGCCTCGATTTCGGACTCGCTGCTGAGTTTGGCGGCAAGTGCAACTTGCGTTTCGACGATACTAATCCGTCAAAAGAAGAAACTGAGTACGTTGACGCCATCATGGAAGACGTGCGTTGGCTAGGGTTTCAATGGGACGGCCTCTACTACGCTTCCGATTATTTTCAGCAACTGTACGACTGGGCGATTCAGTTGATTAAGGCCGAGAAAGCCTTCGTATGCGATCTCAGTGCTGATGAAATTCGCGAATATCGCGGCACGTTAACTGAGCCTGGAAGGGAAAGCCCGTACCGTAATCGTTCTATTGAAGAAAGTCTCGATCTGTTTGAGCGCATGAAAAAGGGAGAGTTCCCGGATGGCTCGCGAACTCTGCGCGCCAAGATCGACATGAGCTCACCAAACCTCAACCTGCGTGATCCGGTCATGTATCGAATTCTGCACATGGATCATCATCGTACTGGTAATCAGTGGTGTATTTACCCGATGTACGATTATGCGCACGGGCAGTCGGATTCGATCGAGCGCGTCACACACTCCATGTGTACTCTGGAGTTTGACAACAATCGTCCTTTATATAATTGGTTCATCGAACAACTCGGCATCTTTCCTTCGCGGCAGTATGAGTTTGATCGGCTGGCGCTCACGCATACCCTGCTTAGCAAACGAAAGTTGCTGAAGTTAGTCGAAGACGGACACGTCGAAGGCTGGAACGATCCGCGTATGCCGACGCTCTCGGGTATGCGCCGTCGTGGTTACACGTCCACCGCCATCCGCAACTTCTGCGGCAGTGTTGGCGTCTCGAAGACGAACGGCATTACTCAGCTACAGCAACTCGAATACTTTCTGCGTCAGGATTTGAATCAAATTGTGCCGCGGGTGATGTGTGTGCAGAAACCGCTGCGCGTGGTTATCGAAAACTATCCGGATAATCTTGTCGAAGAGATGGATGCGATCAACAACCCGGAAGACAGCTCCGCGGGATCAAGAAAGATTCCTTTTTCAAAAACAATCTTTATTGAAGACGATGACTTTCGCGAAGATCCGCCGAGCAAGTTTTACCGGCTCGCTCCGGGACGCGAGGTGCGGCTCCGTTATGCTTACTTAATAACGTGTACGGAAGTTATCAAAGACAGCAACGGCCAGGTTGTCGAACTTCGTTGCACTTACGATCCGGCTACACGCGGCGGTAACACGCCCGACGGTCGGAAGGTAAAGTCCACGATTCACTGGGTCTCGGCAGCGCATGCTTTGCCGGCAGAAGTTCGTCTCTATGACAATCTTTTTGTGAAAGAGAATCCGAACGAAGTTGAAGAAGGACACGATTTTACTGAGAACCTGAATCCGGAGTCGTTGCAGGTACTGCCCGATTGCAAAGTAGAACCAAGTGTACGAGACGCCGAGCCAGGGACTAAGTTTCAGTTTGAACGTCTTGGTTATTATTGCGTTGACCGCAACTCGGGGAGCGAATTAGTGTTTAATCGGACCATTGGCCTCCGCGACACCTGGGCCAAGATCGAAAAACGTGGGGCGAGCGGCGGCTGACGATCTCAGCCGCGCCCGTTTCGTTCCTTAGCTTTCGCCGAATTTTTGAGTCCTCACCTCTCTTCATCAAACTTTTTTGACGTCACCGTCACAAAAGCCGTCCTCCATTTTGTCTTTAAATTAGCAGTCAGAATTGATGGAGGGTTGTGATGAACAAACTCAAGCTCGCCTTGTTGATGCTCGCGCTGGTCCTTGCTCCGGTTCCTCGTATGGTATTGGCCCAGCAAAAGTTAATTGATTCGAGTGTGGAAAGGGTCAAGACTGACGTTGCCAAACGATTGCGTGAGGCAAAGACAAATGTAACAGTCAAGTTACGAAACGGCTCGGAATTAAAAGGCAGGATCACGGACGCCGCCGAAAACATGTTCACTCTTAAGAGAAACGGCGGTTCGAAACACGACATCAGCTACGGAGATGTGACGAGACTGAGAGGACAAGGCTTAAGCAAGGGAGCAAAGTTCGGTATAATCACCGGGATTCTTGCGGGCGCAGTTATTATTGGTGCTTTGATAAGTTTGAAGAAGTTCGATCCTTTTGAGAACGGCGTGCTTCGGTGACCACTCATCTCTCGGTTTTTGCAGAGTATCGGGAATACCTCTTGTCGGTCGCCCAGCGCATCCTGGGCGGCCGCACAGACGCTGAAGATCTGCTCCAGGAAACTTTCATCCGCTGGCAACAGACGGCACTTGTCGAAATAAGATCCCCAAAAGCGTTTTTGGCAACTGTCGTCAAACGTCTTTGTCTGAATCATCTGCAATCGGCTCAGGTACGCAGGGAAGTGAACGTTGAGCCGGATGGCTCCGAACCTGCTTTGTCGGAAAACGCTTTTGAGCGATATGCGCTTGCATCACTTTCGGCTCTGACGATCTTACTCGAGCGCTTGTCTCCTAAAGAGCGCGCGGTCTTACTGCTGCGCGATGTGTTTGATTGTGACTACGATGAGATCGCGTCAGTAATAAGCAACCGTGCGGACACTTGTCGCCAACTGCTGCGACGCGCCCGCCAACATCTTGCAGATGCACGCACCCGCTTCGAAGTGTCTCCCGAACAACTCAAGAAACTCGCACGTCAATTCGCTCTCACGAGTGCGAGCGGCGATCT
Source organism: Pyrinomonadaceae bacterium (assembly GCA_036401595.1). GTDB lineage: Bacteria > Acidobacteriota > Blastocatellia > Pyrinomonadales > Pyrinomonadaceae > PSRF01. The sequence continues at coordinate 44,752 of DASWUM010000114.1, forward strand.
TCAAGGTCTCGTAACTGCTCTAGCGTAGTTCCCCTCTAAAACTCGGAACCTACTGTAGGGGCGGGGC
>DASWUM010000115.1:0-73552 GCA_036401595.1 Pyrinomonadaceae bacterium
GGCCACGGAGGGCCGCCCCTACAGTACGTACCGAGGTTCCTGACGTGACCGGGCACTGGTGCGATGTGGCATGTGCTGTAGGGGCGGCCCTCCGTGGCCGCCCCGTCCGGAATTCGCTATTCACTATTACTGTTCACTATGTTACTTTTGCCCGCTTGGTACCCCAGTCTATGACCTATCGTGAATTGTCTGCACAGGCCCTGGCAGAGCAGGACTACGACGCTTTTCTGACCGAGTTACAAAAGTCACTAACAGACGGACGAAGAGACCCCAGCGAGGTTGTGCGCGACACGCTGTTTGAGATCTATTATGGCGCTTCGCAATTCGATAGATCGAACCTGAGCCTCGCCGCCCGCACCGCCATCCACTCGCTCGACCCGCGCAACATTGCCACTGAACCCGAATACTACACAGACATCGATCAGAAACGTTATGCCGAACGTAAGCCGATGATCTGGCTCTGGCAGATGTTCGACCGTTCGCCGCTCGGTCAAAACTCACTGCTGGGTCATCGTTTTCGCCGCATGCTCGCGCCGATGATCTTTCGCAGCGTCGGTGAAAACCTCAAATGCTGGCACTTTGTCGAGTGGTCATTCGGCTACAACCTGTCGTTCGGAAACAACGTCGTCGTCCACCGCAATGTCCTGCTCGACGATCGCGGCGGCATCGAAATCGGCGACAACGTCTCCATCTCTGACTACGCGAACGTCTATTCACACCACCACGATATCTACGACATTCATAAAGTCGACACGCCTGTAACTCGCATCGGTAACGGCGTCCGCCTCACGTATCACGCGACCGTCCTGGCCGGCGCACAGATTGGCGACAACGCGTTGATCGGCACCGGCGCGGTAGTCACGCGCAACGTCGAGCCCGCACACATCGTCGTCGGCATTCCCGCCAAATCGGTGAAGGTCAAAGACCTCAAACCCGTTTCCTAAGCAACCGGTAAAAACTGGAATAGTGCCGAAAGAATTCCATTTTTCCGCGGCATATGGTCCCATTTCCATATCTAACCTAACTAATAGCAGGAGTTAAACGATGAAAAATAGCGATTGACATTGTTTAGCTCGTTAATGTACTCTCACACAGTTGACGGCGACATGTTGCCGTCTGCCGGGTGCCCACCTGGTGCAACAGCGGTCAGTCCCGCGAAATCTTTTGGAGCAACGATAAAGGCACACTTCGCGTGAGCGGAGGTCGCAAAGCCTACAGAAGTTGGTAGAGACCAACTTGGCTGGGTTTCCGATGAGCTTCATTCCTGCCGCAGCAGACTTCTCCAGCAGTTTCCTGTTGACACCCGCCGGGACCCTACCTGTGCCCACTGGTGTCATGCCCAACAATCCAACAAACAAACGGACGGCAACCTTGAAACCAACCACTGATTCTCTGACCTCAAAATTTTCTAGACGCCAACTGTCACGCGCGCGCAAAGCGCGACTCCGCCTGCGCCACCAGAAACAATTGCGGATTGCTGTTGTGAGGAATAACTAGCCATGTTCAAGAAATCCTCCGGAAAAAAGAACCTCGTTGGTCTGGATATCGGATCCAGCGCCGTGAAAGCCGTTGAGCTTGGTCGCAAAGGCGCCGGCTTCGCGTTGCTCAATCTCGGATTCGAGAACCTGCAGACCGACACGATCGTTGACGGCCAGATCATGGAGCTCAATAACGTCTCCAACGTCATCTCTCACATCTTCAGCGAACACCAGATACGGACCACCCGTGTTGCTGCCGGCGTCAGCGGCCACTCAGTCATCGTGAAGAACATCGTGCTGCCGCAGATGAGCCAGGAAGAGTTGCAGGAGTCGTTCAGCTGGCACGCCGAGGAGCACATTCCGTTCGACATCGGCGACGTCAATCTCGACTACGAACTGACCGGCAAATCGTCGGAGACTCTGCACGTGCTGATGGCGGCCTGCAAGAGCGACAAGATCAATAACGTGAAGCAGGCGATTCAGCTTGCCGGAAAACAACCCGTCATCATCGACGTCGATGCCTTCGCGCTTCAGAACTGTTACGAAATCAACTACTCGCCACGACCCGGTGAAATCGTCGCCCTGCTGAACATCGGCGCCGCAACGATGAATATCAACATCCTCAACGGTACTCGTTCAATCTTCGCGCGCGACGCTTCAGTCGGCGGCAGCCAGTACACGAGCTTGTTACAGAAAGAGCTCGGAATCAGCTTCGAACAGGCGGAAGCAGTGAAGCGCGGCATGGCACTCCCCGAAGGCGTGGAGCCACGACCGATTCAGCCGATCATCGAAACTGTCTCTGACATCCTCGCGCTCGAAGTCAAAAAGACTTTCGATTTCTATCGTGCGACCGCACAGGAAAGCGACGCCTCGATTCAGAAGATCCTTTTGGCCGGCGGCGGATCGAAGTTGCCTGGTCTACCAGAGTTTTTAGGAAGACGCTTTGAGATTCCGGTCGAGGTCTTTGATCCCTTCCGGCAGATCGAAGTGGACGCCAGGAAGTTTGATCCGGACTACATGCGAGAGATAGTGCCGGAAATGGCGGTTGCTGTTGGTCTCGCCCTGAGAGGAGTTGAGGCATGATTAAGATAAACCTGCTCGAGTCAGTTACGGATCGGCCCCAGGGAGTCGCAGCGGTTGAAGACAAAGTCTCCAGCCCGCGCATCCAGACGTTGCTGCTCGCGCTGACGGTATTTGGAATGATGGTGCTGGCGATGGGTTACGACTACGTCAGCTCAAACATGGCCCACGCCGCGGCGCAAAAAGAGCTCGAGTCTCAAAAACGCATCAACCTGCAGATGCTCGCGATTCAGAAGGAACAGATGGAGCTCGAGAAGAAGACGAAAGAGATTCAGGCTCGCATCGACGCGATCAAACAGTTGCGCGAATCACAGCAGGGCCCAACCGCCCTCCTTCAGGAAATCAAAGCGCGCTTTGACGCCGTTCCGGGTCTCTACCTGACCAGCGTCGAGAACAAAGACGGAGAAGTAACCATCAAGGGTTTATCGCCCAATGAGGCCGCGGTAACAAAGTTTGGTCAGAGCCTCGAATTCTCCAACGGGCTGTTTGGCAATCTGTCAATCGAGACGAACAGGGAAGCCGCGAAAATGGTAGCGACGACGAGTGCACCGGGTCAAACGCCGGCAGCGAACGATACGCCTATCGTTGTGCCCGAGGTGGTCGCTTTCACGGTGAAGGCAAACTTTGGCTCGAAGTCGCAACCCCAACAATCCGCACCTGCTCCTGCAAACCAGGTAGCAATGAAGAAATAGTTTTTTACAGAGGATAAGACGATGAAACTCGGCAAACTCCCAGCTCTTCCCTGGTATCTGCGACTGATTGTGTTCCTCATGGTCGGCGGCGTCATGTATGCAGGTTTCTGGTACTTCGTTACCAGAGGTACGCGAGCCGACACCAAGACAATGGACGAGGAGATCGCGCAACTGAGAACAAAGAACGCGCAGGCAGCGATCATTCAGCAGAACCTCAACAACTTCAAAGCTGCTTACAAAGCGCGCGAAGAAGAATTTGCTGAGTTGAAAGCCCTGTTGCCGGAGCAGCGCGAGCTGACGATGGTGCTCCAGGGAATTCAGGATCGTGCAAAGTCGAACGGCCTCGTGCTCACGCGCTTCACTCCCAAGGAAGATGTGCAGCAGGATAACTACAGTGGGAAGAAGATCGAGGTCAACGTGGTCAGTGGTTTTGCCGGTCTCAGAGCTTTCTTCGATCAGTTGGCCCACTACCAGCGGATTGTTTCCATTAGCAATTTCGATTTGAAGCAGCTTGACAAGCAGTCACTTACAAAGACTGTCGACGCGCGCTTTGAATTGACTGCCTACTACGTCTCCAACGAGCGCTTGCAGACTCAGACGGCTCCGAATGGCAAGCCGGCCGGCGGTGGAGCCGTACCTGCTCCAGCTGCACCTGCCCCGCAACCCGCAAAATAGCGGGCGAGCAAAACTCACTCAGAAAGCGAAGACGATGATGCAAGTTAAAGAGACAAAGAGAATCGGGTTCACGAGTTTTCTGCTTAGTGCAGCGATGGTGGTTGCGAGCGGTTTCGCGATCGACGTCGTGGCCCAGGAAAAGGGATCGCAAGAGACTCAACCGCAGAAGACCGTGCTGACCAAAAAATCTACCAGCGGCGGACGGGACCCGTTCCGGAAGTACGAAGCTCCACCGCCGCAGATGAAGCGCATCGCCGGTCAGTCGGCGATCCCGTCGATCCAGGATCGAATCGCACAGTACAAGGCGCAGAAAGTCGCGGCGATGAACGCGCGTATGCCGGCGCCGAAGCCCACCACTGCGCTGCTGCTCAGCGAGATTCAGGTTATCGGCATCTCTCGCTCACCGAGAGGTTATGCCGCCATCGTCGAAGCCACGCCGATCAAACTTTCTTATGTCATCTATCCTGGCGAACCGTTTTTTGACGGCCAGTTGGTGGCAATTGAAGACAACCGTCTCGTGTTTCGTCGTGAGACGGTGTTTACCGATGGTCATCGCGAACGATCCGTCGAGTACAAGCCCCTGAGACAACCAACTCAGGTGAACTCCATGAGCGTACCCGCCAATCAGTCAGTCGCGACTGCCAACCAATAACCATTTCTGGTTTGGATCCGAAAGCCAGACCGTTGACCGCGCTGGTGTTTTTCAACTCGAAAACACCGGCGCCCTTTTGACAAACACCGAGAACGTTTGCCGTGTTTAGTGCGGCGCGCGCTTTAGTTGCCCCGGCAATCGAGCGTAGTGCGTGGCGGCGCGTCTTCGGAAATTCCCCCAAGGAGGGAACGATGTTTTCTCAGTTTCGAGTCAAACCAGCCATCAAGAGGACCACGCTCGTCCTTTCGCTTGTGTGCCTTTCGGCAACAGGCGTTTTGGCTGCTGCAAAAAATTCAGGGGTTGTCGCGATCGACGACAATCAGAGCCAGAGCCAGCAGACTTCGGCTGCGGCGCCATTGCCCACACCTCCTGTCGGCATGTCGCGAGCAAACGACAAGCAGTCGGACCAAGGTCGGCAATATGGACAACCAGGATTTGTCGGTGAGCCGATCAACCTGAACGTCGTCAATGCCGACATCCGCGACATTCTCAACTACATCACCGAACAGTATGGCGTGAACTTCGTCATCGACGCTTCAGTCGGACCTATTCCGGTGACGGTTAACGTTTCGGACGTTCCGTGGAACGTTGCCCTCGACGCAGTGCTTAAAGCCAACCGGCTGGGCATTGAAGTGAACGGCAGCATTCTACGCGTCGCGACGACCGACGTGCTGGCGAAGGAAGCGGAAACTCAAAAGGTGATCAACGACTCGCGTCTGGATGCTTCACCGCTCGTTACCGAATTCATCAGGCTTAACTACGCGCGCGCTTCGGGCACCTTGGCCCAGGCAGCCGGCTCGACCGGTGCGTTCTCCGGCGGTTCCACGAACCTGAGTTTTAGTGGTGGCGCCGGCGGCGATGCGACTGGTGGCGGCGGCGATCAGGGCTTGCTCCCGATCATCTCGCGCAGACTCTCGCGACGTGGCTCGATCGAAGTTGATGGCCGCAGCAACACGCTGATCATCACCGACGTGAAAGAGAATATCGATGCGGTCCGTCAACTGGTTGCAATCCTGGACCAGCCGGAACCGCAGGTTGAAATTGAAACACGCATCGTGATCGCACAGCGCAACTTCAGTCGCGACCTTGGCGCGCAGCTTTCGCTTGGTGTCGCGAACCTGGGCCGTGGGGGATTGGCCAACGTGTCAACTCTTCCCAGCTCGTCCGGTAGCGGTTCGGGAACGGGTGGAACTGGTGGTGGAACCGGCGGAAGCGGTAGCGGATCAGGCGGATCGACAGTTACACCTGGAACGAAGCCGTTCGGTATTTTTGGTGGTCTTGCCGGCTCGTCGCCGCCTGCCAATAACCTTGCTGCCGCCGCGGCGAGTACGGTAATTGGTTTGACGACGGGATTGATTGGTAGCGCGCAGATCAGCGCATTGATCACGCTGGCCGAATCACGCGGTCAGGCGAAGACAGTTGCGACGCCTCGAGTCACGGCTTTGAACAATCGTCCCGCGCAGATTGAGAGTGGTTCACAGATTCCGGTGCAGACAACGCAGGCTGCAAGTGGTACCGCGGTCGTGACGACAACGTTCGTTTCCGTTCCGTTGCGTCTTTCAATCACGCCGCAGATCACGGATGCGGGTACAGTCGTTCTTCGCGTCACGATCGAAAACAACACTCTTAACACGGGTATCGCAGTTGGCGGCGTCCCGGGCATCGACACGCAGCGCATGCAGTCGGAAGTGCTGGTTCCAGATGGTGGCACGACCGTCATGGGCGGTGTTCTTGCCGATACCGAAGGCGAAGCTCAGCAACGCACGCCGGGACTCGCTTCGATTCCAGTCGTAGGCAATCTCTTCAAGAGAAAACTGACGACGCGACAGAACAGCGAAATCCTGTTCTTCATCACACCGCACATCTATCGTCCCGATTATCAGGGCCGTCCGACTGCGGGAACCGTTTCAAATGGTCAGCGCTCGATCACGATTCCGCAGCCAGTTCCGCTTGGGAATCCGCCGACCAATACGCCGACCCCAACTCAGTTGCAGCAGCAGCCTCAGCAGCAACAACCGAGTACGACACCTTCAACTCAACCGCAGTTGTTGAGTGCTCCGCTGCCGAACAGTCCGACGGGTGCGACGACTGCGCGGCCGGGAACACTTAGCGGTCAACGTCCTTAATTGGAGGGCCACATGTTCAAGGAAATGCTTGAGGACATTATTGGACGCACCGAGGGCAGCCTCGGTGCGCTCATAATGGGAACAGATGGCATCGCCGTTGAGAAAGTTCTCGGCGAAGCCGGTTTGGACGCGAATCTCGATGTTGCTGCGGCCGAGTTTACTTCTTTGGTACGCAGTGCCCAGCGCGCGGGATCAGACACGGGTCTTGGTGGACTGCGCGAACTCGTAGTCTCACTCGAGGGTGCGATGATGGTGATGCGCCTGTTGAGTCGTGATTACTTCGTCGTGCTCGCACTGAGCACGCAGGGAAACCTGGGTCGCGCACGTTTCGAGCTGCGCAAAGCGGAGCTGAAACTCGCAAAAGAATTCGCAGTCTAAATGCCACAAATGAAAACAAGAAATATAAAAGCACTGCTGGTGCGGCTGGTGCTTTTTTGTGCTTCGCTAACTGCCTTAGGTGTCACTGGCCAGGCGGCTACGCTCTACGGGAAGGTGATTGAGGTCAACAGTGGTGACGTAATCACGATCTTCAATCTCAATCGTCCAGTGCGCGTGAAGCTTCTCGGCGTTGATGCTCCGGAGTTGAACCAGTCGTTTGGCGATGTCGCAAAGAAACATCTTTCCGACCTCGTCTTTGATAAGGCTGTGCTGGTCAATTACGGCGGCATCGGTGCCGATAGCAGTCTGACCGGCCGTGTTTTGCTCAACGATGCAGACATCGGCGCGCAGATGATTCGTGATGGTGCGGCATGGTTTGATGCAATCAACGGCGATCGGCTGGACGCAACGAATCGAGATATCTACAAACAATCCGAATTGGCCGCGAGAAGTGAGCGGCGTGGATTGTGGCAGGAAGCGAATCCGGTTGCGCCGTGGGAGTTTGTCAAAGCCGAGAATTTGAAAAAGCAACCTGTCGTATCGCTGAAGGCTAGCGAACCGCTCACAAAAGTTAGGAGTACTGGTGCAGCGTCTGAGTTGACGAATTTCGCGTTGATAACTCGGAACGTAAAGCCTGCTGAATCGACAGCGTTCGTTACCGAAGTCAAACGTGAGTTGATTGACGGCACGTCACTACCGGCTGGATTACCTGTCGTAGCATTCCCGCCTCCTAATGGGACCCGGATCGTCAAAACCATGGCTTTCGGTGGGGAAATGGTGAAAACAAATCAGTACGTCGCGTCCGAAGGTAGAAACAACTACTCGGTTGCGTGGTTTTCAGTTCAAACCCATGGCGAAGACGACAGCACGGCGCTGGATCAACTTATCTTCAACGAGTTCATGGCGGGCACTGCCGGCGCCCTCAACGGTGGCGACCCGAAGGCCCGGTGTCGTCCACTAAGTGAAATAGACGTTTCGGCGAATGGATATTTTGGAGTTGAGCTTGATCTAAGCCAGTGTCTTTTACCCACCAGGATACGCGCGTTTACCAAGGTTACGGGTGACCAAAGAGAGGTCTATTTTGCAGCAGTCATTTTCAGGGACGAGGATGCAAACGTAACGCGCTTCATCAAAACATTCACCATGGGCCACAAAAAAGCACAAAAAGCAGTTAGACATTAAAGAGTGTTTTCTTAAGTGCTTTTGTGGCTAAGGTAGTTTTATGTAAGGCATGCCGCGCAGGATGATGCGCTGCCGGCGAGCGACGCGACGTGGATTGACTTGCGGATTGAAGACCGTGCGCGGATTCGGAATCATCGCCGACAGGTATGCCGCTTCCGTTGCACTCAAGGCTGAAGCAGACTTGCGAAAGTAACGCTGCGACGCGGCTTCGGCGCCATAAACTCCATCACCCCATTCAATCACATTCAAATAGATCTCGAGTATGCGACGCTTGGTCAGCGATCGTTCCAGCATGATCGTTAGGGCTGCTTCCTGACCCTTTCTCAAAATCGATCGTTCCGACGAGAGGTAGAGGTTCTTCGCGAGCTGTTGACTGATCGTGGACCCACCACGCTTGAACTCAGGAAGATTCGGCAGCCAGTCGTCATCTTCACCTTCGGCTTTGGCCTCGCGCGCCGCTTCACGCTGAGCCTGTTCAAATGCTTTTTGAAGCGCTTCGTAATCGAAGCCGTGATGAGTGAGGAAATTGGTGTCTTCGCCCGCCAGCACGGCTCGTTGCAAATTGGCTGAGATCCGTTCGAGTGGCACCCAGGTCTGGTCACGCCGCGGTTGCTGGCCCTTCGCTTTTGCTTCCCTGATCCGCGTGTCGATCAACGACGTCGACGACGGATTTCGACTGCGCAACATGAAAATGCGCACAAACATGACGCCTTCGTAGAGGACAAGTCCTACGAGGAGCCCCAGTGTTATCAGAAAAAGCCATCGGAAGATTCTTCGCATCGTTTCGTTCGTTACGATCAGGCGAGCCGGCGAGTTGCAACAGCAGTTTCGAAAACTTCCTTCACCACACGAATCGTGTTGCAGTGAATCTCGATCGTGTCGTTGATGTCCTTGCCGTAGCCGCCTGACATCACCGTCACCACAGGGACTTCACGGTCATAACATTCGCGCAGCACGATTTCATCACGCGCACGCAGTCCTGAAATTGAAAGCGCAAGGCGTCCGAGCTTGTCTCCCTCGTACGGATCTGCGCCCGCAAGATAGAAAACGATCTCCGGGTCATGGGCAAATACAGTTGGCAGATGACGCGCAAGACACTCGAGATACTCGCCGTCTGAAGTGCCGTCAGGCAGTTCGACGTCCAATGAAGATTGGGCTTTGAAGAGTGGATAGTTGTTCGCTCCGTGCATCGAGAAAGTAAAGGTATCGATATCGCCTGAAAAGATCGTTGCCGTGCCGTTGCCCTGGTGAACATCGCAGTCGACGATTGCGGCTCGGCGGATTCGTTGCCGTGCTCGCAGGGCTCGGATGGCGATCGCCACATCGTTCAGCACACAGAATCCCTCGCCACGTTCGGGGAAGGAGTGATGTGTGCCGCCCGCGAGATTTGAGCTGTAACCTTCGGCGAGCGAGACGTGACTGGCGGCGAGCGTCCCACCGACTGCATAGAACGACCGGCGGACGAGCGACTCGGACCACGGCAATCCGAGCCGTCTTAATTCCTTTGAAGTCAGACTGCCATCACGCAAACGGGAAACGTAGTCTTCAGTGTGGACCAGGAGCACGTCGTCGACACTTGCAGGCGCCGGCTCGACGATCTCACCAGGTTGCAGAGTTCCTTCGGCGAGCAGCTTATCGCGTACGAGTTCGAATTTGCGGATTGGAAAAATGTGACCTGCGCCTATGTCAGCGTAGTAACGAGGCGTGTAGAAGACTTGCATGCGTGGACAGATAATAAAGATTTCTCCCGCAACGGCGCAAAGGCGCAACGAAAGAAAATGTGGCGGATCTCTATGGTTTCCGTTGCGCGGTTGCGCCGTTGCGGGAGAAATTCTTATTTACGTGTGGATTTTCGAGTAATCCCGCGGTAGTTGACGTTGCCGGGGAGTTTGCGTGGCAGTTCGAGGTTGTCGTCCACGATGTCTTCGAGGTGAACACTTGCGGCGCGAGCGTAGGCCAGGAGCGTCATGAGTGCAGGTTCCCGTTTGTCCTGCTCGTACTCCGAGATCCGGCCATAGTGCATCGTGTCGGCAAAGCCGAGACGTTCGAGCATCTGGGTCTGCGAGAGACCGAGACCGGTTCGGATTTGCAGAAGTTTTTCGGCCAGTCGCAGCGGCCGTGGACGTGGATTGCCCATCAGAAGTTTCCTCCTGATGGACCCGGCTGATGCGTACTCGCAGTTGGGAGTGTTCTGCGTTCGCCTTTATTTGTCGCCGTGAGTATGAACCTTTCATGCTCAACGGCGATGCTCATCACTCTTTAGTGTGGGAGGTTGAGCCGCGCATTATGCCGTTGTTGAATTATCAAAGACGGTCCCATCCTAAACGACGGGACACGAAATCGTAAACAAAAAATTCAGTTGGGCCGGAGATCCGATGAAAACCAGGCCGGTTTTGTACGGTTTTGGGTAGTATTTCGGGTTTATGTTTCCGGATCGTGTGCGAGGCGAGAATAGTAGTCGAAGGTGCTCGGAAGTTTGCGTGGCAGATCGATGTCATCGTCGACGATTTCTTCGAGATGGACGTGTGCCACCTTCGCATAGGCGAGCAGGATCATGAGGGGCGGCTCATTCTTGTCGAGCTCATACTTTGAGATGTTGGTGTAGTGGATCAGCTCAGCAACGCCCATGTGTTTGACCATTTCCGACTGGGAAAGCCCGAGGCAATGCCGGATCTGCAGTAGTTTCTCTGCCAATCGTCTTGGACGTGGTCTCGCGCTTCCCATCACCAGCTACCGAAAATCAACCCTTGACTTCGTGACTAGCTATCTATAGTATGAGTCATACTCGCTGTAGAGAGTATGGTTTCATCTTTTGTGGGTAGTTGTCTATCCGCGTGTGGATAGTTGCGCACACTGAGTGAAGAAAGGTATTTCGATGAGAGATGCGTCAGAGAAAAAACTTGTGGCGGAGTGGAAGCTTGAACTGGGCAAGAAGCGTTCACGAAAGCGAACGCCCAGAGTGTTGAGTCAGACGGTCGAACAGAATCCGGGCCGGCTTATTCAGAGCTTGGTGATTGAAGTCACGGTTGAAGAAACGGCGTTGAAGGCTATTTCTCAGTGCACCAGTTCGTCAACTTGTGATTCCTCAGTTCCGATCGTGAGTGCGAGCGTACGGATGGTGGTGCGGGCTTCGTGTTGTTCGTCTTTAGTTAGTAGAGACCAGGCGAGCGATATCGGACATTCGGCGTCGTGAGTTTGCGCTTTGTGACAGACCGGGCAGTTGTCACCTGAGAGTTCAAGCACCACGTACAGCTTCGCCAGCAACGTGACGATCAGTTCGGCGCGTTTCTTTTGCTCGTCGGAGTCAAACATGCCTGTCTACGGTTTACGCCGATTAATACTGCAGCGTGTTTTCCCATTTTACGCGCTTCAGCAGCGCAAAGTCGGAAAGCATCTTGCCTGCTCCAAGCACGACCGACGTCAGTGGATCGTCGGCGATGAAAACGGGCAGGCCAGTTTCGGTTCGCAAACGTTTGTCGAGATTCGCGAGTAACGCACCACCGCCGGTGAGAACCACACCGCGATCGATAATGTCTGCTGAGAGCTCGGGCGGCGTGCGCTCGAGTGCGACACGCACCGCATCGACGATCGCGCTGACAGCCGGTTCAAGCGCCTGACGTATTTCGTCGTCTGAAACTGTGATTGTTTGCGGAATGCCTTCCACGAGATTGCGTCCACGCACCTCCATCGACAAAGGCTCATCGAGTGGAAACGCGCTGCCAAGGTTGATCTTGATCTCTTCCGCAGTGCGCTCGCCAATCAAAAGGTTGTGCTTCCGTTTCACCCACTCTGCAACCGCAGTGTCCATCGCATCACCAGCGGTGCGCACTGCACGCGCGTAAACGATTCCGCCGAGACTGATGACTGCGATGTCCGTCGTACCGCCGCCGATGTCGACGACAATATTTCCCTGCGGCTCGGTGATGGGAAGTCCGGCGCCGATGGCGGCCGCGACTGCTTCCTCGACGAGGTAAACCTCTGAGGCCTTCGCTCGATACGCTGAATCTTCAACGGCGCGTCTCTCAACCTGCGTAATCTCACTCGGAATACCAATCACCACTCGCGGGCTGACCCAGGTGCGACCGTTGTGAGCTTTGCGGATGAAGTGCTGGAGCATTTTCTCGGTCACTTCAAAGTTCGCAATCACGCCGTCGCGCATCGGCCGGATGGCGACGATGTTTCCCGGTGTCCGTCCCAGCATCTCCTTGGCGTCCTTACCCACGGCCTCCACCTGATTCGTCACCTTGTTAATGGCGACTATTGACGGCTCGCTCAGCACGACGCCCCGCCCTTTGGCGTAGACAAGTGTGTTGGCAGTTCCGAGGTCGATGGCCAGGTCGTTGGAACGCAGTCCGGAAAGCAGAGGGAAAGACATAGTTACACCTCAAATTTGATTGTGAAATCTAAGCTCTTCTGTCGGAGAAGATCTGGGAAGGAGCGCGTGTCTCTGTTAGAAAAACAAAGACAAACAGAATTTAATTTGTTGACAGGACAGTGTCAAGAAGATTCTGCGGAAAATTTAACCACAGATACCACGGATCAAAGCCACAGATGAAGATCCGCGGCTTTGATCCGTTTCATCCGTGGCTAATACTGCCAATTGACGGTCACAAATCCGGTTCCGCTCGACGGAACAGTGTACGAGTGATTGCTTCCGGCTTCCCACGTAACCGTCCCATTTGCGGCGATTTTAATGAACTTGAACTGGATCGTCTGCCCGGCCGGCACCGATGCCACGAGGAACCAGTTCGGATAATTTGGGGTCAGCATCGGACCGACTGCCGCGTCCCAGGTCGTCGACCAGTTGCTAAGCTCGACTGTGTTCCCGGTCAGGAAGATATAGTCGCCTACCTGTGTCGGCGAGGCGTTGTTGACCGTGAACGTGATCGGAATCAGCTTCGCGGTCAGGACTGTGTATTGAATCGTATTAGAAACCTGACTGCTGGTATTTGTAACCGTGACGTTGTAGACACCGTTTGTAACCGAAGGTGTAGTTACAGTGATCTGCGTTGGCGTCCACGAATTTACGGTCGCCGTGGTAGTTCCGAACTTCACTGTTCCGGTCGAAGAACCAAAGTTCTTCCCGGCGATCACCGTTTTCACACCCGACTGTCCAATAGTCGGACCGATAGAACCGATCTGAGGCGTCGATGTACCTTCCGTGAACTGCCACACGCCGACTGTATGAGCAGGAAGAGTGAAAGTGGTCACCGGGTTGTTCCCGCCTGAGCCTGACGACACCGTGATCGAAGATCCGCCCAGCAGACCGGTCAGGTAATCCGAGTAGCTGCCTGCCGGAAGGGAAGTGTTCAAGCCACTGATACTGTAACCGGTGGTTTCGTTCTTATTGATCGCGACCAGCACGACGTTTCCAAAGAACTTACGTTCATAGATGTAAACATCGTTATTGATCCAACGTTGGCCCAGCGAGCCATACGGGATGGCTGTATTGTTGCGCCGGAGCGTTGAAAGCGCACTCACGAGCTGGTATGCGGTGGTGCTCGTGCTGAAGTTCGTCATCATCGGACGATTGTACGGATCGGTGCCGCCACTCGTGTCGTTGTGCAGGTATTGTTCGGTGCCGTAATAGATGCACGGAATGCCACGACTGGTCAGCACAAACGAAAGCGCTTCGTGGAGTCGATTGTTGTTGTTGTTGATCGACAGGAACCGAGCCATGTCGTGGTTGTCGATGAACGTTACGAGGTCTTCCTTCCAGGTGAAATTGCCTCCCTCCGTCGAGAGGACAGTATCAATGTCGGAAAAGTTGGCGTTGGATCCGAACACATTCCGAATCGCCGTATTCAACGGGAAGTCGAGCAGCGAGATGCCACTCTTATTCGCGAACTTGTACGAATCGCGATAGAGCGGATCAGATGTATTGCCCTGGTACCATTCGCCAAACAGAAAACTGTCGCCATAGGTGTAGATCGAGTTGGCGAGACTGTACTGCCAGCCCCAGGTCAGATGTTTGACTGCGTCGATGCGAAAGCCGTCGACGCCGTGTTGCTGAAAGAGCTGCGCCGCTGCTTTCAGATAACCGTCCATCGTGCTGTTTTCCTGATTGATGTCGGACAGATCAAACAGCGTGTAGTACTGCACTTGGTAACGATCGTCCCAGCCGCCGCCAGAGATGTTGGCGTTGTGATGGAAGTAGCCGTTACTGTCGCTGCTGAAGTTACCGAGGAATGTGCCGTTGTCGTAAAGCGCGCCAAACTCGCCCGCGTTGTTTTGTGTTGAGTGGTTCGGAGCGAAGTCGATGATCACCTTGATGCCGTTCTGGTGAGCAGCGGTGACGAGGCTGTCAAACTCGGTCCAGGTATTACTGGAGTTTCCGAAGTGCTCTTCGATTCGTTTGAAGTCGCGAGCCTGGTAACCGTGATACGACGCCGTCGGGTTGCCGCCGCCGTCGGGAATGTTTGTGTTCAGGTTGTCGACCGGTGGCGAGATCCAGATTGCAGTAACGCCCAAACCGGCGAGGTACGACATCTTTTGTTGAATACCTGCGAAGTCGCCACCCCAGTAGGCGCGCCAGTTTGTTTTGGTCGAATCGTAAAGACCGGAGCTTTGCGAGGGGTTGTTGTTTGTGCTGCTGCCGTCGAAAAATCGATCGGTAATGATCTGGTAGATGACTTCACGTTTGAAGTCAGAAGCGAAAGTTGTTGTGATTGGAGTAAAGAGAATTGCCGAGAGAAGAACGACAACTGTGAGTTGTCTTGAGAGCTTAAACATGAGACACCTCCACCGTGAGATAGGCGCGAAGGATCCTTTATAACAGGATTACAAGATTTATCAAGGGGCATCACGCCACAATTCACGGGCGATAGGCCACAGATCGCGATTCCGTCGTCATCCGCGTTTACCGGTGGGCCAAACTTTAACTTGACCTTCAACGCTGGTAATTCTATGCTCTCTGCGTAAGTTTCGCCCCAGTGCTCGCACTCGCGAGTGCCACCTCCCAATTGCAAATCGCCCATTAATCGCCGGCTGTTTTACGAGGCAGTTTTCGGGAAGGTGTCTTAATGGAACAAGGTATATCGGAGTCACAACTCAGAAGTACCAAGTGGTCGCTCTCAAACATTTCACTCAAGTATCGTCTACCGCTTCTTATCGGAACACTGCTCGCAGGCATCATCATCGCTTGCAACTGGGCCTCGTATCGCGCAGTGAAGGCTTCTGCTCTTGATGCAGGCCGCGAGCGTTTACAAAATCTCACGCAGCAACTTGCCACGCTGTTCCAACAATCGGCGAGTACCATCACGACAAAGACAAGTACGGTAGGGAACGATCAACTAGTTCGCTCGTTCATAAAGTCTCCGGATACAGCCTCGAGAGCTGACGTCCAGAAGCTGTTGCAACAGTTCACCGCGCCACAGGATGTAAACAGTATCCGAGTAGAATTGTGGAACGCGCAACAACAACTGTTGTTTGTCTTGCCGGAAGGTGATTCGTCGCCGCTCAGTGATCTGACCAACGACTTCAAGCAAACCTCAAACGAACCATTCAAAACAGTTGGTCCAATTCGTCAATTGAAAGACGCAGTCGGATTTCCGGCATTGGCGGCAATAAAGAGTGACGACGGCAAAGTCGCTGGCTACCTGGTCCGCTGGCGCAAGCTTGCCACCACACCGGATACGCGACAGCAGCTCACAACACTGCTCGGCACGAGTGCGACGCTCTACCTCGGCAATAAAGATGACAACATTTGGACTGACTTCGTAAACATTACTCCCAAACCAGCAGTCGACGTGCGCACGAAGCAGGACATCAGCACCTATCTTCGCGACGGCAAAACCGAAGTGATCGGCCTCGCACGTCCAATTGCCGGTACCCCGTGGCTAATACTGATCGAGTTTCCCGACGAGGTTGTGCTCCAGCCGGTGAGTGGTTACGTAAAGCGGATGGTGCTCATTGGTCTGTTTCTGTTTGTGATGGGTGTGACAGGGGCCTTCGTGCTGAGCCGAAACATAACCGGTCCGCTTTATCAGCTCACGGCGGGTGCGACTGCGATCAGCCGCGGCGATCATTCGCGCGCGGTCAACATTCGGCAAAAGGATGAACTGGGCCAACTCGCAAACGCGTTCAATGCGATGCTCGAAAAAGTGAGCAATTCGCAACGGGAACTCGAGCGCAAGGTACAGGAACGTACGGCACAGCTCGAAGAGGCGAATCGCCAGCTCGAATCGCTTTCGCAGTCACACGCCCATAAGCGAAGTGTCGCCGAAAGGGAACGCACGGACGCTCTCGAAGCGTTGCACACCACGGAGATGCAGCTAGTCCAGTCACAGAAACTCGAAGCCGTGGGCCGCCTCGCGGGAGGAATCTCACACGATTTCAACAACCTGCTGACTGTAATCCTTGGTTACAGCGACATCGTGAAGAGAAATCTACAGGATGGCGATCCGCTGAAAAGAAATGTCGACGAGATCATCAGAGCCAGCGAGCGAGCGGCTTCGCTGACGCGACAACTCCTCGCCTTCAGTCGCAAACAAGTGATGCAGCCGAAGGTGTTTGATCTGAACACCGTGGTCAATGATCTCGAAAAGATGTTGCGCCGTATGATTGGTGAAGACATCGAGCTGCGTGTGAGTGCGGAAATCGATCTGGGAAACATCAAGGCGGATCCGGTGCAACTCGAACAAGTGATCATGAACCTCGTCGTGAACGCGCGCGACGCGATGCCGAAAGGCGGCAAGTTGTCGATCGAGACTGCGAATGTGTATCTCGACGAGTCGTATTCACGAGAGCACGTTTCGGTGGTTCCCGGCGATTACGTGATGGTCGCGATCAGCGATACGGGCTGTGGCATGGACGAAGAGACGCGCCTCAGGATCTTCGAGCCGTTTTTCACGACTAAAGAGCAAGGCAAGGGGACCGGTCTCGGACTCTCAATGGCCTACGGTATCGTCAAGCAATCGGGTGGAAATATCTGGGTCTACAGCGAAGAAGGTCGCGGTACGACGTTCAAGATCTATTTCCCGAGAGTGACGGCTGAAGCCCAAGAGTATAAACGTGCTTCGCAAGCGTCTGAGGTGCCCGGCGGAAGCGAAACTATTTTGCTCGTTGAAGACGCCGAACTGGTGCGAACACTCGCGCGACAGGTGCTTCAGACCGTCGGCTATCGCGTACTTGAAGCGGCAAACGCTGATGCGGCGATCAAACTCTGTGACGGCATCAATGGCGACCGGATCGATCTTTTACTGACCGACGTGGTGATGCCGGGAATGAGCGGGAACGACATGTCGCGAATTCTGATGGCGAAGCAACCCGGAATGCCTGTGCTTTATATGTCGGGATACACCGATGACGCGATCGTTCAACATGGCGTGCTGGAAGCTGGGATTAATTTCTTGCAGAAGCCTTTTACTCCAGCGGCGCTGGCCGCGAAGGTGAGAGAGGTCTTAGACGCCGCCACTTAGAAATCCTAAATCATTCTTGGATCGGGTCATCTATGAAGCGTCGTTTGGTGTCAAGAGTTTTGTGGACAGACTCTGACTGTGACGCCAGCGCGCCCGCGTTGCTCTATTGCTGTTGCTCTTTGACATGAGACTGTTAGTTTCACTAACCGTTGTTTAGCGATCCTCAATGATCAAGGCGGCAAGCCACGATCAATCATCTATGCGGTGATCCACCATGAGGTTTACTGCGCTCTCTCTGCTGCTACTTAGCGAGAGAGGCTGGCTGCCCAATCAGTACCTCAGGCACGTTAGGCCTCTGACCCAGGCGGGCAAGCCGAGCAGCGACGGCTCGACGGCGGAATTCCGCATAATCGATCTCATCACGCATCATGATGTAGGCGCGGATGAGCAGTTTCCTGGCGACAGCTACCTTGGCCTTAGGACGACCACGACGCTGCGCCAGCCGTTTGTAGAAACGCTTCAGGTCTTCGTCGTATCTGACTGCAGTTTGCGCTGCCTCCACCAACAGATAGCGCAATAAGCGCGCGCCGGCTTTGCTGATCCCGAGAAAGCATTTGCGCTCCGCTGAGGAACGCTCCACCGGATCAAAGCCGGCATAGGCCGCCACCTTGCGCGTGTTGTGAAAGCGACTAACCGGTTGCAGCGTATGCACCAGGCAAAGCGAGGTCAGCAGTCCCAACCCAGGATGCGTGCGCAGTCGGGTGACGCAGAGATCATCCTTGCTGTGGGCCTTGAACCAGACCATGGTTTCCAATACTTGCTGGTTCAGTGGCTGCAGCAGCGCCAACCAGTGCTCGCGCTGCCAGTGCAGCACTGGAGAGAGAGCCACGGCCTGGAACTGTTCCTGGCCCGCCCGGCTGAAGAGCTGCTGGCCTTTGGCTAAGCCAGCCTGCAAGGCGATCGCCTGGAGACTGTTCTTCGCCATCGTGCGCAGCTTGATCAGCTTTTGCCGGTAGCGCAGCATGCGCAGTACTTCGCGACTCTCGCAGGCTGGACGGTGCAAACGCGGAAACTCCTGATGGGCCATTAACTCCCAAATGAGTTCAGCGTCGCGCCGATCATTCTTCTGGCGCCAACGAGCCCGCCGCCGGATCTCAGTGGCGTGCCCCAGCCAGACTTCAATACCCAGTTGCTCGAGCAGCGCTTCGAACCAGGGGCTATAACCACTGGCTTCCAAGCCGACAATCACTGGGGCCGGGAACTGTCGGTAGAAAGCGCGCACTTGCTCTTTGTCCTGGTGCTTCAGTTCAGAAAGGACGAGTTCGCCAGTTTCAGTTTTCAAATAACAGGTTGTTTGTTGTCGTGCATGAAAGTCAACGCCGATATATATTGCCTCCATAGCGCCTCCTTTCAGTCTCCTGTCAGAGCTGTCGTGAGTCTAGCACTCACGAGGGAGGCGCTTCATAACATCAGTACAGGGAGCGGTAGCGACCTGGTCGGGGAACGACATGTGATTTTCCGACGATTTTGGACTTGTGGTTCGACCAGGTCGCTACCGCTCCCTGTACTGACCCGATCCAAGTACGGTTAGAGCGTGACCTTCTCCGTGTTACCGCCACATACGATCACGCCAACACGTTCACCGCGTTCGGGTTTGTAACGGCCGGAAATTAATCCAGCGAACGCCGTAGCGCCGCCGGGTTCGGCGACGATGCGCACCGCTTCCCACAATCTCTTCTGTGCACTGAGAATCTCTTCATCTGTTACGAGCAATGAGCTGTGAACAAATCGCTGCGCAATCGGAAACATCTGTTGCCCAACCTGCCGTGGCGCGAGTGAGTCTGCCGCAATTCCGCCGGCCGGTGAATCGACGGGCCTTCCGGCACTCAATGCGAGATTGAGAGTCGGCGCCTCAGTCGGCTCAACGGCGATGACTTTGATCATGTTTTGATACCACGCGGCAACGCCGCCAATCAGTCCACCACCACCAACCGCGACGAGTACTGAATCGACAGTCGGATCCTGTTCCTCGAGTTCCATTCCGAGCGTGCCTTGGCCGAGGAGTGTCTCGTCACCTTCGTATGCGTGAATCGGCAGCGCGCCCGATTCCTTGGTCCATTGTTCGCTGGCCTCGAGCGACTCGGCGTATCGATCGCCGGTAATGATCAATTCGGCGCCGTACCCACGAATGCGATCGAGCTTCGACTGCGACGCCACCGACGGCACAAAGATCGTTGCGGGTTTATTCAGTTTCATCGCCGCAAATGCCACTGCCGCGCCGTGATTACCGCCTGATGCGGCGACAACTCCGGCAGCCGGAACTTCGCGTGTGAGCATGTTCGTGAAAGCACCGCGCGCTTTGAATGACCCGGCGTGTTGAAAGAGTTCGAGTTTGAAAATAATCCTGATCGAATCGAGTCCGAATTCAGAACCGTCAACTTCAAGGATCGGCGTGCGGCGAATGTGTGGTCTGATCACGCGCTCGGTGGCTTGAATCCGCTCGCGTGAAAGGTCAGTTTTAGAATTCATTCTATGTAATCTGTGGATAGGACCGGGAGATTGTCAATCGCAGCCGATTCCGATAGCATCCCCAGCATTATGAGTACAACTACCGCAAGCCTGACCGGCGAGGAAATCATCGAACTCTGTCGCCGTCACACTCTCTTTGAATGGTCCGCCCAGGCCGCTGTCGATCCGATACCGGTCGACCATGCCAAAGGCATCTACTTTTGGACACCTGAAGGCAAGCGCTTCATCGATTTCAACAGCCAACTGATGTGCGTGAACATCGGTCACGGCGACGAGCGAGTAATCAAAGCCGTCAAGGACCAGGCCGAAAAACTCGCTTACGCAAACCCGTTTATGGCGACCGAAGTGCGCGGTCGTTTGGCTGCAAAGCTTGCCGAACTGACGCCGGGCGACATCGACGCGTTCTTCTTTACGAACGGCGGTGCTGAAGCAAACGAGAATGCCATTCGCATCGCACGGCTTTACAGCGGCCGTCACAAGATCGGTGCGCGCTATCGAGCCTATCACGGCGGTACAGCCGGCGCATTGACGCTGACAGGCGATCCGCGTCGCTGGGCAGCGGAGCCTGGTATTCCGGGTGTCTTTCGTATCCCTGACTATTACCACGGCATTCAGAGAGGTTGGGACACGACGGAAGAAGTGCTTTCAAGGACTGAAGAGGTACTCGAGCTTGAAGGAGCAAAAACGATTGCAGCTTTGATCGTCGAACCTGTTGTCGGTACGAATGGTGTTCTTGTTCCGCCCGACGGTTACATGCAGGGCCTCAGAGATCTCTGCGACAAGTACGGCATTCTTTTAATCGCCGACGAAGTGATGGCAGGCTTCGGACGCACGGGCGAGTGGTTCTCAGTGGATAACTGGAAAATCGTGCCCGATCTGATCACGATGGCGAAAGGTTTGACGAGTGCTTACGTGCAACTCGGCGCCGTCGGAATGCGACGCCATATCGCCGATCACTTTCAGAACAATGTCTTCTATGGTGGATTGACTTACAACAGCCACCCGCTCGCATGTGCCGCGGGACTCGCGACGATTGCTGTTTATGAAGAAGACAATCTGATTGAGAATGCGCGTCGCATGGGTTCGGTGATGCGTGGGTTGATGGAAGATCTCGAGAAGCGACATCCGTCCGTTGGAGCCACACGAAATATCGGACTATTCGGGATCTTCGAGCTGGTGCGAAATCGCGAGACGCGTGAGCCGATGGCGGCTTTCAATTCGGCGTCGCCGGAAATGCAGGCGCTCGGAAAGTTTTTCCGTCAGGAAGGTCTTTATACGTTTGTTCGCTGGAACACTTTCTTCACGAACCCGCCGCTTTGTATTACTGAAGCCGAGATGCAAGAGGCGTTCGCGATCATCGACAAGGGACTCGAGATTACTGACGCGGCAGTGAAGTAAACACAGATGAAACGCGGATGAATACGGATTGATCTGTGTTCATCCGCGTTCTTTCTGTGGCTCGCATGTTGAGTTTGTGTCACAAGACGATCTAGTCGTTGACCCGCCCAATCCTCGCTCCTAATATCATCGCGCACATATGTGACCTGGAACACATAGGCGAACGAACAAGGAGGAGGGGTTTTCGATGTTCCGATTTGGCAATCAGATTTTGGCGCTGGCTGCGGTTTTGATTATGGCCGGCGTCAGTGCAACGGTGAGGGCCGACACCATAACGATCTCGGGGGTAAACTCAGGCCAGGCTTCTACCGCAACGGTAGATTGCGCCTTCAACTCTCAAACCAACACATTAACTTTCACCATCACGAATACATCCGCCATCACGTCACCCGGTTCCACGTCTACAATCACTGGCATCGGTTTTGACTTGCCACCAATCGGCAATGCGAGCGCCTCCGGATTGAACGGTTTTACGGGTTCGCAGGCGCCGAGTTTGACGTCAAACTTTGTCTTTTCGGACGGCGACTTAGGTAACGTACCGGCTGGATTCAATAACGTGGTGCTGGACTTTGGCTTTACTACCGGACCGTCCGGCAACTTCGCCGGCGGGTCGACAAACGACGGACTGTTGCCCGGCGAGAGCGCCTCATTTACAGTTACCGGAGCGGCATTCACGGGATTTACACAAGCGCAAATTTGTAATGCGATTTTTGTGAGATTCCAGAATGTCCCTGTGGCTGGCAGTGATGTCGCGGTGCCGGGATCACAAGTACCTGAACCATCGACGGTCTTGTTAATGGGCAGCGCGCTGCTAGGATTTGGCGGTTATGCTCGACGAAAACTGCGGAAGCGAAACTAATGTGAATGCGAAAGGTACTTGACGTTGACCGGCTGGCTGTTCGGCATCGACCGGAGGGCCAGCCGGTAATGCATCAGGAATGGGGCAAGCTCCTGTTCATGCATTGGCGCATCAACCCGAGTTTTCTGCGCCCGCACATTCCCGCTGGTCTTGAACTCGACACCTACGGCGATTCAGCATGGATTGCTATCGCGCCGTTCACGATGTGGGACATCCGTGGGCTGCCACCGTACATGCCTCCAATTCCCGGTCTCGACGAGATGCACGAACTGAACGTGCGCACGTATGTTCATCACAAAGGCGTCCCCGGCGTCTGGTTTTTCTCGCTCGACGCTAATAGCAGGCCTGCGGTTTTAGCCGCTCGCAGCGTCTATCACCTTCCTTATTACTCGGCCGATATCTCGTTGCAGGGTAAAAGGAAAATTAAGTACAGACTGAAACGTCGTGAAGATCCACCGGCGCAGTTTAAGGCAGCGTGGACTGTCGGCGATCCGTTACCGAAATCACAGCCCGGATCGCGCGAATTCTTTCTGACTGAGCGTTACCTTCTTTACTCGGAATTCGAAGGCGAGCTATACCGCGCGCGGATTTATCACGAACCGTGGGAACTGTACACCGCGAAGTTAACTGACTTTGGATCGACGATGCTCGAGGCCAAACAGCTTCCGCAGCCGAAGACCCAACCCATACTCCATTACGCCGAGCAAATCAGCGTCGATATCTGGATGTTGGAGAGTGTCGACGACTGACGTTCCGAAGTTACTTATTAATGTGGAATTCGATTTGTGAAAGTGGTATAACGAACACACCCAGATTCCCCTGAAAATTCCCCTTCATCCGTGCGGGTTTTCGTCACTCCTTTTCAAGGGGGCTTCTATGTTCAAGTCAGTTGTTTTCTCCGCAGCACTGGTGCTGTGTGGATCACTTGCCTCCGCGCAAACTGCCACCACGTACGCACTCAATCGACCAGTTTCGTCAGCAGATAAAGCCGAAGCTAGACGGCTGTACAAGCAGGGCGTGAAGTACGGTGAAGCGCGACAGTTTTCACAGGCGGTCGAAGTTCTCAAGCGCTCGACGAATTTGAATCCGGAAAACGCGGATGCACATTACGCTCTTGGCCACGCTTATTACGATCTCAAGCAATGGCGCAATGCGATCGAGAGTCTCAAGGCGACACTGGCGCTCAACCCGAACGACGATGAAGCCCGCGATCGACTCAGCCTCGCGCGGGCAATGCTGTGGGAAGAGGACTCCGCGCGCATCGCTGCCGAAAAACGCACAGCGGCGCCTAAACCTCAGGCGCAAAAGGTTGCCCTCGGCGCAAAAGTGTCTGCGCAGCCTGAAAAAACCGTCGAAAAGACAAGTGAACCTTCAGCTTCCGAAGAAAAAAACGCCGCCGCAACTCCCGCTCCCGTTGCTGTTCGAACTGAGATCCCGTTAACAAAGATCTATCGCGTTGGACCAGCAGACGTGTTGGATATTCGGATCAACGACAACAACACCGCACAGTCCACGCTTTTTACGATCACTCCGGCTGGATACCTCGAGCATCCGATGCTCGCCGAACCTCTCGCTGCCGGCGGTCTTACTGTTGACGAGATCAGCACGAAGTTAGAAGAGGATCTGAAGCGCCGCGCGTTGGTGGAGAATCCGAAGGTCGCAGTTGGCGTACGCGATTATGCGAGTCACACGGTTCTTGTAAGCGGGCTTGTGAAAGAGTCGGGGCCGAAGGTTCTCAGACGTGAAGCGATTCCGCTTTACGTTGTTGTCGCAGACGCTCAGCCACTGCCTGAAGCGGCTCATGTCACTGTGGTGCGAAACGAGTCGAATGAGACGTTCGAAGCGGATTTGGGGCAGGCGAGTGAGATGAATCTGCTGGTTCGGCCTGGTGACGTGATAACTGTGGTCGCGCCGGTGACGCAGTTTGTCTACGTAGGCGGCGAAGTTAAGTTGCCGGGTGAAAAGACGTATCGCAGGGGATTAACACTGACGCAAGCGATCATCTCCGCCGGTGGTGTTACGCCGAACGCGAAAGAGGCACGGCTTGGTCGCGACGACGGCAAAGGGTTCCTTGTGGTGACGCGGTTCAAGTTGAAAGAGATCGAATCAGGAAAAATACAGGATCCCGTGATCAAGCCGGGCGATCGAATCACGATTAAGGATTGACGTTACTATGGACTTCTGGAGCGTTGTCGAGAGTGGCGATGTTGAGATGCTGGCGCGCGTGTTGCCGCGTGTAGCGGATATCAATGCACGTAACCGCAACGGCATGACGGCGTTGATGAAGGCCGCTGAGTGTGGTCAGGTGCAAACTGTTCGTCTTTTGTTGGAGTACGGAGCGGATCCAAATCTGACGCGCAACGATGGTTTTACTGCGCTCGCGCTGGCTGCGTTCTTTGGTTACACGGAGACAGTGAAGACGTTGATGGAGTTCGGTGCTCGCACTGAAGCCGTAACACGTTCCGGCGCCTCTGCACACACATGGGCCACGGCGCGCACGTTTGCCGAGGTAGCACGTTGTCTTGATACGCAGCCGCGTGTGTCGATTCAACCACGACGCAGACCGGCGCGGAAAAGGATTCTTGCACTTGCTGTGGTTGCGAGTTTTATTTTGATTGTATGCGGGGGTCTTGGTGCACTCGTGTTGAGTAAGTCAGAAGCGCACGATTTGCCGCGAGAGCCGCGAGAGTCGTTGCCACCGCCACCGGCGGTCAAGAAAGTCGAAAACGCGCTGGTGACAAATCCTCAACCAGAGCCACCGACTCCGCTGCCAGTCGTCAAAGAAGCTCGTCCAACGATCAAGAAGGTTGCGGCGCCACCACCTGAAGAGAAAACTGAAACTGTGCCTGTTGAGACACCGGTCGCAATCAGCGAACCATCGGTCGTTGTCGCAAGGCCCAAACTGGATTCACCCAAGCCGCCGCCACCACTCAGCCCTCAAATTATCGCTCCCAGCAAAAAAGCCAAAGTCATTCAATGGCCATAAAATTAGCCACAAAAGGGCCACATAAGGCACATAAAGCACAAAAGAGAATCAGTGACTCCGAACAGAATCTTTTATGTGTCTTTTGTGCTTTATGTGCCTTTTGTGGCCCTTCTTGTGGCTAATATTCCGCGAAAGCGTCGTCGGGATAACAATACAACCAGCGCTCACCGGGCTCAGCCGAGGCGATTACAGGATGACCACTCGCGCGTGCATGTTTTGACGCATGCTTGTTTGGCGAGCTGTCGCAACATAGCGTCTTGCCACACTGCTGACACGTGCGCAGATGAACCCACTGATCGCCCGTCTTCACACATTCTTCGCAAACTCGCTTTTGCGGTTGCTTGATGTCACTGATCTCGTCGATGTGAATGCATACTTGTATTGCCATTCGCCTAGTATAAGTTCGCTCGTAACATTGATGCTACACGCCGGCGCTCTTCGCTTTCGCTTGCTCCTGTTTCATCCATTCTCTCATCGCAGTGACGTGTCCTGGGCTGCGTTTCTCTGACCACTCTTCAAAACGTTTTGCGGCTTTTTCGAGATTTCCCAACAATTGCGGATCTTTGAATGCCTCGCGAAACTGTGGCACGACTGCCTTCAGTTGTTCCCACACGCCAAAGAACTCGCCACTGGTCTCAAAGAAGAGATCTTCGTGCAGCAGCTCGTAATTGAGTAACGTGCACGCTTGTTCCCAGTATCCGATCACCATTCCGAGAAAATTGCCGTGTTCAGTGCCGGGCGCGGCGATCTTCATCGCCTCTTCCATCGTTTCAGCGTGGTAACTCTTTTGAAACCAGTCGCGTGCCTGGCGCAGACGCGCCTCGCGGCGCAAATCGTAGACCTGCAAATGCAGTTGTGCTTGTTCGTGTGTAGGTTTAGTTCCCATAACATTCCTTTCTATTTCGTAGTTCCGGGGGAGAATTGCCTTTCAACCTTAAGTCGAACGACACCAGTCGGGATCGACAAGATTTCGCAAAAAATTTTCTTTGACCGTGGAAACTATATTAGCGACTATTGAGGCAGGAGCAAGGGGACACTGCTATGGCATCGCTTTGGAAGCTCGGTGGTTTGAGTTGGCGCGAGCTGGGTAAACGCGTTTGGGCAGAGGTTCAGGGCGACAACGTGTTTGGCCGTGCCGCCGAGCTTTCGTACTACTTTTTGCTCGCCCTTTTTCCATTTCTGATTTTTCTGACGTCGATTATCGGTTTTGTGCTCGGTTCGGGCACTGGTACGCGTCACGCACTCTTCGAATATCTTGCTCGCATCATGCCGCCGTCGGCGTTTCAGCTCATCGACAACACGATGACGGAAATATCAACGGCGAGTGGTGGCGGAAAGTTGTCGTTCGGAATTCTGGCGGCGCTGTGGGCAGCGTCGAATGGTCTCGGCGCGATCACCGAGTCGCTCAACACAGCATACGATCTAAAAGAATCGCGCCCGTGGTGGAAACAGCGTTTGACGGCGATTGGATTGACGAGCGCGCTTTCGGTTTTGATTATTGGCGCTCTCATTCTCGTCGTTGCCGGCGGTCACATTGCGGAATGGCTGGCAGCAACTTACGGGTTTGGTCCGGTGTTTCCGCTCACCTGGAAGATTATTCAGTGGCCGGCTGTGCTTGCGTGCATGACCTTCGCGTTTGCACTGATCTACTACTTTGCTCCCGATTTTCGTAAACAGGCGTGGCAGTGGTTGACGCCCGGCTCGGTGATCGGTGTTGTGCTCTGGTTACTCGTGTCATTGGGATTTCGTGTCTATCTCCATTTCTTTAACTCTTACAGCGCGACGTACGGTTCGCTCGGTGCGGTTATCGTTCTGATGCTGTGGCTCTATCTCACAGGAGCTGCGGTCTTGATTGGCGGGGAAGTGAACTCCGAGATCGAGAACGCCGCTGCGAAGCAGGGAGAACCCGACGCAAAAGAAAAAGGCGAGAAGGCGCCGAACGAGAAAAATGGTGCCGCGCAGGTGGCATAGTTTTCCTCTGTGTTCGCGATGTGTCTGTGGTAAATTATCGACACGCAATTTGTTCGGAGGTACCCGCATGAACAAGCTTTTCATTCGTCTGTTAGTCGCCTTCGCAGCTTTCAGCTTTAGTCTGGTCCTCACTAGCTTCATTAAGCCTGCACAAAGAAGTAATCGACCAGTGACCATCCTGGTTGGTGCTCCGCTCGAAGGTGCGGTGAGTGAGAACGAAGCGAAGATTCGTTCAATCTATCGCGAGTACGGCCCAGCGCAGACTCGACATGACCGCAAGTTTTTTGAGCGCATTGAAACTGAAGACTTCACCTTGACGGTAGGCGATATGAAGCTGTCGCGCGAGGAAGACATCAAGTGGATGGAGGGCCAACCTCTGAGTGTCACTTACGAGAGTTGGGTGGACCATGTGCGGGCATTCGACCATCTCGCTGTCGCGCACGGTTACCTGGAAGTCCGCGATGGCGATGGCGCCGTCAGGCAATGGCAGTTTGTCGACGTGTGGGTCAAGCGCGGCGGCGCATGGCAGATTCAAAGCACGACATCGCGGTAATTAATCGCTGTCTACTTCATCAACCTGCGACAGATCAATCGCGCCGATGTGCGCACTGAATTCGTAAATCCAAAGAACGGGCCAAAATCCTGCACCGCGGGCATGCTCGTGATGAATAGGCCCGGCACTGAAGTCTCAAAGTGATCGTCAAGCACTGGAAATCCGTTCAGCGTCTCGATGTGTGCGAGAAGATTGCCGGCGGCTAAGATCGGCAACCGCGCGATATCGACCTTGTATCCGGTCGCCAGAATGATCTTATCGACTGTGATTTCTTCGCCACTCGTTAACACCACGTCCAATTCGCCGCTTTCATTTACACGACAGACAGCGATCTCAGTTTGTGGCCACACCTTTACACGCTCGTCCTGAAGCCGCTGCTCCAGCCACGGCTCGATCTTGAGTCGACCTTCAGACCACATGTGATAGCTGATGTCGTCCTTTTCTTTTTGCGACAAGCGTCGAAACCAGTTTGGATCATCCACCATGTTGTCTACTAACGGCTTGATCCACGACCAGTCTGCCACTGCAAACGCCGGGCTCGCGTGACGGTGTGATAAGTGCACAGCAGCAGCGCCTGCCTCGATTAGCAGCGCCGCCCATTCGAATGCACTCTGGCGTCCGCCAATGATTAGAAATCGTTTATCTTTGGCGTCGCTAAAATCGACGTATTCGCATGTGTGTTGAAAACTGCCCGCAGAAAGCTTTGCCTTCAAATCTGCGGGGATGTATGCGAAGTGTTTGAAGCCGGGTGCGAGTGCGATGTTCTTTGCGTGGATTGTGTCGCCGTTGGCTGTCGTGGCAACTAAGTGTCCGCCTTCATAGTCGAGGCGCTCGATATATACAGGCTTCGGTTGAATATTCTTCTCTTGTTGAAACCAGTCTGCGTAAGTGAGATAGAAATCGAGTGACAGCGGTTCGACGTCTGCAGGTTTCTTGCCTTGCGTCTGTAAGTAGGCTTCGATCGTGTGTCGGTTCTGTGGATCGAGATGCCAGTCGCAAGCCGAGCGGAGAAGCATTCCTTTAGGCATGTTGGCCCGCCAGAATTCCATCGGCTTGCCGACGATCAAATGTTCGATCTCATCGTGTTGCGCCTGCGCTGCGAGCGCCAGGCCAAATGGACCCGCACCGATGATCAGCAGTTCGATTGTTGACCGCAACTCAGGCACTTCTGTTCATTTGCCCGAGCACGCGCATGAATTGAGTTACCCGCCCCGGATCGATAGTGTTGGACCATTGCCCGTCAATCTTGAATGACGAGCCGATAATAAAACCGTCAGCTTCGCGATAGAACTGTTCGATATTACTCTCGCTGATTCCTGAACCGAGAAACACAGGTAAGTGGCAATGACTCTTCGCCTCCTGAATGTCAGCGACTTTCGGAGCCTGACCGGTTGCACTGCCAGTCACGATAACGCAATCGGCGCCCATGAACTCGACGGTCTCCGCGGTCTCGCCCAGGCTTACATCCGCTGTGATCGCGTGTGCTGAGTGTTTCTTTTTCACATCGGTCCAAACCTGCACGCGCTCTGCACCGATCATCCGGCGATATCTGAGCAGTTTCGCCGCCGAGGCTTCGATTATTCCTTCATCGGCAACATGGGCGTATGCGAAACCCTCGGCGCGTATAAAATCCAAACCCGCCGCATGTGCCACCGCCATCGCCTCGATATTCGCGCCCGCAAGTATTTGAATCCCGACCGGCAATCGGCATTCATTCTTGACCTCAGTACCAATTGCGGTCATCGCCGCGACTATCTCCGGTCCGACCTTACTCTTGAGATACGGCACGTCGTGCATGTTCTCGATGATTAACCCATCGATCCCACACTCACTATATACCTTCGCCTCCTCGCGCGCCGCAGTCACCAGCTCCGCAACCGTCTGCGAACCTCGCGGTGTCCCCGGCAACGCACCGACGTGAATCACACCGATTACTGGGCCAGCGTTTTGGAATAGAGGAATCGACATGATGGCCACAGTTTACTATACGAGGGTTTTTCTCCCGCAACGACGCGACGGCGCAACGGAAGGTGCAGAGAGATTAACCCTTCGTGCCCCATCCGTTGCGCCGTTGCGCCGTTGCGGGAGAAATCGATCGTTAGCTTGACGGTGGCTTCAGGCCCATCATCCGCATATACGTGATGATGTTGCCGTAGTGCAGACTCGTGTGGCCCACGTTCGTGAATAGTGGGCGAAGCTGTGGGTTGGCGGAGCCGTAGGCTGCGTTGCATTTGCCCACTGCTTCTTTCAGTTTCGGAAGCAACGTGTCTTTATCTGTCGCTCCCTTTTCAACTGCGTCGGAATATTCGACTTTGTTACCCACGCCGCGAGCGCAGAAAAAGTTGTAAGAGTCAGTGACGTGGGCGATCAACTGGCCGAAGGTACGCACTGTGTCGACAGGCTTGTAGTTGTACTTGTCTGCCGGAACCATTTCGGCAGCCTTCGTCACCCAGTCGTTAACTTCATTGAATCCGTTACGCATTTCGGTGGCGACGTCGGGACTTTTTTCCGGCGTGGTTTGGGCGAAGCTCGCCGACGCAGGCACGACCAGGCAACAGAGGATTAAGAGCAGTCTGAGTTTCATTAGGGCCTCCTTTTTGGCGGCGCATGCTAAGCCGCAGTCTGTATGGATGGCAATGATTAATACGCGAACGGTATTAAATCTGAGACGAACGGGGCCACGGATGAGACGGACAGGAGCCGGATAATACAGCCACCAGTTAATGCTGTTGACAGTAAATACTGTCAGGAGTATAGTGCGGTGCCATGGTGCAGCGAGTGCTGAAGGAACGAGGGAAAAAGTACGTTGGGTTATTGGAGTTTGCACGTGTGGGTGAGGAGGCACTCGCGGAGATGGGACTTGAGCAGGCACGTGGGACCGTTACCAGCGTTCCCGATGAACGGACCATTCGGTACTACATGGCCGAGGGGTTGATCCAAACGCCTGGAGAAAAGCAGGGAACTGCTTCGTTATTTAACTATCTGAACCTCTTGCAGCTCCTGACAGTGAAGAAGTTGCAGGCCGAACACTTGCCGATTCGAAAGATTCGCGAGTTAGTTGCAGGCAAGAGTGAACCGGAACTCGAGATGCTGCTCGGTGTCAGCAGTGTCGCAGCGAAGAAGAGTCGAGACAGCGATGCAAAACGTTATCTCGAATCACTGCTCGCGCCAGACGCAGCAGCGCCGTTAAGAGAGGCGAGCGCTCCACCGGCCGCAGCGCCAGCACAAGCGATTGACCAGTCGGCTTCGTGGCAAAGGATCGAGATCGAACCGGGGTTGGAATTGCACGTCCGCTCAGATTATTCGCCGCCGCCGACGAGCGGAAAAACCAAGAGCTTACTCGAAAGAGCCATCCATAGGTTACGCAGATTTACCGAATAAGGAGAGAGAGAAATGGAATACCCGAAGGTTGAGTTTTTCACCACACACGCGAAGCTCGAAGCAGATCGCGAGCAAACAGTGGATGTGCTGATCCGGATCACGCCGCCTGAGCCGAGTCTCGATCCGAGCAGCCGGCCGAATTGGAAGGGACGCTCGGATCTGAATCTCAGTCTGGTTATCGATCGCTCCGGTTCGATGCAAGGCGAGAAGATGATCCGCGCTCGTGAAGCGGCGATGTTTTGCGTCGATCAGATGCTCGCAACTGATCGTCTCAGCGTCGTTACATTTGATGAGCATATCGAGGTGCTGTTTCCGAGTGAGCCGGTCACGAACAAACAGGCGATGAAAGATCTGATTTCGCGCGTTACAGCTCGTGGCTCGACGGCCCTGCACGAAGCCTGGGTGCGAGGTGGTTTGACTGTCAGCGAACGCTTACTCGATCAGGGTATCAATCGCGTGCTGCTAATCACTGACGGGCAAGCAAATGTGGGTGTGACAAATACTGACGAGATCGTCACACAGGCCATGGGTCTGTTTCAACGCGGTGTCAGTACGTCGACAATCGGCATCGGCGCTGACTTCAACGAAGATCTTCTGATGCCGATGGCGCAGTCCGGCGGCGGCAATGCATGGCACGTCGTCGAACCCGAAGATATGCAACGCATTTTTCAGATCGAGCTCGAGGGTTTGATCGCGCAGTTTGCGCACACAGTTTCGTTATCGTTGATTCCTGCAGACGGCGTTCGCGTAGTAGACGTGCTCAATGATTTTGAGTTGACGGAGACCGGGCGTTATCGGCTGCCGAACCTGCAATCCGGTTCACCGCTCGACATCGTAGTGCAGTTGAGAGTCGGCGCAGAAGAAGTCGGAACGCAGATGCGTTTGCTGGATCTACGTCTTGGTTTCACGCCGCAGGAGGCGAAGAACGCCGAAGTGCTGAAACAGGCGCACACGATTGAGTTTGCCACTCGTGCGGAGGTTGAGCGCGGTTTGGTTAATGAGGAAGTCGGCACGTTGGTGCAGTTCCTGATGAATGCGCGCGCACGCAACGAAGCAATGAAGCGCATGGATCTTGGTGACTTCTCGGGAGCACAGGTCGTGCTTGGCAGCGCATTGAGCGCGACGCAGGCGTTGACCACCGCCAGCGCGCCCGAAGTCATGCAGGAAACCGCGGCCCTCGCGGAACTGCGTTCGTCGCTAACGGATCGACTCAAAGACAGGTTGAGTCGCAAAAAGCTCGCGTACGCCGCATACAGCCGACGCACTGGCAAATAAGCCGGGTCAGAGCAGTCTGTGATACGCGGAGACCATTTCCACACATAGACGCTCGGCGCGAGTGCGATCGGGTTCCGGAGGCAGAGGCGAACGGACGTAGGCTTCCTGTGCCAGTTGAAACAAACGTTCTGCTTCTGCCTTCACTTTTTCCAGCGACCACTCGCCGCGTTTGATATCGAGCAATTCGGGACCATCGACGCGTTCGACGTGCAACGTGCCTTCGGTTAGGAATTCAATATTCATTCGCAACAGGCGGATCAGATGCGCTGCGTTTTTTGCGTCGTAACCAACCCGACGGACGAGCTCGCGGCGCTTCTTGCCCATGTAACCACCGCTGTAATAACGTCGCCGCTCGCCACGATATCTTTTCACGACTTCCATCATCTCTGTAGTCGCACCAACAAAAGGTTGCCCATCCACAGTGCGCAGTGAGTGTCCGGTGTCGCATGACTCTGGATCGATGCCAAAAGTTGTGAGGCTGTCCTCGAGCTGTCGCATCAGAGCTTGTGCTTCCTGGTTGAACGAAATCATTTTCTTGAACTGCGCGTGAGCGTAACCGGAGAACGAATGGTACGCCTTCTTAGTCACGAAGAGAGCGCGGTTTTCGCGCAAGCGCGCGCCGAGTTCGCCCTCGTAAATGATTCCGTTTGGTTTCAGCCATAACAAGCTCAGAACGTTTGGATTGCAGTTGAGCAGCAGACCGATAAACTTTCGCAATTCATAGAAAACGCAATCCCATTCGCCTTCCCATTTTTCATAGACGTCGTCGCGACCAAACCCGAGATAGTGTTCGAGCGATCCGATGTAGATGCCCATCACATCTTTGTCGTCGATCGAATCCGGATCGGACTGAGGCACGTACATTCCGTGCGCGACGCTACCGCGCCAGCAGAGTGAAATTAATCCCTCCGGCAGGAGCTGATCGACTTGTTCCGGTGACAGACCTTTAAGCTCAATTCTTTTCACACTGGGTAAGGTAGGACAGCGCAATCAGGATGACAAGTTTAGGCCCGAGCTTTAAAAACGATTGGAAGCGGCGATGAATTGCCGCTTCCAATCGAGTGTTTAGGCTTAGTGTCGGGCTGCGACGTAATTAATTACTGCTTGGATTCTCAGCGCGGTAGAAATAGTACTCCGCAGTGTATGGTGAATTCTTGATCTCGCCGTCGAATGCACCTGGAGTTGACGGGGCCAGACCGCCGACGGTGTTCACACGCTGAATAAATGTGATCTTGCCGAAGATGCCAGGGCCTTCGGTGTGAATCTGCTTGAGCAGTAACCAGGCGATTGCAGTCGGGTCCGGCGTGCAGCCGGTGCCGGCGACGCGACGAGCTTCGACTTTGCTGCCACTCTTGCTTTCCCACGTTGGACCAACGTAGTGGGTGCCGATTTCACCGTGGTAGCCCTCTTCAGCGAACAAACCTGCCTGCGGGGCAACGAAGTCCCACGTTTGTGTGACGACGTTCCATTTGTAAATCTGAACGCCTTTTGCGTAAGCGTGAAACGCGAGCTTGTTACCTTCCTCGACCTTTATGCTGCCACACTGTGCCGGCAACTCCGGACCATTTTCGTTGTCGAAAGCCAACGCAGGCGTGACTGCGAGAGTAAGTAATGCGATGAGTGCAAGAACGATACGATTAATTTTCGTGCGGTACATGATTTTCTCCTGAATTAAGTTAAGTTAAGTTTTAGCCACGAAAGGCACAAGAGGCCAAGAATGGTTCATTAGTGCTTCTTGTGCTTTTTGTGGCTAACTTTTGCCGATTCGCACCGGAATGATCATTGGGACGTTGTTTTTGTAACGTCGATATTCGTTGCCGTGCGCAGCGATGAGATCTCGCTCTTCAAACTGTATTGCCACGAAGATGTAAGCAGTCGTCGCGATGGCGAACACAAGATGAGCGATCGTCATTGTTGGTGTCGCCCAGAAAGCAAACAGCCAACCGAGATAGAGTGGATGACGGACGTGACGATAGAGTACCGGCGTCCCGAATTTCAGCTCCTTGTATTCTTTGCCGATCAGAAATAGAAAAACCTGGCGCAGTCCAAAGAGATCGAAGTGATTGATCAGGAACGTAGCGAGCAGAACCAGTCCCCAACCCAGAGCAAAGAGTCCATAAAGAACGATGCGTGCTACTGGTTGCTGGACGGTCCACACCACGCCGCCGATCGGTTGCCACTGCCAGAAAAGAAATAGTAGTGCGATAGATGAGAGCAACACGTACGTGCTGCGCTCTGCCGGCTGTGGCACAAACCGGGTCCACCCACGCTTGAACCACGGTCGTGCCATCACGCTATGCTGGACCGCAAACAGCAACAGCAGGCCGGCATCAATGAACAGGGCCTCCCCAAGTGACCCTGTCCTTCCCGAGTCGATCGACTTGGGAACCACGACGTTGCCGATGAAACCAATGGCGTAAAGAAATGTTCCGAAGAAGAGCAGGTAACTTAAAAGTCCGTATATGAATGTTGTCAGTCGTCTCAGCATGATTTCTCCTCGTAAAAACCGCTTCGAGTGAGAAAGTTGCTGAAGTTTGGGGTTTATTACTGCCGGTGGTGGAAAAATCTTCGGTGGTGTGGAATTCAGCGGCGTTGAGCCTGAACTTGACGCAGTAGTTTCTGGGCGATCTCCGAATCGGGATTGGCGCGGCGCAGCAGTCTGAGCTCCGCTTCGGCTTCCTTTAACAGGCCGGCCTCTGCGTAGAGCAATCCGAGCGCGAGATGCGATGAGCCGTACGCGCGCTTTGCTCTCGCGAGTTCATTTGCCTTTGTCTGATCCAGCACGCGGAACTTCGCTTGTGGGGCAGGTGGGCGCGGTGAGGTTGTCTCCTGCCCATCCTTGATTGCTTTCACTTGCCAGGAATAGACCTGTCCACGCGGGAGCGCCTGAGTTGCCGTCCATGTGAGACTTGTAATTTGCGGGCTCGAACTCACGAGCTTGAACTGATCGTCGTAAACCTCAACCACATAGCCAGTCGCACCTTCCATCCTGGTCCAGCGAAACGACGGTCGATCGCTCAACAACACATTCCCGCCGGGCTCGATCACGGAGAACTCGCGCGGTTGATCGTCTGAGCCCATCAACACACTCGGCGGCCGCGTCAATCCCTGTAGCTGCGCCGACTTTTCAATCCGCTGCCCGGTAAGTGCCTTCTTTAGCAGGTCCTGATAACCCGCCGGCAAGTTATCGACGCCCGAAAGTTTTCCTCCCTGATCCAGACTCACGACGCCTGCGCCATCATTCAGCTGCGCAACTACGGCGACAGGCTCCGGCTGAACTGAAGGCACTGGCGCCGGAGTTGGTTGTACAGTCGGACTGGGCACGACAACCACTTCCTGATGCTCGTTTCCGGGCCTGCGCCACACGATCCACGCAACAAAAACGAGCAACAAAACCGCGAGGGCTGCGCCGGCAAACGCTGGCACAGGCGAGACTCTGAATCGCGAAAACAAACTCTCGCGCCACGAGCTTTTTGTTCGAACAGGAACTGTCGCCGGACCATATTCACGATCGAGCGACGGCGCAATCTCATTACGAAACGCGCGCAGATCTTCAACCGCGAGTGTGCACTGTTCGCAGTTACCGAGATGATCGACGACCACCTGAAGCGTCTCGCCACTCAGGCTCTTATCGACATACTCGGCACTCTGGTCGCTGGTCAGGTGCGAGGTGGAAAGACCACTCTCGGCGAACGTTTCATCGTGCAAAGCGAAGAACGCTTCATCGCCAGCTTCAACACGACGCCGGCAATCGTCACACTCGGCAAGATGAGCGCCTACCGCCAGCAGTTCCGTGGCAGGTATTTGATTCCGAGAGTAGTCCTCAACTTGTTTGTCAGTTAAGTGTTCCACAGGTTTTTTTCTGGTCCGCGGCCGGGGTCCCGGCGGGCTTCATAATCAGAAGTTGGCGAAAGCTGTTGCGTATTACCATCTCCTTTAAATAAATCCTTTCAACCGGCGCGCCAGCCGCTCGCGGCCGGATTTGCGCGTGTTTATGACCTGTTGGCGTGTTAGCCCGGTCAGCTCCGCGATCCGCGAATCTTCAAACGGCAAATCGTTCCACATCTTCGCGAGTTCGCCGGCACTGATTTCGAGCGCGCCGGCCAGTTGTCGCATGGTTGCGACGCCCGTTGCAGGAAAGAGCGTAATGGCGCCAAAGCCGCTCGCGTCTTTCAGGTTTAAAAGCAATGCAATGCGTTGGTTCAGCGGAAGCTGTTGCAACTCATCCCAAAGGCGTTGGAGAAAGAACTTCTTCTCAACACGCCACGCCGGATCCGGTTCAGCCGCTACGGGTTCGAATGACGCATCTTCGTCGTCGGCAAGCGATTCGATGGGCTGATCGCTGATTCCCTGAAGTGCAGCCACGCCGCCCACAAGCTCGTCGAATTCGATTGGACCACCGAGATAGTTGAAGAGGCCTGCGAGCAGTTCGGCGAGTTGCTGAGGTTTGTCGCTCTTCAGTGCGCGAATGTGCGGTGGCAACTTTTCGATTTCGGGGAGACTACGAGTCGTCTGAAGTTGTTGTTGCCAAACCGCAAAGCCGGCTAATTGTTTTCCTTCACTGTCCTGCCAGAGCGCAAGACCACGCTGGCGTGTTAGTAGATAGTGCAGACGGTTCTTGAGCGCGTGTCGTTCGGGAAACTGGCGCCGCATCCAGCGTGCACAAGTCCTGTGCGCGATGACTGCGGCCATGCCGCGCACGTCTGTGATGGGATTGCCGTCGGGAAGCTTGCGAAAGCGCTGCAACTGAGCGAGGAGCTGCAACACCACTTCCTGATATATGTCGTCAGCCTCTTCGCGTTGTGTGTCGCGAAAAGAGCTCAAACGCAGTTTGAAGCGAATGACGCCTTTGATTACCGGTTCGGCATGAACCGCAATCAGTTGTGACAGGATCTCGTCAGCCTGTTCGTCGCTGACCTCTGTTAATAGAGGTTCGAGCAGGACGTCAATCTTGACAGGCATCGGATTCGACATGTTTTGCGTTTCGGCATTTTACATAGATTGCCGTAACTCCGGGGCAGCGATTTCAGTTTTAGTATTGACGAGACGATTCGCTGTATTGTGTATGTCTAACTAACTATGAGCAATGAACCAGTCATCGGACTTGATTTTGGCACGACCAATAGCGCGATTGCTGTTGCCGGCAGTGATCGACGTGCATCACTGGCGACGTTCGCCGGTGGCTCGGGCGCTTTTCGCTCGATTCTTTACTTTCCGGCCAAAGAACGCGGCTCTCAGCAAAAAGCCGAGACTCAGGCTGGCCCAGATGCGATCAACTCGTATCTCGATGCTGATACAAAAGGACGTCTGATAGTTTCGATCAAGTCGTATCTTGCCAGCAGTTTGTTCACTTCCACCAGCATCAATGGACGTAATTACACGTTGCAGGATTTGGTGGCGATTATCCTGCGACGACTGCGAATGGCGGTGATGGAACAATTCGAAACGTCCGCATCTCGCGTCGTCTTGGGAAGACCGGTTCGATTCGCAGGAGCCGATACCGAGGCCGACGAGGCGCTGGCGTTGAAGCGTCTGCAAGACGCGGCCGAACTGGCAGGCTTTAAAGAGGTCTCGTTTGAACTGGAGCCGGTCGCTGCCGCTTATCAATACGAAACTCAGCTCGATCACGACGAGTTGGTTTTGATTGGAGACTTCGGCGGCGGCACGAGCGACTTCACGCTTGCTCAACTTGGACCAGGCAGAAAACGAGACGGACGGAGTCCTGTAATTGGAACTTCGGGAGTTGCGATCGCAGGTGACACCTTCGACAGTCGCATCATGATGCGACTCGTGGCGCCGAAGCTCGGGCTTGGCTCGCATTACATTTCTCTCGGTAAAGAGTTGCCCGTGCCGGTTTGGGTGTTCACGCAGTTGTCGAGCTGGCATCACATGTTTCTTTTGAAAGAGCCGAAGACGATGGCAGTCTTACGCGAAGTGAAAAACCAGGCTACTGAACCAGAGAAGGTCCGAGCCCTCATTCAAATCATCACCGAGAATCTTGGCTACGCGCTCTATCGCGCGGTTGAGCAAACGAAGGTCGGCCTGACAGACAAAGAGCTGGCGACGTTCATGTTTTCTCAGTCGACGGTGAACATGGAAGACTCGCTCGAGCGCTGGCAGTTTGAATCGTGGATTCAGGACGACATGCAAAAGATCGCCGCCTGCATTCGTTCGCTGTTGGACCAGTGCGGAGTTAAGTATTCAGACATCGGCAGTGTCTTCCTCACCGGCGGATCGTCGTTCGTCCCCGTCGTGCGTCGTTTCTTCTCGCGCACCTTCGGCGCAGAGAAACTGAAGAGCGGCGAAGAGCTCACTACAGTCGCCAAAGGCCTCGCACTCCGCGCGCTGGAGCACTGATCACGACGATGTGTTTCAATGTCTCTCTATCGTCCGACGAGTTCTTAATTCGTAATTCAAAATTCTGTTGACATATGAGACAGAGTACAACTGCTGAACAAAACAAGCAGGGTGGTAGAATGTCAGACTATTCAAAAAAGAAGAAGAAGGAATACGGATTTGAGAAGTGATTATCTCGATGCCATCAAAGAGCACTACGAGCAATGTTGGGAAGCGGTGCCAAATGTGGAAGCTTGGGATAAGGGGCCGGTCCATCAATTACCTGAAGGATTCAGTGTACTGCGGTTCGACCCCTCTCCCTCGCGACGAATGTTTACCTACGCGACCTGTGGCATGTCGAACAAATCAGATCCGTTTCCTCTGGAGCTTCACTTGTTTTCACCAGAAGCACTGCAAGCCCACGTTGAACTATTGACCGTCATTGTGCATTTTCATCGAACCGGCACATTCCTCGGTGAAGGCCATACAGTTAATTTCGGTCGTCCGTGGATGCCGAATTCGAATTGCGACCACGGCTTAATTTCGCTGCCGTATTTGGATGGTCCTTCACTTGAACTTGCGGAAATTGGCAACGTTCAAATTCATTTTCTCTGGCTTGTTCCCATCACTCGAAAGGAGGTTGAGTACAAAAAGAAATTCGGATTAGAAGCTCTTGAGGACAAACTGGAGTCAGATGGTTTTAATTACCTGGATCCCAACCGCAAGAGTGTGGTTTAGCATTACTTTAACCAGTGTCGGGTTCCCTTCCAAAATCATCAGTTCCTAAGCCTTCTTGTGGCCAATCCCCACCCGCCGACTGTGGCCGGTACGGTGCTGTGCTGTGGTCCGTAACGGTCGCCAAAAGCTCTCTATCTCTTAGGATTTCCGCGTTTTAAGTAGGGGCCAAAGAGGCCCAAGCTTGGACGCCCTAAGAGGCGGAGAGGATATCATGCAATTCAATTTGCGGAATTTGTTTTTGGCATCGATCGCAATCGCGATCGCTTTCACTTCGGGTGTGGCGCAGACCCAGGAGGACAAGACGCTGGCGCCCTATTTCGTGGTCCAGGGAGACCCCAGCGTTGATCATCTACCACTCAAAGACACACGCGTCGACATTTCAGTCTCTGGTGTTATTGCTGACGTCAAAGTCAGGCAAATCTATCGTAACGAAGGCTCACGCGCCATCAACGCGTCGTACGTCTTTCCCGCCTCGACGCGTGCTGCTGTCTACTCGATGCGCATGCAGATAGGTGACGAGATCATCGTCGCCAAGATTAAAGAGCGCGAACAGGCGAAGAAAGACTTTGAGCAGGCGAAAGAAGAAGGGAAGAGCGCGTCGCTGCTCGAACAGCAACGCCCCAACGTGTTCTCGATGAGCCTGGCGAACCTTATGCCTCAGGAACAGGTTGAGATCGAATTGCGTTACACCGAACTCCTTGTTCCTACCGACAGCGTTTACGAAGTGGTGTTCCCGACAGTCGTTGGACCACGCTACGCATCACCAAAGGATGAAACGAAAAAAGAAGACGGCTTCGTCGAAACTCCTTACCAGCATCAGGGTGAACAACCGGCGAGTGCGTTGCACATCACAACGCGCATTGCCACAGGTGTGCCGATTTACGATCTGACGTGCCCGTCGCACCAGATCATGCCGCAGTGGCAGAGTCAGAACGTGGCGCAATTGACTCTCGACGATTCGAACCCATTCCAGGGTAATCGCGATTTTGTCCTACGTTACCGTCTGGCCG
Organism: Pyrinomonadaceae bacterium; assembly: GCA_036401595.1. GTDB lineage: Bacteria > Acidobacteriota > Blastocatellia > Pyrinomonadales > Pyrinomonadaceae > PSRF01. Next base: position 40,659 of record DASWUM010000115.1, read on the forward strand.
GTGATCAGATCGCTTCAGGTCTGCTGCTTTTTCAGGGCGCTGATGAGAACTTTTTCCTTTACGTGGCCCAGCCGCCGCAGCGTGTTGCCGCTGACGCGATCCCGCCGCGTGAATACATCTTCGTTGTCGACGTCTCCGGATCGATGGAAGGCTTTCCGCTGAACACGTCGAAGCGATTGCTCAAAGATTTGATTGGTAAACTGCGTCCGACCGATCTCTTCAATGTGGTGCTGTTTGCCGGCGACTCAACTGTGCTCTCGCCGCAGTCGCTGCAAGCGAATCAAGGCAACATCGATCGCGCGATTCATCTGCTCGATCAACAACGGGGTAGTGGTGGCACGGAATTACTCGCCGCGATTCAAAACGCGATGAGCTTGCCGCGACAGGATGGCATCTCGCGCAGCGTGGTGCTGGTTACAGATGGTTACGTTTCAGGTGAGCAGGGTGTCTTCGAACACATTCGCGCGAATCTGAATCGTTGCAACGTGTTTGCGTTTGGAATCGGCGGCTCGGTGAATCGTTACCTAATCGAAGGCATCGCGAAGGCCGGCATGGGTGAGCCATTCATCGTCACGGACGAAAGTGAAGCCGAAGGCGCGGCGACGAAATTCCGGGAGTACATCGAGACTCCGGTGTTGACCGACATCAACGTTCGTTCAATTGGTTTTGACACTTACGACGTGAATCCGATGCGCTTCCCGGACCTGCTGGCCCAACGCCCGATCGTTCTATTTGGTAAATGGCGTGGTCCAGTTGCAGGCACGATCGAACTTACCGGCAAGACGGGCCAGGGTGACTACGTCAGTCGTTTCGACGTCGCGAGTAGCCAGCCTGATGAGGGAAACAGTGCGCTGCGTTACCTGTGGGCGCGGTCGCGAATTGCCGAGTTGTCTGACTACGGTTCGGCTGACTTGTCTGAGGAGAACATCAAAGCGATCACTGCGCTTGGTTTGAAGTACAACCTCCTGACCCGGTACACGTCGTTTATCGCGGTACGCGAAGTTGTGACAAATCCGAACGGTTCTGCGCAGGACGTCAAGCAACCGTTACCGTTGCCAATGCATGTGAGTGAACTCGCCGTCGGTGGAGCTGAAGTTGGAAGTGAACCGGAGTTGATCTGGCTGATGATTGGTTCACTGTTACTGGCGACAATCATGATCCTTCGGAGACGCCGGTGGTTTGTATGAAGCGCAAAATAATCTGGAGCGCACAGTTGCTGGTAGTCGTGCTGTGCGCTCTGGCACTCAAACTCTATTACTCCACCGCGACTCCGGACGAGTTGCGGTGGATACTTGCTCCGACAACTGCCCTGGTCGAGTTGTTGAACGGACGATCTTTTACATTCGAGTCGTACACTGGTTACATGAGCAGCGATCATCGCTTTGTGATCGCTGTCTCTTGTGCCGGTGTGAATTTCCTGCTCACGGCGTTTTTGATGCTCGGCCTGCGACGCTTGTGGCGCGATCGATTTCGGACGGTTAGTTGGAGCTTTCTTCCGGTGACGGCGGTTGTCGCGTATCTGACAACGGTGATTGCAAACACGGTTCGCATTTGCATCGCGTTGGAGATTCAGCGGCATGAGGTGCAGGTTGATGGGTTGACGGGGAACCAGTTGCACCGGCTCGAGGGGATTGTGGTGTACTTCGGGTTCTTGTTGCTGTTATTCGTATTGACGGAGAAGCGAAACGCAACCCCGAATCGGAAATTAATACTTTTTCCGCTCGTGATTTATTACGCCACCACACTCGGCATCCCGTTGGTTAATGGTTCTTACAAACAGGGAACCCCGTTCTTTGAACATTCTGTTTTTGTGCTCGTGCTGCCTCTGATTTTCGTTGTGCCTTTTGCGCTTTTTTGCGGCAGAAGGAACGCGCGCGAAATAGAGCACGTATAATGCGCCGTAGATGCGTCCTCTCAATGCGAAGCGAAGTGCGGCCGCGGGTCTCATCGCCTGGTTAGCGTTACTGCTTGCCACCACGGCAGACTCCGCGTCGACCGAGCTTATTCACAAAGTTGTTCTTTTGGGTGTGCTGGTTGTGGTACCACTCGCCCTTTCACTCGTCATACCACCAGACTGCAGCGTCAGCTCCTTGATATACAACGTCGCGGTAGCACTGTGGTCGGGTGGCGCCGCGCTCACGATTATTTCCTTCTTTTTCGACCAGGACGTGCTAGCGGCGGTACTGGTGTCCCTTACGTTCAGCGCATACATCGCGATCGCGCTTTATGGTGTGTCACGACTGATCTCGCGTCGTAGTCTCTTCCCGTTGGCAGAGTCGAGCATCGATGCCGGTCTGATTTATCTGCCGGTTGCAGGAGCGTGGCTGGTTGTCTATCGACTCGGCGTGCAACCATTTGATTACGGCGAAATAATTATCCTGCTTACTGTGGTCCACTTTCATTTCGCAGGCTTTGCCGCGCCAATCATTGCGGGAATGAATGGCAGAGTTCTCGCATCCAGAGATTATCCACGCTGGCTCTTTGCCTTTTCAGTCTTCGCAATCGTGGCGGCGATGCCACTCGTCGCTGCGGGAATCACGCTCGCACCGTTGCTCGGATTGTTCGGAACGTTGTTGCTCACGCTGGGACTGTTTTCACTCGCAGTGCTCACGATCGGTTGGGTACGACCAGCAATCGATCAACGATGGAAGCAGGTACTCTTAGTGTTCGCCGCACTCTCGAGTTGCCTCGCGATGTCGCTTGCCAGTCTCTATTCTTACAGTCTCGTGACTCACACACTAATCCTCACGATTCCAAGTATGGCAGTGACTCACGGAATTCTGAACGCCTTCGGTTTTGTAACGTGCAGTCTCATCGCCTGGTCCGGATTCAGGCTCAAAGACCCGCTAAGCCACAAAGAAACACAAATACCCTAGCTGTGTGTGGTAAATTCAATCCGTTTTTCGCACCTGCTTGGTCCTGAGGGTCCCGTATGGACGAACCTGGGGCTCACGAACTCACCGAACTTTTGCTGGCCTGGGGCAACGGCGATGAAGACGCACTGGCGCGTATCGCGCCGCTCGTCCACGCCGAACTATACCGGCTCGCGAAGCGTTACATGAGCAAAGAGCGTCCGGATCATCTGCTGCAAACATCAGCGCTCATTAACGAAGCCTACGTCCGACTGATCGACTGGAAAGCTGTGCGCTGGCAGAATCGGGCACACTTCTTCGGTGTCGCAGCCCAGATGATGCGCCGTATCCTTGTCGATTTCGCACGGCACCGTCCCAAAGTGGATAACAAGAACGAAGCACTCAACATTTCACTCGACGAAGCGATGACCGTCACCACTGACAAAGACGCAGATCTCCTCGCACTCGACGAGGCATTGAAAAGTCTCGCCACGATCGATGAACGCAAGAGTCAGATTGTCGAGTTGCGTTTTTTTGGCGGCCTCAGTGTCGAAGAGACTGCCGAAGTGATGAAGGTTGCGCCCATCACCGTCATGCGCGAGTGGAACAAAGCCAAAGCCTGGCTGTATCGCGAACTCTCCTCCAGTTAAGCCGATGGATCCCGACCTCTGGAAACAAGTTGACGCTTTGTTAGACCAGTCGCTGGCCCAACCGCCGGAACAACGAGAAGCGTTTGTCGTGGAGGCCAGCAAGGGCAACGCAGCGTTGCGCGATGAAGTCCTGAGCCTGCTGAAGGCACAAGCGCAAGCGACAAACTTCATGGAACGTTCAGCGATGAGAGTTGCGGCTGAATCGCTGGCGCAGGACTCAAACCTCACCACATCTTTTTCGCTCATCGGTAAAGAGCTCGCGAACTACAAAATCGAAAAGCTCCTCGGCGCGGGTGGCATGGGAGAAGTCTACCTGGCGCGCGACAACAAACTCGATCGACTCGTCGCACTAAAAATCCTGCCCTGGCATTTCGTGGCTGACACTGAACGCTCGGCACGTTTTCAGCGCGAAGCCCGAGCACTCTCGGCGTTGAATCATCCGAACCTCGTGACGATATACGAAGTGGGCGAAGCCGTTGGAGTTCATTTCATCGCCATGGAGTTTGTCGAAGGACAGACACTCGCCTCGTCACGAGAAAAGCTGGGATTGAGAGAAAGTCTCGCACTCGTGGCCCAGGTTGCAGAAGCCCTCGCCGCCGCACATCAAGCCGGCATCGTGCATCGCGACATCAAGCCCGAGAATGTCATGGTGCGTCCGGATGGTTATGCGAAGGTGCTTGATTTTGGTCTCGTGAAACTTAGCGAAGTTGCGGCAAGTGAAGATGGAGTCAGCACTCAGATCGGTGTGGCAATGGGAACGCTGGCCTATATGTCGCCCGAACAAGCGAGCGGTGAGCCTGTCGATCATCGAACTGACATCTGGAGTCTCGGCGTTTTGTTGTATGAGCTCGTGGTTGGACAGAAACCGTTCAAGGCTGAGACGCGACAGGCAACGATCAACGCAATCCTTTCCAGTGAGCCTAAAGCTGCCACTGCGTTGGATGGGACACTGCCGTCAGATGTCGACCTGATCCTGAACAAGGCCCTCGAGAAAGATCGCGAGCTCCGTTATCAAACAGCTTCAGACTTTCGCGCTGACATTCGTCGTCTGCTGCGAATGATCGACTCGGCGGCGACGATTTCAAATCCAAAAGCAATCACCGGATCGTTACCACAAGTTGTACGGCGATCCTGGTTGTGGCCCGTCGCGATTGTTGTTGCACTGATCGGCGTTGCTCTTCCCCTCGGTTGGTATTTGACGAAAGCAAAAACGACTGCTCCGGATTGGTCGCGTGCCTCGCATCTTCAGCTAACTAATCAAGCCGGCACCGAATTCTTTCCGACGCTTGCGCCCGACGGCGAAGATTTTGTTTTTGCGAGCGAACCGGAAGGGAACTTCGATCTGTTTCTCCAACGTGTCGGCGGGAAGAATGCGAGATCGTTAACACCGAACACGCCTTCAGACGAATACGAGGCGTCGTACTCGCCAGACGGCAAACGCATCGCTTTCTATTCCAACCGCGAACCGGTGGGCGTGTACGTCATGGAAGCAACGGGCGAAAACGTCCGGCCGCTGATCGCGCGCTGTCATCATCCCGCCTGGTCGCCCAACGGGAAAGAAATTGTCTGTAGCCGAGTCGGGCATAGTTTGCCTTCAACTCGAAACATCAACCCCAGCTCGCTGGTGATTGCTGATGTTGAAAGCGGAGCGCAGCGAACTCTCTGTGAGAACGACGCGATGCAGCCGTCGTGGTCGCCGAACGGATCTCGCATCGCGTTCTGGTTCAATCCGCCGAGTGCCGGTCGAAGCGACATTGCGACAATTTCGAAAGGCGGCGGAGAAATCGAGATCGTTACGAAGGATGCTTCAACGAATTGGAATCCGGTTTGGTCACCGGACGGCAAGTTTCTCTACTTCGCCAGCGATCGCAGCGGCAACATGAGCTTCTGGCGCGTTTCGATTGACGAAGAGAGCGGAAAAGTTTTGGGCGAGCCGGAAGCAGTTTCAACTCCGGCAACATTCAATCGGCATCTGAACTTTTCGCGCAACGGCAAACGCCTCATCTACGTGCAGACAGACCGGCGCGCAAACATTCAGTCCGTCAAATTCGATCGCGAGCGTAGCCGCATCGTTGGTGAGCCGGTCTCGATCACGCGCGGTGATAATCGCATCGTGCGACCCGAGCTATCGCCCGATGGCAGTCGCTTCGTGATGAGACTCTTGCGTGGAACGCAGGAAGATATCGTGCTGGTCCAACGTGACGGGACCAATTGGCGAGATCTGACAACCGATAAGTTCTTCGATCGTTATCCGCGCTGGTCGCCGGACGGAAAGCGAATCGCATTTACTTCCGATCGAAGTGGCCGTTACGAGATCTGGACGATCGACGCCGACGGCACAAATCTCCGCCAGCTCAGCTTCGATAGTCCGGGCGATGCGACATTGCCGCTCTGGTCACCGGATGGCACGCATCTTCTCTTTCAGCGCGATCGCGTGAATGTGATTCTCGATCTCAGTAAAGATTGGGCTTCGCAAACGCTGCAGCAGTTACCAAAGCCAGATAAGACTTTCGTCGCGTGGGACTGGTCGCGAGATGGGAAGAAATTGCTCGGGACATTCACTGACGGGCAGATCGGCTATTACTCGTTTGAGACAAATCGATACGAGAAAGCCGCTGACGTCTGCGGGTATCCGATGTGGATTTCGGACAGCACAGGCTACATCTGTTTGACCGGCGGCAAAGCGCACATCGGTGATGTTTCGAAGAAAGGGCTACGTGAAATCCTGGCACTGCGAGATGCGCAGATTCAGGGCATTGCAGTTTCGAGAGACGGGCAATTCATTTACTTCTCAGCTTACTCGACCGAGAGCGATGTCTGGTTGTTAGACCTCCAGTAACGATTTGGGTTGAAGCGTTTCAAACTCTGAAGCCCAGACCAGCTTGATTGGGAGGCTCGGCGTGCGACGCTCTTTCGGGTATTTGATCGGGTTTTGAACGTACCTCACGTCGTCGATCACGCGGTCGAAGATCGTATGAGTATGACCACAGATGTGGACGTTGGAATTGAGTTGCCGGATTTGACTGTCGAGCGCGGCGCAGACGGAGACGTTGCCGAGCCAACTGATCCTCAAGTACTCCTTCGGAGGCAGCAGATCGTGGCGCGGGATGAAGTGTGAGAATGAGATCACTGGCGCGTCGTAAGACTTGAGATGCGGTTCGTTGAGACGCAGAAAATAGTCAGAGAGCGGCGCAGTGTCTTCGGGCCATTTGCAAAAAGAAAAGTCGGCCCACGCTCTCATTTCGGGTTCGAAGACGCCGTCGTACCACGAGAACAATGGAACAACCCAAAGATTCTCCAGGCGAACTGGCCTCGTGGCGATCTCGAGCTCGGCACACAGATCCAGAATCAGTTGAAACTTCTCGATGGAGTTGATGTCCTGGCCTCGAACCCACAGTTCGTGATTGCCAGGTGTGAAGAGAAGTTGTCGAAATTTTGAACGGAGTAAAAGGAGCGTCTCGCGGACGATCTCCAGCCGGTCCGAGACATCACCCGCGACGATCAGCACATCGTCGCGGTAGTCAGAATCCGACAGCTCCTGTAGCCAGCGGAAGTTTTCCTTGTAATCCGTGTGTAGATCCGACGTCGCAAACAGACGCATGCGACGACTATATCAAATCCGCCTTTATCCGCATCATCCGCGGTTACTGCGCTGTTGACGTGCTCGAAGTTCCGGTACTCTTCTTCACGTACTTGTCGTACCACGCCAGATACCGTTCCATTCGATCGCGCTGGTAACTCGGTCTCTGAATCCCGTGGTTTTCATTCGGATAAATAATCAGTTGCGTGTCGATTCCAAGACTGCGCAGCGCCTGGTACATCTGCTGGCTTCCCTGCACAGGCACATTGAAATCGCGTTCGCCACCCAGGAACAGCGTCGGCGTTTGAATGCGATCGGCATGCAGGAACGGATACGAGATCTTCTGGTACGTCTCCCACGCTTTCGGATTCCAGGGTGGCCCAATCTCGTAGTCGTATTGAATGATGTACTGATCGGTGCCGTAGAAAGCGACTGTGAACGCGGTACCGGCGCCGCTGGTCGCAGCCTTGAATCGATTGTCGGTTGCGATCAGATAGTCAGTCAGGATGCCGCCGTAACTCCAGCCACCGACACCAAGTCGATCCGGATCGGCAACGCCCATCTTGATCACATGATCGACTCCAGCCAGCAGATCCTGAACTTCATAGTTGCCCCAGTCTGCAAAGATCGCGCGCGAGAATTTCTGACCGCGACCCGCACTGCCGCGATAGTTGACAGCCAGCACGGCGTAACCGTTGGCCGCAAACATCTGTCGCTCGAGACTGAATGAGTGCTGGTCCTGCGAGTTTGGACCGCCGTGAATTCTTAACAAGAGCGGAACTTTGGTTCCTTTGGTGTAGCCGACCGGGTAGGTCAATAATCCACCGACTTGCGTGCCGTCCTTACTCTGGAATTCCACTGCTTCTGTGACACCGAAATCGAGCTCTGCGAAGAGCGGATCATTCTGGTGCGTGAGTTGGCGCAGCGAGTTTCCTTCCCAAACGTACGCTTCGTTCGATTTCGTGTTGCCGCCTGACATCACGACCGCACGCCCGCTTTCAAGATCCCAGTTGTTGATTACAACCGGAGGCGCCAGGAGCTTCTGCACGGCTCCGCCTGACAAATTCGCTTTTGCTGGATAGACCGAGCGATCGTCAGTTACCAGAAACTGAATCGCCTTACCGTCGGCAGTGAACCGTGGAGATGAGATGCCGCGATCGAGATCCTCGGCGGCTTTGAGTCGCGTCGGCGCACTGCTGCCATCCGCCAGCACCAGCCCGAGATGGTCCATGCTGTACGCGCCGTATTTCTTTTCTTCGCCGTCGGTGAAAGCGATCCACTTGGAGTCGGGACTCCATTCCGGTCGCGAGCGGCCTGCGCGTACTTCTGTCGGCGTGAGCTGCTTTTCAGTCGAGCCAGGTTTGGCTTCGGCGACGTAGAGCTGTGCCGCCGGATCGCGATCCGGATCGTCCGCGTGATTACTCATGAAAGCGATACGCGTTCCGTCGGGTGACCAGGCGGGCGAACCCTCGTCCCATTTGCTCTTCGTGAGCCGCTCGAGCTTCTTCGATTCGATATCGTAAAGGTAGATGTAGGTGTGCCGTCCCGAGAGGAGGTAGCCCGCGCCGTCCTGCTTGTAACGATAACGATCGATAACGATCGGTTTCGGCACGCGTGGAGTGGCGCCAGGCTGTGGCGATGGTCCTGCTTCCGCTTCCGGATCCGGATCGCCGACCACGAGTACGAGTCGTTTGGAATCGGGAGACCATTCGTGTCCCTGAAGGCGTCCTTTAATCTCGGTGAGCTGCATCGCTTCGCCGCCATTTCGATCGAGGAGCCAAACCTGGTTGCCGCGTGCTTTGCCCGGGCGTGACGATGTGAACGAAATGTATTTGCCGTCGGGGCTCCAGCGCGGCGAGCTCTCACTCTCGTTACTGAAGGTGATTTGTCGATCGTTTGTGCCGTCGAAGTTGACCATCCAGATGTGGGAGTTTGATTTGTCTTCTTTGGCGTCCGTGGTGCCGACGACGTAAGCGACGTATTTGCCGTCAGGCGAGATCTGCGGATCGCCAACGTTGCGAAAACGAGTCAGATCGTCGAGCTTTAATGGACGCCGGGCGGTTTGCGCTACGAAGGAGTTAGCAAGCGCCAGAATCAGGAGCAGGGAAAGACCGGACAATCGTCGGCGGAACATAGGGGCCTCCTCAAATTGTGATTGGACTAAGCGCGCAGAGGGAGGAGTTTAGCAATTGGGAGACGGAATGACTACAAGAAAACAGCTCACGCAACGGCGCAACGGCGCGACGAAAACGCAAAGAAGTCGATTCCTCTTTGAGTCTTCCGTCGCGCCGTTGCGTGAGAAATCTTTCGTTACTCACCACGCACGGCCGCTTGCTGTCTGGGTGCGTAATTCACCCGGCGCAGTTCGTGCACGCGACCATCGTCGAGCCGGCCTTCGACGATCTCGTAACCAAGCAGCGCGAACATGCGACCGCGCAGGAACAAAGGTCTCGCGTTCCCATACCAGTCAACACAAGACGCCCGGCACTGGTCGTCGATCGCTTTATCAGGTTGTGAGCCGAGTTCGCCGACTTCACGAAACTGTAGCGAGTCGTTTTTTAGGAACAGAATCGCGGCCGAGTTTTCAAACAAGTGCTTGTATCCAGCACGCCCGGGCACGCTGATCGGCAGACCCAACATTCCGGAATTGTCGCCGTCAGGCTTGTAGAAGAAACCGTGACTGCGCGTTTCACCCTGCGACGCTTCTGCGCGGGTGTAGCGTGAAACTATCTCCGGCCATTGGCCCAGACGAATTGAAGAGAAGTGCAGGTTCTTGCCGTCAGTGCCGACCACCACTGCGTCAGAACCCATTTGCTCGATGCGATCGACACCGTGCACAAGCTTCATTTGATGAGAGTCTCCGCGCTTCCAATCGACGACAAAAAGATTCCACTTGTCTTCGTTCTGCTTTGGATAGCCCCAGCCGCTGCCGGTGCCGTAAATCAGATAGTTGCCGACGAAACGGTTCTGAAAAGCATAGCCTTCAGGCCTCGGCAGTTTGCGGTAGCTCGTCGACGGAACTGAATCGGTACCGTCCGAGAAACTCGTGATCGGGACGCGCATCAACGCAACGTCACCCGACGCGACTTCAGCCTGCCACATGCCATCACCTTTTCCACGAGATACGACGAGCACGTTGAGGTTTTGGTCCTCACTTTGCAAGAACGAGAACTGATCCACAGGGCTGCCGGAAACACCTAACGCACTTGGACCAGAACCATCGAGTGGCATGCGGAAAAGTAAGGATTTGTATCTGCTATCCCACGAGCTGGCCCAAACAAACACCGAGTCAGGCGAAACGTAGAACACGTGTCCCGGCGGTCCAATTACCGTGGTGGCCTGACAATCAAAACCGCCATTCGCCAGATCGCAAACGGTCACCGTGTGCAGCGCCGTTACGTAACCCCCGGTGATGTCTATCGCTGGCCGGTAGACGCGAGTGGCGGGAACGATACGTTGAAACTCGGTTGCGTTAGCGCCTTTGTGCCACTTACGAACGGCTGGAAACGATTGAAATGGATCTTCAGCATCACCATACAGATATTGAGGCGCGTAAAAGATCAGCTTGCTGCCGATCAGCCGGCTGGCGTAGTTGCGCGATGAATAGTAATCGTTCGAGCGCAGGTGATACGTGGAGCGATACGAGAGTTGTCCGTCACCGGTGATGTCGAAGAGACCGACTTCGGTGCCGCCGCGTTCGTAGCTGTAGCCGATCACGATGATCGTGTTGCCTGAGATCAGCATCTCGTCGTACCAGGTACGACCCGGATCGATGTCCGGACCAAAAGCATCGATGTTTGAGATCGGTTTCAGCGCCTGGTCGCCGATTGCTACGGTGAATAGACGGCCGCGCCGTAGTACGACCAGATGATCGCCGTGGACCTTAACTATTCCGCCTTCATCGACGCCGTCATGTTGCGTATTTGTGACTGACTCTTCGGTTTTCGCAAGTTGTTGTGCCGGTTCAGCAGCGGGCGCCGCGGCAGACTGGGTATTAACAAAGCTGTCTAGTCTTCCTCTCGCTTCGCGCTTGTTTTTTTCTGCCAGTTCCTTGAAATACCGCACCAGTTCCTCTTCGGAACTGAAGGCTTTCATCGTCTTCTTGACGGGGATTGCGCCGGTTTGAGAGAGCGGTGGAATGATTTCAGTCGTCGCCGCTGTGCAGGCCAACAGACCGGAAGTGCTGAAGATTGCGGTGAGCGTGACGAGCAATAAGGTCTTCATGACGGGTTCCTTTCAGTGTCTACTAAAGCGAAGGAACGCGGAGACAGAAGGATTCTTGCGCCGCGGATTAGACGAATCTGAAGACGATTAACACGGATCAGGACTTGAGCCATTCACGTCGAAGCAGACCATAAAATAGGGCGTCCTGGATTTCGCCGTTAACGTGCCAACGTTCGCGGAGATAGCCTTCGCGTTGAAATCCGAGGCGTTCGAGGGTGCGGATTGAGGCGTCATTCCGCGGATCGACGTCGGCTTCGAGACGACGCAATTGCATCGCTTCAAATGCATGCGAGACCAACGCCTGAAGCGCTTCGTTCATGAGTCCTTTGCCCCAGTGCGCACGGCCCATCGCGTAACCGAGCTCAGCGCGGCCATTGTCGAGATTGAGATTGAATAGAGTCGTGGTGCCGATGAGGCGATCGGAATCGCGCAGCGCGAGTCCCCACTTTATCAACGTGTTGGTTTCGTTGCCGGTGGCGATCTCGCGCTGCAATTTTACGGCGTCGTCTCGAATGGTAAACGGAGCCGAACTCCAGTACCGCATCACCTGCGGATCGGAAAAGACTTCGTAGAGACTGTCAATATCGTGCTCCGAAACCCAACGAAGAACGACGCGCTCGGTAGATATTACTGGCAGTGTTTTTGAATCCACTGCGGGATTGTACCGTGTTTACTCTGCTGGAATCACGAGCTTTTGGCCCACTTGGATCTTGTCCGGATCTTTCAACGTCTCGCGATTGGCGTAGAAGATGCGCATGTACTCGTTCGGATCGCCGTAAAACTGTTTGCTGATCTTCGAGAGATTGTCGCCACTCTTCACTTCATACGTCTGACCGCTACCCTGGCCACCGCCTGCGGCGGCGCCGACTGCACGACTCGCGTCAACACTTAGGTCGGCGGTGATATCGTCTGCATTCGGATTGACGAGTTTGATCTGATCCCAGAATTTATTCTTGGCCTCTTCGGAAGGCGCGATGCCTTTGATGAACAGTTTGTTGTCCTGCACGTGCAGGTTCAGAAATTGAATGTGTTCATTGTCGGCGGTGGTGAGAACGGTTTGGTATCGCTGTTTGAGCTCGTTGAAGCGTTGCTGGGCTCCCTGTTGTTGCTCCGCTTCCGAGGCTCCGCGTCCAAACATCTTGTCAAAGATTCCCATGATAATTTCCTTTCGCACACTTGCAGTGACTGAAACATTGGGGGAAACGCAGGGGGAATTTTGTGGGATGCGAGGATGATACTACTTTCTGCGTGATCTGTGGGTGTGTTTTTTATTTCAACATCTCTTCGATTAGACGATCGACGTGAATGCGAGTCGTATCAAGGAGTTGAATGCCGTTGTGCTCTTCGGTGCGGAGCAGCAGAGGGATTTCGGTGCCGCCGAGAATTAACGCTTCGATGCCGTCGCGCGCTCTCATGTCGTCAGCAATCGAGAGGAAGCGCTCACGCGTTTCGGGTAGAAAAGTGTCTTTGAGTAGTTCGCCGAAATATTTCTCGTGAATGTATTCCTGCTCTTCTGCGTTTGGCGTGACGAGCTTGATGTCGGTGCGTGAAAACACTTTCGGGTAGAAAGGCGCCTGCATCGTGTAACGTGTGCCGAAAAGTCCAACACTCTTGAAGCCGAGGGCTTGCGCTCGCTCACACGCGGCTTCGACGATGCTGATCAACGGCAGCTTCACGCGCTCTTTCAGTTCGTCAAAGACGATGTGAGGCGTGTTTGCAGTGAGGGCGGCAAAGTCAACGCCGGCTTTTTCGAGTTTCTCAAACTCAGCGACGAGGTAGTCCGTTACTTTGTCGAGCTCGCCGGCAGACATCCACGCGATCATGCGTTTCAGATCGACGCTGTTGATGATGACCGGCGGCGAGGCACCGTCCGCTTTCTCGCGATACTGCGCGGTCAACAATCGATAATAATCGATCGTTGATTCAGGGCCGGTGCCGCCGATGAGACCAAGAGTCTTCATTTATCCACAGATTACTGCTGCGTGGTCGTACTGCGTGTCACTTCGCCGACATCGTATTCCGGCTTCGCGACACCCATGATCCATTTATCAAACCAGCCGACGATGTGCTGCAAGCGCTCGATGCGATGCCACGGCTGTCCGGAACGCGACAACTCGTGTGACTCGTTCGGGAAACGAACCATGACTGTCGGTATCTTCCGATACTTCAACGCGCGGAACATCGCCTCGCCGCCTGGTCCAGTCGGCGTGCGCCAGTCTGCTTCACCAAGAATCAACATCAACGGCGTTTGGATCTTGTTGACGTAGGTAATTGGCGAACGACGTTTGTAGTCTTCCGGATCTTCAAACGGCGGCGCCTTGAACCACGACGGTTGGAAGAGCGTGAAGTCAGCGGTGTACCACCAGTCAGACCAGCTTGCGATGTCTCGCTGCGAAACAGCCGCCGCGAAACGTGTGGTTTGTCCGATGGTCCAATTCGTCAGCAATCCGCCGCCGCTGCCGCCAGTGACGCCCATTTTCTTATCGTCGATATAGCCACGACGAATGAGTTCATCAACGCCCGCCATCAGGTCTTTGTAATCGTCGCCGGGGTAGGCGTGCTGAATGATGTTGCCAAACTCCTGCCCGTAGCTGGTGCTGCCGCGCGGGTTTGGATAGAGCACCACGTAGCCCTTTGCCGCCATCCATTGAAACTCGTGATCGAAGATGAATCCGTAAGCTGCGTGTGGTCCACCGTGAATGTTGAGAATCAACGGATACTTCTTGTTTGGATCGAAATCGGGTGGCTTTTGCACCCACGTCTGAATCTTCCTGCCGTCGAAGCTCGTGTACCAAACTTCTTCGGGCTCGGTGAGATTGAGTTTTGAGAACAGCTCGTCGTTAATGTGTGTCAACTGTTTTGGCTGACCGCCTGATTTGTCGAGCCAGTAGAGATCGCCGACGCGCGTCGGAGTTGATATCAAGAGGACAAACTTCGATGCATCAGGAACGGCGCGATAACTCACTACACCCTGATTTCCGCTCGTGACGTCCGTCACCTTGCCGCTCGAAACATCAAACGAACCGATGTTTGCTCGACCCTCTTTGACGTAAAGCATGTTGATGCTGTGTCCATCCGGCGACCACACCGGCGGATTACCGCCGCCGCCTCTCGGCGCCACGCTGTCGCCAGTCAGGCCACCGCCAATGTCGAAATCAAAATTCGCGGTGAGATTGCGCGGCTTTGCGCCTGAGACCAGATCGAGCACCCATAGATCGGGCTGCGAATACGAACGCACCGGCTGGCTCACTGAAGCGATGAACGCCACCTGCCGTCCGTCAGGGCTGATTGTGAATGCGCCCGTGCCCAGGTCGAACGATGTTAGTTTCACCGGTTCGCCACCAGCCACCGACATCGTGTACAGATCCGTGCGTGGCAACTCGTAATAAGGTTCGTCTGTGTAGTCAGTCTCGAAATAGATGCGCGAGCTGTCTTTGGCCCAGACTGCGCCTCCATCGTCGAAGTGGCCTTTAGTCAACTGCTTTGGCGTGACTTTTTCGTCGCCAGTTTTCGGAGCGGTGACAACCCAGATGTGTTGCGGGTGCTTGAAGTCGAGATAGCCCGCGCCGTTTGCACGATAGACCGCGCGACTGATGACGCGCACGTCGCTTTCGCGTTCGGGTGGAGTCGGACTCGCCGCCGGTGATGACGAAGGCGCGGCCGGCGCATTTCGTGCGGCAGCTTTCGCGAGTTCTTCTGCGGTGGCACCGTTGTAGAAGAGAATCATCTTGCCGTCGGGTGACCACTGTGCTCCACCTGCGCCACGCGGCAGAGTCGTGAACTGAAACGGCTCGCCGCCAGACATGGCCAGCATGAACAACTGTGGCGGATCTACACGGCCAGACACTTCCGGCGCGCGCGCGAACATCAGGTATTGACCATCAGGCGACCAGCGTGGCGTCGAATCACGCGGGCCGTTGGTGAGCTGACGTGTTTCGCCGTTTGCGGTCGAGACAGTCCAAATGGCGGTGTTGTATCCGTCCTTCTTGTCGTTGACGGTCACGCGCACGAATGCGACGCGCGCACCATCCGGCGAAACCTGTGGATCGCCGATCCAAACGAAGTTGAAGAGATCCTTTTCAGTGATACTGCGTTTTTGCGAAAAGGCCGGCGCAGCGAACGAGACAACGACAAGTAGGAGAAGCGAAACACGAAAGCGCATAGTGGTTCCTTTCAGAGCTACAGGTTATGCGGATTGAAGCTGATTAGCGACGCAGATAGACGTAATAAACCACGCCACTATAGTCGTCCGTCAAGAGAAAAGCATCTTTGCCGAAGCTGAAAACGTCGGCCGGGCGTCCGTTTATGGCTATTCCGTCGATGAAGCCGGTGATGAAATCAGTCATCGAACCGCTCGACGCCGAGACTTTTACAACACGATAACCTCGCCCAAGACTCTTTCTTGTCGATCCATGCAGCGCGACCAGAAAAGATCCATTTAACTCGGAAAAATTATCCGCGTCGAAGTACTCCAAACCGAGCGGCGAGCTGTGCGCCGGAAATGCCGTGAGCGCTTTCGGCACCTTGCGGCAATCAAAGGCAGCGCCTCTCTTATTGAACTTCGGATCGGGAAAGATACGCGCGCCGTCCTGGAAACAATAGGGCCAGCCGTAATGAGTCTCTGAACTCTTGAGTGCATAAAAAGTGTCCGCTGGACGATTAACGCCAAGGTGATCAGAACCCATGTTCGTCGCGTAGAGTCTCTCTCGTACCCAACGCAGTCCGACTGCGTTTCGCAGTCCACGCGCGAGGTACTTTTGTTCCGTTCCGTCAGGATTCATCTGAAGAATACTCGCGCGCACTTCTTCTTTCTCTTCACACGCATTGCAACTACTGCCGACAGCGACGTAGATCTTTCCATCGCCACCGACCACAACGGTACGCGTCAGATGCCAACCACCGTATTTGTATGCAAGACCGTAAGCTGGAAAAGTCGCCAGCACCTGCGGTTCGCCTGAAGGCGCGTCTTTGCCCGCTTCATAACGATAGCGCACGAGTCGATCCGTTAAAGCGAGATAGAACCAGTCTGTTCCTTCCTGATCTTTATAAAAGGCGACGCTGTTTGGGTTGTGCAGGTCGCTCATGTACTTCGTGATCTTCTTGAACTGTCGCTTAACTGGGTCAAACTGATCGAGAATGTAGACGACGCCGCGTTGATTATCGGAAAGGTTGTACATGTCCGTCACAAAGAGGCGATTGTCAGGGCTGAGCGCCATGAAGCGGACGCGTTTGAGGCCCTGTGCGGCGACGCTGATCTCGTAACCCTCCAGCAGATTCAGGTCAAACGACTTCCCATTTGCAAGCGCGATGTGATGTGGAGTCAGCTTTTGTGCAGCGACGTTTGCAGAAACAAGAAGAACCAGAAGTGCGATCTGCGCGAAACGTTTAGGGGGTGTCATTTGGGTGAGAAAATAACATACCCATCAAATCGGACGCCTCCTTGGAGTGCGGTGACTTGTCACCGCTTTGGTAAAACATACCAAAGCGCCAACAAGTTGGCGCACTCCAAGGAGACGCACAATCTCTGCGGCCCTCAAGAGAGCCGCAGAGTGGCACTTCGCCGGGTCGTCACCTTTCGCGACGCCGCGCGCGCCGCTCAAATGCCGACCCTGACGAAATACTGTAAAACTCTTAGCTTGGTTCCCGACCGGTGGCTTCCCACGTCTTGAAGGAAAAACACGCCAGCGGCAAAATTATTCCCGGGAATTTTCCATGCGGTCAGGTGTTAAACTAGAATGGCCTCCGCAAACACGCGACGACAATGGACGATCCTGTTAACAAGGCGGGATTTGACCAGGCAGCGATGGAGCACATCGACTCGCTCTATGGCTATGCCCTGGCGTTGACGCGTGATGCGACTGAAGCAGAAGACCTGGTGCAGGAAACGTATGTGCGCGCGGCCAGCGCCGCGAACCGGCCCGACGCAGACAGTAATCTGAAAGGCTGGTTGTTTGTGATCATGCGAAACGCATGGTTGAATCATCTGCGTCATCGGAGTAGTGGACCACGTTTCGTCGAACTCGACTTGGTTGAGCCGTCAACCGGCGCAGCACAGGAGAATCCGCACGTCGTTTATTTGCGCAAGTTGGAGCGACAGCAGGTGCGCGAAGCAATTGAGAGTTTACCGGACGCTTATCGCGAAATCGTCGTGTTGCGCGACATCGAAGGGTTCAGTTATCAGGAGATTGCGACGGTGCTCGATTGCCCGGCCGGCACCGTCATGTCGCGCTTGGGCCGTGCGCGTGGCAGGCTGAGAAAAATGCTTGAGCCACGGGTTAGACGAATTGATTACGGATGGCAAAAGAGGGTTGAAGTTGAGTAAGTGTGACGACATTCGAGGACGGTTGACGCTTTATCTCGACGACGAGTTGCAGGGCATGGAGCGTGCGGCCGTCGAAGTACACCTGTCGGAATGTGAATCATGTGCTGCGATTTTTGAGCGTGAACTGAACTTTCTGAACACTGTGAGGGAGAGTGGACAGTTGTATGCCGCTCCGCCCGAGTTGCGAGCGAAAGTTCAGCAGATTCTTAGACCGAGCAGAAGCTCGCGAATGAGTTGGATGGTTGCGGCCGCTGCGGTCTTGCTTGTGTTGCTGCTGCCGGTAGTCGTGTGGCGCGTGCTCAAACAACCGGATCAGCCGGAAAACGGACCGGCGTGTAGTTTTGCACTTATGGCCGCGGAGACGCATCTGCGTCACGTGGGTGGACAATTGCCGCTGGAGGTTGAGTCGACAAGTCCGCAGCAGATCTCAGAGTGGTTTGTGAACAAGGTGAACTTCGGTGTGAAGTTGCCGAACTATCAGGAATCGTCCGGGCAGGAGAAGCTTTACGTGCTCGAAGGGGCGCGGCTCGTTAATTTCAAGACTGACTACGCTGCTTATGTTGCTTACCGGATGAAGGAGCGACCGATCAGCCTCGTGATCACCTCGGCATCAGGCGTCGAACCTACAGGCGGTGAAGTCATCGCAGCGGGTGGCTTGAAGTTCCACTACAACGCGATTGATGGGTTGAAAGTGCTGACGTGGTCCGATCGTGGTCTGACGTACGCCCTCGTCTCCGACCTCGAAGAGCGTGGCCAGCAATCCTGTATCGTCTGCCACCAGGGCACGAAGGATCAGAGCTTCATCGAACCCCTCAAACCCCACTAAGAATTTTAGCCGCGGATTTACACGGGTAAAACGCTGATCTGCGTTCATTCGCGTTAATCCGCGGCTAAAATATTTATCTTGAGTACATCTTGATGATGCGCTCGATCGCGGCGCGACAGACTTTGCAGAAGTGATCTGTGCGCGAGAACATGATGCAGTCGACTTCGGGCCGGTAATATCCCTTCGCCTCGTACATCGCTCCTTCAAACGCACCAACCTGTCCAAAGTGCTTTTCAGCCCGAAACATCTTCTGCTCGTGGTCCAGCTCTTCCCGGAACAGCGCTTCCATCTCTTCTTCCGGCCGCTTGTCTTTTCTGAGCTGAACGCGGCGCGTCTGAATCTCGCGCGAGTAAGCCTCGAACGCTTCTTTGTTCCAGGGCGTGGGAATGGGTGTCGTATTTGCGAATGGCGAGACAAGACTGCGCCACTTCAAATTGCTAACGTCGAGCAGCGCGGTGACATTCGGCTCCCATGGCTCAGCGCGATCCGCTGACGGAGCGTAAGCAACTGACGAGGTGTAGTACTCGTCTGCGAGTCCAGCGAAGTGATGCCCAAACTCGTGCACGAAGACGTAGTTCGCGAAAGCATTGTCTGACGCGACCGTGCTGTAGAGATTAAAAATGCCGCCGCCGCCGTATGTGCGATTGTTGACGAGCACTTCGATGAACTCGTACGGAGCAAACTGTGCTGTCCGACGTAGCGCGCGGTTGTCGAATGTGAGCACATACCGTTCAGAACCAAACGCGTCGTACGTGGCGCCAATCGGCGAGTCGCGATAGATACCGGTCGACGGACGCGAAATGCCTGACTCGGCCGCGGGCGGACAAAGTCCCCACACGTTAAAGTTTCTTCGATTCTCCTTGAACGGCGATGTAGCGAACAGTGTTTCAGTGAGCCGTCGTGCGTCTTGTTCAAACTTCTTCGCCTCTGCCTTCGTGTAACCGTCGCCAATGATCAGGAAATCAACCTTTGTCTCCGGATCACCTGCCTTTTGAATCGTGACGAGCGGTGCCGGCGCGACCGGCTTCGATCGATCTACAAACTGATCCGCGGGATCGATCGTCGTGGTCCAGATGTCCTGGAAAGCGTTCTTCGCATCGCGTTTCTTCAGCGTGATAGTGACGGGCGCAGTTGGTTCGGGAAAACGCAGCGACTCCTGAAACGTGCGCTTGATCGTCTTCGCTTCGTCCGTCGTTTCCCACTCGCCATAGATTGAAGCAAAGCCCCGTGAGTAGAGAAGCTGTTTCGTCTTCGCGTCGCGAACTTCGAAGAAATACTTGCCGAGGTTCGACGAGTCAATCGCCTGTTTCGGATCGCCGGGCCAGGGAAGCGGTTCGATCGCGACCCGGTCGACGCTGAACACTTCCTGCGTCGCATCGCCGGTGTGGTAGTAATCGAGACGCATGGTCGGCGTTGCAGCGAACGCAGTCAAACAGGAAAAGAGAAAGATAGCCGTGACAAGGATTAGTTTGCTCATAGCCGGATAATACAGAGGAAAACGGACCCGTGTCACCCGTGCTAATCCGTGTAACATGCTATACTCTTGCGATTTATGGCTAGTGTCCTCGAGATCATCCCACTCGGTGGTATCGGCGAGTTTGGTATGAATTGCATGGCGGTGCGCTATGGCGACGAGATGTTGATTCTCGACGCCGGGATGGGCTTTCCCGAGGAAACGGCTTACGGCGTCGATGTTTCGATTCCGAATTTTGCTTTTCTCGACGAGTACAAGGACGATATTACCGCCATCGTTCTTACTCACGGTCACGAAGATCACCTCGGCGCGCTGCCTTACTTACTCAAGCGATTCAACGTTCCGGTTTATTGTTCTCATTTCACCGCAGGCTTAGCCGAAAGCAAGCTTGAAGAACACGATCTGCTCGACAATGTGTTGCTGCATCGAGTGGAACCGAGAGACGTGGTCGATATTGGTGTCTTCTCGGTTGAGTTCATTCGTGTTTCACACTCTCTCGTCGACTGCTTCTCACTCGGAATCAAGACTCCCGTCGGCACGATCATTCATACCGGCGATTACAAGGTTGATGAGACGCCTGTCATCGGCGAGCCGATAGACCTGCGTTCGTTCAGGCGCTATGGGCAGGACGGTGTCCTGGCACTCCTTTCCGACTCGACGAACGCCACGGTTCCGGGTCGCACGCCTTCCGAACGTGCCGTTATTCCTGCGTTTGAAGAGATCTTTTCAGAAGCCAAAGGACGGATTGTAGTCGCGGCGTTTGCATCGTCGATACATCGTTTGCAGATCGTGCTCGACGTGGCGCAGCAGTTTGATCGTCACGTTTGCGTGCTTGGTCGCTCGATGCAGAAGAACGTCGAGGTGGCGGATCGGCTCGGATATCTCGACATTCCGGACGGTCTAATGGTTTCGCTCAATCAGGCAAAGATGATGAGCGACGACGAAATCGTGTTTCTTGTTACCGGGTCACAGGGTGAGGCGCGTGCGGCGCTTTCGCAGATGGCGACACAGAGTTACAAGGGATTGATGATCGAGGAAGGCGATACGGTCGTGCTTTCGGCGCGCATCATTCCCGGTAACGAGCGCCTCATTTCGCGCATGATCGGGTTCATCTACAAGCGTGGCGCCAACATTATTGAAGAGAAACGGCGGCTGGTCCACGTCAGCGGTCATGCGTCGCAGGAAGACATCCGCATCATGACGGAAGCCGTGCGTCCGAAGTTTGTGGTTCCGATTCACGGCGAATACCGCATGCTGTTTCGGCACAAGGAGTTTGTCAAAAACCATCTCGGGTACAGGGAAGAGAACATAATACTGATCGAGAATGGCGACGTGCTCGAACTCGATGGCGAACGTGCTGCTGTGATCGACAAACGTGAAATCGGTCGCACGTTTATCGATGAGAGTGGCTTCAAGGAGATCGAGAGCGAGACTGTCCGTGAGCGGAAGCAACTCGCTTACGAAGGCGCCGTCACGGTTGTCGTGGCGGTCGTTGAAGAAACAGGAGAGCTTGATGGTGAGCCGAAGATTGCAGCGCGTGGCGTCCGTGGGTTGAGCACGGGAAATGGTTTTGGAAATTACTTACTTGAGGACGCTAAACGTATTGTCTCCGCCGCAGTCGCCGGCGCCTCGCGCCAAACCCTCGCCGACGAGACACTCTTAAAGGAACACGTGCGCGTTGAGTTGAAGCGATTTATTCAGAAGCAAACCGGCGCGAAGCCAGTTATCACGCCCGTAATCGTGCTTATTTAATCCGTGTAATCTGTGGCCTACTGGTCGAACAAGGTAGTGATGATCACCGGCGCCTCTTCCGGTATCGGGAAGGGGATCGCGCTGGAGATTGCAGCACGCGGTGCGAATCTCGGATTGGTCGCGCGACGTGAAGATCTGCTGAACGAGATTGTCAGCGAAGCGACCTCTCACAACGTTAAAGCCGTCGCGGCTGCGGCTGATGTGCGTGACGTCAAAGCCGTCCGTGAAGCCGCGGATCATTTCCGGAAAGAACTTGGTCCGATCGATATCCTGATCGCGAACGCCGGTATCGGGACATCCGATCACGCGACTCGACTCACACCCGAACATGCCGAGAAGGTGATCAGCATCAACGTCCTCGGTGCGATAAACAGTGTCGGAGCAGTGCTTCCGGAAATGGTCGAACGTGGACAGGGACGGTTGGTCGCCATCTCGAGTCTCGCCGCATATCGCGGCCTTGCTAAGTCGGCGGCATATTGCGCCAGCAAATCGGCGCTGACCGCCTACTTTGAGAGTCTGCGGATCGACTTGCGTCACACGGGGGTTGGCGTCTCGATCATCCATCCGGGTTTCATAAAGACTGCGCTGACTTCAGGACGCGAAGCGAAGATGCCTTATCTAATGGAACTCGATACAGGTGTCAAAAAGATCGTTTCGGCGATTGAAAAAGAAAAGGCGCTTTACGCTTTTCCATGGCAGCTCGCAACGATCGTGCGGGCCAGCATGCTGATGCCGCCCGCGATGTACGATTGGATCGCGGAGCGAAATTCTTTTAGAGAATAATAATGACCATTCTTCAAGCTATTTTCCTCGGCCTGGTTCAGGGCGTCACAGAATTCATCCCAGTCAGTTCAACCGCACATCTCGTTTTTGCCGCTCGTGTGATCGATCTTTATGGCGGCGCTGACAAGACGTTGCAGGCGGAACAGACCACCGCCACGATCGCCGTCATTCAACTCGGAACACTGCTCGCAGTCTTAATCTACTTCGCGCCCGACATCGTGAACATCCTGCGAGCTTTCATCGCAGATCACCTTGCGCTGTTGCGAGGAAAGAATGAGCCAGGACAGCCAAAACTTTCCAAGGATGCTTGGCTCGGGTGGCTCGTGATCATCGGCTCGCTGCCGGTTGGCACGATCGGTCTAGTTTTGAAGAAACAGATCGAAGGTCCATTTACCAAGAACCTCTGGGTGATCGCCACGATGATGATTGGGGTTGGGTTGTTGTTGCTGATTGCCGAGCTGGTTGGGAAAAGAGATCACGGTATGGACCATCTGCGAGTTTCCGATGCGCTCGCGGTTGGTTTCTCTCAAGTGCTGGCGTTGATTCCTGGTTCGAGCCGCTCGGGTTCGACGATCATGGGTGGTTTGTTTGCCGGTTTGACGCGTGAAACTGCGGCGAGGTTCTCGTTCCTGCTTTCGATTCCGGCAATTGCAGCGAGTGGGTTGTTGGAGCTCAAGGAGGCAGTCACGAAATTGCCGGCCGGGAGCTATGGGTCGCTTGCGGTCGCGACGGTGGTTTCGGGTGTCGTGGGTTATGCGTCGATCTGGTTTCTGTTGCGGTATCTGCGGACGCACTCGACGGGTGTTTTCATTGTTTATCGGGTGATTGTTGGGATTGCGATCTTGTTGGCGTTGTCAGCGGGTTATATGTCCGCCAGTATATAGGCCACGGATTTTACGGATCTTGGAGCCGATTTACGCGGATAAGCTTATGGTACACTGGTCGCGGCCCCTCCTCTGAAGTACTCAAGCTAGAAAAAGGGCGGTGATTAGTAATGAATGAGAAAGACCCGCGTGGCGATGTCGCCTCTTCCCAGCGACCGCGCAGCCCGCGAGTGCCTGTCGAGTTCGATTTGGCTGTGGAGGGCACGGACAAGTCGGGGAAGTCTTTTCAGGCCAAGGCCAAGGCCACCAAGATCAGTCGCGGCGGCGCTACGCTCCTCATCGACGTGGATGTGCCGCTCGGTTCGACCGTGAAGCTCGTGCCGCCATTTGGTGGTACATTAAACGCCGAAGTGAATGGTTCCTGGATCGACGATATCGACGGCAATCGCCGCATCGGTGTGAAGCTGCTTGATGCTAATGGCTGGTTCGCCGAGTAGGGCCACAAAAAGGCACAAAAAGCACAAAAGACACATAAGGATTCATGAGTTTGAGAGTGATTGAAGTTTATTTTGTGCCTTATGTGTTTTTTGTGCCTTTTGTGGCTAAGAATTAGATGAAAGCCAAACGCTGGACCGTGCGTGAGCATGATGCCGATAGGGCCGCCTCACTGGCACGCGTTCTGGGTGTCTCACCAATCCTGGCTGCTCTTCTTATAAACCGCGGCTACGGTGACGAGCGCGCTGCGCGCGTTTTCCTGTCTCCAACTTACGATCAACTTCATGAGCCTTACTCCATGCTTGGCATGAAGGAGGCAGTGGCTCGTCTCAAGCTTGCGCTGGAAGCGCGCGAGCCGATCTTGATCTACGGTGATTACGACGTCGATGGAACGACTGGAACCGCCGTGCTTTTGCGTGCCCTGAAACTCCTCGGCGGAAACGCCGGCTTCCACATTCCACATCGCTTCACAGAGGGCTACGGCATTCAGCAGGCTGCACTTGAGAAAGCACTTGCTGACGGCTACAAACTCGTCGTGAGTATCGACTGCGGCATTCGCGCACACGAACCACTTTACTGGGCTCGTGAAAAGGGTCTCGACGTAATCATCACCGATCATCACCTGCCAGATGAGAAACAAGGTGCGCCGCCTGCTTTCGCCGTTCTCAATCCAAACCAGCTTGGCTGCACGTATCCTGATAAGAACCTCGCCGGCGTCGGAGTCGCTTTCAAACTCGTCCACGCACTGTTTCGCGAGTATGGTCGCGAGGACCAAGTGCCCGCATTCATGAAGGTTGTGGCGATTGGAACAGTCGCGGATGTGGCTAAGCTTGTCGGCGAAAACCGCACGATCGTGTCGCTCGGATTGAAGGATCTGGCTCGTGTTGCAAATCCCGGTTTGCGCGCATTGATCGACGTTGCCGGTTGCGGAGACGGCAAGGGCATGACAGCATACGATCTGGGTTTTAGAATTGGCCCACGAATTAACGCGGC
Source organism: Pyrinomonadaceae bacterium (assembly GCA_036401595.1). Lineage (GTDB taxonomy): Bacteria > Acidobacteriota > Blastocatellia > Pyrinomonadales > Pyrinomonadaceae > PSRF01. The sequence continues at coordinate 65,434 of DASWUM010000115.1, forward strand.
CGGACGCATGGATGCGGCCAAGGCCGTCGTTGAGCTGTTTGATACGCGCGATGCGAACGTCGCACGCCATCTCGCCAATCATCTTGACGCTCGCAACGAAGAGCGAAAGACGGTCCAACAACAGATCATCGATTTGGCCGTCGCCGAGTTGAACGACGGAGATGAATGTTATGCAGCCGTGATCGCCGGTGAAGGATGGCATCGCGGTGTGATCGGAATTGCGGCGTCGAAGATTGCCGAACGCTTGAACCGGCCGTGCGTGGTGCTGTCGGTTGATGGAGAGATGGCCCACGGATCTGGCAGAAGTATTGAGGCTTACCATCTGCTCGACGGTCTGACGGCGTGTTCCGACTTGTTTGAGAAGTTTGGCGGTCACTCGCACGCAGCGGGAATCACGATTCGCTCGAGTCGCATCGACGAGCTTCGTCGGCGTTTGAACGAACATGCGGCGTCGCGTTTGACGCCGGAGGATTTGGAACCGTCAGTCGACGTGGATCTGGAGCTGGCGCCGGAAATGGTCACGTTCGCGACGGCGCGAGAGTTGGATGCGCTCGAGCCTTTTGGAGCAGGGAATCCACGTCCGGTGTTCGTGACGAAGAATCTACGATGCTTGTCGGAACCGACGGTGCTGAAGGATCAGCACTTGAAATTGAGGTTGGCGGGTCCGCAAAACCGTCCCCTCGAAGCAATTTGGTGGAATTGTATTGAGAAGCCGGGGCAAACTCCGGACTTGAACGGCAGCATCGAACTCGCCTACACCCTGGAGACGAGCCCCTGGAACGGCGACTATCGCATGCAGTTAAATGTGCTTGATTTGAGAGTAAACAGTTAATCTGCGTAATCTGTGGATAGATGCAGGAAGTAAATCGCAAACGCACCATCGCACTTGGCCTGCGGGCCAAGGTGCCAGTGATCACGCGTATCGTCGCGTTTACGCTCCTCGTGTCTGGTATCGCGGTCGTGGCGATTTCGTATTACAGACTGCGCAACACGCCGAAGTTTAGAGCGACGTCGGGAGAGCCGGAACTGTCGAAGGAAGTAACAGGCGTTGTCGAGGGCTACGAACAGCGCGTTACGAAGAACGATCGCTTGTACCTGCTGGTGAAAGCTTCACGCGACGTCACGTTCTCGGATGGCCATCACGAGCTTGAAAACATCAACATGGCAGTTTATCCGCCGGAAGGTGAAACTCCCGATCAGATCTCAGCCTCGCGTGGCATCTATCAACCGGAAAAAAACATTCTTTCGTTCATCGGAAACGTCAAGATCGAAACCAAGGAGAAGCTGAAGGTCAACACCGAGTCGTTGTTCTTCGATCAGAATAGCGGCGTCGCGCATTCTGATGTCGAGGTTTCGTTTGAGCGCGAGAACGTATCGGGAACATCGCTCGGCGCTGTGGTCGAACAAAAGACCAAGCGACTCGAACTTAAGAAAGATGTGCAGCTAACGATAGCGCCATCTACGACTGTGAAAGCGTCAGCACGCACGCGTCCGGTAGCGATCAAAGCCGCGCATGGCACGTTTGAACAGCAGTCGATGCAGCTCGCGTTTTCCGGTGGTGTCACCGTCGAACAGGAACAGGACATCCTGAGTGGCGATAATCTGACTGCTTTCATTAACCAGCAAAAGCATCTCGAGAGAGCCGAGATCAGAGGCAACTCTTACATGCGCGTCATGGATCCGGGCCGCGCCGCTGAAGTTCATGCCGTCAATATGGACTTCTTCATGGACAAGGACCAGCGTCTCGAACGTGCCGTCGCGAACAATGATGTTAAAGCGCGAACCCTCGAAGGCGATTCCGATGTGGAGGTCACCGGCAGCAATTCGATCGAAGTCAATTTTCAAGCAACCGGCGACAGCAGCCTGCTGAAACAGATGGTTGCAGGCGGTCGATCGGTGATCACGATGAGCGCGCCGAAGTCGAAGGCGAACGATCCTCGCGCTGCGAACAAGCGTTTGACCGCGAACGCCGTAAAGCTTATCTGGCGAGTAACCGGCCGCGATCTGGAAAAGGCGGAAGCCAGCGGTGATGCAGAGTTAGCAATCGATCCGGTAGTGAGCAGCACACGCGCTGAACGCAAGAAGCTGAGCGCTCCGCAGTTTGACTGTGACTTTTTCGAAGCCGGAAATCTCGCACGCACGTGCAAGGCGACCGGTGGCGCCAAAGCCGTCCTCGATCCAATGCAGCCGTCTCAAAATCGCGGCACGCGCACCATTACTTCGAAAGAAATGACGACGGTCTTCCTGAAAGAGACGCAGGACGTCGAACGCGTAGATGCGCAGGGCGACGGCAAGTTCAACGAGAACGATCGGAACGGCGTTGCCGCAAACGTTTCGTACCTCGCGGCCGATGAGACAGTTCGGCTGCGCGGTGGCGATCCGACCGTTTGGGACTCGCGCGGGCGCACGAAAGCAATTGAGCTCGATACCGATCTTCGCAACAACGTCTCCTACGCTCGTGGCAAAACCACCAGCACTTACTACAGTCAGGAACAGACCAACGGCGCCACTCCTTTTTCAAAGACGAAGAGCCCGGTCTACATCGCAAGCGAGCGCGGCGAGTTTCGGCATGAAAGTGGCCAGGCAATTTATACCGGCAATGCCCGCGCGTGGCAGGACGACAACTACGTGCGCGGCGATAAGCTCGTGATTTACGTCAACGACAAACGAATGGAAGCCACGGGCCACGTACAGACGGCGATCTACAATGCGAAGAAACGTGTAGAAAGCACCAACAGCACGGTGCCCGTGTTCGCTGCCGCTGATTCGATGTTTTATTCAGATCCCGATCGCACCATTCACTACGAAGGCAATGTCGACATCAAGCAGGACACCGATCGATTGACGAGTGCTATCGCCGACGTCTATCTCACCAAAGAAACAAACGAGATGGAGAAAACTGTCGCGCAGCGAAACGTCGTGCTCACGCAACCCAATCGAAAGGGAACTGGCGACTGGGTGGAATACACTTCGGCAAGTGAGGTAGCAATTCTGAAGGGTAATCCGGCGCGTGTTGAGGATGTCGAACAGGGAAACACCGAGGGCAATCGTTTGACGCTCTCGATGAAGGAAGGTAAAGTCACCGCCGACGACGCACGTGGACCACTATCGCCGGGCCGTGTCCGCTCAACCCACAAGATTCGAAAACCTTGAGCCAATTCGTCCAGTCACAAAACGGCACAAACAACTCAAGTCATGAAGGTGCGCTGCGTAGCGCACACCTCGTGAAGAGTTATGGGCGCCGCCGTGTGGTTGATGATGTCAGCCTGGTGGTTGAGAAGGGCGAAGTCGTCGGGCTGTTGGGCGCGAATGGCGCCGGCAAGACCACGACGTTCTACATGATTGTCGGTCTCGAACGGCCTGATGCCGGCAACGTTTTGCTCGGCGAGCAGGACCTTACGAAGTTGCCGATGTACCTGCGCGCGCGTCTCGGGATCGGCTACCTGCCGCAGGAGCCTTCAGTCTTCCGCAAGATGACGACGGCCCAAAATATTCTCGCCGTCCTGGAGACGACGGGCCTCCGCCGTCGCGAACAACTTAAACGACTCGAAGAGCTGCTGGAAGAGTTTGGTATCGCTCACGTCAGAAATACTCGTGGCGATGCGCTTTCCGGTGGTGAGCGGCGTCGCACTGAAATCGCGCGCGCATTGGCGACCGAGCCGCAGTACATCCTGCTTGACGAACCGTTCGCGGGCATCGATCCAAAAGCAGTAGACGACATTCAAAATGTAATACTCTACCTGCGAAATCGTGGTATTGGAATTCTCATTACCGATCACAACGTGCGCGAAACTCTTGGCGTAACGGACCGCGCGTATATAATGGCCGAGGGCAAGATTTTCCGCTCGGGCCAGCCACGCGAGTTGACCGAAGACGCTGAAGTCCGCAGGCTGTACCTCGGAGAAAAGTTTCGCATGTGATTGTTTACACTTTTGTGTCTTCTTAAACTTCTTTGTGGCAGAGAATCTGCCACAGTGAACGCTGATCGGTTATAATCCTCCCGTTCGGCCACAAGCCGTAACAATCCGAAAAGATGAAGTGAAATAAGGCACCTGATCTGAGGAATGTCTCTTAAATTAACTACCAGCCTCTCCCAACGACTCGTCCTGACGCCCCAGTTGCGCCAGCGGATAGAAATGCTGCAAATGACGACGCTCGAATTGAGCGACCTCATTCAGCAACAGTTGTTGGAGAATCCTGTACTCGAAGAAGTGCCGAGCCAGGAAGAGGTGCAGGAGATTGCCGAGAAAGTTCTCGATCATCTTGCCAACGCTGACGCAAACACCTTTGAAGAGAGCGCGCCGGACCCCGGAAGCCCGTCGACGAATGGCTCGGGCGATGCGGAAGTTTTGTCGGGCCTGCCTGGCACTGAAGCTGAAGCCGGCGGCGAGGTCCTGTCAGCCAGCGAAGCTGACGAAGGTGGTTCCGAGGAAGGCGCAACGGACGAAGCACCACGCGATGCTTTTGAAGAAATCGATTTCGGACGCGAATTTCAGGACTATCTCGATCCCGGCTACAAGACGCAGGAGATCGAGTACAAGGAAGACGCTCCTACCTTCGAACAATTCCTGACCCGACCTCCATCACTCGCCGAACATCTCGAGTGGCAACTCAACATGAGCTCCATGGACAGCGATGTTCGTGAAGCTGCGATCTGTGTGATCGGCAATCTCAACGCTGACGGTCGTCTGGGTGCGAGTAACGAAGAGATTGCGGCGATGGAGAAGGTGTCGGAAGAGATTGTCGAGCGTGCACGCCAGGAAGTCATGCGCCTCGATCCGGTAGGTTGTGGCGCCCGTGATGTGAAAGAGTCGCTGCTGGTCCAGCTTGAAGTGTTGGGCGAGAGCGATCGTCTCGCGACGAGGTTGATCAGCGATCACTTTGCCGATTTGCAACAGCACAAGTTGCCGCATCTTTCGAAACAGATCGGTATCGACGTCGAAACGCTTCTCGAAGAGTTGCAGTTTATTCGCACGCTCGATCCGTATCCCGGCCGGCGTTACTCGTCAGAAGAACCGATATTGATAAGTCCCGAGATCTATATCGAGAAGCTCGACGAAAACGACGACGAATACATCATTTACTTTGCTGACGACGGCAGCCCGCGTTTACGCGTGAGCCAGCAGTATCAACAAATGCTGAGCCAGGGAGTCAGCAACGAGACGAAGAGTTTTATTCGCGAGAAAATGCGTTCGGCGGTCGACTTGCTGCGAAACATCGAACACCGCCGGCAAACGATTTATAAAGTCGTCGAGTCGATCGTCGCGAGGCAGAGAGACTTCCTGGACCACGGCGTCCAGCACATCAAGCCGATGATGTTGAAAGACATTGCCGAAGACATCGGCATGCACCTGTCGACGGTTTCGCGCGTGGTCAATCGCAAGTATGCGCACACGCCGCAGGGAGTTATCGAGCTGCGACGCTTCTTCACCGAAGGCATGATGAACGAAGACGGCGAAGAGATCTCGACGCGCATTATTAAATTGAAGATCAAAAAATTAATCGAAGAAGAAGATTCTCATAATCCTATTACCGATGATCAGGTTGTTAAAATACTGGCAAAAGATGGAATCAAGTTATCGCGCAGAACAGTTGCGAAGTATCGCGACCAAATGCAAATCCCCGGTTCACGCGAGCGTCGCGCCGTCGTTTAACGCCCCTCTGAGCACGACGCGGATCAAGCTTAGTAATAAACTTGTTGCCTTAAGCCTGACTCGCGATTAGTTAGGCCGGGTATTGCTATCTTTTTTACCCTTTCGAGGAGGGAGAGGCTGATGAAATTTGAATACACTGGCAGACACGTCGAGGTTTCACCGCCAATTCGCCGTCATGTCGAGGATCATTTCAAGAAGCTCGATCATATTTTCAATGGCGACTCAACACTGAACACCCACATAATCATCGACGTCGAAAAGAATCGGCAGATCGGAGAAATAATCGTTACCTGGCGCGAGCACACATTGACGGCAAAAGATACAAACGCCGACATGTACATGGCGCTCACGCGCGCGATGGCAAAGATCGAAAAGCAGGCCGTCAAACTGAAGAAAAAGATTATTGATCGAAAACAGAGTGGGAGGTCTGCGGGCCGAGTTGCGCCGGAGCCCGATGGACATCTCGAAGCGACACCGCGCCCGCCACGAATCATTCCCGCCCGTCGCTACGCAGTTAAACCGATGACCGCGGAAGAAGCGGCGATGCGACTTTCAGGTGAACAGGATCAGTTCCTCGTGTTTCGCGACGCCGACACCTCGCGCATCGGAGTGATTTATAAACGAAACGACGGCAACTACGGGCTGATCGAACCATAGCCACAGATTGCACAGATCACAGGACGGATAAGGACGGATCAAACCTTATCCGTCCTTTCCGTGTTAATCTGTGGCCCGATGACACCTGATATAGTGATCATTACCGGATTGAGCGGTTCCGGAATGTCCTCCGCCACAAACGCCTTTCAGGATCTGGGCTACTTCTGCGTCGACAATTTGCCGGTCACGATGCTGCCGACCTTCGGTCGCCTCGTCTCAGAGGACGAAGAGAAAGGAATACGGCGCGCCGCTCTCGTGATCGATATTCGCGAAGGTGGCTTTCTCGCCGATTTTGAAAAGCAGCTTGATGAGTTGCGAAGCCTTGGGTTGAAGGTGATCGTTCTCTTCTTCGAAGCTTCCGACGACGTTTTACAGTATCGCTTCAGCGAAACACGCCGGCCGCATCCCGCTGAAAAAGGTCAGGGACTGCTCGCGGCCATCAGCGATGAACGCCAGGCGATGTCGCGTCTTCGCGCACACGCCGATCAGATCATCGACACTTCCGATCACACAGTTCATTCGCTCCGACGCTTTCTACTCGAACGGTTCAGTCTCGATCGCCAGGGCGCGCCGATGCGTGTTCAGGTAATGAGCTTTGGTCACAAGTATGGCAACCCGGGCGACTTGGAGTTATTGTTTGACGTCAGACATTTGCCCAATCCGCATTTCGTTCCCGAATTGAAGCGTTTGTCGGGCCACGATCGTCGCGTGGTCAAGTATCTGCGTTCGCAGGATGAGGTGCAGGAGACGTTGAAGCGCTTTACGGATTTGCTTTCTTACCTGTTGCCGCTCTACAAACGTGAAGGCAAATCGTATGTGACGGTAGGAATTGGCTGCACCGGCGGCCGGCACCGGTCAGTCATGATTGCCAACGAACTCGCGCGTGCTCTACGTCGCGCCGGTTTTGACGCGCACGCATCACACCGCGACGTACGTAAACAAAATCGTGTTCGAAAATCCGCGTAATCCGCGGTTAAGGATCGTTAGATGACAGATACGAAGAAGGTAGCAGGCGTCATCGTAACTCACGGTCACCTCGCAGGTGAATTACTTGCCGCTGCCGAAATGATCGTTGGCCCAATCTCACACATTGCTGCCGTCTCAATCGGATGGCACGACGACGTCGATGCCGCACGCGATGAAGTGCAACGAGCGATTACGCGCGTGTCGCAGGGCAGCGGTATCTTGTTGTTGACTGACATGTTCGGCGGCACACCCACGAATATCGCTTCAATGTTCCTGGAAGAAGGCTCCGTGGAAGTGATCACCGGAGTGAACCTGCCGATGGTGATCAAGCTCGCGACCGCAACCGCCGAAGAGTCGCTCGAAGAGATTGCTCCCAAGATTCGCGATCAAGGCCGGCAAGGGATTTACCTCGCCGGCGCCCTCCTGGCAGAACCACCAACCAAATCCGGAGCTGACTGAACGTGGCTGAACGCAGACTTCAGGTCACCGGTCGCCTCGGTCTTCACGCCCGCGCCGCCGCCAACCTCGTTCGCGTAGCGAGTCAGTTTCAAAGCAGTCTCACGCTGCAACGTCTTGATGGACACGCCGAAGCAGACGCGAAGTCGATTCTCAGTATCCTGACACTCGCTGCCAGTCGTGGCACTGATCTCAAGATCGTCGCCCACGGAGTTGACGAGCAGGAAGCACTCGACGCAGTCGTCAGTCTCTTTTCACGCAACTTCGACGAGCCCGAGAAAGCCGATAGCGAACAGTTCTCGCGAGCGACCAAGGAACTTCGTTGCAAGGGACTCGGTGTCTCGCAGGGAATCGTGATCGGTCGTGTGCTGCGTTTGCAGGAAGGC
>DASWUM010000116.1:0-48371 GCA_036401595.1 Pyrinomonadaceae bacterium
AAACCACGATCTTCGACGCATACGCGCACTGCTTCGGCCTCGAGTGCTGTTGAGACCGTTACCGTAGTTCGCTCGGGACTGTACTTGATTGCATTGTTGACGAGGTTCTTCACGGCCTGGGTAATCAAACCTTTGTCTGCAGCAACCGGAGGAATCCGATGGGCGGGTTGTTCCATGAGTCGAATGCGCTTCTTCTTCGCGACCGGTTGCAGCGATGCGATAGTCTCGCGCACGACTTCGTCGAGACGAAGCGGAATCTTCAGCACTTCCTGCTTGTCCTTGCGCTGCAACTGCGTCACCGAAAGGAAGGTATTGATCATCCGCGACATTCTTTGTGATTCGTTTGCAATTATGGAAACGAATTCGCGCGCTTGCGATGGAATCGTGTCGTCGGCGGTTAGCAACTCGGCAAAGCCGTTGATGCTGGTGAGCGGAGTACGAAGCTCGTGCGACATGAGCGAGATCATGTCGCTCTTTAACTTCTCGTACTCCTTTGTCGCAGTTACATCTTTAACGTAGATGGCGATGCCGATCGGTTCGTTTGCAGTAGCTGGTTGTCGCTCACGCAGAAGCGAAATCCTGAGATTCAGAATCTGATTCTTCGCAACGAAGTTGAGCTCACCTTCATACTCGTCGCCGGTTTGCAACACTCTCCTCACGGCGATCGCAGGCTCGTCAAAAATGTCCGTCCGAAACTTGTTGAGCAAAGCGAAAATATCCATCGTGGAGATCTGCTCGGAATTGATACCGGTGAAACCGAGCAGCGTTTGATTGACGAGGGCGATGGTGCCGTCGAGATATGCGATGGCGACGCCATCGTCGATATGAGAAAGAGTGCGGGCTTCACAACGCTGTTCGACTGTGATTGCTTTCAGCACGTTTAGTGCATCGATTTTTCTTTTGCCGCCGCTTTGTGAGAAGTAACTCAGCGACTGCGTGCGCGCGGGATTTTGCACGAAGCTTTCGCGCTCGAGATTGCGTGCGAACTGAGAGCCGACCGCTTCCAGCAGCGGCGCATCGTCAACAGAGAATTCAGATGCGAGTCGAATGAGTAAGACGCCGGCAGTTTCGCTTTCGTGAAGCAGAGGGACGGCGACAGTCGATGAGTTTTGACCCGGCGTTGTTTGGCTGACTAACTGTCCGGATGCTGCGGCACGCTGACAGAGATCGATGCCTTCACGCCAGACGGAGTTACGGCGCGGGTCCTGTGCGTTTGGCGCGGCGCCTTTAAAACGAGCGACCGCCTGGAGCGAGTCTATTTCGTCGTAACGAAACACCACCGCTTCGCTCAGCGGCAGGACCGTGTTCAGTAGTTTTAGTCCGCTCGCCAATCTTGCGTTTGCGCCGATCGAATCGTTGGCTCCCTGAGACGATTGAAAGAGAGCTCCGGCCAGTTGTCGGTCGAGAGACCAGAGACGAATTATCTGTGTGAGCAAGAGGGCGAGAGCGCCGCTGAAGAGTAACGGGATTGGCAGCAGGTCAAGGTTGAGAAACACAAAGCCTGCCACGCCGATGCTGCACACACTTACGACAGCCACAAAGATCCAACGCCAGCAACGACGCAAGCCGAAGCGATTTAAGGTCAAACTCAGGGCGAGTGCGAAGACAACGAGAGATGCCGAGACGACCGTATCGTCGAGTTTGGTGAGGTTGATAGGCGTTTCGGTGGGGAGAACTGTCGCAAGACTGGGCGTGACGCCCAGGGTGTAGAGCGCATAGCCCGACACACCGGCGCAGATGCCGACAGTCGATGCAGAAAGATAAGAGGTTAGCGTTCTAATTCTGATCAAAGCGGAGTAGTGAGAGCCCGTGGGCGACGGCTGGAAAGGATTTCAATTACGACGGCTTTCACGCGCAAAAGCCGAGGTGATTATACAATGACAAGCATTGTTAAATCCACAGAATTGAGCGCCCCCTTGGAGTGCGCCAACTTGTTGGCGCTTTGTTATCGGTTTTGTCGGGACTTACCAAAGCGCCAACAAGTTGGCGCACTCCAAAATGGCGCTCAGTCTAGTCGTTTTAGAGTTTCCTGAAGGAGCGTGAGCTGATCCTCGAAGACTGTGCGCAGATCCAGGAGCACCCTTCCTTCGGAGATGCGGCTGATGATCGGCGGCGACGAGTTGCGGAGCTGGTGCTCGATGTCCTGAGCTGACTTCTCGGTGTGAGCGATGGCGATGAGTGTGGTTGGGAAAGTTGATGTTGGACCAGCACCGCCACCGAGTGCTGATTCACCTTCCAGCAATTCAACATTAAGGTGGTTTGTGTTCAAACCCTCGACGATGTTTTGTGCACGCTGCCGAAGTTCTTCAGCGCTCAACGACAGCATTTGAATCACGGGTACTTCCGAATGGGCCGCGTCTTTCTGATGCAAAACAAGCGTTGCTTCCAGTGCCGCAAGCCTGATCTTGTCACTCCGAAGCGCGCGATAGAGTGGATGCTTTCGAAGCCGGGAGACGATCGCACGTTTGCCCACAATCAACCCTGCCTGGACCGATCCGAGCAGCTTGTCGCCGCTGAATGAAGTGACGTCAACACCAGTCTCAATAATCTCGCGCACAACCGGCTCATCAATCACTCCATACTTGCGCAAATCATCTAGCTGTCCGGATCCGGCATCTTCATATAGCGGCAAGCTGGCTTCGTGTGCGAGCGCGGCCAGTTCTGAACGTTCAGGTGAGCTTGCAAAACCAACGATCCGATAGTTCGACGGATGAACGCGCATGATCAGACGCGTTTCGGAATTAATCGCACGCTGATAGTCGTGAAGATGTGTGCGGTTAGTCGTTCCGACCTCGATCATGCGCGTACCTGATCCGGCCATCACGTCAGGCACACGAAAGTCGCCACCGATCTCGACGAGCTCTCCGCGCGACACGATCGTTTCGCCGTCGCCGGCGAGCACCGTAAGAATGAGCAGCGCGGCGGCCGCGCAGTTGTTCACGACCAGAGCTTCCTCAGCCCCGGTTAGATCTTTTAAGAGCGACTCGACGCGTGCGCCACGTCCGCCACGAGCGCCACTCTCAAGGTCATATTCGACCGAACAATAACGAGCAGCCTCATCAATCGCTGCGCGCGCAGATTCGGATAACGGTGCGCGTCCAAGATTCGTATGCAACACGACACCCGTCGCGTTGATAACCGACTTGATGCCTGACTGGCCTTCGCGACGTGCACTCGCTTCCATCCGCCTGACTGCTTCAGCCAGCAGCGCTTCGGCGTTGTTTCCGTCCTGATTATTCCGAACCAGATCTCGGATTTCGGCAGTAACGGAGCGAGCGATGTTAGTCAATCGTCTGATTCCAACCAGATCGCGCAGTTCGCGGGCGGCGTCGGTGCGTAGCAATGCGTCTACCGACGGTACATCTCGGAGACTGGCTTGTTTGCTTTCAGGCATAGGCTTAAGGAGGCGAGGCTAACATAGTTCTCCTTGGAGTGCGCCAACTTGTTGGCGCTTTGCTATTCCCGAAAGTACCAAAGCGGTGCCAAGGCACCGCACTCCACGGAGGCGCTCAGGTTAAAAGGTTTGACACATCGCTTTCGAACCCCCTAGACTGGCTTACGTCGCGTCCAACCAACGACGCAAACCCGCCATACTTTTCCTCGCTCAGGAGATTCAATTCTGTGGGCTTACGCGAAAACAAACTTCTTCGATCAAAACTGCAAGTACAGTCCAAGAGCAAACACCAGATCGGTGAGAACCAACCGACTCCGGACGAACAATTGACGAGGCTTGAAGACGACATCCGGCGGCTGCGAATTGAGTTTGATATCTTCTTCAACGGCGGCGCAAAGCGTCCACCGTACGATACCAAGGGACGCGTCGAGACCTTGCTGAAGCGACTTGGAGACGACCGCAGCTTAACGTTTGCGCAGAGATATCGATACACCTCGCTCGCGGCCCGTTACAACGCGTTTCGAGATCTCTGGCGGCGTACGATGCAGGGCCGCGAAGAGGGACGTGATGCTGTTTCTGCCCATCGCGCGAGTGTTCACAAAGACGCGCGTGCGCCTAGACTTGAGCCGATTTCATTCGTTTGCGCCGATGCACATCGGGACGTGGAAGTCGTCAAGAACCTTTTCGAATCGTTGATGGAGGCAAAGCGAAGTTGTGGTGAGGCAACGGAAGATCTGTCGTTTCCGAAGTTTCATCGTTTGATCGCTTCAAAGGCTGACGGGTTGAAGGAAAAGGTCGGCTGCGATCGCGTTCGCTTCTCAGTGTCGGTTGAGAATGGGCATGTGAGTTTTAAAGCGCGAGCGGAGTAGGTTTCACAGGAGTTTCAGGCAAAAGAAAAGGCGACCACATTGGTCGCCTTTCCTTTTTGTGAGCTTACCGGACCCGTGACCGGAAGCAAGTCAGTGGCTTTGCGGAAGGCAAGCCGGGGAGACACTACATCTTCGTGACTTTTTCGGCCTGAGGTCCCTTTGGGCCCTGGGTAACCTCAAACTCAACTTCCTGACCCTCTTCGAGAGTCTTGAAGCCGTCGCCTTGAATGGCGCTATAGTGAACGAAGATGTCCGAAGAGCCTGGCTGCTCGATAAAACCGTAGCCCTTCGAATTATTAAACCACTTGACCTTACCGGTTATTCTAGACATAACAACGAATCCTCCTAACGATTCGGTAAAACGGACACGAAGCTGCTTTGGGCATCGTGTCGAAGGTTAATGCTTGTGAGCCGGGTCGCACCATGAAGTGGCGCTAGACGGAAACACACAACCAACAAAAAATGCATGGTGAACAGCGCGGGGAGCGCTAATTCAACATGCACAGACTTACGGGGGCAAAACTAACGAAACTCATTTACTTACAGCTTGTGGATCGGGAATGCTGGGCTCTGACTTGCCGTCCCTGCATTGAAACGACGGCGCATATTAGGCCAAGTTGTTAAACCTGTCAAGCAAGAAAGTTTCGCACCGCCACGCCTAAGTTAAAGCTAAACCTCAGGTTAGCTATCACACCCTGTTTTATTTCATCTCAGTTAGCGGCCGCAGGAGCCGCGACTTTTGTGCTCAGCAGCAAATATGGGAGCGGGTTTACAGCTTGATCGTTGATGCGGACTTCGTAGTGAAGATGCGGCCCGGTCGAACGGCCGGTTGAGCCCACTTTCCCCAGTAATTGCGCTCTTGAAACGGTTTGATTGAGCTCGACGTCGATGTGTGAAAGGTGACCGTACCGAGTGGTCAGACCGCCGCCGTGGTCAACGACGACGAGCTGGCCATAACCGTTTTGCCAGCCCACAAACGAAACCCGGCCGCTGGCGCCGGCGACAACCGGAGCACCCCACGGCGCCTCAATGTCCTGACCTGAGTGAAACTCGAAGCCGGGGCCACCAAACGGGTTTCGGCGTCCACCAAATCCACCTTCCAACGTTCCATCAACCGGCCATGCAGTCGGCGTATAGCCTCGTTGCCGCAGAATGCCCTCGTAAGCGCGTAGATCCTCCTCGAGCCGGTTCATCTTCGCGGTCAGAGTTGCGAGGCCCATCTCGTCCAAAGGAAGGGCAGGGCCGCCAGTTCCGGGCACGGCCGCATTATTTTCAACCACGCCTGATTTCTCGGCCAGTTTGCGCGACGTATCCTCCACCTTTTCAACGCGGTTATTGAGCTTTTCCAGCTCCTGGCGCTGGAGTTCGTTTTCCGCGCGTAAACGCTGGTTCTCAAATTCGGTACGCAGGTGGGCCGCCTGCTGCGTCAGGCCGTACAGGCCATAAAAGAGTCCGATCCCACACAACGCCAGCACAGCGAAGAATATGGTCACCGACTTCTTTTCGACGCGAATTCTTTGGACTCTGGCTTTGGAACGGGAAGTATGAGCGATGATAAAGGCGTAAAAACGGTCTTCTTTGGCCATTCTGGATCGTGCTCCTGTTGTTGCGCAGACAGTCGGGGAGCGCAACAACCGAAAGGCACAACTCGCCAAAAGCGATTTGCGCGTAACGGGGAAAGTTGTTTTTGCTTACCTACTTGAGATTTGCAGCGGGTGGATTGAAAACCTCAAGGTCCCTCCGAGGTGAAATCCATCCGGCCGGTTCTGCAAGGCCCAGACCCTATCACAGGCCAATAAATCGTTGCAACTTTGTGGGTGAAATATAAGGAAGGTGTATTTGAAAGAGAATAGGGTCCGATAGAGTTTATCGGACCCTGTTCAAATCCTATACGGTCTCTTCGCGTTTTCTGCGCGAGCGATCGCGGAAGATAGCCAACGCGATCAGCACGAGAACAGCTACGAAGACAACAACGATCCCAACCTTGAGAACCGTGATGAGAAAACCGACGAGCAGTATGAGTTGTTTTAGAAGAGCGACGATGACCAGGATCAAAGCAACGATTGCTCCGAGTCCGCCAAAAGCTTTGAGAGCGCCACAGAACATGATTTAAACCCCGTTAACGAAAGTAAGAGTTACGATCTCCGTTCGAAGGGCAGCGGAGTTACATCCCGGCGAGCGAACTGCGTAGTTTCGCCGGTACGGAAGTTCGTCGTATCAGTCGGCCTCGTACTGGCCACAACTGACGGCGGCGGACGTCTCGAATCAAATCGCACAATCCGATCCGAACCTTTGCCGCGGCGGATATAATCAAACACAATGTACGCGCCGAGCGCGACCAGTGCCACCGGCAGCAATTCCTTGATCGGCAACGTCACCCGCAGCAAAGTATGCAGCAGGAAGAGCGTGCCAATAATAATCAAGGTCGTGCCCCATGCAAATGGATTTCCGTAGAGACGACGCGCAATAACATCATCCTCTGCGTCCGGGCTCAAACCGGCTCTTATCAACTGCGCCGTCCGGCACGCATCGACTGCGGCAAACAACCAGGTTCCGATCACGCCGAGAATGAAAAAGTGCATTCCCTGTGTGACCACTGCCATTTGAAAGAAGCTGGCGAAGATTGCGAAATGCACGATGGCCTTGGAGGTTTGACCGTTATAAGCAGCGCCGAGTCCGGGTACAAACGAGAGCAACGTGGCCACGAACGGCGAGCTCTTTCTTCTCAGGATTTGAGTCGGGCTTGTCGATTGATGCCGCAGCAATTCAACCCCAGCCACAATGCAATCCTGACAAAACGGAAATCCTCGTACGCGATGATCGCAGGCAGGACACAACCAGCGCGCACACTGATTGCACTGAACCACCGCCGGATTCTTAGCATGGTAGCCACAGTACATCATTGTCTTAAAACCTATCTCCTCACCGATTGTTATGTTCGTTGGCTTCGGGCTTGTTGCCGGAAGCGTCCTTATGCTGATCCGCTCCCTGTTTTTGCGCGGGAGGCGCCGGTGGTTTTTGTTCCTGGCCACCGATAATTTCCAATGGGTAGTCAGCGATCGATCGCGACTGTCCAGTGCGTTCAGCTAATTGCAACCCGGCGTCGTAAACACCACCGATCGAACCGTCCGCCGAAACAGTGTTGGTAAGCACCAGGATCGCGGCCAAAAGCATCGTTGCTACGGTCGCGATTTGTGGCGACATGATCGGGTCTAACAACAGGCGGAAACGAGACGCTACGCGAGCTCTCCATGGAGCTCTTACTTCCTGCGGAGTCACTGTTCCCAAAGTCGCCTGCAGGATTCGTTCATTCAATCCCTGCGGCACTGGCTTCTCTTCGGAGATGTATGTGTAGCACGCGCCGATCGCTCGCACGACTTCACCAGGAAGTTCAGTGCAAACGTTGCAAATTGCTGCATGGCGTTCCCAGCGATGATAGAGATGCGCCGGCAGGAAGCCGTCAAGGTAGTCAGTAAGACACTCTTCAAACTCTTCGCATCCCATTGCTGTTTGAGGAATCGTCTTCTGGAGAATACGAGCTTCAAGTTCTTTCGAAGGCGCAGGCACTGTCGCCATCTGGCAAGTCTCAATTGCGCTGCGAACCGCCGAGAGAGTCTCATGGCACACGGGACACTTCATCGCATGCTCGCCCATGAGCCGATTAGTTTCAGGACCAACTACACCCTCAATGTAATCGGTCAATAGGTTTTCGAAATCCACACAAAGCATCGTTATTTTTCGCTTCCCGCCGCTTTTTTGTTCCGGCTCACTCCCCCTAAAACATCGCCTGCCAGCGTTTCGAGTGAGCCCCTTATTGTTCTATGCCTCACTCATTGCAACAACTTTCATCCGTCGCAAAATCTTCGCGAGCTCAATACGTCCGCGATTGATTCTCGACTTGACCGTCCCTTCAGGGATCTTCAAAAGATCAACAATCTCCTGGTAACTCAACTCTTCAATATCTCTCAGTATCACGCACGTTCGTAAATCGGGTGATAGCTTATCGATGCCGGCTTGAACCTGGGCACCCAATTCGCGCCGTTCCATTTCCTTCTGGACCGAGTTCGTACGCGTGTGCAGGTGGTAACTGTGATCGGCGAGATCGTCGGCGAGGTTATCGTGTGGTGTCCGCTGGCGCTTGCGGTAATCGTCAATAATCAGATTGCGCGCCAGCCTCATCAGCCAGTTTTGTAAATCACCCTGCTTGGGGTCGTATTGATCCAAAGAACGGTAAACCCTTACGAAAACTTCCTGCGTTAAATCTTCTGCCGTATCGGAACGTGAGGTAAAGCGGTAGGCGAGGTTGTAAATGCGTCGGGAATAGGTTTGCACAATCTCTTCCCACGCCGCGCCGTCGCCTGCGCGACACCTGCGAACCAATTCGGCTCCTTCACTCACTGCCAAAGCCTTAACAGCTCCCACCGTATCTTCTCCAGGTACCTGTAGGTCGGAAATCGTCAAAGGCGGCCAAACCCTTGTTCCGAGCGGATTACGACAGGCACCAAACTAAAGTTCAGCAAAGTTTGCCATAAAGCAGCACAGGAAGGAATAGCCACAAAAAGGCACAAAATCCACAAATTAGGAAAAAGCAAAATCGTTTATGTGCTTCTTGTGCCTTTTTGTGGGCTAGACTCTGCTTGTGGCATGTAGTAGGCTTTGCGACCGACCCAACATGTTGTGGTTTTTGACTGAGAGCTGACGAATGGCGAACGCTCGGAGCTATCGAAAATACATAGAATTCGGCGTTCTCTGTTTACTGGCCACGGCACTTCTCTGGTGGTTTGGACGAAATCTGGACTGGGCTGAGGTTCGTCGCGCCGTTGGCGACGCCGATCCTTATCTGCTCGCGGCCGCAGTCCTGATCATCTCTGCGGCCTACTTCTTCCGGGCTTTTCGCTGGGGTGCTTTACTGAAGCCACTCAGTGCAGCCCGGTTTCCCGACCTCTTTGCCGCCACCACAATTGGGTTCAGTGCTGTCTTCCTGGTTGGACGAGCCGGCGAGTTTGTGCGGCCGGTAGCGCTCTCGATGCGCGATCCGCGTGTCAGACCGAGCGCATCTCTCGTCACCATCATTGTCGAACGCATTTACGACATGACGGCTGTTGCCCTCATGTTCGCCATCAACCTGATCTGGTTCAAGCCGCCCATCGCTCTCGAACTCTCGTTCGATCGCGTGCGAACCGCAGGCTTGGTGCTCTTTGGCGCCACCGTCGTCGGTATTGTGTTTCTGACGTGGTTCCGAAAGAGGTCGGCGCTGGTAATCGGGTTCTTTGACCGGCTCTTCGCGCGTTGGCGATTTATCCCGCAGCGAATATCGAAGCTTGTGCTGCGTCTGCTTGAACAATTGGCGCAAGCGCTGCGCGTTCTGGTGAACGTAGCTGAACTATTCGAGACTATTGGCTGGACGGCTTTGCTTTGGTTCGGAGTTGCGGCAGCGAATCTGCTCGTGATGAGGGCGTTTCATTTGCCGGTTGGACTGGCTGAAACGATCTTCGTGCTTGGCTGGTCACTGGTCGGATCGTTGGTACCGACACCAGGTGGTGCTGCGGGTGCTTTTCACGCTGCGACCGCCGCCGGACTGTTGTTCCTCGGCGTCAAGAAGGAGACCGCGGCGGCTCTGTCAATTGTCATGCACCTTGTTGATTTTGGTCCGGCGGTTTTGTTTGGTCTCTTTTATGTGATCAGGGGCGATCTGAGTGTTGCAAAATTGCGCACGATGATGTCAGCCGAACAGATATAGAGCAATGAATTCCTCGAAAGGATTCAACTAGAATATGAAGTGTCCATTCTGTGCATATCTCGAAGACAAAGTGGTCGATTCACGCGAGTCGCGTGAGGGCGATGCGATCCGGCGCCGGCGAGAGTGCCTTCGATGTGAGCGAAGGTTTACGTCCTACGAACGCATTGACGAGATCCCTTACATGGTCGTCAAGAAAGATGGGCGCCGAGAAACGTTCGATCGCAACAAAGTGATGGCTGGACTCTTGCGCGCCTGCGAGAAACGCCCCGTTCCTTCCTCCAAGCTTGACAGTATCGTCAATGGCATCGAGAAGTATGTGCAGGAATCCCCCGAACGCGAACGCCCGACGAGTAAGATCGGAGAGATGATCATGCGACGCTTGAAAGAGTTGGACAAAGTCGCATATGTTCGCTTCGCTTCCGTGTATCTGGAATTTGAAGACGTCTCAGAGTTCATGACCGAGCTGAAGCATTTGGTGGTGAAACAACGAGCTAGCAGGTAGAAGGCATTATTCGAACCGGGGAATTGGCAATGATCAAACCCATTCGTGCGACCGGATTAGAACGACTTGAAGTGCAGCGACTTCGTGATCGCGTTGGGCGTCTCTATGCGGCTTTGCAGGAAGCGACTGAAGCGGAGAGTCCGCTCGTCTCCGGCACGTGGGCGCCGCCGGTCGATCTGTGTGAGACGGAGAAGGGGATCTGCATTCGCGTCGAGCTCCCGGGCGTAACTGCCGACCAGATCAAGATCGGTATCTGCAACACGAAACTCAGAATCTGGGGTGAAAAGAAACGACGTCCCAACCGCCGTCGAATTGTTTCCTACCTTTGTTCAGAGCGCAGTTTCGGAAAGTTTGGACGCATCGTGCCGTTGCGTTGGACGTTCAGTATCCGCGACGCGTCGGCTGAGCTTAGCAACGGTGTGCTGCATATTTATCTTCCAAAGATTGAGGATCGCAGAGGAGAGGAGGTCCTGATAGCAGTTAAGGACGCGACGACAGAAGAACAATCATAAAGGTTACACCCATGGCAATAGCTAAAGAACCAGAGTTTACCGAAGCAATCGAAACAACAACCACTGACAACGATCAGCAACTACAGATCCCGAGTGAGCTGCCGGTGCTGCCCTTGCGCGATATCGTGATCTACCCGTTCATGATCGTGCCGTTATTCGTATCGCGCGAGAAGTCGATCAGGGCAGTGGATGAAGCGCTGGCGGAGAATCGCATGATTCTGCTTGCCTCGCAGAAAGATCTCGATAAGGAAGAACCGACGGCGGAAGATCTTTACGCGGTCGGCACTGCCGCCGTCATCATGCGCATGCTCAAGTTGCCTGACGGCCGCATACGCATCCTGGTCCAGGGACTCGCGCGCGCTCAAATTGAATCGGTTGACGCTACTGGAGAATACCTGCGCTCACGAATCAGCGTAATGCAGGAAGTACTTTCGCCGGAACGCTCGCTTGAAGTTGAAGCACTCGTGCGCAACGTGCGCGCCTCGATGGAAAAGGCCATCAACCTCGGCAAGAATATTTCGCCCGAAGTGATGGCGATCATTGCGAATCTCGACGACGCCGGACGTCTCGCGGATCTATCGGCCTCAAATCTCGAATTAAAAGTTGAAGACGCACAGTCAGTGCTCGACATCGCCGACACCACTGCACGTCTGCGACGCGTCAACGAACTATTAAATAAGGAAATCGAAGTCCTCACCGTCCAACAGGAAATCAATACTCAGGCGCGCGCGGATATCGATCGATCGCAAAGAGAGTTCTACCTGCGACAACAACTCAAAGCGATTCAGAGCGAGCTCGGCGAAGGAAACGAGCTGGCGGAAGAGATCGCACAGTTTCGCGAAAAGATCGAAGCCGCGAAGATGCCAAAGCCCGCCGAGGAAGAAGCTCTACGGCAACTCAAGAAACTCGAACGGATGCATCCGGACGCAGCCGAAACAGCCACGCTCCGAAACTGGATGGAGATCATGACCGATTTGCCGTGGTCCAGATCTTCAGTCGACAATCTCGATCTACAAAAAGCCGAGCGAGTGCTCAACGAAGATCACTACGGTCTCGAGAAAGTCAAAGACCGAATTATCGAAGCGCTCGCCGTCCGCAAGCTGAAAGAGAAACCGAAAGGTCCGATTCTTTGCCTCGTGGGCCCGCCGGGAGTCGGTAAGACTTCACTCGGCCGTTCCATCGCGCGAGCTCTCGATCGCAAGTTTGTGCGACTCTCGCTCGGCGGTGTTCACGATGAAGCGGAAATTCGCGGCCATCGCAGAACTTACGTCGGCGCCATGCCCGGCAGGATTGTTCAAGCCATCCAGCAGGCAGGCACGAACAATCCTTTGATCATGCTCGACGAGATCGACAAAGTCGGCGCCGACTTCCGCGGCGATCCGTCATCAGCCTTGCTCGAAGTGCTCGATCCGGAACAGAACAATTCGTTCCGAGACAATTATCTCGGCGTCACGTTTGATCTTTCGAACGTGATCTTCATGACCACTGCAAACATCTTAGACACGATTCAACCGGCGCTGCGCGATCGCATGGAAGTGATTCGGCTCGCCGGCTACACGGAAGAAGAGAAGCGCGAGATTGCGATTCGCCACCTGATGCCGAAACAGATGGAAGAAAACGGGATCACGGCGAAAGATCTGCACATTTCCAAGACCGCACTGACCGCCATCATCCAGCAGTACACGCAGGAAGCTGGACTGCGACAACTGGAACGCGAGATCTCGAGGATTTGCAGGAAAGTCGCACGCAAGATCGCCGAAGGTCACAAGGGCGCGATCAGAGTTTCACTCAAGAACGTGCACGAGTTTCTCGGCGCGCCAAAGATCATTCCCGAAGAAGCATTAAAGAAGGATCAGGTCGGCGTAGCGACCGGTCTGGCATGGACTGCGGTCGGCGGCGACGTGCTCTTCATCGAAGCGTTACGAATGAAAGGCAAAGGGAATCTCGTGTTGACTGGCCAGCTTGGCGACGTTATGCGTGAGTCAGCGCAAGCCGCGTATTCATACGCCAAGTCACGCGCAAAAGAATTGGACATCGCTGAAGAAGATTTCAGCAACTACGATCTCCACATTCACATCCCCGAAGGTGCGATACCAAAGGACGGTCCGTCGGCAGGTATCACGCTCGCAACCGCGATGGTTTCTGCCCTGTCGGGCCGGCCTGTTCGCAAGGATGTTGCGATGACCGGCGAGATCACGTTGCGTGGAAACGTATTGCCGATTGGCGGCGTTAAGGAGAAGGTGCTGGCGGCGCGGCGCGCGCGCGTGACGACGATTATTCTGCCGCAACAAAACCGGCGCGATTTGGACGAGGTTCCAAAAGAGCCATTCAAGGACATTCGCTTCGTTTTTGTGGAGAATATGCGCCAGGTCTTTCGCGAAGCGCTCGGTGAGAGAGTGGTGCCGCCGGCGAGTCCAGCGCCGAAACCACAGCGTCTCCCGCAGGCCGCCAATGCGAGGACCGCAGTTTGATTCACAGATTTCGCGTAGATTTCAGTCGAAAATCTTTTGCGTAATTTGTGGATACAACCGTAGAATACGTTCGTGAATCGTAGTCTTCGGTTCATCCACAATTCAGGGTTTAAGCTTTAAAGGAGTTTTTCATGAGTAAGTTACCAAGCAGCTATCTGTCCGTGTTCTTCGCCGCAATCGCATTGATTCTCGCTTCTCAGGTCTCAGCTTTCAGCCAGGAAGCTCAAAGAAACCACGCTTCTGCTGACGTTTCCAAGGTCACGATCAAGAATTTTGGCCAGATGGATGAACGGTTTTTCCGCGGTGCTCAACCGAAAGAAAACGATTATCAACAGTTAGCTGCGCTCGGTATTAAGACAGTCATCGATTTGCAGGATGACCCCACTTCTTATGAAAAACAGAGTGTCGAAGCCCTCGGAATGAAGTACATCAACATTCCGATGAGCGACAAAGACTATCCGGAGACCGCGAAGATCGACCAGTTCTTAAAGCTCGTCGACGATCCCACAACCGGAAAGTTTTACGTTCACTGCGCCGGCGGGCGTCACCGCACTGGCGTGATGGGCGCTGTTTACAGATTCAATCGCTACAACTGGAACTACGATCAGGTTTATGCGGAGATGAAGAAGTATGACTTCTACACCCGCTGGGGCCATGGCGACATGAAGAAGTTCGTCCAGGATTACGCCGCAGGTTTTCAGCCCAAGTCAGTCGTAGCCGCCGACGGCACGCGATAAGTTTTAGCCACAGATAAACGCGGATGAAGACGGATTGATCCAGTTTTCATCCGCGTTTTTCTATTTACTGATACAGGTACGAGTAGCTCTTCTTCTGATCCCACTCAATTCCCTGAACGTTCTGTCCATCAATCGCCAGAATATCCGCACTAATCTCGTCCGTACTCACCGTCGGACTTACGTCGACTGAATACACAATGCTGCCCGGCGATTCTTCCGTCGCTTCGCGATCGACTGCCCGCAGCTCCTTATCGAAACCGTGCCTCTTTAAGACCTCGCGCAACGCCTTCTGCGTTGAGACGACATTCTTCGTAATCACCTTTAAGTCCATCGAGCGAAACACGAGCTCACCCTCACGCCACTCAAGTAGCCAAAGCACGATCAACGAAAACATCGCCAACACAAGCGCCAGATCCCAGCGGCCAAATCCTGACGCGAGGCCCAACGCAAGACTAATCAGAAGAACGGTGATCTCCTTTGGATCGCGAATGTTGGTCCGAAATCGCACGAGCGAAACCGCTGCAAAGATACCAAACGCGCGCGCCGCGTTATCGCCAACAATAATCATTAAGGCCGCAGCGACAACGGCAAGCAAAATCTGCGTTTGCGCAACGTAGGGGTTGCGCTTGAGTGCGAGTACTCGTTTTCGCGGACGAAATGCGAGTGCTGCTCCGAGTAACGCCGCCAGCAGCAGTCTCAATGCGAGGTGTCCCATGGTTTCGAGCCACGTCGCGCCGTTCGCGTATGGCTCGCTGTGTTGAGTGCCGAACATGCGATCGATCATGCTCTCGCTCGAATCGGTCCGAACGGGAGCTGGTGAGGTGCGCGTTTCTGGCTGCCCTAAAACCGCATCGGGCGTTGGCCCTTGTCTCACTGTTTCCGGAGTAGCGCGCCGGCCGCCGCCAACAAAGTAGACGATCAGCGCGCTCAGTAAGAGCACTCCAGCGAAGACGATTACAAGCGTGTAGACTTCTTTTCGTTTTGGATTCGGCATGGAGTTCTATTCGCCTCGGCCAATCTGGGGACTGGGACGCAAACTCAGCAGCTCATTCGTCCGTTCCCGCACCTCGCTGGCAAGCAAATTGATTTGAGACGGACTGTAGTTGGCCGCACGAAACGCATCGCGAATCTGGCGATCGCTGAGTTGTGAAAGCAAACTGGCAATCCACTGCGCATCCTGAACGGTCAGATCTTTCATGAGCCCGCGATTCTTACCGCCGAAGTGCAGCACAACGCGATCTCCTTTCACCTTCTCGAAGAAGTCTGACTTCGAATAATTCACCGGGCTGTTGCGGCTTCGCGTGAATCGCCAGAAAAGCGGAGTCGTGCTTGCATGGCCAAATGTCGCGCCCAGATCGCTGATGACGTAGCGAAGCTCGTCTCTGCCTTTGGGCTTGATGATCACATTGTTGGAATCTTTCAGGTCCCAGTTGTTGATGAGCGCCATCATGATCTTCAGCCCCTGCAACTCAGGACTGCGATTGAACGGATTACTCTTCCACTTCCACTCACCCTCACGTTTCCAGTTCTCCGGACGTGCTTCAAACCGAACATTCGCAAACGTTCCTTTGCCGGGAATCGTGACACGCGGCGCGAGGTAGTTGACCTCGGTTAGATAACCCACACCCCATAGCAATCGGATAGCTGAAGTTTCCGACTGTGCTTCTTTGCCTATCTTTGCGACCCACTCACGACCGGAAGCGTCGCGCACGCGATACTTCTTTGAGTAGCCGCCTTTCTCTTCTTTAATAAAAGTGAGGCGACGCAGATCCGGGCGCATCGCTGCGCCGCCGGGACCGAGAAACAGATCTCGCGATGAAATATCGTCAGGGCGCGTCCAGAGAATCGGTGTTCCGGTTAACGCTTCTTTTTTCTTCTTTGGTTTGGCGAGACCAGTATCAATCGAAGCCAGGGTCAGTATCAGCGCGACAACGATCAGCGTTCGCAGCTTCTTTACAGTGTTCATTTCAATCTCCGCGAATAACAACTTAACGCGGGGGCAATTGGGGAACGACAGGGAGGGATCGGAGTCGTCTATTCAGTGCCGGGACGGTTCATGAAATACTCCTGACTGTTGCATAGATCCGAGCCTCGCTCAATCGGGAGATATCTACCGTCGGGTTGTAGTTCTCGCGCTTTCGTGTTGTCGCTCAGATACGTGTCGAGCAACACGTCGCGTAGATAACGCTTGGATCGCGGCTCGGTGACCGGAGCAACAACCTCGATACGATGCTTGAGATTGCGCGACATCCAATCGGCGCTACCGATGTAAACTTCGTCGTCGCCGCCATTCGAAAACCAGAACACGCGGCTGTGTTCGAGAAAACGACTAACAACACTTCGCACTCGAATGTTTTCAGACAAACCCGGAATGCCGGGCCGCAACATGCAAATGCCTCGCACGATCAAATCGACTTGCACGCCGGCTCGCGAGACTTCGTAAAGCTTCTCGACAATCTGAAGATCGGCAAGGCGATTGAACTTGGCGATGATCTGTGCCGGTCTACCGGCGCGTTTGTGCTCGATCTCACGATCGAACAGCTCGTTGAGTTTCTCTCGCAGATTAACGGGCGCCACCATTAGCGTTCGATAGTCCGTCTGCTCAGAGAATCCGGTTAGATAGTTGAACAGCTCAGTAGCATCGCGACCGATCTCGTCGTTGACAGTAAACATGCCGAGATCTGTGTAGGTGCACGACGTTGTCGGGTTGTAGTTACCGGAAGCGATGTGAACGTAACGCTTCAGCGTGTCGCCTTCGCGTCTGATCACGAGCGTCAGCTTGCCGTGAGTCTTCAAACCTATAATGCCGTAAACGACGTGCACGCCCGCTTCGTCGAGTTTGCGCGCCCATTCGATGTTGTGTTCCTCGTCGAAGCGCGCTTTTAGTTCGATCAGCGTCGTTACTTGTTTTCCCTGTTCGGCGGCGCGGATCAGTGCCGGCGGGATCGGTGAATCCGGACCAGTACGATAGAGACAGATCTTGATTGCAACGACATCGGGGTCTGCGACGGCCTGATTGATGAAACCGGTTACGCAGTCGTAGGAGTCGTACGGATGATGCAGCAGGCGATCGCGCTCTTTGATGGCGTCGAAGATGTTGTCGTAGTTCTCAAACCACGCAGGCATCACCGGCGTGAAAGAAGCGTCTTTCAAATCGGGACGATCGCAATCATAAAGCGACATCAGATCCTGAATGTGCAGTGGACCATCAAAAACGTAAACGTCGTCGGCCTCGAGGCCAAGCGAATCCGATAAGTACTCGATCATGTCCGCCGGCATGTCAGGCGAGACTTCCAGACGAACCGGTACGCCGAACCTTCTGCGACGGAGTTCCTCCTGGATCTGGCTGAGCAGATCTTCAGCCTCTTCTTCCCGGACATCGATATCCGCATCGCGTGTAACTCGAAAACAATGACATGGGCCAGGATCCATGCCCGGAAATAGTGATTGGATATTCGCCTTTATGATCTCTTCGAGTAATACGAAGCGAGTCTTCGAAGAACCCACAGGGACTAATCGCGGCACTACCGACGGCACCTTGATGCGCACAAATCGCGACTCGGTGTCTTTCCGTCGTCCGATAAGTCGCACCTCTCGCGGCGTGTGGACCATCAGGCCGATATTCACGCTCAGCGGCGAGATATATGGAAATGGATGACTCGGATCGACAGCCAGCGGCGTCAGAATCGGAAACACCTTCTCCATAAAGTAGTCTTTGAGATTTTCCTTTTCGTGGCGCGACAGCGATTCATACGGAATCAACGAAATGTCCGCGTCCTTCAACTGCGGCAGAATCTCTTCGCGCAGGTAGCGAGCTTGTTCTCTGATGAGCGCCAGGGTTCGCTCGCGCGTTTTGGCCAATTGCTCCGGCGGAGTCAGACCATCAGGTGAGACGATGTTGGCGTCGTCGAGTTCCTCTTTGAGACCCGAAACGCGAATCATGAAGAACTCGTCGAGATTTGAAGAAAAAATTGATAAAAATTTGAGCCGCTCGAGGAGCAGGTTGCTGTCGTCGAGTGCTTCTTCCAAAACTCTCGCGTGGAACTCCAGCAAGCTCAATTCGCGGTTAAAGAAAAATTGCGATTTTGAAGGGACGGCCCCGATCTCCGCGGGCTGGGGAAACTGATGTACTCGTGTTTTGACTGCTGATGACATTTTTTCTCGGATCACCTTTTGAATTTAAGAAGACTCTTTGTTCTCTAGATTTCCGACACAGGGAGAACATGCCCACGCGGAAACGGTTGG
Source organism: Pyrinomonadaceae bacterium (assembly GCA_036401595.1). GTDB lineage: Bacteria > Acidobacteriota > Blastocatellia > Pyrinomonadales > Pyrinomonadaceae > PSRF01. Next base: position 18,471 of record DASWUM010000116.1, read on the forward strand.
CAAGCATCGTTCCATACGAGGGTTACGAGGTTGTGAGTGAGTTAAGAGTTGCTCTTTGAAAGATTTAGCTATTTTGTTTCGAAAGCGACCCGAAATTGAGTGTGTACGGAATTGAACCACGGATTAAACGGATGAGGGTCGGATTTTAGTTAATCCGGTTTTCAATCCGTGGCATCTGTGGTTGAGGCTTTTGCAACCAAAACAGGTCTGCGGCGTGAAATTGGCCGGGTTGTTTTTAGTGGAAAACTTTACCGTTTGAGTGTGTGTTTCAACTGTGGTGTCTGGTTTGACGCCCCAAAAACCGTGTGGTAACCTCCAGTGTGATTTTGGCTCCTTCAGCGAGTCCTGCAGTATTCAAATCATAGAGGAGCCATTAGATACCGCACATCTTAAGGAGTAAGACGAATTTGATGTCAGTGAGCTTTCCTCGTCTGAAGGCCTGTGTGGCTTTACTAATGGCGCTCGTCGCTTCGGCGGCAACCTCCGTCGCTCAGATTCCAGCAGCTTCATCCGCGAGAACAATCCCAACCGAAGTTGAACAGTCAGAGGGACGCATTGCGCAGATCATGACGCGTGCGGAAGATCATTTCCGCAAAGGCAAGCTCAACCTCGAAGACAGCAAACGCGAACAGGCCCGCGAAGAGTTTGATAAAGCGATCGACTCGATTCTTGAATCAGGATTCGATGTCAGAGCCAGCCAGCGTTTGCAGACCTACTATCTCGAACTCGTCGAGCGTATCTATCGGGAAGAAGTTCCGTCGCAGCAACAGAATGTTGTTCCGGTAAACGCGCAGCTCGTCGCACAGAACACACAAACGCAGGATCAGAAAACTCCGCCGCCGTCGCAAGTCGGTTTCCGCGATCAGAAGTTTGAACCTTCGCCACTCGATGATTTGAGTAAGCTGGTTCTTACCGAGACCGAACAGCGCGTCTCGAGCGAAGACATTGCGGCACTCGAGCAAGCTCAGAAGAACGTCAACTTTACTTTCACTCTTAATCCGCTAATTCAGCAATTCATAAATTACTATCAAGGCCGTAATCGTTCGACGATGGAGAACGGCTTGCGCCGCTCCGGACAGTTCATGAAGTTGACGCGAAAGATCTTCGCGGAAGAAGGCGTGCCGCTCGACATCGCGTGGTTGGGCCAGGTCGAAAGTGCCTGGAAAACCAAAGCGGTTTCATGGGCATCTGCATCGGGTCTCTGGCAGTTTGTCCCGAGCACCGGCCGCAGATTTGGCTTGCGGCAAACCGCTTACATCGACGAGCGGAATGGTATCGAACAGTCAACGCGCGCATCGGCCCGTTATCTCAAGTGGCTCGCGACTCGTTACAACGGAAATTGGGAACTGGCGATGGCCGCCTATAACACAGGCGAGGGAAACATCGATCGCGCCATTTCTCGTGCAGGCACAGCCAACTTCTGGACGATTTATCCGTACATCGCACAGGAAACCCGGAACTACGTGCCGAACATTCTGGCTGTCATCCTGATCGCCAAGAATCCGGAGAAATACGGGTTCAAGGGAATCAAGGCCGATGCGCCGATGTCGTACGATGTGGTCCAGGTGCCGACGGCAACCAGCTTGCAGTTGATTGCCGATGCTTCCGACAGCAATGTCGATTACATCCGCACGTTGAATCCGGAATTGAAGCGCGACATCACTCCGCGGGGCGACACTTATAACGTGCGCATTCCGGCCGGTCGTGCGAAGCAGTTTGCTTCGTTGATTCAGAAGATCGCTCCCGAGAAACGTGAGACGGCAAGACTGATTTCCGTGGCGCCCGGTGAAGACTGGCAGAGCATCGCGAATCGAACCGGCTTCAACGCCGCTCAGCTTCAGGCGATGAACTCCGGCATCGATCTGAAGTCGACCACAAAACTCGTCGCGCCGAACGGCGGTGTCAAGCTCACGAAGTGGGTACGATCAACCGGAACCGAAACGACTGCGCTATCTAGTCTTAACAAGGTTCGTGCGCGCAAGGGCGATACGATCGCCAGCATTGCTGCGGCACGCAACCTCGATGCAAACGACGTTGCGCGACTTAACGGCATTCCAGCCAACTCTGAACTCACGGCTGGACAGGAAATCAAGATTCCATCAACAGTGACTGCCCCTTCACGGCGTCGCTAGTCCACAGATTACGCAGATTTTTTAAATTTAGGAGCTTCCTCACATGCTCTTTCGCACACTCTCTGCCGCCGTCTACGGTATTGACGCGGATCTTGTCGACATCGAAGTCAATCTAACTCCGGTTCGTGGGGAAAACGATCAGGCGCCACCAGTCACGATTGTTGGCCTTCCTGACGCTGCCGTGCGCGAATCGAGGGAACGAATTCGCGCCGCGATTCAAAACTGCGGTCACTTCTTTCCTTTTCAAAAGACCACTATCAATCTCGCGCCCGCGGATGTACGGAAAGAAGGCGCGAGTTTTGATTTGCCGATCGCGCTCGGAATTCTCGGCGCCAATGGCGAACTCGCCGAAGCGGACAATCTGATTCACGTTCTCTGCGTTGGCGAGTTGTCACTCGATGGCCGTGTGCGGCCGATCAAAGGCGCACTGCCGATCGCGATGCTTGCGCGTGAAGGTTCGATCAAGCATCTGATCCTGCCTGAGGAAAATGCGAAAGAGGCGGCGGTCGTTTCGGGAGTAAATGTTTATCCGGTTGCCGACCTGCGCAGTGCTGTGAGTCTGATCGAGCAGTTGCGTTTGGCGGCGCCGCCTGCGCCGATGCGGGTCGATGTAGACGAAATACTGGGTCGCACCGGACATTACACTGTCGACTTCAAGGAAGTTCGTGGACAGATGTCGGCGAAGCGTGCATTAGAGATCGCGATCGCAGGTGCGCATAACATTTTGCTAATTGGCCCACCCGGGTCAGGCAAGACGATGCTGGCGAAACGTCTGCCGACGATCATGCCGCCACTCGAATTCGATGCAGCCCTGGAGTTGACGAAGATTCACTCGGTGGCTGGTCTGACAGGACGTGCCGGACTCGTAACCGAGCGTCCGTTTCGTTCACCCCATCACACGATTAGTGACGCTGGTCTGATAGGCGGCGGCACGATGCCGCGTCCAGGTGAAGTTTCATTGGCCCATCAGGGTGTGTTGTTTCTTGACGAGTTGCCGGAGTTTGATCGCAGTGTCCTCGAAGTGTTGCGTCAACCGCTTGAGGACCAGCAGGTCACAATTAGTCGTGCGTCGATGTCTTTGACGTTTCCTGCTTCATTCGTATTGGCGGCAGCAATGAATCCGTGTCCTTGCGGCTTCTGGAACGACCCGACACGCGAGTGTCGTTGCTCGCCAAATCAGATTCAACGTTACGTGGGAAAGATTTCCGGACCATTGCTGGATCGAATCGATATTCACATCGACGTACCGGCGGTGAAGTTTCGCGAGCTGCGCGGCGAGACTGCTCGGGAAACCGATAGTTCCGCGGTGATTCGGGCGCGTGTGCTAAGAGCGCGCGAGCGCCAGCATCGCCGTTTCGCAAACGAGAAAATCTTTTCGAATGCCGCCATGACTCCGCGCATGATCCGCACTCACTGCCAGATCGATTCGAACAGTGAGAAGATGCTCGAAACCGCGATGCGTCGCCAGGGCCTCTCAGCTCGTGCTTACGATCGCATTCTCAAAGTCAGCCGCACGATCGCGGATCTCGAAGATGTGGACACGATCAATTCGAATCACGTCTCCGAAGCCGTCGGCTACCGCTCGCTGGACCGAACTTATTGGACGTGAGCCACGAATAACGCGGATTGACGCTACCAATCCGCGCTTTTGATCCGTATGATCCGTGGTTAATACCAATGTAAATGGAGCTGTTGTTCTATGAAGCCCAAAATTTACCCGATCCTTTTGCTGGCGATTTTAATCGTTCCAATGCTTGTCTACAGCCAGGGACCAAAAAAACCAAGGACTCCTGAGGACTACGTTCCCAGAACATTGCAGCAGTTGAGCCCACTGCAACCCGGTTATGTCGCTAATGAGCCATTGTACAAGGAGTCACGCATCATCGTGCATGCCGAGTTACTGCCATCGCGTGTGAAGGCGATCTACACCGGAGAGAAAAGGCCGTTGCATCAGGATAAGAAGACGGTGATCGATAGTTGGGCCAACAAATTTGCGGGAGCGCCGGAGTTTTACACTGTTCCTTACGACACGGAAATGCTTTTTACCGAAAACGGTGAGAGCTACTGGCTTGCCGTGCGAAAAGAATTCGTCGCGCAGTTTGCGCAGGAGTTGAAACAGGGTGACACGATAGAACTGTTTCTGATCAAGATGGGCAGCACTCGTATCGACGGAAAGTTGGAACCAGTCATCCTGGTTGAGAAATTTCTCAAGTGATTCAGGAGAACGGGTGTCCACCCGTTGCTTCGACTCTGCGCTTGTCAGCACCCTCACCTATCACCTATCCTGCAACCCAGCCGTACGAAAGTATTGATTCGGCTGGGGAAATCACTATTTTTAGGGTCGGGTAAGGCAACGACGCGCGCGAAGCGCCGCATCACAGCCCCGTTGAGGGTACTGGGCCTGCGCACCGCATCCCCACGCGGGCAATCCAAGGATTCAGTGCTGCTCCCTTGAAACTCGCGGAACCGTGATATCGTGCCAAACAAGCCTGAAGTTTTGTGAAATTTCTTCCGAGCTTGCCCGAATTACGCGTCACGTGACCGCAGCCGAAACCGAGACACCGCAAACGACAGACTTTGAGCTGGCGAAGAAAGCCGCCGCCGGCGATATGGTGGCGTTCGAGGAGCTTTACCAGCGCCACAATCGTCGCGTCTACTCGCTCTGTTTGAGAATGACCGGTAACGTCTCGGAAGCAGAAGATCTCGCACAGGAGGTCTTCATTCAGCTCTTTCGAAAAATCGGTAGTTTCCGGGGCGAGTCTGCCTTTACTACCTGGCTACATCGTCTCACCGTCAACCAGGTGTTGATGCACTTCCGCAAACGCGGCGTGCGGATGGAAACGACGACCGAGGACGGCGAAACGCCGATTCAGATAGTAAAAGGCACGGAAAACCCCAATTCCATGCCAGTTGTTGACCGGATAGCGCTGGATAAAGCCATTGCTCAACTCCCGCCCGGTTATCGAACGGTATTTACGCTTCACGACATCGAAGGGCACGAACACGAGGAAATTGCGAGAATGCTGGGGTGTTCGGTCGGTACTTCGAAGTCGCAGTTACACAAAGCCAGGATGAAATTGCGTGGACTTTTGAGGCAACAGAAAGTGGAGGAATAGCCTCGAAGGGTATGAGCTACAAACTAGCTTGTTCAAACTCGGGCTTCAAACGCAGTCTTCCCTTGATTGATGACAACCGGATTCAGGTTCTGTCAGCCAGGTTTGATTTGAATTGTGCGCATTTATGAGACAGAACGAAGGTGGTAAGCAATGAACTGCGAGACATGTCAGGAACTCATCCACGATCTGATTGACGGATCGATTAGCCAGCGCGATGAGTCCACACTAAATACGCACTTGAAAGAGTGTTTGGATTGCCAAAGCGTGCGCCAGGACCTCGCTTCGATTGTCGGCTTCTGCCGCACTCAGCGAGGCCAGTACGAAACGCCGCCCAACGAACGCGCGCTCTGGCTGCGCATTCGTAACACCATCGAGGCCGATCTGCCGAGCCGCGCTGCGGCTAATAATGAACGCCGTCCGTCGTTCCTGGGCCGGTTGATGGGCCATAGTTGGGAGCTTTCGTTGCCGCAATTGGCGGCCTCCGCAGTCGCCATAGTATTGTTGGTTTCGCTCGTAACAGTTGTTGGCCTGAGACGTTGGGGCGGTTACGGTGTGCAGGCGGTTGCGCCGCCTCTCGAGGCTTCCAACCTTGAGGACCGTTTCTCGCAACGCCGCCAGGTGCTCGATTACTGGAATCAGCGCGTTGAGCTGAATAAAGTGCGCTGGAGTCCGGAAATGCGCGATACCTTTGACCGCAACCTGAAAGAAATCGATAAAGCGATTGCGAACTCACTCGAGGATCTGAAGCGAAATCCACACGATGAGGTTTCGGAACAGATGCTCAACGAATCGTTCAACGACAAACTGACGTTGCTGAAAGACTTTTCTGATCTGTAATACTTTTGCTAGCTCCCGTGCCCGTGACTTGTTGTAATTACTTGTTGTGAATAGCAGCCCCACGCGAATGAAAACCAGATTTTTGTGTCCGCGGCCGTCAGTTCGCGCCGGCGTTCTCGCCGTTGGCGCACTCCTCGCATTGGCCTCCGCGTCGTTCACCGTTTACGCGCAGCAGCAACTTAACAAACGTTATCCAGCGGGAAAGAATGTTCGGATCGAGTTACGCAATATCTCGGGCACGATAGTGGTCGAGTCGTGGAACAAAGACGAGATCCGGCTTTCGGCGACGATCGAATCAAAGGGCACTCACGTGGTGCCGCGCCAGATCGAAGACAGCCTGGTGGTTGACGTGATGAGCGATAATCGCGGCCGCGGAGACGTTGGCGATATCAATTTCAAACTCCAGGTGCCGGTTAATTCATCGGTAGATCTCGAAACGCGGCGTGGCAATATCAGCGTGGCAAACATTCGCAGTGGTCTCGTGCGCGCGCACGTTTCCTCTGAAGGCGACATCGAGCTAACGAATGTCACTGCGTCGCACGTGATCGCGCAAAACGTTATCGGCAATATATTCTTCGACGGCGAGTTTTCGCGTGGCGGCACTTACGAGTTCAAGTCAAACAAGGGCGATATCACCATCCGTATTCCGGGTAACTCGGCGTTTCGCCTTGAGGCTGCTTCGCCGGCACGGAAGATCGCGTTGAATGATTTCTGGAATCAGAATTTCAAGACGCAGGACGGCAGGAAGTACGTCGGCGATGTCGGCGACGGTCGTTCGTCCGTGTCGATCATCAATTTCAGTGGTCAGATCACGTTTTTGCGAAGGTAAAGCTTCGCAATTCCATTGGCAAGGCACAGGTTGAGGACGTTGCGATCAGGCAACGTCCTTTTTTTGTTACTATGACGTCCGATGGCCAAATTGATAGTCCTTTTCGTCCTCTTCCTTTTCGCCAGTCCTGTCTATTCGCAGAAGACCCCCGCGCCTGAGGTGCAATTGTTGACGCGCACTTCGACGCGACGCGAGTCGGCGCGTTTTCAATACGGCGGGACGGTGACTTTGATCGCGGCGCCACGTGGTTCGGTTACTGTCGAAGGCTGGCAGCGGAACGAAGTTGAACTGACCGCCAACATCGAGCTCAAAGCTCCAACGGAAGCGGATCTGGACCAGCTCGCGAAAGTGAACACGTTTGTCTTCGACGAAGATCTTAATCACATCAGCGTGCTGACTACCGGTACACATGATCGTGCATTCATGAAGCGAGCGGCGAAAAGCTTTCCCAAACAACTGCTCAACCTGCCGTGGAAGATCGATTATCGTTTGCGTGTGCCGATTAATATCGACCTTGAGATCAACGCCGGTCATGGCGACGTGAAGCTTTCAGGAGTCGAAGGTGGAATGCGTATCACGGCGACTGAGAGCGATACAGCGCTCACATTAACTGGCGGCACCGTTTCAGGCACCGTTACGGCAGGCTCGATTACGCTTTCGATCCCGGCGCGAAGCTGGCGTGGCAACGGTGCTGACATTCGCATCGCCTCGGGAACGATCAACGTCGATCTACAACCCGGATTCAGTGGCGACATCGATGCCGAAATTCTGCGCACCGGCAAGATCGTCAACACCTATGACGGCCTCGTCTCTCGTGAAAAGCCGGGCATCACCGAACGCATCGTCCACGCACGCGCCGGTGCCGGTGGCGCGTATTTCAAGTTCACAGTCGGCGACGGCACCTTGAACATCAGGAAAGCCTCGCAATAATCTGATTAAAAATCTGCGTAATCTGTGGATAAAGTTTGGTGCTTTGTTCTTTGTGGGTCTAGAATGGCCGACTATTTCAAGCACACCGTGTCGAAAAACAAGGCATAAATGAGCATCAAATCAGATAAATGGATCCGCAGAATGGCCACCGAGCACGGCATGATCGACCCGTACGAACCCGGCCAGGTTAAACTCGTCGACGGCAAGCGAATCGTCTCTTACGGCACCTCGAGTTACGGCTACGACATCCGCTGTGCCGACGAGTTCAAACTCTTCACCAACATCAACAGCACCATCGTCGACCCTAAAGAGTTTGACGAGAACAACTTCGTCGACATCAAAGGCGACTCAGTAATCATTCCGCCAAACAGCTTCGCGCTCGCGCGCACCGTTGAATACTTCCGCATTCCCCGCAACGTGCTCACGATCTGCCTCGGCAAAAGCACGTACGCCCGCTGCGGTATTCTCGTGAACGTGACACCGTTCGAACCCGAATGGGAAGGCTACGTCACGCTCGAATTCTCAAATACAACACCGTTGCCGGCCAAGATCTACGCCAACGAAGGCGTCGCCCAGGTTGTTTTCTTCGAATCCGACGAAGTCTGTGAAACGTCGTACAAGGATCGCGGCGGCAAGTACCAGGGCCAGCGTGGCGTCACCTTGCCGAAGATGTAAGTGATGCGATTCTGTCGGCAATGAACCGCGAATAGGGCGGTAGCGGCGCTGACTCGATCTTGTACTCTTCCATGAGACTCCTGGCGATCAAGTCGTCTAGCGCGGGGCGTAAACGGGGCTGAGTTTTGAGGATTTCTTCCACACCTAAGTCTGCAATAATTTTCTTCTGGACTTCTTTCAGTGGTTTTCCCATCCGGTAAATCGTGGCGCGTGCTTTTCCTAACAGGCGTGCAATTTCGGTCGGGTGGACGCCCATGAGTCGCAGGTGCACTACTTCTGCTGCTTCTTTCGGCTCCACCTCATAAACGATCTTCAGGATCCGGTCTCGCACCTGCGCCTTTCTTTCCTTCAGGAGTAGGGCTTCTTCGGGGTTCAGCGCGGACGACTCGCAAATAACATCGGCCATTGATACCAGCGTTTCGAGATTATGTGAGTCCGTGTGATCTTTCTCGTTCTGGTAATGCCGCTGACGGTTGAGACTTTGGTGTTTTACGGCGATATAACAATAAGCTTTGGGATGTTCAATGTCCTTCAACTGGATTTTCGACTTCACCACCTTGAGCCAGAAATCCTGTTCGACATCCTGTGCTTCTTCACCGAACGCGTGTGCTAATTTCGGGGCAATAACTGTGTCAACATATTGGAATAAGGTGGGATCGATTTCAGGGACGTCTGCAACTTCGTCGTCGCAACTGGTGTTCTCTTCGAGTTCATCATCATCATCTCTGATATCATCATCCGCCATGGCCCTCTCTCTTTCTTGAGCCTTGCAACTCATCTGTTTGTTAGTTATCTGTTGCTTCGAGAATCGACATTACTAATTCGACTGGCGTGTGAGTTGAACTCTGAGGTGGAGGCCGTTCGTGAGCGAACGGCTCACCACCACAGTTGAGAGTTTGAACAAACGCCCGGAGATTTGGACACCGACAAGCGGGAGTTTGTTCCCCAGAAATTTTGACTATGCTTCATCAACTAAAGTTAGTGCATTGCCCAACGCGACATTCAGGACGCCGCAGTTTGCGAGTTGGCCCACGGTATCAAGCAGTGAAAGCTTCTGGTCCAACGTTGGTAACACTTTGGTAACACTCAAGGTGCGCAGATCGTGAGTGAGTAGGTTTACTTTCGACATCACGTTGAGTCCGCGAAGATTAGTTGCGGTCACAACTTGAACTCGATGCGAGGTGAGGTTACACGCCGGCACACTTGCTTTGACGATCTTGATGCCGATGCCGATGATCCCTAGCAGGACGAGCGACGCGATTGCGATTCCGATGGATTTCTTAATCATGGTTGATCTCCTATTCAAAAATTCAATACCGATGATGAGACACGCGAGGGGTCAGAAGAATTCTCATCGCGACCGTCACTGTAGATTTGAGTTTTGATCTACGGCGATGGTTTTGGATTCTTCCGCTACAGATTCTTCCAGGTCTTCTCTCAGCAAGTCGCGCACAGCATTTAAGGTAAGAATGATCTCTTCACACTTGCGACATCCAAGAGTTGTGTGATGCCAGATTTTTTTGAGTCTGGGAACGTTGAGAATTTCAGCTTCTTCGGGCGTTAGCTCATCGAGCTTGCGGATATCAAGGCGCTCCTGATACAGCTCGCCGTTGCAAGCGTTGTATAGGTCATAAACGTCGACATCGCTGTCGTGAAAGTCGTCGTCCGCCGGTCCTTCATTCACGGTCTCCTCCTTTTTGCATTCGTCTGCCGTTGGCGGAGCAGGCAGGGTAACTCTCAGAGTCTGCAGAGACTTGCCTGCCAGCTCGGGTCGGTTAGTTAGCGAATCAGATACTTCCAATGATAATTGAACGCGTCTGTACGATCCGCGCCGGGAGACGGACGAGAACCGGAGTTGCTTGTTGTCGAGTTCGTCGTCAATGTGTGTCGTGTTGTGGCGCCGGTCCGGGTAAACCATCAACAGCAATCTACTCCGATACTTATTTCCCGGCGAGTCTGAGTCTTCTTCGAGGGTCGATTTGCTTTCCATTGTTCAAACTCCCATCTCTTTAGTTAATTTTTTCAGCATTTCCTTCCGTCGTTTGTTCGTTTCGTCGATTGGCCCGTGTTTTATTTGCTGGAGAGGTTCAGCATTAATCCACCCGCGGACCTCTTCTGGTGGATACTGATCGAGAACGTTGCGGATTCTCGAACGCGTTTCGGGACTGTTGAGGATGGGAAGTTCTCGCGGGATATCAATGTGACCGATCTCGCGAATATCATCCTCCACGGCGCTGTCAGTAAGCTTTTTCATTGTTGCTCCTTCATGGCTAACACGAGACTCTGACCCTACCTAAACCAAAATAGAGTTTCGTTTGTTGAAGCTAATGCAAGGTATTCGGCCCTGGGGTCGTTTGCTTGCTAAATGTTTCACTGTCGCAAAAAACCGAAACTTAACCACTACCTTGTTGGACCAATCCGAGTTCTCGTTAAATCAATTCGCTTTTCTGTTATCTAGGCTCGACCGCGATTTAGCCGCACGCTGGCGGCTTCGTGATTGGTGGAAAGTCTGCTGGCGGTGGTTAGACCTAATCCGAGAGAGGTAAGAAGGCCAAAGAGCAAAGACAAGATGATCGCAGCAAGTAATTTTAATTTTGCCATTGTTGTTCTCCTCGAAAAAATTCCATCATTCGATAAGACACTAGTCGTGCCGGATGTTTTCTCATCATCACGATTCGCAGCGGATCGCGATTGAGAATCGATCAAAGCTAAACAGTGTCCAATCAATGTTGGTTCGAAGGAGGAGATCATGGATCCAAAAACGAGTGACAACGTCAGGTACTATTTGCTAGGCAGTGTTTGCTTCTCAGTTTTTCTTTGCGCTTCCTTGTTTTTTCTGGCAGAGGCTTTTGGCGTCAGTCTGTTTTAGTGCCAATGACATGCGAACTAAGTTAGAATGCCGTTTCTTTAGAAACTCCTATTGATGTCGCCACTCTTGCTGAACACTCTTCGATTTAAACAACTCGATCAACGTGCCGTGCTTCCGCAACGAGGGAGTGTTTTGGCAGCAGGCCTGGACGTTTATTCGATTGAGGATTTGAGTATTGGACCAAAGCAACGCGTGATGGCGAGGACTGGATTGGCGGTGGCGATACCGCAGGGATTTTATGGAAGAGTTGCGCCACGATCCGGGCTGGCTGCGAAGAATGGATTGGATGTGCTGGCCGGTGTGATCGATTCAGATTATCGTGGCGAGGTTTGTTGTTTGCTCTACAACACCGGCGACGAAACGCTTACGCTTCCCGCCGGCAGTAAAATCTGCCAATTGATCGTCGAGCAGATCATCACACCGGAAGCTGAGTGGGCGACGGATCTCGATGAGACCGCGCGCGGCGCCGGAGGATTTGGATCGACAGGCTAAGTCGAATTCTGCTAATAAAGATTGCAGGGGCGGCCGTCCGTGGCCGCCCGTTTTCGTCAAAAGAAAAGGATTACAAAAGCAAGTGAAGTATCAACAGAAATGTCTCGCATTAGTACTCACGGTTTTACTGGTCACCTCAACCGCGTTCGGCTGGACGCAGGCGGCCGTACCGGCAGCGACTCGCGCGCTTTCAACCACCGAACAGCAGCTTGTCGACAGTCTGAGCCTCGCGACTATTAAAGAAACAGTCAATGCGCTGGCTGCAGACGAAATGCAGGGTCGCGGCACTGGGCAACCTGGCGGTGACAAAGCCGCTGCGTGGATTGCAGATCGTTTTGCAAAACTCGGACTAAAGCCTCTCGGTGAAAAGAATTCTTACCTGCAACCAATCAAATTCAGGGAGATGCAGTTTTTACCGCAAACAGCGTTCACCGTCGGCAATCAGAGCCTCAAAATGGGCTCGGAGTTCTTCGTGATGCCGCCGTACAGCGGCGACGAGAACGTCAACACCAAGATCTACTTCGTCGGCTACGGAACCGCATTTCCGGTCCTCAAGCGAAACGATTTGGCGGGACTCGACGTGCGCGGGAAGGTCGTTGTGTTGCGTGATGGCCCTCCACCCGAGATCGGGAAAGAGCAGTGGAAGAAAGCGCAGGCGCAGGGTAACGTGTTGCGCGGTCTGATCGCGCGCGGTGCTGCCGGTATTGTGGTGATCGGACAGGACACTGAGACGCTGACATTCGCCGAAATGGCTGATTACCTCACGCGACGACAAATCGAACCGGAAGGCGAAGATGAGATGCCCGACTTTCTGCCTCCGTTCATCGGCGTTAGCGAAGCGGCGGCTGAGAAGTTGTTTGCCGCGTCCGGAGTTACCGTCGCAGAAGCATTAGCCAAGGCGAAAGACGAAAGCTTCACGCCGATCGATCTTAAAGCGACCGCGACAATCACTGTGAAACTCAAGAAGACGAAGGGAGTCGGGAATAACGTTGTTGGATTGCTCGAAGGTTCCGATCCGAAGTTGAAGGCGGAAGCGCTCGTCTTTTCAGCCCACTACGATGCTTACGGCCTGGCGGCGGACAATCGCATTTACCACGGCGCTGCCGACAACGCTCTCGGTGTCGCTGAGATGCTGGCGATCGCCGAGGTGATGACGAAAGTGCCCACGAAACCGCGGCGCTCCATCATTTTCATTGCCGTGACGGGAGAAGAATACGGAGGTTACGGAACGGAATACTGGGTCAAGAATCCAACCTGGAAGATCAAACAGGTAGCTGCGGACCTCAATCTCGACGGAATGGGAACCGAAGTTTATGGACCGGTGAAAGTGCTTGTCGGTTATGGCGTCGAGCATTCTACGCTTGGTGCGTTGTTGAATGAAGTTGCAGCCGCGACTGGTTTGAAAGTTATTCCGGATCCGATGCCCGAGGAGAAGTCGTTCTACCGCTCCGATCACTACTTCTTTGTGAAGAAGGGAATTCCAGGGATCATGATCCTCGGCGCGCCGGATGGTGCGAAAGAAGCCTGGATGGATCGGCTGAAACAGTGGGAAAAGACGGACTATCACCAACCCAGTGACGTTGTGCGCCCCGATTGGGACTGGACCGGACCACGCACCGTCGCCGGCGTGATGCTCGTAATGGGATTGCGAGCGGCAAACGACGAGGCGATGCCGGCGTGGTTGCCGTCATCGATATTCAATCGCGAACGCGGAACCGACAAGCCCGCCCCACCAGAGCCGTAAAAGCATACTCACGCAACGGCGCAACGGCGCCACGGGAAGAAAGAAATCCTTCTTCGTTGCGCCGTTGCGTCGTTGCGTGAGAAAACTTTCTCAGCATCCCAAAAGGTTCATTCCCACCCCGAGTCTCACCTTTTCCTCCATCAGGCGTATAATTTCCACGTTTCTCACTCCGGTTGCCACAGCGTTTGCATGCGAACGTACTAAGTCCTCGAAACAGTGCCATTTTGTTAGGCATTGTCTGAAGGTAAGTCAGCGGTACGTATCGTTTTCAGCCTATCCCGACGACCGGGTTCCCCCTGCAAAACACCCAGCCCCGCTGAAAATCCGCCCGCTTGGCACAAAGTTTGAAATGCAGGCCCCGGTCTGCTGGAGGAGGAGAAGAGATGAGAGCAATCAGAAAAACAATTTTCACGACTTTCCTATTAGCGTTGGTGACGGCGGGCTTGGCCACGACAGGCATGGCCCAGTTCGGCGCCAACGACACAGCCATTCGGGATGTCGTGCGACGACTTCAAACTCGCACGGACTCTCTACAGCGCGCGGTGCAAAACGCTGCTGATCGAAATAACTATCGCATCGACGAGATCAATCGTTTGATCCTTGATTTCGAAACTTCCTTGACTCAACTCGATCGGCGTCTTGGCACGCGACGTTCGACTACAACCAACGCGCAAGCGGTGCTGGACCGGGCGGCGCAAATCGACAACTTCTTTGCCGGTAATCGTCTTGGAGGAGGCTCGCGTCGCGAGTGGCAGGCGATTCGCACTGACGTCGATCAGCTCGCGGGTTTCTACAGTCTCAGCGTGCCGTGGAACTCGAGCAGTGTCGGTGGCGGTGTCGGTGGCGGAAATAACGATTACAACCTGAGCGATTTTCAGATGCGCCAACTCGTTGACCGTCTCAACGTTCGTTCAGCCACCTTTACTCGCAATCTGCGACAGGATCTCACGCGAGCGAGTTACAACGATCGAAATTCACTCGACGAAGTTCGACGCCAAATCAGCGACTTCGAGACCTCGTTGACGCAACTACGCAATCGCGTGAACAGCCGCCAGGTGAGTTCTTCTGATGCTCGCAACGTTTTGGATCGGGCGGCGTTCCTGAACAGCTACGTAAATGATCGCCAGGTGTCGTACCAGACGAAAAATAGTTGGAGCACTTTGCGGCCAGATTTCGATCAGCTAGCGAGTGCATTCAACATTGCCTGGAATTGGTCAACTTATCCGGGTGGGAACACTGGTGGCGGTTATGGTAACCGTGGAGACTTAACCGGTACGTTCCGTCTCAACGCGAGTCGTGGAGACGACGTGCGCAGGGCTGTCGACGACGCCACGCGCAATCTGTCGCTCGCAGAGCGGCAGCGAGTTTATGACTCATTGATTCGTCGCCTGGATCCGCCCTCGATGATTGCTATCGATCGTCGCGGAACTTCGGTAACCATCGCTTCGACACGCGCTCCGCAGATCAACTTTGTCGCCGATGGTCGCGAACAGGTTGAGAATACCAACGGCGGTGGCACCGTTCGTGTCCGCGCCAGTCTTTCGGGCGACACGTTGTCGATTACTCGCACGGGCGAGCGTGCAAACGACTTCACCGTGACTTTCGATCCGTCGCCTGACGGCCGAGAGCTGCTGGTAACGCGCACGCTTTACAGCGATCGCATCACGCAGCCAGTTGTGGTCAGGACTTACTACGATCGGACTTCTGATGTCGCGCAGTTGAACATCTACGACACGAATCGTGAAGGCATCGCGGTTGGCGAACCGAATCCAACGGGCACCTTCATCGTTCCGAATGGCACCAGCCTTGTTGCGGTGCTCAACAGCGATGTGTCGACGCAGACTGCTCGCGAAGGCGATCGCTTCACTTTGACAGTGCGTTCACCGAGCCAGTTTGACGGTGCGACGATTGAAGGCGTGGTGTCGAGCATCAACCGTAGCGGTCGAGTTTCCGGCCGTTCCGAAATGACTCTCGACTTCGACACGATTCGTTTGCGAGACGGCAGAAGTTATCGCTTCGCCGGTATTCTCGAAACGGTTCGTACGCCGAGTGGCGAGGTCGTTCGAGTGGATAATGAAGGCGCGGTGCGCGAAAGCGACCAGACCAACAAGACAGTCACTCGCACGGCGATCGGTACTGCGGTGGGTGCGATCATTGGTGCGATTGCGGGCGGCGGCAAAGGCGCAGCGATTGGTGCTGTGATTGGCGCCGGCGCCGGCGCCGGATCGGTTTACGTTCAGGGTCGTAACGATCTTGATCTGACTGCCGGAACGGAGCTGACCGTGAGGGCCACTGGTCCTAGAGGTTAGCCACAAAAAAGCACAAAAGGCACATAAGGCACAAAAAGGTGCCTTGTGTGCCTTTTAGTTTATGGTGATTGTTGCTGGTTGCGGAAGGCGCTCAACTGTTAACGTGAACTGTTGGCCTGATTGCACTGGCAGCTTGTCGGGACTTTGGAAAAACAGGAAGCCTTGGCGGCGCGAGTCGCCCGACGAGAGTGGCGTTTTCAGATCGATCAAGTAGGCGCCCATCTCGGCTTCAAACTGCTTGCGTGAGTTTGGGTTGTAGGCAAACACGCCATTCGCTTTCATGACTCGCGAAACAGCGCCCTTTCCCGACAGCAGTTTCCACTCGCGGTTTTGACTATCTCGCAAACGAAAGCGTGCTCGTTTTATCTCGACCGGCACACCGCTCTGGAAATTCAACTCCATCCGTACTGCCAGAACACCGCTCAGCGGCAGATTGGCTTCGAACAACTCCTGGCTTTCCTCGTCAGTAAGTAATGGCGCCACACGAATCGTCACGCCGCCCGCATCCGCATTACGCGTGTTGGCGGGCAACGGCGGTAGCTCATTTACCGGCTTGACCTTGAATAACGGGCCGGTGCACGACGCCGCCAGGAGGATCGTGGCAGTCAGTAAGAGGCTAAAAACTACCGGTCGGGTCATGGGTTCAATTTAGCACACGGGTGTCTATGTTACTATCTTCGGAAAATCATGATTAGACCGTTCCGTGGGGTTCACCCGCAGATTCACCCGACCGCGTATGTTGAACCCAGTGCCCAGGTTATCGGCGATGTGCACCTCGGAGAAGAGGCCTCGATCTGGTGCAACTGCACGGTGCGTGGCGACATTCATTACATTCGCATCGGCGACCGGTCCAACGTTCAGGACAATTCTGTAATTCACGTCCGGAATGGTTCTCATCCGACAATCCTCGAGGCCGAAGTGACGGTGGGCCACAGCGT
Source organism: Pyrinomonadaceae bacterium (assembly GCA_036401595.1). Classification (GTDB taxonomy): domain Bacteria; phylum Acidobacteriota; class Blastocatellia; order Pyrinomonadales; family Pyrinomonadaceae; genus PSRF01. The sequence goes on from DASWUM010000116.1 coordinate 35,342, forward strand.
TACGCTGCACGGCTGCTACGTCGAACGCGGTTGTCTGATCGGGATCGGGTCGATCTTGTTGGACGACGTTCGCATTGGAACGAAGTCGCTGGTTGCGGCGGGCTCGCTTGTCAGTCCTGGGACGATCATTCCGCCACGCTCGCTCGTGATGGGATTTCCGGCGAAAGTGAAGCGCGAACTGTCCGACGAAGAGGTCGCCGGTCTCGAACTGTTTTGGAAGAACTACGTTGAGTACACTCAAGAGTATAGAAGAGAGATGATTTAAAGAATTTCTCCCAACGGCGCGACGGCGCAACGCCGGACTCGCAAAGATACCGAAGGCGTTGCGTCGTTGCGCGGTTGCGGGAGGAAACAACAAAGGATTCCTAATGAAACGTTACTTGATGCTTGTTTTGATTACCTTGTTCGCTTGCGTGCCTGCCTTCGCACAAAATGCCGACAATCCGTTTCTTCTCCAGAAGGGCGATAACGAATGGGGTTTCTGGGTTGGGGGATCGCCGAAAGCAACGACGATCTTTGGCGGTCTGCACGATGATGAAGCCGCAGATCGAAAGTTTTTCATTGCAGCACTTCGCTACGGGCGCACTCTAGCGGCCAACGACAGTCTCGCGTTGCAGTACACACTCGACGTCGTTCCGGTCGCAGTAGCAACGGGAACCATAGTTTCGCGCACCACCACACCGGCGGGCACGACGTTCCGCCGCGAGACTGCCTGGGGCGCCGGATTCACGCCGCTCGGTTTGCAACTCGATTTCGCAAACGGCAGCAAAGTGCATCCCTTCGCTCACGTTAACGGCGGGCTGCTTTACTTCAACAAGTCAGTGCCGATTGAGGACGCCGGTCGGTTTGCATGGGTTGGCGAAGCCGGCGGTGGCCTACGCATCTTTACGTCAGAGCGGCGTGCGGTGAACATAGGCGTCAGGTTTCATCACATCTCTAACGGCGATCGACAGGGTTCCAACCGCGGCTTGAATCAGTTTGTGATCTACGCAGGCTTTTCAGTCTTCAAATAATGCCTTCAGCTAAGACGCAGCCAGCGCGCGGCATGCGCGACTTTCTTCCCGAGGACGTTCGCAAACGCGAATACGTCATCGGTGTGATCAAAGACGTGTACGAGCGTTACGGTTTTGAGCCGCTCGAAACGCCTGCGGCTGAGAATATCGAAACGTTGATGGGCAAGTATGGTGAAGAAGGGAACCAACTAATCTTCAAAATACTCAAGCGCGGCGTTCATGAATCAACCGGCGAAGCGGATCTGGCGTTGCGTTACGATCTGACTGTTCCGCTCGCGCGTGTAGTGGCTGAATATCGCGACAAGCTGCCGAAGTTTTTCAAGCGTTATCAGATTCAACCAGTCTGGCGTGCCGACCGGCCTGCGCGTGGACGGTTTCGTGAGTTTTACCAGTGTGACGTCGACGTGCTTGGTTCGCATTCGATGATTGTTGAAGCGGAGATTTGCGCCGCGGCCAGTGAAGTTTTAGTAAAGCTTGGCTTCAACGACTTCTGCGTGCGACTAAATCACCGCAAGGTTTTGACCGGGATCCTCGGAATCGCCGGTGTGGCGCTGGACAAGCACGATGTGGCCCTGATTGCGTTGGACAAGCTCGATAAGATCGGAAACGAGGGCGTTAAGAAAGAATTTGCAGCGCGCGGTATCGACGAATTGGCAGGCGATCGCTTGCTAAGGTTCTTTTCTGATTTGAGTTCTCTCGAACATGCCGCGGAGATCGCCGCAGAGGATAACGCTACACAGGCGTTCAGCAAGGCGGTGCTGGGTCGCATCGTTGAGTTTGTGAAAGACAATGAACAAGGTGCGAAAGGCGTCGATGAGTTGCAGTCGATCCTGGAATTTGCGGAGGCGATGGGGATTTCGCAGCGAATCAAGATCGATCCGAGTCTCGCGCGCGGACTTTCGTATTACACCGGCGCGATCATGGAGATCACTGTCAAGGATCTGGCAGGCAGTCTCGGCGGCGGCGGGCGCTACGACAATCTGGTCGGAATGTTTTTGGGTCAGGAAGTGCCGGCGTGTGGATTTTCTTTGGGGCTGGAACGAATTTTGGTCGTGATGAACGAGAGAAACATGTTTCCGGCCTGGCTGGATTCCTCGCCGGCGGATGTGATGGTCACGATCTGGAATAAAGAGACGGTTGCTGAGTCTATTAAATTGGCTCAGGAGCTCAGGGCTGCCGGCCTGCGAGTTGATTTGTATCCTGAGGCTGACAAGCTCGGAAAACAGTTTAAGTACGCGTCCACGCTCGGCGTTCCTGTCGTGGCAGTTCTTGGGGAAGATGAGCAGGCAAAAGACTTGGTTGCGCTCAAGGACATGCAAAGCGGAGAACAGCAAACGGTGTCGCGTGCTGATGTGGCAACGGTGGTAAAAGAGTTACTCCCGCAACGGCACAACGACGCAACGTAATACTTCAGCCGTCGCGCCGTTGCGGGAGAAATGTTTTGGAGTTCATGATGTCAAGTGAAGCAATCGTTCAGAACTATTTCGAAGACGCGCTGAAAGCCTTCCGCGCCTACAAGAAACTCGCCGAGAAGGCGATCGTGCAATTGCAGGACGAAGAATTTTTTGTAACTCTCGATCAGGAATCAAACAGCGTCGCCGTGATCATGAAACACATGGCCGGCAACATGCTCTCGCGGTGGACCGATTTTCTTACGTCTGACGGCGAGAAACCCGATCGCAATCGCGATATGGAGTTTGTAATTGAAGCGCAGACGAAGAAAGACGACGTGATCGCTTACTGGGAACGCGGCTGGAAATCCGTCTTTGATGCCCTCGAGCCGTTGCGGCCGGAAGATTTAGGCAAGGTGGTGCTGATTCGCGGTGAGGAGCACACCGTCGTGCAAGCCATGAATCGACAACTGATGCACTACGCCTATCACATCGGCCAGATTGTGTATCTCGCGAAGCACTACCGCTCGGAAGGTTGGAGCTCGTTGAGTATTCCGCGCAATCGCTCCGCGGAGTTCAATCAGAACATGTTAGATAAAAAATGAACGCGCAAATCCATCACGTTAACGTCACCGTGCCCAGGGCGCTCGAGGATGCGGCGAAGCATTTTTACGGTGTCGTCATGGGATTGCAGGAAGTGCCGAAGCCGGAAAGCTCGCGTGGACGCGGTGGCGCGTGGTATCAATTAGGTCCGCTGCAGCTTCACCTCTCGATCGAAGGACCTTTAGGTGAGAATTGCATCAGCAAGCGTCACGTTTGCTACACCGTCGCGAACCTGGCCGAAGCTGAAGAGCGTTTTCGGAGTGCTGGAGTCGAGATTCTGCCTGACGATCAGCCGACTCCGGGCTGGTCGCGCTTTTATGTTCGCGATCCGGGCGGAAATCGTTTAGAAATTGCTCAGGCAGTTTGAACTACAGAACACACGGATTGAATAATGTTGGATAACCTCGGAAATCTGGAACGCACTCATTCCTGCGGAGACCTGCGTCCCGGCGACATCGGGAAACAGGTGGTGCTGATGGGCTGGGTCGCGAAACGTCGCGACTTCGGCGAGCTGACTTTTGTCGATCTGCGCGACCGCGCTGGTATCACTCAAGTTGTTTTCAACGCTGAAGATTCGGCTGAGGCGCACGCAAAAGCAAAGGAGCTGCGCAACGAGTATGTGATCGCGGTGCTAGGCGACGTCGTCGCTCGCGCGGAAAATACACGCAACCCGAAACTGGCGACAGGCGAAGTCGAAGTTCACGCACGTCAGTTACTGACACTCAACGATGCGCGCACGCCGCCGTTTCAACTCGACGCGAGTCCCGACGCACTCGCCGCTGAAGATCTGCGTCTCAAGTATCGATACCTCGATCTGCGACGACCGCAGTTGCAGGCGAACCTCTTTCTGCGTCATCGCGTCGTCAACGAAATCCGGCGTTACATGACAGAGCAGGGGTTCAACGAGATCGAAACGCCGATCCTGATCAAGTCGACGCCGGAAGGCGCACGCGACTACATCGTTCCGTCGCGCATTTTTCCGGGGAAGTTTTTTGCCCTCCCGCAATCGCCACAACTCTTCAAACAGTTGTGCATGATCGGCGGCCTGGATAAGTATTTCCAAATTGCACACTGTTTTCGCGACGAGGATCTGCGTGCCGATCGCCAGCCGGAATTTACCCAACTCGACGTCGAGATGAGCTTCGCCACGCTCAGTCAGGTTTACTCGCTGATCGAAGGCCTGTTTGCGTCGGTTTTCAAACTCATCAACGTCGAATTGCCAACGCCGTTTCCGCGCTTCACGTTTGCGCAAGTGATGAGTCGATTTGGTTCCGACAAGCCCGACCTGCGTATCAATGGACTCGAGTTGCAGGATTTGGCCGTCGCGGTTGAAGGCACCGAGTTTCCGCCGTTCGCTTCTGCATTGTCATCCGGAGGACAGGTGAAGGGACTGGTTGTGCCGGGCGGGGCCAACTTGTCGCGCAAGGTGCTCGACGATTTGCAGGAGTTTGTAAAGCGTTATGGCGCGGGAGCGCTCGCGTGGATCAAGTTGGGCGACGAGCTTTCATCGTCGTTGCTCAAGGCACTCGGCGCTGACGTCGTCATGCGAATCGCGGACCTTGCCGGTGCGAAAAAGGGCGACGCCGTTCTGATCGTTTCAGGCAAACCAAAAGTAGTTGCCGCAAGTTTAGGTGCGCTACGAAATGAAGTTGCGCGTCGCGAGCGCCTGATTCCGGCCGGGGTGTATGCGCCGCTTTGGGTGACAGACTTCCCGATGTTCGAGTATCACGAAGAAGACGGCCGCTACTATTCAATGCACCATCCATTCACGTCTCCAGTGGATGAAGATCTCGAACTGCTGCAGCGCGCAGTCGAAAACAACGAAACCAACTTGCTCGGCCAGATTCGTACCAAAGCTTACGATCCGGTAATCAACGGCGTGGAAATGGCGAGTGGATCGATTCGTATTCATCGCCGAGACGTACAACGTCTCGTCTTCAAAGCGTTGGGAATGTCGACTGAAGAAGCTCGCGAGAGGTTCGGGTTCTTTCTCGACGCACTCGAATACGGCACCCCGCCGCATGGCGGTATCGCTCCGGGCATCGATCGGCTGATGATGGTCCTCGCCGGCACCGACAACATGCGCGATGTGATCGCGTTTCCAAAGACTGCCTCAGCCGCAGACCTGATGATTGATGCTCCGGGAGGAGTCGATCCGAAACAGTTACAAGAGTTGCACCTGAGAGTCGTCGAAGATTGACCACACCGCTGATTCAACTCCGTCGTGAACATGTGGACGCAATGATTGCCCACGCTCGCGAAACGGCGCCGGCGGAGTGTTGCGGGTTGATTGGCGGAATCTCGGAAAGCAAAGCGGTCACTCTTTACCGGCTCCGGAATGTCACGCCGAATCCGGAGTCAGGCTACGAAGCAGCGCCTGAAGATCTCTTTGCCGCGCAACGGCAGATGCGTGAACGCGGCGAGGATCTACTGGCGATTTATCATTCACACCCACGCGCAGCCGACCCCAGTCCTTCCGAAACGGACGTGCGGCTCGCCTATTATCCATCGGCTAAATACCTGATTATTGGTCTCGGCGGCGTCAATGCTGTAATAAAGGCGTTTTTGATCTCTGAACGCGAGCAGCGCTGGCAGCAGGTTGAGTATGAGATCGCAGACGAGTAATATTGGCCACAAAGAGGCGCAAAAAGCACAAAACGAAATGCAATAAACAAAGCCTCTTTATTAATCGTTTGATTAGCTTGTGCTTGAGACAGTGATGGAGAAGAAGACCAAATACGATACTAACCCGCTCGATCCCGACGTAGAACGCAAGGCTGAAGAGGTTTGGGGCGAGTTGGGAGGGTCAACGCCGACACAGCAAGTTGGCGGCGCGACTCGCGAAGTCGGTAATTCCCCAAACGAGAACGCGCGACAGAATGTCTATTCGGAAGCGCCAACTCGTCGTATTGACAGTCCACCGCTCGAAGCTCCATATCCGTCAGTATTTGTTCCCCCAACCTACGCCCCTCCGGCGCAGTATCAGCCGCGACAGAGCGTCTATCAGGCTCCAGGCAGTAGCAACGCACCGACGTTACATCGAGGAGTTACCGGCATCGGCGTGTCTGAAAAGTGGGCGACGATGCTCGCTTACGCGCCGTATATCGGAATCGTGGTGTCGCTGCTCGAGCTGTTTCTGGTGCCACGCAAAGAGGTGAGGGTTCGCTTTCATGCCTCGCAAGCCTTAGCTATCCACATTGTTTTTCTGGTTGGTAAGGTTTTGTTTGACGCGATCAGTCTTATCTCCGGCAGTTCGCTGGGCAGCACATTTTTCAAAATCGCAACCTTTGTCTTCCTGATAATCTCGATGATTCGACTCTCGAGGGGCGAGGCCCATCGAGTCGAGCCCGTAGCTGAGCCGGCTAAATGGCTGAACGAGCACATCGAACCACGTAATCAGAGGTAGAGCCCCGACTATTGGCATTTTCATTGCATTACCAACCTCCAAGGTCGGTTGGTCGGGGCTTTTCCGATATTCACGCCATGAAACCGGTCTTTTGTTAGAGAATTGCGTTTCGTTTTGGTGCATGACTCACGATATGGGCTATGAGAATGCATTAAGCTGTTATCGGTGGAGGTAAGAATGATTAAAAAATCGATGTTAAGACGACAAACCTTGATTGCGTGGATCGCGCTTATCGCGATCACTGTAATGCCGTTCTCGGCCTTCGCGCAGACGCAAATCAAATATCACAGCAACAAATACAGTACTCAGGACGACATCAAACTCGGGCGCCAGGCGGCGCAGGAAGCTGAGAGCCAGTTTCCATTACTTCGCGATGAAACGGTGCGAAGCTACGTCGAGAATGTCGGCCGACGGCTCGTTGCCGGCATACCTTCCGAATTTCAACATCCCGAATTTCAGTATTACTTCAAAGTCGTAAACGCGAGAGACATCAATGCGTTCGCGCTTCCCGGTGGTCCAATGTACGTGAACCGCGGCATGATCGAAGCAGCGAAGACCGAGGGTGAGATGGCGGGCGTGATGGCCCACGAGATCAGTCACGTTGCATTACGACACGGAACAGCGCAGGCAACCAAAGGTCAGAAATTAAGCATACTCGGTGGCATCGCCGGAATCGCCGGAACGATTCTCGGTGGACCAGGTGTGGGCCAACTGGCCCAGGCGCCGTTTGCAGTCTACCTGCTGAAGTTTAGCCGCGAATATGAAACTGAAGCGGACATTCTTGGCGCACAGATTATGGCCAATGCTGGTTACAACCCGCGCGATCTCGCGGAGATGTTTCGCACGATTGAAGCACAGGGCGGTGGCGGTGGTGGCTTCTTGAGCGATCACCCGAGCCCGAGCGATCGTTATGCGCGTATCAACAGGGAAGCGCAGTACCTGCGAGTCAACAACTCAGGCAACATCGACTCGCGTGGTTTTGCGCGTATTCAGGAACGGCTGCGAGGTTACCAGCGTGCTCCCTCGATGCAGGAGATAGCTCGTAGTGGTCAGCGTTATCCGACCGGCGAACAAACCGGTAACGTTCCAAGCAATGTTCCAAATAATCCGCCGAGCGGACGCGTGGCGTATCCGTCGACACGTTACCAGAGCTACAACATCTTCAACGGTGGCGTGCAGGTAAACGTGCCCAGCAACTGGCGTCAGGTCAGTGATGGTGATTCAGTGTGGTTTGTCCCGGATGGTGCGTCTGGTCAGTACAACGGACAGGCGGTTTACACCCACGGCGCGAGTTTCGGTGTTGCGCAAACGAATAATCGAAACCTGCAGACTGCAACTCAGGAGTTTATTAATAATCTCGCGCAGGGAAATAGTGGTATGCGCATGAGTGGTGGGTATCAACGAACAACTTTTGCGGGACGCACTGCGCTTTGGTCGACGCTCACTAACGTGAATGAAGCCACTGGCCGCCCGGAGAATGTGCGCATAATCACTACGCAGCTACGCAATGGTCAGTTGTTCTACATGATTGCTGTCGCACCGCAGAACGAACGTAACTTCGAGAATGCGTTCCAGACGATCATGCAGTCTGTAAGGATCAACGACTAACTTCAAACTCGGATAAACGCAGATCCGCGCAGGTCTGCGTTTATCCGCGGCTAGTTCTTCTTCGCTTCCTGCCACAACTCTTCCAATTCATCAATTGACGTTTGATCGAACGCCTGCCCGCGTGTGTGTAGCGCGTTCTCGATGTACTCAAACCGCTTCCTGAACTTCCGATTGGTTAACTTCAACGCCGCTTCAGGTTCGACCTGCATGTGTCTTGCGATATTCGTTGCGGCAAATAGCAGATCGCCCATCTCTTCACGAACGCGCGCATGATTGGCTTCGTCTTTAAGCTCGGTGTGGTCCTTGATCGCCGTGCGTAGCTCTTCAATCTCTTCCTGTAGCTTGTCGAAGATATCGTCTACAGACTTCCAGTCAAACCCGACGCGCGCGGCCTTTGTGGACAACTGATGCGCCTCCATCAATGCGGGCGCTTTCGATGAGACGCCCGTGAGCAACGAAGAATGTGTCTCCTCGTTTTTGCCTGCTGCGCGTCGCTCCTCGGCTTTCATCGTTTCCCAGTTGAGCAACACTGTCGCAGCGTCATCCGCGGTCACGTCTCCAAACACGTGCGGATGCCGGCGCACCATTTTGTCGTGAATGGCGGTGGTAACGTCGTCGATGGTGAACTCACCACGCTCTTTCGCCACCTGTGCGTAGAAGACAATCTGAAACAGCAGGTCGCCAAGCTCGTCGCAAAGTTCTCGTGGCCGGCCTTCGCGAGCGTCTTCGACTGCTTCAAACGCCTCGTAAGCTTCCTCGAGCAGCATCGGAGCAAGCGTGGCGTAAGTTTGTTCGCGGTCCCACGGGCAGCCATTTGGCGAACGCAGGCGATCCATTAAGGCGATTAAATCATTGAATGTACCGGGCATGCCGGTAGTCTAAAGTGACTGTGAGAGAACCACAAAGGCGGCCACAAAAATGTGCCGGTTTCGTGTTTTCGTGGGCCTGTATCTTTGTGGTTTAATAAAGCCATGCAAGAGGACCAACCCACTTTCAAAGTTACTGATCGGCGTCTTTTTAATGCGGACGGAAGTCCACGCGATCTGCCTCCTGAAGAGAAGCCGGAGCCCAAAGCCGACGTCGCACCGGAGGCGGCAGCAGCAACTGCGCCGGCACCCGAAGCGGCGGGGCCAGAGATGGAAGTTCAGCCGGAGACGGTCGAAGCTGCGCCAGATGCGGACGAAGAGTTCAGCGAAGAAGATCTGCAGGAAGCGCGCGATCCGGCCAGCTTCGTGAGTTTTGTGATGTCGATTGCTTCCAATGCCGCTTCCGCGTTGGGGATGATGGAACATCCGGTGACGCACCAGCGCGATGTCGACGTGGAACTGGGCAAGCACTGGATCGACATTCTCGGCATGTTGCAGAAGAAGACCGCAAACAATCTGACGCCTCAGGAGAAGCGAATGCTGGAAGGGCTGCTGTCTGACCTCCGGATGCAATACGTGTCGCTGGTTAACTCGCCGCAGCAACCGCGCAGATTTAGCGGCAGCGACATAACCGGGGGAAGATGAAGCTCACCTTTTTAGGTACGGGAACTTCCACCGGAGTGCCGTCGATCGGTTGTGAGTGCGAGACCTGTGTTTCAGACGATCCTCGCGACAAACGTCTGAGAGTTTCAGTCATCATTGAACAGGCGGGACGCACTGTGCTCGTCGACACGTCTGCCGACTTTCGCCAACAGGCGTTACGCTTCGGACTGAAACACCTCGACGCAGTTCTGATCACGCACTGTCACGCCGATCACATTTTTGGTCTCGACGACATCAGGCCGCTGAACTTTCGTTTCGGCGCGCTTGGTGTTTACGCGAACGAACGCGCGTGGGTCGATATCAAACGCATCTTCAAGTACATCTTTGAGCCATCGCATTTTGGTGGTGGCCTGCCGGAAGTAATTCCGAATATCGTTGTGCCCGGTGCGAGTTTCTGCGTCGGAGAAGAGTTGCTGATCACGCCGCTCGAAGTCATTCACGGCCGTTTGCCGGTGATGGCTTATCGCTTCAATGACTTTGCGTACCTGACCGATCTGAGCGAGATTCCGCCCGCGACAGTCGTCGCTTTGCAGGGGTTAGATGTGCTTGTGCTCGACTGCCTGCGATTCCGGGAACACCCGACGCACTTGTGGGTCGATAAAGCGCTTGCGTATGTGGACCAGTTGAAGCCGCGCCGAACTTTCTTTACTCATATCGCTCACGACATCAAGCATGCACGCGACTCGGCCAGACTTCCGGCGGGTGTCGAGTTTGCTTACGACGGATTGGTCGTTGAGTGATTGCCAACTTTCCTATGCGTCTCTTTCACGGAACTGACAATGCCGAGATTCAACGACCGACAGTGCTCACGCTCGGCGTGTTTGATGGTCTGCATCTCGGACATCAGTTGATCATGAGCACCGTGGTCGAGCGGGCGCGGGCCACGGGCGCAGTGCCGACGGTCATCACTTTCGATCCACACCCGCGCGCTGTCTTACATCCCGAATCGGCGCCGCCGTTGCTCCAGACGTTCGACCAGAAGATCGAAGCGTTTGGCGTGCTTGGCATCGAGCAGACGATCGTAGTGCGGTTTACGAAAGAGTTTTCATCCATTCGTGCGGCGGATTTTCTCCGCGATGTCGTTGTCGATCGTTTGCATGCGAAAGAGGTCTATCTCGGCAAAGGTTTCGCGTTTGGACACGAGCGTGAGGGAAATATCGATCTACTGAAACGCGTCGGCGCCGAGCTCGGTTTTGTCGCCGGTGAAGTGGCGGAAGTTAAGCTGCGTGACGCGCGGGTGAGTTCAAGCAAGATCCGCGGGCTCCTGGCTGCAGGCCAGGTGAACCTCGCGCGACGCATGTTGGGCCGTCCTTACGGCGTGGAAGGCCGTGTTGAGCGCGGGGCCGAACGAGGCCACAAACTGGGCTTTCCAACGGCCAACCTGCACCCGCACAACCGCGTCATACCCCGGAATGGCGTTTACGTCACGGGCACATTGATTGACGGTCAATGGCGCCGCAGCGTAACGAATGTGGGCCTAAGACCAACGTTTGCGGATGCAGTGGAACCTTCGGTCGAGACCTACGTAATGAACTGGGACGGCGACCTTTACGGGGATGTAGTGCGTGTTCGTTTCCTGTATCGTTTGCGAGACGAGCGCAAGTTTAATTCGATTGACGAGTTGAAAAGACAGATAACAAGGGATGTGGATCGGGCCAACAGTTATTTTGAACGAGCAGGGACGAAGCACATGCTCTCGGTGATTTAGCGTTTATAAAATGAATTCAAATCAGGCATTAATTAAGAGAACAGAAACGAACGGAAATGGTCTCGCGGTCATCCCGGCGCAAGCGCCGAAGCAGACTGCCCCCGTGCGACCGCTAACAGAAGAGCTGGTTGACGAGATTCTTGAGGGTAGAGACTTTCGTGGCTGGTTGCGGGCCGCGAAAGTTGCGCGCGTGCTCGGACTCTTCTCGCTTTATCTTTTTTTAGACACTTACGACGTCAGAGCGGATTTCAACCAGCGGACCATGGAGCGTCTGCGCAATCTCGCGCGGGAAAAAGGCCGGCGTGCTCGACTGAAAGCATGGTTTACTCAGCAACTCTATGTGGCGTTCGATCGCTTCGTACGCGTGCTCCGCTATTTCGTGTTTCGCGGTGCGGAAGGATCGGCGAGAAAACAAGCGCGACTCGAGAAGCAGGCTGTTTGGTTGCGTGAGTCTCTGATTAGCCTTGGACCAACGTTTATCAAGATCGGCCAGGCGCTTGGTACGCGTGCGGATCTTTTGCCGTTGGAATACGTCAAAGAGCTGGCGACACTTCAAGACCAGGTGCCGGAGTTTTCAAGCGCTGAGGCGTTCGCGATTATCGAGTCGGAGCTTGGTCGCAGTCTTCACGAAAGCTACCAGGAGATCGACAGCGAACCAATTGCAGCCGCATCGCTCGGCCAAGTCTATCGCGCACGGCTCTACACGGGTCAGGAAGTTGCCGTTAAGGTTCAGCGCCCGAATCTCGAGTCGACGATTGCTTTCGACGTCGCGATTCTCTTTCGCCTCGTGAAGCTGACCAATCGCTTCTTTCCGAAAGCGAATGAGAACGCTGATTGGGAAGGAATGTTGCGCGAGTTTCACTCCACCATCTTTGAAGAGATGGATTACGTGAAAGAGGGACGCAACGCCGACAGGTTTCGTTACAACTTCCGCACGTGGCGCGCGATTCGAGTGCCCAAGATTTACTGGTCACATACAAACACGCGTGTGCTTACGCTCGATTTCATTCGCGGCACGAAGGTGGTTGACCTCGAAGGTTTGCGCGCGAATCGAATCTCGCCGGTTAAGGTTAATCGTTTGCTGATTCGCGCTTACCTCAAGCAACTGCTTGAAGACGGGTTCTTTCATGCTGATCCGCATCCGGGGAATTTGCTGGTGATGGACAGCGGCCATCTGGCGTTTTTCGATTTCGGCATGGTCGGGCGAATCAGTCCGAAGCTGCAGATGCAGATGATCGACGCGTTTTTCCACGTGGTTGGTCGTGATGTCAAAGGGTTGGGCCAGGACATCATCAATCTGAATTTCCTGAAACCGGGAGTCGATCCGGAAACGGTGCGGCCGGTAGTTGAGAGTCTCTTCACACACTATCTGAATCTCAAACTTGGAGACGTTAACTTCAAGGAGCTGACTTACGATCTCGCCGAGGTGATCTATGAGTATCCGTTCCGCCTGCCGTCAAACTTCACGTACATCATGCGTGCGCTGATGACGCTTGAAGGTATTGGCGTCGTGACGGATCCGGGCTTTAGTTTCTTCGAGACCGCCAAGCCGTTTGCGAAGGAATTTATGCTGCGACGCGAAGGACGTCTGTTCCGCAAGATGATCTTCGACAAGTTGACCGGCCGAGAGGATGGCGACGGGAAGATTGCGTGGTCCCGAGTTTGGAAGTTAACGAAGATGGCAGCGCAGATGTATTTCGAGAAGTAAGGGTCTTTGACCCCGTTCACCGAACTGTAGGGGCGGCCCTCCGTGGCCGCCCCTGTGTGGAACC